>NZ_JBLXGZ010000021.1:0-65469 GCF_048260245.1 Kordiimonas sp. | reverse complement strand
AAGTCTCAAAGAGTATGTTGAGACCGGAAAGGGTCGTCCCTTCCCCGACGATATCAAAATCGAAGCTGTCGGGATGTGACCGAAAAAAAAGCCCGGCGTAGGAGCCGGGCTTCATCTTGTTATGCCGCACAAGCGTCAGGACGTGATAGTCTCACTTACTTCCCACGTCTGGCCACCGTACATAATGTCTTTAAGGGTGGTTTTGCCCTTGCGCTCATTCACCTGCCCCAGCACAGCGTCTGTATAGCTATGATCCGCCTGATGCGCGTAGAGCACGCCCATAACCATCGGTTCATCCGGCTGGCCACCAAGCTCACCCAGCATACGCGCCAGTTGCATATTGGTCTCGTCATGAACAAGGATATCATCTTCCGTGACACCGTCTTCACCAATGACCACTACCTCAAGGGCAAACTTCTGCGCGTTGAAGCGAATGCCTTTGTTACCTTCAGCACCAAACAGCATTTTTTCACCGTGTTCGATCAGCAGTTGCTTGTCAGCGGCGACGTTTTTCTCGGTAATGCCCTTCCAGGCAGAATCGTTATAGACAATACAGTTCTGCAAAATCTCCACAAAGGACGCGCCTTTGAAAGCATGCGCACGCTTGAAAACACCCGGCATATGCTTTTGTGCGGTATCCACCGTGCGCGCTACAAAATGCGCACCAGAGCCAAGGGCAAAGCTGATCGGGTTCAGTGCCGGGTCAACCGAGCCCTGCGGCGTGGACGGCGAGCGTGTGCCCATGTCCGACGTCGGCGAATACTGTCCTTTGGTCAGGCCATAAATCTTGTTGTTGAACAACAGGATATTCAGGTCCACATCGCGCCGAAGCGCATGCATCAGGTGATTACCACCGATTGACAAGCCGTCCCCATCACCGGTGACAACCCAGACATCCAGTTCAGGGTTCGCAAGCTTCAGGCCCGTTGCCACCGCAGGCGCACGGCCATGGATGGTGTGGAAACCATAGGTGTTCATGTAGTAGGGGAAGCGGCTGGAGCAGCCGATGCCAGATACAAAAACTGTATTTTCGCGGGTGACCCCCATCTCAGGCAACGTGCGCTGCATGCATTTAAGGATGGCATAGTCACCACAGCCAGGGCACCAGCGCACTTCCTGGTCACTGGTAAAATCCTTGATGGTCAGATTGGCCTTGGGGGCGCTCAGTTCATTCATCGCACCATCTCCCTTAACTGCTGGCTTCAGCGCGGATCACATCCAGAATCTCCTGGATTGTGAACGGCTGGCCTGAAACTTTGTTGAGCGGCTTGGCGTCTACCAGGAACTTGTCCCGAAGTACGGTCTTGAGCTGCCCGGTGTTCATCTCCGGCACGATAACCTTGTCAAAGCTGCTGAGCAATGCACCAAGGTTAGCCGGGAATGGGTTAAGATACCGAATATGAATGTGCGAAACATTAAGGCCGTCTTCCCGCGCGGCTTTTACCGCTTCGGAGATTGGGCCATAGGTTGAACCCCAGCCAACAACCGCCAGTGTGCCGCTGTCTTCACCCTGATCGACATCCTGCGCCGGAATATCGCCCGCAATACCGTCGACTTTACCCATGCGGGTGTCGGTCATCTTCTGGTGATTTTCCGGATCATAGGAGATATGGCCGGTATCAAAGCTTTTCTCGATACCACCGATACGGTGCTCGGTGCCCGCCACACCCGGTTTTGGCCAGTGACGCGCCAGCGTTACCTCGTCCCGCTTGAGCGGGTTAAACTCTGCCCCCTCTTCCGGCGCTTCAGCAAATGTCACCTTGAAGGGCTCGATACTGTCAAGGTCCGGCAGCTTCCAAGGTTCTGCCGCGTTGGCGATAAACCCGTCCGTCAACAGCATCACCGGCGTCATATATTTGACAGCGATCCGGCAAGCTTCGATCGCTGCTTCAAAACAGTCACCCGGGCTGCGTGTCGCAATCACCGGCATCGGCGCATCGCCGTTGCGGCCATAAATGGCCTGATAAAGGTCGGACTGTTCGGTTTTTGTCGGCAGGCCAGTGGACGGGCCACCCCGCTGGCTGTTGATCACAACCACCGGCAATTCGGTCGAGATGGCAAGGCCCAGCGCTTCACCCTTGAGCGCAATCCCCGGGCCTGACGAACTGGTTACACCCAGTGCCCCGCCGTAAGCCGCGCCGATGGCCGCGCAAATGGCTGCAATCTCGTCTTCCGCCTGGAAGGTCACAACCCCCAGCTCTTTCATGTTTGAAAGCGTGTGCAAAATGGGCGACGCCGGGGTGATAGGGTAAGACCCCAGCACAATCGGCAAGCCCGCAAGCTCGCCGCCGGCCGCAATACCCCAAGACAGCGCCTGGCTACCCGTCACAGTTTTATAGATACCCGGCACGCTGTGAGTCGCGCCAATCTGATAACGCTTGAAATGCACCGACAGCTCTGCCGTCTCACCAAACGCATGACCGGCATTCAGCGCGGCAACGTTCGCGCCGGCGATGTCAGGGAGTTTAGCAAATTTTTTCTCCAGCCACGCGATAACAGGCTCACGCTTGCGGCTGAACATCCAGAGCATGAGCCCCAACGTCCACATATTCTTACAGCGCAAGGCTTCCTTGTTACCAAGGCCAAACTCTTTCACCGCCTCAAGGGTCATTTTGGAGATATCAAGCTCAACAAGCTGGTAAGCTTCAAGCTCATGTGTCGACAGCGGGTCAACATCATAGCCCGCTTTTTGCAGGTTCCGCTTGGAGAAGGCGCCAGTATCAACCACCAGCAAGCCACCATGACGAAGGTTTTTAATGTTCACCTTCAGCGCCGCCGGGTTCATTGCCACCAGCACATCAGGGCGGTCACCCACTGTCTTGATCGACTTTGCACCAAAGTTGATTTGGAAGGCGGAGACGCCAAAGGTGGTGCCCGCAGGTGCGCGAATTTCTGCCGGAAAGTCCGGGAAGGTGGCAAGATCACTACCGGACAGCGCCGTTGAAGTGGTAAACTGGCTGCCGGTAAGCTGCATGCCGTCGCCGCTGTCGCCCGCGAAGCGGACAACTGCCGATTCCAGAACCTGTACGTCAGAAGCCATCTGATTCCATATCCTTAAAGTGCGCAGGCAACCCCTAACAGCGCCCACTGTCAATGCTCTTTGTCACATGTGCGCTTTTAATAGCTGCCTTCAAGCAAAAACACGAAGAATTTTTTCTATCGAACACATGTATCACGGCTATTTTGAGAATTTTATTCTATTAAAGCCTCAAATAACCTATCTTAATTGTCTCGCGGCGTCCGCATCAGCACAAACTCTTCCGCACTGGAAGGGTGCACCGCAACTGTGGCATCAAACTGGGCCTTGGTCAGCCCCGCCTTCACGGCGATACCGATGCCCTGAATAATCTCGGCCGCGTCCACACCAATCATGTGGGCACCAACCACTTTGCCAGTGCTTTTGTCAACGATCATTTTGGTGAAAGCGCGCTCGTCCGAACCACCCAAAGTATGCTTCATCGGCCTGAAGTCAGATGTATACACGTCAATATCGCCGTACTTCTCTTTGGCATCGGATTCCGAAAGGCCCACTGTACCAATCGGCGGCTGGGAGAACACCGCCGTTGGGATGGCGTCGTGCGCAGGCGACGTGGGCGTACCCCCAAAAACCGTCAGTGCAAAGGCGTGTCCTTCCTTGATCGCCACCGGCGTCAACTGCACCCTGTCCGTCACGTCACCCACCGCATAGATACTGTCAACATTGGTTTTGCCGAATGCATCCACTTTCACGGCACCGCCTTTCCCAAGCTCGACCTCTGCAGCCTCAAGCCCGAGCCCGCTGGTGTTTGGCACCCGGCCGGTGGCGTACATTACCGCATCGGCTTCCATGGTACTGCCATCGGTCAAGGTCAGGTGAACACCAGTGTCCAGCTTCTCAATCCCGGTCACATTGGTGCCGGTACGCACATCAATTCCCTTGCGCTGCATCTCTATAGTCAGGCGGTCCCGCAAGTCGTCGTCAAAACCGCGCATGATCTGTTCGCCACGGTAAAGCAGGGTCACGTCGGACCCCATGCCGCGAAAGATACCGGCAAACTCCACCGCGATGTAACCTCCGCCGACAACCACTATGCGCTTTGGCTGTTCATCAAGATGAAAGGCCTCGTTCGAAGTAATGGCATGCTCGATGCCTGGCACGTCCGGCATGTGTGGCCAACCGCCGGTCGCGACCAAAATGGTCTTCGCGGTGATCTCGCGGCCACCTAAAGATACCGAGTTCGGGCCTGTCACAACCGCGCGGCCATTGATGATCTCGACCCCCGCCCCCTCAAGGGTTTTAATGTAAAGGCCGTTCAGGCGGTCAATCTCCGCATCCTTGCGGCTTATAAGGGTCTTCCAGTCAAAACTGGTCTCGCCCACGGTCCAGCCGAACCCTTTTGCCATCTCAAAATCTTCAGCAAAATGTGACGCATAGACCAGCAACTTCTTCGGCACGCAACCACGGATAACGCAGGTGCCGCCAACGCGAAACTCTTCCGCCACAGCCACCCGGGCGCCGAAGCCTGCTGCAATGCGACTGGCGCGTACACCGCCAGAGCCCGCACCGATGACAAAAAGGTCGTAATCAAATTCCATAAAGTGTCCGATCTCACTCAAATAGCTTTACCTGGGGGACCAAGTTTTCGCATACGAATATAAGCCCCGAGACCTAAATACCAAGGCGAATGCACACAAAAACGTCATCACGTTTGTATGATATGCTGCTGAAATCCGCCACCCTGCCAAATGCGGCACGGTGACGCTTGATCATGCCCCTGCGCTCCCCTATGCTGCGCCGCAACATAACCGATCTGGAGCATTTTAATGGATATTAAAGGTAAAACCGCACTTGTAACCGGCGGCGCATCGGGCCTTGGCCGGGCAACTGTTGAGCATTTCGCAAGCCTTGGCGCCAACGTCGTCATTCTTGATCTCAATGACGAAGCCGGCGCCGCCGTTGAGGCCGCGCTGAAGGGCAAGGTCACTTATGTCAACACCAACGTGACGGACGAAGCTGCTGTGGCAAACGCTATCGCTGTGGCCAAGGACACATATGGCAGCGTTGATATCGCGGTGAACTGTGCAGGTATCGGTACACCACAAAAAGTGCTGGACCGCGAGGGGAACCGCTATCCGCTGGACCACTTCAAAAAGGTGGTCTCCATTAACCTGATCGGTAGCTATAACGTATTGGCGCAGGCGGCCGAAGCCATGCAGACCAATGAGCCGAACGAAGACGGCGAACGCGGCGTCATCATCAACACCGCATCCGTTGCGGCGTTTGAAGGCCAGATAGGCCAGGCCGCCTACGCGGCGTCCAAAGGTGGCATCGCTGCGCTGACGCTGCCGACAGCGCGTGAATTTTCCCGTCAGGGCGTGCGGGTGATGACCATCGCACCGGGCTTTATTCATACACCACTGTTTGATGGCCTGCCCGAAGCCGCAGTCGACAGCCTCAAACAGCAGGTTGTTTTCCCCAAGCGACTGGGCAAACCACACGAATATGCAAAACTTGCTGGTCACATCGTTGAAAACGCCTATCTCAACGGTGAGACGATCCGCATGGATGCCGCCGCGCGCATGGCGCCAAAATAAGCGGAGGCAAGCATCAAGGGGGGACATATGGGGCCGTTACAGGGAATTCGCATTATTGAAATCGTTGGTATCGGCCCCGGCCCGTTCGCAGGCATGATGCTGGCAGATATGGGTGCGGAAGTCATCGCGGTTGACCGCGCTGGCCCGCCCTCTCCCCTTGAGATGAAACTTGATATTAACCGGCGCGGCAAACGCTCCATAGCACTTGACCTGAAGTCTGATGAAGGGCGCACCGCCCTTCTCAAGCTATGTGAAACCGCAGACGCGCTGTTTGAAGGTTTCCGCCCCGGTGTGATGGAAAAACTGGGCCTTGGCCCCGATGAGGCACTGAAAGCCAACCCAAAACTGGTTTATGGCCGCATGACCGGCTGGGGCCAGACCGGCCCACTGGCCAAAACCGCGGGGCACGATATCAATTATATCTCCCTCTCGGGCGCGCTGCATGCCATGGGGCCGGGGAACAGCGCCCCCAGCGCCCCTCTCAACCTTGTGGGCGACTATGGCGGCGGTGGCATGATGCTGGCCTTCGGGCTGGTGTGCGGCATCCTCGAGGCTCGCACGTCGGGCAAGGGGCAGGCTATTGATGTCAGCATGGTGGAAGGCTCAAGCGCTTTGATGTCCATCTTCCACTCCATGCTGGCGAACGGACGATGGGCACCGATGCGCGGCGTGAACCTGCTGGACGGCGGTGCACATTTTTACGGCACGTTCGTAACCAAGGACGGCAAATATGTCTCCCTCGGTGCAATTGAGCCGCAGTTCATGCAGGTGTTCATTGAAAAGACGGGCCTTGATGCCTCATGGATGCAGAAACACCTTAACCCGGTGGAATGGGCTGGCCTGAGGCAAGAGCTGACAGTCATCTTCAAGACGCGCGACCAAGACGAATGGTGCGCCCTGCTGGAAGGCACCGATGCCTGCTTTGCCCCCATCCTGCCGTTCTGGGAAGCGCACAAGCACCCGCACAATGAAGCGAGAGAAAGTTTCATCGAGATCGACGGCCTGCACCAGCCAGCACCAGCACCGCGTTTCTCACGCACAGCACCTGAGGTCACGGCAGGCCCGGCAAAGCGGGGCGCCGACACCGATGCCTTGCTGGCCGACCTCGGATATGACAATGAGGCTATCACAGCCCTGCGCAATGCCGGGAAAATCGGCTAACTGTCCTGCCGCGTGGTCGCCAGCGCAGCAAGCGCGCGCTCCCGCGCGGCCTTACGGTCAAGAATGGGTTTGGGGTAGGTCTCGCCAAGCTTGATACCTGCCATTTTCAGCACGCCCGCAGGGGCTTCAAACGGCTTGTGGATATATTCGTCCGGCAGCTCTGCTAGCTCCGGCACATATTCGCGGATATAGGCGCCCCTGGAGTCAAACTTCTCCCCCTGGGTTATGGGGTTGAAGATGCGGAAATAGGGTGCAGCGTCCGCGCCGCAACCTGCGACCCACTGCCAGCTTGCCGCATTGTTGGCGAGGTCAGCGTCCACAAGCGTATCCCAGAACCAGTCTTCGCCTGTGCGCCAGTGCCACAGCATATCCTTGACCAGAAACGATGCCACGATCATGCGCACCCGGTTGTGCATCCAGCCAGTCTGCCAAAGTTGGCGCATACCCGCATCGATGATGGGGAACCCGGTCATGCCCTTCTGCCATGCCGCGACTTTTTCATCATGCCCCTCCCGCCACGGGAAGGCGGTGAACTTGCTTTTGAGCGCGCGCTGCGGGATGTGGGGAAAATGATACAACAGGTGGCTGCTGAATTCGCGCCAGCCAAGCTCGCGCAGGAACCAGTTTCCGCCACGCTCAATATCTTTATCGCCACCTATCGCAATCATGGTCTCATGCCAGATGCGCCGGGGGCTGATCTCACCGTTGGCCAGATAGGGGGAAAGGCGCGAGGTTGCGTCCGTCGCGGGATAGTCCCGCATGTCCTTGTAGCCAAGCACCGCACCCTTCAGAAAATCGTTCAAGCGTTCACGCGCGGCCTCCTCACCCGGTGTCCAGAAGGCAGCAATCGGTTCAGCCCAATAGGCGGGTTTTGGCTCCAGCTCAAGCTTGCTGAGGTCATCGCTGACAGGCCAATTCTCAGGCGCGCGTAACTGCACAGGTGCACTTACGGGTGCTGTATCATCAATCAGCTCCTGCGCACGCCGCCAAAAGGGTGAGAAAACCTCGTATATACCGCCAGTTTTGTTGCGAATCTGCTCTGGCTCCAGCAGCAGATTGCCGGAAAAACGCCGGGCCGAGACGCCCAGATCTTTGCACAAATCATGCACAGCGTCCTGCACCTTTCGCGCCTCAGGCTCATAGGACCGGGTCATATGCACAGCACTCGCATCTGCCGCAGAAATCAAGGCTTTCAGGCACTCTATGGTGTCACCATAGCGCAGAACCAGCCCACTGCCCGCCTTCCGCAGGGAAGCTTGCAGCGACGACAAAGACTTAAGAAGCCACCACCTGCGAGCACCACCCAGTCGCCATGCTCCGGCGGACGCATCATCAAGGATAAAAACAGGAATGACAGGGGCGCCAGTGTCGCGTGCACGGGCAAGAGCCGGATGGTCATCCAGCCGAATAGCGCCGTTCATCAGGATAATAACCGGTTTCACAAAAAGCCTCTGGATCAAAAAATACGACGTATATGTTCGTAAAACTGTACGTCAGAGATCCATGATCCGATCAATATCTTTTGGCAACGGCTTCGGCTTTTCCAGTAGTGACACCCCGATAAAGAGAATGAGCGACGAGAGCATAGCGAGGAACCCCGGCGAGATCGCGTATGGTACCGCAACGTCGAACAACTGAATGCCGAGGTTAATGGTCAAACTGGCTGCAATGGCAACGATGGCCGCCCGCGCGCTGGCCTGCTTCCAGTTGAGGCCAATAACCACCACCGGCACAAGCGCCGCCGCAAAAGTGCCCCAGCCAAAGGCACCAAGGATCGCCACCAGCGCATTGCTGCCATAGTAGCTATAGAGCGCGAAACCGGCCGACAGCGCCGAAAGTCCGATGGTGGCGGTGCGTGCCCAGAAAAGCTCATTGTCCAGCGAGCGGCCCCGGATGGCTTTTGGAATATCGTGGATGATTGCCGCTGCACCAATATTGAGGAAACCGTCGGCGGTGGACATGATTGCCGCGAAAAGCCCAGCGAACACAATGCCCGCCAAAAGCGGGTGAGCATACGTTGTCAGGAACGCCGGTGCAGCTTCATCTGGAGCGCCCAGAGGCAAGGCCACATCGCCAAGCACCAGCGCGCGCATCACCACACCAACCGAAATCCACAGCATCGCGGCAACAACATAACCCAGCACAGTCATCGGCATGATGATGCGGTTATCGCTCAGCTTACGGTTCATCATCATTTTTGTGGCCACATGGGGCTGGCCGGCAAGACCCAGACCAAAAAGGAAAAACCAACTGAGCGACGCCATGGTACCGAGCGTGCCAAACGGCATGATATCCTCACCGTCCCGCTCAAGCAGGATGGCGCTGACCTCGGTAAAACCGCCATCGAACACGCTGGCCGCTGTGATCACCACAAGTGCACCAGAGACAATCATCACAATCCCCTGCACAAGATCCGTATAGACGGAGGCAAGTATACCGCCTGTCACACAATAGAAAATCAGCACCGTGGAGGAAATCAACACACAAGAAATCAGGCTGATATCGGCCAGCATTTCCGTCGCGGACAAGATGGACTGCAACACCAGCGCCATGGCCAGAATTTGTGTCGCCAGATACCCAAGTACGCCGAGAAGGATAGTACCCGCCGTCAAAAGCCGCGCTGTATTGCTGCCATACCGGGCAAACACCACATCCGGTAGCGACATGGTATCCCGCACCTCCGCCACCATACGGATCCGTTTTGAGATCAGATAAAAGCCTGTCGCAAAGCCCAACGCCGAACACACGGCCATCCAGATCGAACTTAGTCCGGTTGCATATACAAGCCCAGGCCCACCCACAAAGCCAAAGCCGGACAGCGTGGACGAAAACACCGCAAGGCTGACAACAATGGGCCCAAGGCCACGGCCAGCCACAAAAAAGTCACCCGCCGATTTTGTGCGCCGCATGGCCCACAGGCCAACCCAGATGCACATCACCATGTAAAGCCCCACACAGGAGAGGATAATCGCCTGACGATATTCTTCCATTAGGCTTGCTCCTCGTCTGCCTTAAGCTCGGCAACGAGGGCATTGAACGCGGCCTCATCTTCTTTGGGCAGGAAATAACGGCGGAATGCCACCACGTAAAACAGGTCAAAAATCGCGAAGCTTCCCCAAATGCCCCAGAACATCCAGTTTGTGGGAACAGGAAAGCCAAACACGACATCCGTTTCTCCGGTCGCAAGATAGTCCTCATAACCGCTATACAGCATGTACCAGATAAAGAGGGCGATCGCCGTCATTGACAGAATGGCGGCTTTCAACACCTTGTCACGCCGATGTTCCGCGATGCCCATATAGAGCAGGGTCGCCGCAAAACCGATCACGCCAAGCTGGAAGTAAAAAGGTGCCCGGCCAATGCTTGCAAGACGCGCGGCGCCGTCACCGCCAAGCTTCATGCCGGCAATGGCATCGTGAGCTACGCCGCTTGCGCCCATCGGGGGATCACTCATGAGAATGAAGACCGTAATACCGGCGATCGCCAGTAAAAATGCAAAGGCTAGATGAATTGCTTTCACAGATGGCCTCCCCTCCACCAGTTGGACGCAGAGCCTAGTGGCCTTTGGCCATGACGGTCAAGGGGAGATCCGTAGAAATTTCAACGATCGTTCAAATTATTAAAGGATATAGGGTTTCACAAGCAGTAAACTCATACCGATCAAAATCAAAAGCGTACCCAAAGCTGATACAAACCTCGCCATTCGACGCCACGCAACAGGCCGCGCGTCTGCTTTCAAGCTTACCGCATGGAGAATTCTCAGGAACAGAAGCGAAGAACCAATGGCATGTAAAAGAACGGCTCGCGTGTGAGCAAGCTCCAACACAAGGAACATGACGACCATCATCGGCATATATTCTGTATAGTTACCAAACACGCGTATTTTTGTTTGTAAATCAGCATGTCCGGCGTCGCCGAACTCCACATCAAGCCGGGCGCGTGAAAACGACACCCGGATGGAGAGGAACGCCATGAGCAAACCATAAAGGCCCGCATAAAGAATTGTGACCGGTATAACGCCCATTATATGCCCCCGCCTGACCAAAGCCTTATCAAACAGTGCCGCGCGGCAAAAAGCAATCAAGCGTGTTGGTTTTAAACAGCTTCAACTGCCGTCCGGGCCAACTCGCGCACCAGCGCAAGATCAATCGCACCGCCTTTACCCCGAGGGGTTATCCAGGAACCGCCCACAGTCGCCACGTTCGGCAATGACCTGTAGTCCGGCGCGGTATCAACTGAAACACCACCGGTAGGGCAAAACACGAGATCCGGCAGCACACTATTCACCGCCTTGAGGAACCCTGTACCCCCGGATATATTGGCAGGGAAAAACTTAAGGGCCCTAAACCCCCATTCACGCGCTTGCATTGCTTCTGAAAGCGATGCTACACCGGGCAAGAAAGGCCAATTCAGCTTAGTCACGGCTTCCGCAAGACTGGCGGTCAGGCCGGGGCTTACGCCAAATTCAGCCCCAGCCTCAATTGCAGCCTCCGCGAGATACGGTGTGATAACTGTACCAGCCCCCACGCAAGCATCAGCAGGAAGGTCAGCTTTCACGGCATTAATGGCTGAAAGCGCACTGTCGTGACGCAACGTAATTTCAAGCACACTCAAACCTTCGTCGAAAAGCACCCGGCATACTGCCACTGCCTCCTCCTCGCTTTGGAATGCCAGAACCGGAATGACCGGTGACCTTTTCAGAACATCAACAACGTCAGACATTACTACCCCTCATTTTCGGTGAAAACAGATGCGCCCTTGCCCGCGGGGCCCACCAGCGCCCGCATACCTGCAAATAGATTACGGCCAAATGTTTCAGGATTATTAGGCCCTTTGGATGGCGCACGGCCAGCAAATTCTTTTTCATCAACCAAAAGCACCAGTTCGCCCCGCTCTGCGTCGACACGAATCATGTCGCCATCTTTCACCCGAGCAATCGGCCCGCCGTTCGCGGCCTCCGGTGTCACATGAATCGCGGATGGCACCTTGCCACTGGCACCCGACATACGCCCATCGGTCACCAGCGCGACCTTGAAGCCCTTATCTTGAAGCACACCAAGACTTGGTGTTAACTTGTGCAACTCGGGCATGCCGTTGGCGCGCGGCCCTTGAAAGCGAATAACTGCAACAAAATCACGTTCAAGCTGCCCGGCTTTGTATGCCTTCAGCAGGTCGTCCTGATCTTCAAAGACCACCGCCGGCGCCTCGACAAAACGATGCTCAGGTTTCACGGCAGAGATCTTCATCACCGCTTCGCCCAGCGCGCCTGTCAACAGCGCAAGACCTCCATTTGACTGGAACGGATTATCTATCTTGCGCAAAATCATGCTGTCAGAAGGCTCTTCCGGCGAAGCTTGCCATGTAAGCTTGTTCCCAGACAGCGCAGGCATTTCGGCAAACGGCTTGAGCCCGCGGCCAACGATAGTTTCCACATCCTCATGCAATAAGCCTCCTGCCAGCAATTGCTTGATAACAAAGGGCGTCCCCCCGGTCTCATGGAAAGCATTCACATCGGCGGTGCCGTTGGGATATACCCGCGCCAGCAACGGAATAATCTCGGAAAGCTCTGCGAAATCCTGCCATGTGATCTCGATGCCCGCCGCCGCCGCAATGGCAACAATATGCAGCGTATGGTTGGTGGACCCTCCGGTGGCCAGCAGGCCGACAGCACCGTTCACAACCGCCTCAACCGTCACCATCTCGGCAAGCCCTGTACCGTTTTTTGCTTCTGACAGTTTAACGATGCAGTCCGCAGCAGCTGCGTCCAGCGCTGCGCGGATACCATTCTCGGGTGTGAAGAAACTTGAACCTGGTAGTTGCAGCCCCATCATTTCCAGCATCATCTGGTTTGAATTGGCTGTGCCATAAAATGTGCAGGTCCCGGGGCTATGATATGCGCGACTTTCGCTTTGAAGCAGAGCGTCCCGGCCCACCTCACCGGAGGCAAACTGCTGGCGCACCTTGGCCTTTTCAGAGTTTGAAATACCGGTCGGCATTGGTCCTGCCGGCACAAAAACAAATGGCAGATGGCCAAAAGCAAGTGCACCGATCAACAGCCCCGGTACGATCTTGTCGCATATCCCAAACAGAAGCCCGCCATCAAAAACGTTATGGCTCATGGCGATGCCAGTTGCCATGGCGATAACCTCGCGGCTGAACAAAGACATTTCCATGCCCGGCTGACCCTGGGTCACCCCATCACACATAGCCGGCACCCCCCCCGCCATCTGGGCAACACCGCCTGCCTTGATCACCGCCTCTTTAACCTCATCAAGCTTGGCGTGATAAGGCTGATGTGCCGAGAGCATATCGTTATAAGCGCTGACAATACCGATATTGACCATGCCTTCCTGCATCAGCTTCGCCTTCTCGGCTTCCGAGCAAGCCGCAATGGCATGCGCAAGGTTACCGCAAGACAGGTGAGGCCGCGCCGGGCCTGAGCCGCGCATGGCCTCGATACGTGCCATATATTCCGCACGGCTTTTGTTCGACCGCGCGCGAATACGTTCGGTGATCTCGGTCAGCTTTGCATTTGTCATGGTACGCTCCCGTCATCAAGACGTTGAGGCTGCCCGGGGACTTAGGGCGCCCAATAAACTGTTATATTGGCTACTTCCGCGAGCCGCGCAACCGGCAGGTGGGTATCCTTTTCAATAGCCCGTTCAAGGACCGTTTTTTTCTCTTCCCCTGTGATCATCAGGGCAACATGCGGGGAGGCTGCAATGGCGGAGGCACTCAGGCTCATGCGGTCGATCTCATCACCCGTTACCTCGCTTTTTTTTGCGGTCACGGCTGCACAAAGCGCATCTTTACGCGTATCCAGCGCGGCCTCCAACCCTTCAGCATCCGGGAAAAAAGATGCCGTATGGCCATCGGCGCCCATGCCAAGCAGCACGCTGGCAAAAGGTTGCGCAAGGCTGCTGTAACGCCTATTCACCTCGGCGACGGCTTCCCACGGGCTATCGTGCTTGGTCTTCATACCGACAAAATGCGCTTCGGCTGCAAGGCCTGTTTGCAGGGCACCGCGCATGAAAGCCTCATTGCTGCGAGGATGATGCGTATCCACCCAGCGCTCATCCACAAGCGCCACCTGCACATCTTCCCATGGCAACGCCACGTGTGCCATGGCCTCGAAAAGGGGCTTTGGCGTAGAGCCACCTGAAACAGCCCAGGCCGCCCGGCCATTTTTTCGGATCGCACGACTAAGCGCCTCGGAAGTATCTTCCTCAAGCGCATCAACCAGCTGTGTCCGGTCCTCAAACTTGCGCCAGTTGATCAACGCGCAGCCTTTCTATTGTTAGATTCATGGAACCATTCGCGCCGGTCTCGTGTCATCAGGTCATGAGCTTCATAAGGCCCCCATGTACCAGATTGATAAGTCTCTGGCGGCTCACCTGACTGATCCCAATGCTCAATAATGCGGTCAACCCAGCGCCAGGCATGCTCAACCTCATCACGGTGGACAAAGAGGCTTTGGTCACCCCTCACGGCATCAAGTATCAGGCGCAGATAAGGACCAAGACGAATGGTGTCGTCACCCGTGACATCAAGGTTCATCTCAACCTCTTTCAGCGTCTCGGCTTTCGCGGAATGGTTTTTAACCATCATACGCAGAGCCAGATGATCCTCCGGCTGCAGACGAATGATAAAGCGGTTCGGCTTGATGTTGTTACCCCAACCCGGGTGCGGTGAATGCGGGACCTGCTTGAACTGTATGACAATCTCGGCAAAACGGTCCGGTAATCGCTTGCCCGTTCGCAGGTAAAATGGCACGCCGGCCCAGCGCCAGTTCTCTATATGCGCCTTGAGAGCAACGAAAGTCTCGGTATTGCTCGGGTGATCAAGCTTCAAGTCTTCAGCATAACTTCCAACAGCAGCTCCGTTCATGGCCCCCGACGCATATTGTGCCCGCACCACATCTCTGTCGATCTCGGCCCCTGACAGTTGCTTCAACGATTTGAGCACTTTCAGTTTTTCGTCCCGGATGCTATCGGCATCCATGCGCGCGGGCGGCTCCATGGCCACCAAACACAAAAGCTGCAACAGGTGGTTCTGCACCATGTCACGCATGGCACCCGTACCCTCGTAAAAACCCGCGCGCCCCTCAACACCCAGATCTTCCGCAATGGTGATCTGAATGTGATCGATAGTGCGTCCGCTCCACAGTTCTTCGAAAAGGATGTTCGAGAAACGCAGAGCGAGCAGGTTCTGAACCGCTTCCTTGCCAAGATAGTGATCGATACGGAATGTCTGGTTTTCCTCAAATGCACGTCCCACGTCTGCATTGATCGCCTGCGCGGAGGCAAGATCATGCCCCAGCGGCTTTTCAAGCACGACACGGGCGCGTTCACCATTCAACTCATATTTACCAAGCAACTCACAGGTGCTGGTAAACAGGCCGGGCGGAATGGCAAGGAAATGCACGAGGGGACGTTCGTTTTTGCTGTCGAGCGATTCTTTGAGACTGATCCAGTCTTCACCCTCTTCTGACAAGCCAAGCTGGACAACGGAAACCATTGAGGCAAATGTTTCCAACTGCGCTTCTTCAACCGGACAAGCAGGCTGTGATTCGGCAAACACCTCCTGAAGCCACTCATAAACGTCGCCCTTGAGGCCGGAACGAGAGGTAAGATAAATCCGGCTTTCAGCCGCGACACGCCCTGCTACAAAACCCGCATAAAGCGCCGGCAGCAACTTCTTGCGCGAGAGGTCACCACTGCCACCAAAGATGACCAAATCGAAAACATCTAGCATCACATTCTTCCCAAATATTACTCGCGCCGGAAACTACGCCTAACTGACACCGCTGTCAATTTCACAATGGCCTGCATAAGCCAAAGCGTTGCAAAACCTATGATAAATTACTTACGTTATATTTTCGAGTACAAAACATTCTATTTTGGTATTTAATTGGTATTATATATGTGATAAAGATGTCTTCTTCCTCTAGCCAAGAAGATAAACAATGGCACTTTCAGACCTCATCGGAAACTTGGACGGCAGCAGCTCGCTGCCTAAATATCAGCAACTTGAACGCGCTATAGAACGGGCTATCGAGCGCGGAGCCTTGCCCAAAGGGGACGCCCTGCCGCCAGAGCGGGACATCGCAACCGACATGCAGGTATCGCGCATCACTGTTCGAAAGGCGCTGGACGGACTTGTGGAAAATGGCCTTCTGGACCGCAAACAAGGGGCTGGCACCTTCATATCCGGACGTGTAGAAAAGCCTTTCTCCCGCCTTTCGTCCTTTTCGGAGGACATGGCTGGCCGAGGTTGGTCCGCGCGCAGTGAGTGGGTAACCCGCGCAGAAGGCATTATCACACCGGAAGAAAGCCTGAATCTTGGCCTTGGCCCCGGCACAAAGGTGTATAGATTCACCCGCATCCGTTATGCCGACGACACGCCAATGGCGATTGAAACGGCCATTATTCCGGCCTTCGCCTTACCCGGCCTCGATACGGTCAAGACATCGCTATACACAGCGCTCGAAGGCACAGGACACCGACCCGTACGCGCACTGCAGCGCTTGCGTGCCGTGACCTTCACACCAAAGCAGGCCAAACGCCTGGGCGTTCAGGACGGAGACCCCGGCCTTTTCATCGAACGAAGAGGTTTTCTCGCGAACGGCACAACCGTGGAGGTCACCCAGTCATACTATCGCGGCGACGCTTACGACTTCGTCGCCGAACTACATGCATGAGTAAGGAAAGTATCATGACAGGCAATACCAACATCACCGCTGAAAGCACCTTAATGTACCGCGAAGCAAGGGAAGCCAGCCATGTAGTTGCCAGACAACTGGACTGCAATGAAACCCTCTTGCGCGATCTCGGCCAAAAGCTGCGCGAACTCAAGCCCCGTGCTGTGGTGACCTGTGCGCGCGGCAGTTCTGATCACGCCGCGATGTTTGCAAAGTATGTCATTGAGACAAATTTGGGCCTTCTCGTTTCAAGTGCCGCGCCGTCTGTCAGCTCCGTCTATGCTGCGAAACAGATGCTGGAGGGCACAGTGTGTATTGCCATTTCCCAGTCCGGCAAAAGTCCGGATCTTGTAAGGACTGCGGAAGCAGCCAGAGCTGGCGGTGCTTATATCATTGCCCTCGTGAATGTGGCCGAATCACCGCTGGCCAAAATCGCCGATACAGTCATCCCCCTGCACGCCGGACCGGAGAAAAGCGTCGCAGCGACTAAAAGTTATATCGCGTCTCTCAGCGCTATATTGCAGATGGTTGCAGCATGGACGGAAAGCGATACGCTGAAAACAGCCTCTGCCTCGCTGCCTGGCAAACTGCAGGAAGCCTGGCTTCTGGACTGGAGCGCCGCAACCCTAGCCCTTGAACACGCCCGCAACTTTTTTGTGGTCGGCCGCGGCGCGGGTTTCGGCGTAGCCCTTGAGGCAGCGCTGAAATTCAAGGAAACCTCAGGACTACATGCAGAGGCCTATTCCGCTGCGGAAGTCAAACATGGCCCGATGGCCATCGTGAATGCCGATTTTCCGGTCCTTGTTTTTAGCCAGAATGACGCAACCCGTGAGAGCATTGAAGACCTTGTAAAAGACTTCACTGCGCGAGGCGCCACAGTTATGACTGCCGGTTTCAAAGCGGCTGGTGTAACCGCCCTCCCGTATGTAAAAAACGCCGACCCAGTGATTGAGCCGATCCTGTTCATCCAAAGTTTTTACAAAATGGCAAACGCGCTGGCACTGGCGCGCGGTTACAACCCGGATGAGCCACCTCACCTCAACAAAGTAACGGAGACGGTCTGATGGCATTTGCATTGACTGAAGCCCGAACCTTCATTGGCCCGCGCTGGACAGACGAAATCGCGTTGGTCCTTGAGGGTGACACCATCAAGGAACTGCGTAAAACCACAGATCTGCCGCAAGACATGAAAAAATATCCGCTTGGTGGGCAAATGCTCATGCCAGGCTTTATCGATGTCCAGGTCAACGGCGGCGGCGGCGTCCTGTTTAATGACGCCCCCACAGCCGAAGGCATTGGGAAAATTGCTGAAGCGCATCGCCGCTACGGAACCACCGGATTGCTGCCCACGCTTATCAGCGATGACCTCACGGTCGTGGACAAAGCCATGCGCGCGGCCGAACAGGCGATCGAAGAAGGTGTAGCGGGGATACTTGGCATTCACATCGAAGGCCCCTTCCTCGCAAGCGCGAAAAAAGGCGTGCACGATGCAAGCAAGTTCCGTGCAATCGATGAGCAGGCTTTCAAGCTGCTGACCTCACTCAAGCACGGCATCACTCTCGTCACGATCGCGCCCGAGACCACCACACCAGAGATGATCCGCCGCCTGACAGACGCAGGCGTCATTCTATCCACCGGCCACACAAACGCCAGTTACGAACAAACATGCGCGGCACTCAAAGCCGGCGTCAGGGGTTTCACCCACCTTTATAACGCCATGTCCGGGCTCGAAAGCCGCGCTCCGGGCGTTGTGGGGGCCGCGCTTGAAAGCCGCACCACATTTGCGGGCATTATCGTGGACGGCTTTCATGTGCACAAAGCCGCCCTCAACGTGGCGCTGCATGCCAAAGGCGCCGACCACCTGATGCTTGTGACCGACGCCATGCCAAGCGTGGGGGCGAGTGAAAAGAATTTCATGCTGCAGGGCCGGGAGATCACCGTCACAGACGGGCGCTGTACTGCGTCTGACGGCACACTTGCGGGCTCGGACCTTGATATGGCATCCGCCGTACGCAACGCACACAGGATGCTGGGCATCCCCATTGAGGGCGCGGCCAAAATGGCCAGTGCAACCCCGGCGACCTTCCTGCGCATTGCTGACCGTTATGGCAGCCTGCGTGCAGGCATGCGAGCCGACCTTGTGCTTTTGAACGACAATATCGAAGTCCAGGACGTCTGGATTGGGGGCACCCGCTATGGCGGGCAATAACATGGGAACCGGGGAAAAGGAGAATAACGTTATGGATGCAGCATTACCCGAGGGGGATAAGAAAAACGGCACCATGATCCCGATGGCAATCATCGGACTGCTGTTCTTTATTTTTGGTTTTGTCACCTGGCTGAACGGGGCGCTTATTCCGTTTTTGCAGATCATCTGCCACCTGAACGAGTTTCAGGCCTTTTTTGTCACCACCGCCTTCTATTTCGCCTATTTCATCATGGCGTTTCCGATGTCATTGGTGCTGGGCAAGATCGGGTACCGGAACGGCATGGCACTTGGTCTTGCGATCATGGTCGCAGGTGCCCTTCTGTTCATCCCCGCAGCGCTCGCAGCCAGTTATCCCATGTTCCTGTTCGGGCTTTTTGTTCTAGGCACCGGGTTGACCATCCTGCAAACGGCGTCCAACCCCTATGTGGTACTGCTGGGTCCAAAAGAGAGCGCCGCGACACGCATCAGCGTCATGGGGCTGATCAACAAAGGGGCTGGCGTTATTGTGCCCATGGTATTCGCCGCGTTGATTTTCTCGGACCTTGGCGACACCTCCCCTGAAGCGCTGGAAGCCCTCACAGCACCGGAGCTACAGACACTGTCGGAAAAACTGATCATGCCGTACCTCTATATGGCGGGAGCGCTGGCCTTCCTGATCGCGCTTGTAAGATTTTCGCCACTGCCGCACATTGAACCCGAGGACGAACCTTCCATCGCTGCCGGTAAAGAAAAAGAGAGTATTTTTCAGTTCCCTCAGGTGGTGCTCGGCGCCCTGTCGCTATTCGCCTATGTCGGCGTTGAGGTTATCGCCGGCGACAGTATCGGGCTGTTTGGCAAAAAACTGGGCGTCAGCCACTTTGCCACACTCACCAGCTACACTATGGTGTGCATGACCATCGGGTATGTCATCGGCGTCACCTGCATTCCGAAGATCATCAGCCAGCAGCAAGCCCTCCTCGGCTCAGCGATTGCAGGCACTCTGTGCGTGATGGGCGTGGTTCTCGCTTCAACTGAAAGCCATTCGCTGTCCTTGGCCCTGATCGGCTGGTCAGGTATTCCCACAGTACCCAACGCGGTGATGTTCGTGGCGCTAATGGGCCTTGCCCATGCGCTGGTGTGGCCTGCACTTTGGCCGCTGGCGCTTGACGGCCTTGGCAAGTTCACACCGCAAGGCTCGGCGCTGCTGATCATGGGAATTGCGGGTGGCGCCGTATTGCCACCCATACTTGGCGCACTCTCGTCCAGCTTCGGTGACATGCAGCCCGCCTACTGGCTGTGCCTGCCATGCTACCTGCTCATCTGGTTTTATGCAGTCAAAGGCCACAAATTGCGCGCATGGAAATAAGCTGCACCAAACAAAAGAAAAGCCGCGAGATTGTTCGCGGCTTTTCTTCCCGACCACTGACCGGTCAGATCTTTTTCACAAATTCCGACTTCAGGCTCATCTGGCCAAACCCGTCTATCTTGCAATCAATATCGTGGTCACCGTCTACGAGGCGAATGTTTTTCACCTTGGTACCCACCTTCACCACATTTGATGAACCCTTGACCTTCAGGTCCTTGATCACTGTTACGGTGTCTCCATCCGAGAGTGGGTTTCCGTTCGCATCGGCAATAACCTTCTCCTGTGCCGCAGCGGCTTCTTCGGTCGCCGTCCATTCATGCGCACACTCCGGGCACACAAGCATGTCCCGGTCTTCATATGTATAAGGCGAGTTACATTTCGGGCAGGGAGCGAGTTCACTCATGTTGGATCCTTTCAAGCTTCCGCTCTCTATAAGTCCTGAAAAAATGCAGTACAATCACTAAGTCACGAGCTTGATGCATTCTCATGAGGTGCCGGCACGTCTGGAAAGCTCGGCATATGCGTCGCCAAACAGGCAAATCGGCCCTCTTTGAGCAGGTGAAGCTACAATCTCCAAGAGTATGCTTTGTGTTCTATTGATTTTTTGCAACACTGCTTGCCGCCTTGACCGATAAACTTATTTTTTATCAATTACATTCATCGACAGCCCGCTTGAAAATCCCTATAACTTTCTTCGTACTCAAATAATAAATTTAATAATTATCCTTTGCATTTGCGTAGCCGTGCTGACAACGGCTTAGGGCTGGGTCCTATGCGTGCATAAACAAAAAAATAGGAGACGCTCTGTCATGAACGCTAGGAAGGCACTGAAATTAAGCCTTTTAACATCCGCCTCAATATTGGCGCCTATCACATCTGCCTCCGCAGAAAGTGCTGCAGGCGGCCGCATCGAAGAGGTCGTTGTTACCGCAACAAAACGTGCCGAGAGCACACAGGACATTCCTGTTGCTGTGCAGGCCATGGGTATGACCGCGCTTGAGCAAACAGATGTGGATGTGTTTACCGACTACCTGCTCCAATTGCCCGGCGTATCCGCAGGCGGTAGTGGACCTGGCCAAGGCACGATTTACATCCGCGGTCTGGCTTCCACCACTCCGAACCTGACAACCGCTGGCGTTGCGGGCCTAGCTCCAAATGTTGCACTCTATCTTGACGAACAGCCTGTAACGCAGGTGGGCCGCAACCTTGACGTATACGCCGCCGACCTGAACCGTATTGAAGTGCTGCCCGGATCACAGGGCACTCTGTTTGGGGCCAGTTCTCAGGCGGGTACCATACGGTTGATCACCAACAAACCTGATACGCTTGAGTTTCAGGCCAAGGTTTCAGGCGGCCTCTCTTTCACCAAAGGCGGTGAGATGAGTGAGAAGGTCGAAGCAATGGTCAACTTCCCAATTGCAGAGGATAAGTTCGCTGTACGTGGCGTCTTTTATGTGGATAACCAAGGCGGCTATATCGACAACGTACCCGGCACAATAACGGCTGCCCGAAGCGCCCGCTTTGCGGGGTCAGTAGACCGCCCGAATGGTGTGCCGACATCGCCCGGTTTCCAGGCCGGAGCCGACTTGTCTGACGTTACCTTCCTTGAAGCAAACAATCAGGCATTGGTCGAAGAAAATTTCAACGATGCATCCTATACTGGCGCGCGGGTAAGCGCTGTTTACTATCCAAACAGCGACTGGTCGGTAAACATGAGCCACACCCGCCAACGCATCGATAGCGAGGGCGTCTTCTTCTATGATCCTGAACTTGATGACGAGGATGACCTGTCCGTACAGCGTTACTCACCGGACGAGATCATGGACGATTTCAACAACACCGCGCTGACAGTAGAAGGTCGGTTGGGTGCACTTGAAATGGTGTATGCCGGGGCTTACCTCAACCGCGATACCGACCAGACAGTCGACTACACCGACTATCTTTTCGTAGGTCAGTATCTGCCGTATTATATCTGTGACGCTTCCGTAAGCTATCCCGGCGATGCTGCGCCATCAGGCACATGCCAAGCGCCGAACCTTTATGTGGCATCGGAAACTGAAACAAAAGTTTGGACCCACGAACTGCGTTTCAATACGCCTTCAGAAAAACGTCTACGCGGTACATTCGGTGGGTTTTATAGCGACCAGAAGCTGGTTGAGCGTAACGATTTCACCTATCCAGGCTCCATCAACGTGCAAGGCTATGGCCCGGGTGAAGTTGGGTTCCCGCAAAATGGTCCCCTACCCGGTTCAAGCGTTAGCGACCCGACCCCAAGACCACAAGGTGTGATTTTCTTTAACGACAT
Source organism: Kordiimonas sp. (assembly GCF_048260245.1). GTDB lineage: Bacteria > Pseudomonadota > Alphaproteobacteria > Sphingomonadales > Kordiimonadaceae > Kordiimonas. Next base: position 43,175 of record NZ_JBLXGZ010000021.1, on the reverse strand, counting down.
CACCCGCACCGACAAACAGGTTGGCCTGTTCGGGGAAGCAACTTTCGACCTTATTCCGGACACGCTTTCGATCACAGGTGGCGCCCGCTGGCATGACGTAGACGTACGCCTGAAAGGCAGCGCCAATTCATCTTTCAATAACCTTTTCTATCAGGAAGATGTGAACGACTTCGGCACCAATCTTGATACCCAGTTTGATGGTACTCAGGTAATCAACGGCGTCCCCGTGCCAAAGGGGGCAGAAGCCAAAGGCTGGGTGTTCAAAGGTAACGTATCCTGGACACCGAATGAGAACACGCTGTTCTACTTCACCTATTCCGAAGGCTTCCGTCCGGGCCTACCCAACAGACCAGCAGGTGCCGGGGGTGGTGCTGTTCCTGCTGTGGTGCGTACTGACGAGGTGGTCAACTATGAATTTGGCTGGAAACTTGACCTTCTGGATAATTCGCTCCGCTTCAACGGTAGCGCTTTCTTTGTCGACATCAAGGACCTTCAGACCACGATTTTTGACCCGACAGTGACCAACCTGTTCTTCTCTGACAATGCAGCGAATGCCGAGATCAAGGGAATTGAAGGCGATGTGACCTGGGTCCCTCAAAGTGTGCCGGGCCTGTCAGTTTTCGGGGCCTTCTCCTTCCTGGATACAGAGATCACTGAGCTGGTTGGCGCCAGTGTAGCGATAGCTGGCCCAGGCGAAGAACTCTCATATGCGCCGAATTTCCAGACAAACTGGCGTGCACGTTATGAGTGGTTCATCACCGAAGACCTGGAAGCTTTCATTCAACCCTCCATCGCTTATTCTGCGTCTTCTTGGTCGGACATTGTACTCATCAACAGAGCCAAACAGGATAGTTATGTGCTTGCTGGTCTTTCCTTCGGGATTCGCAAGGACAACTGGATGTTTGAAGTGTTCGGTGAAAACCTGACAGACGAACGTGCGCAACTGAACAATAACCTGGTGTTCGACCATGAGCGCATTTCAACCAACCGGCCACGCACATTCGGTGTCCGCTTCTCTGTAGACTACTAGGCCACAGATCAGAAAACACTTGAAGGCGCTCCACATCGGGCGCCTTCTCTCTTCCCCACCCGGTCGACAGGCCCTATGGTAAGCCTATGCAGCAAACCTCCCACATCACCGCGCTTAAAAAGGTACAGACGGCGATTTATGATGGCCGGTTTGGTGATGCGCTCACCATGCTGACCACAGCCCTTGACGCCAATCCTGTCGACCTTGATGCGCTTTATATGAAGGCCGTGTGCGAACGCTATTTAGGCGACACCGACAGCACGCTTGAAACGCTAAACCAGCTTAAGGAACTTGCGCCTGATTTTGGCAGGGCACTGCAGGAAGAAGGCCATGTATTCAGGGCGCTTGGGCAATCCAAAAAGGCGTTGACAGCTTACCGCCTGGCATGCCGTGCAAACCCCGCCCTGATTGCCAGTTGGCAGGCCCAAGCCGAACTCTTGCAAAACGCTGGTGAAATGGCAGCAGCCCAGCAGGCCGCTGCGCAAGCGACAAGGCTCGCGAAACTACCGCGCAAGCTGCAAGCAGTGACCAATTTTATTTATGAAGACAAGCTCCTCAAAGCGGAAAAACTGTGCCGGGCCTTTCTTAAGGGAAACCCCAAACATACCGAAGGAATGCGCCTTCTGGCAGACATTGGCACACGCTTCGGCGCGCTTGAAGAGGCCGAGTTTTTATTGGAAAGCGCGCTGGCTTTTGAGCCTGCGAACATTCAGGTACGGCTGGACTATATCGCGGTACTACGGAAGCGACAAAAGTTTGAGGATGCTCTGGCTCAGGCTAAAACCCTGTATGAGAGCGCGCCGGAAAACCCTGTCTTCCAGAGCCATTTCGCAATCGAGAGCCTACAGGCCGGCGACTATGACACCGCATTGAAAACCTTTGAAAAGATTCTTAAAATCCTGCCTGCCGATGCTGCAACGCTGACCTCCCAAGGCCATGCCCTTAAAACCATTGGCCGGCAGGAGGAAGCCATTGCCTCATATCTGGCGGCGGTGAAAGCCCAACCCGATCATACCGATGCATATCACGCACTGGCAAACCTGAAAACATACCGCTTCGAAGGTCCGGAACTGAATGCAATGCTGGCGCAGGCCTCGTCTGCGGCATTGCCGCTCGACAGCCGTATCCAGCTGAATTTTGCACTGGGCAAAGCGTTTGAAGACCGGGAGGACTATGGGCGTTCTTTCAGCCACTATGAAACCGGCAACAAGCTAAAACATCTTCAATGCCGCTATAGCGCCGACCAAATGGAAGAAGAACTGACGGTACAGGCAGAAGTTTGTACCGCCGAGCTATTCGACAAGTTCAGCGGCAACGGCAACCCGGCCCCAGACCCTATTTTTATTGTTGGTCTGCCGCGTGCAGGCTCTACCCTGCTGGAACAAATCCTGGCATCACATAGCCAGGTGGACGGTACGATGGAGTTGCCAAACATTCTGTCGCTCGCCCATAAGCTCCGGGCGCAACGGCATACCCGCGCGGAAGACGGTTACCCGAAAAACCTGTGGCAAATGGAGGCCAAGCAGCTTGAAGCCATGGGCGCTGCTTATCTCACTGACACCCGTGTCCACCGCCAAGGCGCACCCTTCTTCATCGACAAAATGCCCAATAACTTCCGCCATATCGGCTTGATCAACCTGATTCTACCTAACGCCAAGATCATTGACGCCCGACGGGATGCTATGGCCTGTTGTTTTTCTGGCTTCAAACAGCTGTTTGCCGAAGGGCAGGAATTCACATACGGGCTGGAGGAAATGGGCCGTTATTATCGGGACTATGTCAAACTGATGGACCACTGGGACCGGGCATTGCCAGGCAAGATACTGCGCGTTAGGTATGAAGATGTGGTCGAGGACCTGGACACGGAGGTCCGGCGCATTCTTGATTTTTGCGGCCTCGCATTTGAAGAAGCCTGTCTAAACTTTCACAAGACACAGCGATCGGTTCGCACGGCAAGCTCCGAACAGGTACGCCAGCCAATTAATCAAAAAGGGCTGGAGCCATGGCGCCCGTTTAATGAACATCTGGCTCCGCTGAAAAAAGCACTTGGACCGCTTGCTCAATAAACAGCAATATTCGATGCGGCATTACGCCCTCAAACCTGAAAGCTTCGTTATGCCCGGACAATGTTCAGGAAGTGAACGTGCTTGTCATATTGACTGAGGATGTCGTGGATCAACTGATCCTGCGAAAAACCAAACACACCATAGTGCTGACTGCCTTCCAGCAGGTGGACTTCCGCCCAATAAAAACGCTTACTTTGTGTCCCCTTACCCGTGTATGAAAAATCAGGCTGCAGCAATGGCCGAACCTCAATCGAATAGAGAAAGTCGATCTCATCGCCATGCAGGATACGGATTTCGGTCCCATCCTCGGATAATTCCACTTCTGCAGCATGGTCACAGCCCCGCATTTCAACCGCCACCTTTTCAAGGGCGGGTCTAACGGTTTCCATGACAAAAGCATCCATTTCCGCACGTGTTGGATAACTTAAAAGCGCGTCCAGGCGCTGCTTCCATGAGCCGCTGCCACCAACGATTTGTACATCAGGTGCCACACGCGCGCCCATGGCCTTGGCCGCTTCCATCCGAAGCCCACGCATCATCCCCATACAGGCCAGAGCGATCACCAGGGTGAATGGGAGCGCGGTGGCTATCGTGGCAGTTTGTAATGCTCCCAAGCCTCCGGTGAACATTAGCACCGCGGCGACAACGCCCTCGGTCACAGCCCAGAACACGCGGGTCCAGACAGGTGGGTTCATGTGGCCACCCGACGTGATGGTGTCAATGACCAGCGACCCTGAATCCGAAGATGTAACAAAAAAGGTAACGATCAGAAAAATTGCAATAAAGGATACGATATTTGAGAGCGGTAACTGCTCAAAAAATGCAAACAAACCCAGAGGCATATTTGCCGCCACAGCATCGGCCAGGCCCGCCCCGGCCATTTCAAACGACAGGGCGCCATTGCCAAAAGCAGTCATCCAGATAAATGTAAAAATTGAAGGTACCAGAAGCACGCCAAACACAAATTCCCGGATCGTGCGGCCGCGTGAGATGCGAGCAATGAAAATTCCAACGAAAGGAGACCAACTGATCCACCATCCCCAGTAGAACAGCGTCCAGCTTGCCATCCATTCATGATCGCCCGTATAGGCATTCAAGCGGAAGCTACGTTCAACGACAGTCCCTATATACAGCCCCAAATTTTGTACAAAGCTATTGAAAAACAGCACAGTTGGACCAAGCACAATAACAAACAATAACAGGAGGACCGCCAGAATCATATTCAACTCAGACAGGCGTTTAATACCCGCATCAAGGCCTGACACCACTGAAATCGTGGCGAAGGTGGTGATGGTAGCGATCAGGATCACTTGTACAGTTGAAGTGATCGGAACATCAAACAAATGATTCAACCCTGCATTAACCTGCGATACACCGACCCCCAGTGACGTAGCCACACCAAAAAGCGTACCGATGACCGCCAAAACATCGATCGCGTGACCAATCGGGCCAAAAATTCGCTCGCCAATCAGAGGATAAAGCGCTGACCGAATTGTAAGCGGCAACCTGTGGCGGAAACTGAAATAAGCCAATGCCAAGCCCACCACCGCATATACGGCCCACGCATTGATGCCCCAGTGGAAAAAGGTAATCTGCATGGCCTCTTTCGCGGCCTCAATGGTGCGCGGGTCCGCATCTGGTGGCGCCAGATAATGCATCAGCGGTTCAGCGACACCAAAAAACAGAAGCCCGATGCCGATACCTGCGGAAAACAACATCGCAAACCAGGAGATGAAACTATATTCAGGGCGCGAATGGTTAGGGCCCAAGCGGGTTTGCCCATGCCGACTGAACCCTAAATATAGGCAGAACACAAGAAAACCTGTGACCGCCAACATGTAAATCCATCCTGCGGTTTTCGATATCCAAGCCTGAACAGCGCCAAAAAAAGTTGCCGCATTGTCGCCCATCAAAATGGTGGCGATGACAAGAAGGCCAATAACTATTGCCGCCGGGAAAAACACGGGTGGCGAAATGCCCCACTTATTACGTGATTTTTGTGTCCCGTCAGTCTGAGAATACATCGGCACCCCTTTTAAAGTTTCGCTCTCTAACTATAATCAGAGAGGCCTGACATCTAAGGCCCCTATAAAAAATACCTTAATTCAACAGTTTATCCAATTATCATTCTGTTAAATGAACCTTTCTGTCAGTCTTAACTATTCGAACTCAACATAACAAGGCCCAACAATATCAATAGCAAGGAATGCGAACAGGCACCGAAGCGCTAAAGTCTGCAATCTAGCGTTTACGTCCTTATTAGAAAGCTGACCGCTTCCCGCCCTTCATCGTGGGTTTGTTAGCGCCGTTCCAGCTGCACCCAGTCGAGCGCCCACAAGGGTTCATAGTGGCTTGCCGCCACCTGAAAGCACAGCGCCTGCGCCTCTGCTGCACCCTCCAGCGGGGCCTCAAGTGTCGTCACGCCGTAGTGTTTGCTCGCCACTTCCAAGGGCAAGCGCGCCAGTTCCATACCGCTATCACAGCTATCCTTAAAGACGACAATTTCACCTGCCTCGGTTTGCGGCTCCTTCAGTTCAACCTTGTTGATCAGATCCCCGATCTGAAAATTATACGGCAGGTTGCCAACACTGATCCGGACCCCGGTCACCCCCGCCATATCCGGTGCTTCATAGACCCAGCACGGTTTGACGATATCGATCAGGAAGTTGGCGCGTTCACCATCTCGCGGCCAATCATCATCCAGCTTGATGGCAAGGTCTGCGGAACACAGCGCCAGTTCATCCTCGTTACGGAAAGTGCGGGAGGACCAGTCCAGCTCCTGCTCACGCACGTGTGACAAGGCTGTGCCTTGATAGAAACTGGCGGCACGCACCACCGCATCGTCCCCCAGCACCAACGGTGCCTGGTAGACCGGGCTGGCCGCATTTGGCTCACCTCCGTCCAGCGTATACCGAATGATACCCTGCCCTGACTGGGTATCAAGTGTAACGGTATGCTTGCCACCCGTTGCCGGGCTTACATCAAAGCGCACCGCATAGGTGCTGTCAGCAGGGTGCAGTCCGATAGCCTTCAACCGCGCCATATGGGGCATCAGGCGGCGAGCAAAATCATCAAACGGTTTAGCGCCTTCGGGAGACCAGACACGCTCCGCCAGCGCGAGCGCGCGCGGAAACGCCATTTTTTCAACACGCTCTTCGGTGCGCATATGCTCCGTGAAGACGGTTACCTGCGCCCCAAGCACGGCCTTTGCTTCCTCGTCTGACAAACCCTCAAATGGATCAAACTCATAAATGTCCTGAAGGGTTTGCACATGGTCGCGCCCCGGAGGTTCATCCGGCAGGTAACTCTGGCGGTAATCGGTATAATAAATCGGGCTTGGTGCCATCACAACCTGACGACCCGCCTTCGCCGCTTCCACCCCGCCCTTGATGCCGCGCCATGACATGATTGCGCTGTCGGCGATTGAGCCGCCTTCGAGGATTTCATCCCAGCCGATCAGACGACGGCCACGCTCGGCCAGATAGTTGGCAAAATGGCGGGTGAAATAGGGCTGAACTTCATGCACATTCTCAATACCCAGTTCTTCCATGCGCTCTTTGATACGCGCGGAGTTTTCCCATTGCCTGGTGGCAACTTCATCCCCGCCGATATGCACAAATGTGCTGGGGAACAACGCAAGCACTTCATCCATCACATCTTCAAGGAAGGTGATTGTCGCTGGTTCAAGGTTGAAGGTGCTATAGTATATGCCCCAGTCTGAACCCACAGCTTCCACTGGCTCTGTCCCGAATTCAGGGTAGGCCGCCACGGCTGCTGATGCGTGGCCGGGCAAGTCAATCTCCGGCATCACGGTGATGAAGCGCTCAGCGGCATAGGCCACCACGTCCTTCACCTGTTCCTGCGTATAAAAACCACCATACAGACGCGGCTCTCCTGTGGCGGGGTCTATGTCCGCCTGCGGTGCGTCACCTGCCGGCACACGCCACGCACCGATGCTTGTCAGCTTGGGGTATTTTTTAATCTCAATCCGCCAGCCCTGATCGTCCGTCAGGTGCCAGTGGAACACATTCATTTTGTGAACGGCCATCCAGTCGATGAAGTTTTTCACAAAGTCCACGCTGCGGAAATGGCGGCTGACATCCAGCATGGCGCCGCGCCATTCAAGCCGTGGGCTGTCCGTGATCTCCACGAACGGCATGAAGGTGCCGTGCGCCTGTGGGTCAGCCAGTTGCCAAAGCGACATGGCACCATAGAAAAAACCTTCGTCCGTGCTAGCCTGAACGATGCCCCCCTTGGCATCAACCGCAAGATTGTAGGCACCAGTTCCCATGGCGCCACTCGCCCGTGCAAACCGGATGCCCGCGCGGTTATCTCCCCCTTCAATAACCGTCAGGGTCAGGCCTGTCGTAGTGCGCAATTTGTCAGCCAGATATGCTGCTGTGCGGGCCAACACCTTGTCACCCGCGGGCACCGCAATGCTGGTATTGGCGGTCAGTTCAAAACTGCCCTCGCGAGTTTCAAGCTGCGCCGGCGCCGGGATAATTGCAGGTGCCTGTATAGTTTGTGCGGTGCCCTCCTCGCGGCAGGCTATCAGGAACCCCGACAACACAAGTGACACCGCGACCGTTACCAGCAATTTCATTTTCATCGTCTTCCCCCGGCCCAAGGCCCCTAACTCACTATCAGTATAAAAAATGGGCGGTGCAGTGTCCTACACCGCCCAGTTCCCCAATGTTCAGCCGAAATTCGACTGATTGGCTGGAAACAGGCTCCCGTGGGAGGTCATGCCCGGAGCCTGCAACCATCCTGGTGCACCGTGCGGGTGCTAAACTCGCAGTTTCTGCAAATAGGCGTCGTGGGGCATTGTCGCCGCCAGCGCCTGTTTGCTCATATTCCTGACCCCCGCAAACAACCCCTCTACCGCCACGTCACTCATGCAGAAATTCAGCTTCGGATAATGCTGCATGCCGTAAAGGATGTAGCGGTAGTTCTCGTCTGAAAACGTAGTCGAAAAGCTGCCCGCAAGGTCATGAAACTCACAAACCTTGTGCCGCCAGACCTCAAGCTGGGCTTCAAGCCACGGCACCTCTTTCACCGTTGCTGGCGCGGCGCGCCAGAAGTCACTATCGTCCCGGTCTGTCAGGCAATAGTGCAATACGATGAACTGCTTGAGATCCTGATAAAAGCCACGCATCAGACGGTTGAAGCTGTCGCGACTGGCCCGTGCGGGACTATCCGCCAGCAAGTGTGTGCCCATCAACCCTGCCGCTAGATTAATAAGGTGTAGACCGGTGGATTCAAGCGGTTCGATGAAGCCACCCGCAAGGCCAGTGGCAATGCAGTTGCCAACCCAGAATTCTTCCCGGCACCCTACCTTCATATTCAGATGTGTGCATTTCAGTATCTGGGAGTGCGGCCCAAGGAAATCTCGCAACTCGGCCTCTGCCGCTTCACTTGACAGCCTGTTACCGTCATAGACGTAGCCTGAGCCCTGCCGGCCCGTGAGGTCAATCTGCCACGCCCAACCGTTCGACAGCGCGGTTGCCGTCGTATAGGGTTTTGGGGCTTCGTCCGCTGCCAACTCCCGCTGGATTGCCACGGCTTTGTTGCACGGCAATGCGTCGGTGAACGAGTTCCAGTTGTCCGCCTTCAGCTTGTCGATCAACAGCCCACGGAAGCCGGTGCAATCAAGGAAAAAAGCCCCCTCGAAACGCTGCTTCCCCGCGATGACCGCTGCGATATTGTCGCCCTTAACCTGGACATCGGTGATCGTTGCCTCAACATGTTTCACACCCGCCTCAACCGCCTTGCGCCGCAGGAACCGCGCCAGCATGGTGGCGTCGATATGATAGCCGTAGGGCACCACCCCCTGATAGGCAGGGGAATTGGGGCCCTTTGGCCCATGCCCCGCACGGATGAGGGCGGCGCTCAGGCTCACGCCTTCATCGTAACGCTCGACCGCGTCACGGCCCGCGACCATCCAGGCGCTTGAAATATCAATGCCCCGGCCAAGCTTCTGCTGTTCAAACGGGTGGAAATATTCGTGGGTTTTGCCGCCGCGCGGTTTCATCCAGTTCCGGAAGAGTATCCCGGTCTTGAGTGTACCATTCGTTTCCCGTAGCAGTTCTTCTTCATCCAGCCCCATGGCAGCGAGGAAGAAGCGCACACTATGCACCGTTGCTTCCCCCACGCCAATGATGCCGATATCCGGGCTTTCAATGACCGTGATGTCAAAGTTCTGCCGCTCGCGGTTGAACAGGCGGTTAAGATAGGCCGCCGTCATCCAGCCTGCAGAGCCCCCACCCACGATCACCAGTGATTTAGGTTTCTGCGTGTCCATAAAGCCCCCTAAACTCGCTGCAACCCATAGTGTTTGATACGTGCGATAAGCTCGCGGTGCGGTAACAGGCCTGATGCCAGATGCTCGGCATAGGACCGCATGCGCCTGAAGTATTCCTGCGACGCCGCGCCCTCCTGATAACGTGATTTGAGCGGCGCCATGTTGGTCTCAAACCCCATGCCGTATAGTACATAGAGATAATTATCGAGGTTGAAGACATCGAGTTTGGACGCAAAGTCATAGCTGCTGGGTGGCTGGTCACGCCAGACGGCGAGGTTTTCAAGCAAGCTGTCCGGAATACTGGCCTTGTCGCGGTTATCCCGCCAGAACTGGCTATCATCCCGCTGTGACAGGCAATAGTGCAGCTTGATAAAATCGATCACCCGGTCCCACGCATTGCGGACGCGAGCATTGAAACGGGTGGCGAGTGTATCCATCGCCCGCCGGTGCGCCGGGAACTGGTCCGCCAGCATACGCGCAGTTGCGTCATAAATCAGGATGCCCGTGGCTTCCAGCGGTTCCACAAAACCCTGCGAAAGCCCGATTGCCACACAATTTTTGACCCAGTATTTTTCACGGTAGCCAATCCGCATGGGGATGCGACGGCAATCAAGCTTGTCTGCCATGTCACCGACGCTCGTGCGCAGGTAGTTTCGCAAAACCTCTTCCGCTCGGTCATGCTCCGTGTGCCGGGCGCTGTAGACATAGCCCGTACCGCGCCGGGCCGACAGCCCGATATCCCAAATCCATCCGGCTTCTCTGGCCGTCGCAAGGGTATGGCACGGTATTGGCTCATTTTCGCTCAAGTACGGCACCTGCGCGGCCAACGCATGGTCCACAAAAAGCACATCGTCCTTGGAGATGAAACCGACCCCCATGGCCTTTTCAATCAGGAGCGAGGCAAAACCGGTGCAGTCAACAAAGAGATCGGCTTCCAGCGCGCCTTCGCTGTCTGTCATCACTGCGGATATATCGCCATCCCTTGATAGTTTCACATCCGTAACGTTAGTGATCTTGTGGGCGACCCCCAGCCTTTCCGTGGCATGTTTGGTCAGGAAGGCAGCGAACTTGGCGGCATCCAGATGATAAGCGTAATTGACCGCCCCGTCATATTCGGTGTGCGTCATCACCTTCGGGCCAAAGTTACCTTCACACAGATACTCCTGCACCGACACGGCATCCGCAAAGGACGTGTTACTCACCTCCCCCATCAGCCAATAGGGTGTGGGGTCCAGTGTGCGTCGGTCAGGGTAGTCAAACACATGGTGGTAGGCATGACTTTCGCCCGCTCGCGGCGCGTGAAGCCAATCTACAAATTTGATGCTTTGTTTGAACGTCACATCACAGTCGCGCACAAAGTCTGTCTCGCGAATGCCAAGATGCTCGAGCGAGGCACGGATCGCCGGAACCGTGCCTTCACCCACACCAATGGTAGGAATATTGGCACTTTCAATAAGGGTGACCTTCACCCCGTCCGGCGTATCCGGCCTCAGGGAACGGGCAAGATGGCAAGCGGTCAACCAGCCGGCGGTGCCACCACCGACGACAAGAACATGCTTGATGTTTTTCTGCCCGCTGCCATCCTGCGTCATTTCAACCCCGTGCCCTCAATTCCATTAACCCCGTTCGGTCTTGAGTTGGCCAAGTCGGCGCATCTGGTTGAGCGAGATAAGATGCGCGTATATCACTGGCAGAAAACCCCGCCTCTTGAGATCCATAAACTTCTCGTCAGGCAACGCACCCAGTTTTTCCTCATCGACAAAATAGATGCCTGACAAGTTGATCTTTTCCTCACCAACATCAATGTTGAGCGTACGCTCAACAAGCAACTCCATCTCGGCCAGCAAAGCCATAAAGCCTTGGGTGACCTGGCTATGCTCAAAATATGTCTCAACGCCTTTTTGGCGCTTTTTGAGATATTCAGTCGGTTGACCGTCTTCGCCAAAGAGCAGTTCGCCCTCATCGTCATCGGCAAGGGTGCTTTCTTCATTAACCGCAAGAATAAGTTGCTCCTGATTATGACTGTTTGGCATCAGCCTAAAGGGAGACTGGGTAAGGATAGCCGGTACATACATACCAAGCCACTTGCCGTCTTTTGTGTACAGGTTTTCACCGGGCTTGATGCCCAACATGGCAACTGCCTGAAACTGACCTGTGTCAGTGTTTTTTACAAAAACAACAGGCATATCCGTGGCAGCCGCCACAAATTCATGCACAACAAGCGGAATAATATGCTCGCCTTCAACGAGGTGAAACTCAGCCCCGTCCTTGACTTTCAGTTTGCTGTGCTGATCAGGATGCAAAGGTACAATACGCGCCACAGGTCGCTCCCATATTGGAATTAAAATTGATCAGCCAACTTATACCGGTTGAGGAGAAAAGGGGAGTATATCTCCCCTTTTTCTTTGGCCTACATCTAGAGCTTGAAGCTGACCCCCAGCGTCACACGCCGCGCCATCTCAAACTCATATAGCGGGAAGCCTCCGGTAAAACCGCTATTGGGTGTTGCTTCCACATTGTTCCCAAACTGCTTCGAGCGGTCCTCAAGCAGGTTCACGACATCAAGGTTCAGGGAGACCTGATCGGTGATGAAGTAAGATGCACTCATATCCAGACTGCCATATGGCTTATGCAGCCGGTTGCCGTAAGAACCGGATTCGCGCAGCATATAGCTTGACCGCCAGTTGTAGGACACCCGTGTCTGAAACCTCTCAGCCTCATAATAGCCCGTCACATTGTAAGAGTGTTTGGAGCTGTCACTCAAGTAGGGGTTACCATCAACAAAGGTATCCGCATCGGTTGAGGTATCCGTATACGTATAGTTCAGGATCGCACCAAAACCATTTTGGAAGTCCTGCTGGAACTGGGCTTCAAAGCCTTTGATCGTCGCAGCCTTGCCGTTGATCTTTTCCTGCACGGTCCAGCCGTTAGCGGCCTCTTCCGCTGGCAGGTCAAACGGAATTTGCCCTGCATTTGCATGATATTCCGTGAAGTTCACGAAGTTTTTCACATCTTTCATGAACACACCCACGGAGAAGAGCGAGCCTTCAGCGAAGTACCATTCGACACCCAGATCAAACTGGTTGGCGACAAACGGCTTCAGACCCACGTTGCCAACAATCCAGAACTGGTTGTTCGGCAGGTCATCGTTGGAACCTGTCACGTTCGGGTTCACATACATATCCACATACTGTGGCCGTGCCATCGTGCGCGCCGCCGAACCACGGAGGATCACATCATCAGCCAGGTCAATCGCAATGTTGAAGCTTGGCAGAATTTCCGAATAGCTGGCTTCAGCCTCGGTCTGTGCACCATCCAGATAGTATGTAGAGGTCGCATCTGTATGCGCGTAACGAACACCAAAGTTACCGCGGAAGCCATCACCTTCAAACGCAGCCATGGCATATGCCGAGATGTTGATCTCGTCGATCTCGCTGTAGGCACCAAGGTCTTCGTTTTCACCGGTGATGCTCGCCTTTGCCCAATCCTTCAGTGCATCGGCGTCAATCTGCAGCATCTGATAATCACCCGCGCCAATGTCCATGGTGCCAAGGATCAATCCATCTGTAGAAATAGTTGGGTTGAAGCCTGCGGCCTGGATATACTCAAAGCGGCGGCTCGTGGAATTATGATCCGCGTATTTCAGGCCGGTCTTGATTGACTTCACCAGTCCAAAGTCCACATCAAACTCAAGGTCTGCCTGCGCGTATGTCTCCTGATCGGTTTTTGGCGTGCGGTTGAAGTTTGGCCCAGTGCCCATGGTCAGGCTGCCGGGATCATAACTTGAAATATCGAAGCCGTTTGTGTCCCACGTCTGTTCACCATTCGTGAAATCATAGGTGCCGCCCGGTACCGGCACGCCGCCAGAACCGTCATCAACCACCATCTCAAAGTCTGTACCGCCAGTCGATGTCGTGTGACCGCCCTGCAGTTCAAGCTGATAGCCGTCACCAGCATAGGTCGCCGTCACATCATAAACGCTGGAATTCATTGTCGCTTCACGCGGACGCGCTTGATAATACGCAAGTCCGATCGGGCCGCAAACCGGTGTGCCGTTCTGCAGGCAGTTATCAGGCACATCGACACCCGACCAGGACGTATTTCCTTGCGTCAGCCACAGCGCATAGTTGGTGTTATCGGCGCGCATCTTCATGTCCATGTAGTTGGCGACGATATCAAGATTCTCTGTCGGGCGGAATTGAGCTGTCGCTGTAATAGCAGAACGACGGCGATCCTGCTCAAATGCCACAGGGCCTGCGCCCCATTCCCAGAACGCTTCGTTGCCCTGACGCTGCAAGTGACGGCGCTGATATACACCGGAGACCATCAGGCCAAAGTTTTCCTTCTCGTTCTTCCAGCTTACAAGGCCCGAGAACTGCGGATCAATCTTGTCAGAGTCTGTCTGGTGCTGGCCTTCAACGGAACCATAGACGCTGAGCGAATCCATATCGAGCGGCTTGCGGGTGTTGATTACAACCGTACCACCGACACCGCCTTCAGCGAGATCAGCCTGTGAGCTTTTATAGACTTCAATGTTGCCAACAAGTTCAGATGGCAGCAGTTCATAGTTGAAGCTGCGCTTCGCTGGCTCAAGCACGAACCAGCCCGTTGAGGCCACATTCTGCCCGTTCAGGGTGGTGAGCGTCAGTTCGTTGCCGGCGCCCCGGATCGATACCGCAGCACCCTCGCCAAATTGACGCTGGATGGTCACCCCCGGCACGCGCTGCAATGATTCAGCGACGTTTTTGTCAGGGAATTTACCAATATCCTCAGACGAGACCGCATCAACAATCGCGTTATTGTTGCGCTTCATATCGAGGCTTTTACGCAACGCCCCTCTTATCCCCGTCACGACAATTTCTTCAAACTCCTGCACGGAGCCGTCTGCTACCTGCTCCTGTGCAAAAGCTGTGCTGGCACTACCCAACATGGCCAAAACGCTGACAGTCTGGTAGAATATTTTTTTACCCGTTTGCATATTTTCCTCCTGGTTCCCACTTTATCGGGCCAATGCCACTCCCATAACGGCACTAGCCATAAACTCCTTACTTGTTACCCACTCATCCAAGAGCCCTGAACACCCCCGTGCCTCAGTTGCTGCTTAGTGAATCCATGTACCAGCCAGCAGCGCCGATGACGCCTAACTGACCGTGCTCGATTAGGTTGACAGGAATGGCTTCCAGAAAAGGGCGCATGTCGCCCTTCGCTGTGAAGCGGTCCATGAACCCACTCTCAATGAGAAAATTTCTAATTTTTGGCAGGATGCCTCCAGCAAGATACATCCCGCCACGCGCGCCATAAGACAGCGCAAAGTTACCCACCGCACTACCCAGCATTTCACAAAAGAGAGAAAGTGCCTCGACTGCAGCGCTATCGCTGTTTGCAAGCGCGGCTTCCGATATCTCTTCCGGCGACGAAAGAGAGACCACGCGACCATTGATGGTGCCCAGCGCGTTATAAATGTTCAAAAGGCCAGGACCGGATAGTAGCTTTTCAACTGGCACAAAACCGTACTGAGACCTTAGCAGTTTGAATATTTCAACTTCGATATCTGTTTCAGGGGAGAAGCCGGACTGTCCTGCTTCTGTGTTAAGCGCTCTCGGTCCGGTCGCTCCCTGCATAAGGACAGATGCCCCAAGTCCGGTGCCCGGACCAAGCACTGCGATAGCGCCCTGTTCAGGTCGCACAGCACGGTGGTTAAGAGCAACCACATCAGCCGGGTTTAGATAAAGCGTGCCATATGCCACCGCAACGAAGTCATTGATCCCGCAAATTGCATCCAAACCCAATCGAGCGCGGATATCGGCGAGAGACACACGCCAAGGCAGATTTGCGGCAATCAGGTCATCACCAACAAAATATCCGGCGCTGGCGATCGCGGCGCCACGGATATTTCGACAATCAACCCCGGCCAGAAACTCATCCAGAATTTCGCCAAGGCTGCCATAATCGGCATTTCTAAATTTGTGATATTTGCGTATATCAAGCGGACGTGCGGTACGGTCCGCACGCGAGATGAGACTAAGTCGGGAGTGAGTTCCCCCAATATCCGCCGCAACGACAGGTGCCGTTTCAATCATTGCGGCCCCCCTTCGGGTCTATGCCGGATATATCTAGAATGATACTCAAACACATACTCTCCCCGGAGTTTTAACAAGTAATCAAACGCAGCTTTCATGTTTGCTCCTTGTCTTTTAGTTCGATTAATCCGACATCCACCCTCTCTAGAGAGGTAGAACAGAAAGCTGACTTGCTGTTCAAAGCAAACGCCTCATAGTGCCGAGTTAAATAAGCTCAAAAATGACAACGTTGTCCAATAAAATTTAAAAAAAATGTTTACGTTGTCATTTTTATGACATCGTTATCATTGCAAGTGTTTGAAAAGTAGGCCATTTGGAAGATCTTGACCGAATGGTCCACACCGTAACATTGACTAGCCCAGCCCCAGAAGCCATAAAGGTGGCAAGTTGTTTTCGTGGGAGAATCGGGCGAGCCTGCCCGGGCCGGATTTATTTAAGCGACCGCACTTCCGGTCCAGCGATCAGGGGTATTACTTGAGCAAGGCCACCATCAAAGACGTCGCCAGAGTCGCAGAAGTCTCTCTTAAAACAGTTTCTCGTGTGATCAATAACGAACCCACCGTAAAGAATGCCACGCGCACGAAAGTCCTGAAGGCAATAGAGGAACTCAGATACCAACCCGACATGTCGGCACGGAACCTGCGTGGTACCAAGTCTTATGCAATTGGTTTGGTATACGACAACCCAAATCCCTATTATGTTGTAGATGTGCAGGAAGGCGTGTTACGGGCCTGCCGCGAACTCGGTTATAGCCTGCAAATCCACCCCTGTGACGCCAAGACAGGTGATATTGTTGAGGAACTTTCGGATCTCGTGCGTAATTCACGCCTCGCGGGTTTGGTAATCGCCCCCCCTATCTCGGAAGATGATCGCATAACCGATGCATTATATGATCGCGGCATTCATTTTGTCCGAATTATTTCGGCGTCCCGCATACCAACCGGGGCTTCGCCCTGTGTATATGTCAATGACCGAGCGGCGGCCTTCGCGGTAGCCGATCACCTAATAAAAAAAGGCCACAGCAACATTGCCTTCCTGTTGGGAGAAGAGGAACACCACTCCAGCGGCGAACGCTTCGAGGGCTTCCGAATGGCGCTGGAGCAAAACGGCATTAAATTACACACAGACTTGGTTTTAAAAGGCTCATATAGCTTCGACAGTGGGTTTCGACGTGCAACATCTCTGCTGACCGGAAGCAAAAAACCAAGTGCAATTTTTGGCTGCAATGACGAGATTGCCGCTGGCGCACTTGCCGCCGCCAAGTCACTGGGCCTCAATGTACCTGGAGATGTGGCGATAGCTGGCTTTGAGAACAGTCCGTTCTCCCAACATGCACAACCACCACTCACGACGGCCGCTCAGTCGATCGCGGACATTGCCCGGCAGGCAATGATGCTGCTTATAGCCGACTTGCGCCCGCAAGCTGTGTCTGAAAACAATCGCGAACGCAAAAACGAGTTTATTCCGGAGTTGATCGTGCGCACCTCCACCGATGCAGAAGCGCGCTAAATACGGTTAGCCAAACGCGCCAGCCTTAAGCGCAATCAAGCCACTGATTTCCAACACCAGACCGTAAGCTAATTCCAGCTTATCAAAAATCTCGCGATGTGCGGCGACATACCCGGAGGATGCCCCGCCTTCATAAGTGGTTTCCTCGCCGTACACCTCATCATTGCTTTCGAAAGGGGCTTCCGGAAAAATTTTACGCAACTGGGTAATCGTGTCGGGGACTTCAAGGTGCAGCAGTTCCACCAACAACTCTTCAAGCGAAAAATCAAACCGGGTGCTGAAGCGCGGAATTTCCATCGCCTTGAGATATATATACTGAATAAGCCCGATACGGATTTGATGCAATTCAAAGAGTTCCGCATCCGGTGCACCGTCATCGAAAGCAGCTTCCATGGCCTCTTCTGAGATGCAATCTGTCAGGGTACCGGCATCACGGCGCAACTTGCGGATACATGCATCCACGGTATCTGCCTCAAACAGGTCCTCAAGCAACTTTGACAGCCGCCGCAACTGTTCGCGCCGAGCGGTAGCAGGCGTCTCGTCAGACCGGTCAAGCCAGTAGCCGGGGCTCAGGATTTTTGCATAGGATTCGATCACACCGACGTCAGAACGCGCAAGCGCATTCACCGCCAGATTAGTAACCATCTGCAGCCGGTCCGATTTAGCATGCAACGCTTCAAAAAGGTCAGGAGACCGCGCAATAGCGGTGCCGAGCCCCGCGCAACTGTTGGCCAGATAACCAAGCTGTTGCAGCACTGCATTATGTGGGATAGCGCGAATTTGCGAGATACGTTCCAAGCGCTGGTGTACTGCACCACCTGACTGGCGACGCAATGAGCGCGACCCGGTCGGATACAACAAGCTTCGTCCGATCCCGTCGATCAAGCGCACGTAGCCCTTATGGTCAGTCAGATGGTTCTGATACTCAACGAGGGTTAGGAAGAAATCAAGCGACCAACCTTTCTCATCGTAAAACGGGTCATCATCGGCGCTGTACTTGTCAAACCTTACCTCAAGAAAGTCGGTCAGGGTCGCAAGCGCAGTATCCTCTGCCAGAAACCACAGGAACCCCTCCCCGCCCTGAAAGCTGACTTCATGTTTTTCTGGCTGCTCAAGTTCCGCAAGCCACTGACGTACACGTGGCGGCTGAGTATATAGAAAGCGCTTCTTTAGACTTTCAGGATAGGCTCCACGCCCGATGCTCTCACCGTGAGTGTCAAAAAACAAAAGCTGCACATCTCCAAGGCCACGTGCTTTCCAAAGACGGATCACCCGCAATTTGAACCGCTCAATCGCCAATGTCGCTGCGGGCTGGCCGATATAACGCCCGCTGTCGGAAAAACCAAGCTGTAAACAGAAACGGCCTTGCTTCTTGATGTAAGCGAGAAAATGCGGGTTATCCAACAGCTCTGCAATGACACGATCACCGCGCTCCAGCCCCACAGCGGTCTCAAACAGGGGGGAGATTTCCACGTGACCTTCGACACCGAACAGTTTGGCATAATAAAGTGCCGTCAACAGCGTGAAAGGGGTATCCGACTCTGCCACTAGCATACGTATGCGCGTTGCGGCGTCAAAATGCTTCATGAACTGTGCCGCGGTCATAAACACCCGTTTCGCCGTCGTCTGTTCACGAGAGAGAGTGCCGTAATGCACTGACCTAGCCTCAACAGTATCTAACTTTTCTGAGATAGCAGCAAGAAAATGGCGCCGGGTCGCTGACTGATCCGGAGACTTTGTCATCTGTATTTCTGGGCCGATGGCATTGTGAAGCTGCGCTGCGTTAAGGCGGAAATGGATATGGGACAGCCCCAGCCCGATGGAACGCCACTCGGTATAAAGGGTTGCTGCAGCACACCAGCTTTCATGCGGGACGTCGAGCGTTAACAACTTTTCGAAAGCGTCGCCGATACGCGCCGCGGCTGCTTCCTTTCGGGACCGGTTCTCAACCGCGACCTGATTCAGTTTCCCAAGACTGGAGCCTGTGGCTTGATGTTCCTCCAGCGTGCGCGCTCCCATCTCAAAACACGAGCGCAGATCCTCAAAACCAGAGCGAATAGTTGCCCAACAGTTGCCCGCTTCACCGGTAAAGTCGGTCGTATTTGCCAGCGCAAGACACTCGCCAAGCCCATGGAGCGCTGACCGATACCTGAACAATAGACCAAGCGACCAATCAATATCTGTTCGACCATCAAGGTCAAACCCTACCCAACTGGCGACTGTCGCCAACCGTGGGCGTAACGTTTTATAGTCATCCGGGTATAACTTAGCCGCTTCTTTAAACACGATAGTATAGAACCGACGAATGGCGCGGCGTATGTTGCCAACCGCTATACGCGCGTATTCAAGTTCCTCATGCAGGGTCGGCGAGCGCGTCGGGTGCACTGTATCAACTTCAAGGTTTGCTGTCGCTGCGGCGACAGCATCCTTGCCGCCAGACACGGCCCCAAGGTAGGACCGGGCATAAGTCCAGGCACTGTCCGAAAGCGAGAAAGTGGGATGAGCGGTGATCACCAAGCCCGCGAGCTCATCTTCAAGCAATCTGCTGAAATTCGAGAATGGTATGACGCCTCCTTCACCGTCCTCGGCGAAGCTCCGCACCAACGCGGCAAGTCGTTCTTCATTTTCACTTCGGGAAATAGAAGTCCACTGATTAGACAACGCATCCAGGCGGGCGTCAAGGCACCTCTTCCCACGTGACGCAAGGTCCTGAGCCAATGTATCCAGATCATGCTTGCCATCCATAAGTCCGGCGGCGATATCAAACGCAGCAGCCAAATGTTGGCGCCTTGCTTCACTTTTTCCCTGGCCTGGATGGTCAAACATGCATGGTCCCTTTTGTTGGTATTTATACGAATGTCAGGTGACATCGCTGTCAATTTCGCGTGTTTTACCAGAACTCACAGCGATGTCACCTAATAAAGTGTCTCAATACACTCCATTTTAGCATATTTTATTACGCGAATGTGGCGATAGATCGTCGAAACGCATGCCCGGTACAAGCTTAATCTTGCTGTCGGAAAAACAGCATATATGTGGCCGGAACGAAAAGCAGCGTCAGTATCGAAGCGACGGCGAGGCCGAACATCATCACGACGGCAAGTGGTTCCCACAGAGGGCCGCCAAACAAGTATAGCGGCATCAAACCGACAACTGTTGTAATCGACGTGAGCAAAATGGGCCTCATGCGTTGCCCACTCGCTCGCAGGATAGCATCCATTAGCCTGTATTCTTGCCGCTCAATATCAATCTGATCCACGAGTACAATAGCGTTATTAATGATTATGCCGGCGAGGCTGATCAGCCCGAGCATGGCAAAAAATGACATTGGTTGTCCCGTAATCAAAAGTCCAAACGGTACGCCAACAATGATAAGAGGTACACTCATGAAAATGATCGCAATTCTGCGATAGCTGTTGAACTGGTACATCACCACAATGATCATCAACAGAAGGGCAAACGGCAAGCCCGCTCCCAGTTTACCATATATTTCGGCCGAATCCTTCAGCTCACCTGCCACCACCACATCATAGGCATCATCAAGTTCCAGCTGGTTTATCTGCAGCCGCACCCGGTCGTACAATTCAGCTGCGGTAAGAAAGGTGCTTTTCGCCGTCACGGTAATTGTAGGCTGCTGGTTTTTGCGCCAAATCTGCGAATACTCGAGCGATGGCCGAAGCACAGCTGTCTGCTCCATCGCTACCATATCTCCGTCGCTAGGGAGAATAATATTTAGTAAGTCCTCCAAGCTGTCCCGGTCGCGTTCAAGAGCGCGCAAGACAATCGGTATCGTACTGTCATCGTCACGGAAATCAGATACTTCAAAGCCATCAAAATAAGCATTCAAATTCTGTGCGAGAGTTTGCGACGACATATTGAGCCGACGCGCTTTATCCTGATCGACTTCGATCACCATTTTGACCAGCTTTTCGCCCCAGTCGCTTTCATTTTGTACAATACCGGGCACATCGGCAAAGATGCGCTCAACCTGACGGCCGGCCAGCAAAAGAGGTTCATGATCCGGGCCGGAGATTTCAATTTTCACCTGCCCGGACTCACTCGCCCCCATCGCCAGACGCTTGATCGTAAAGCGCGCATCCGGTACCTGTTCGAAGAAATATCGTTTTGCACGCTCACTGAAGGCCGAGGCCGCCTCGGGGGACGTCGCATTCACCAGGACGAAAGCTTTGGATGGTGATGGGTCCACCGGATTGACACTCAGATAAAAACGCGGACCACCTTCGCCTATATAGATAACATGGTTGTCAACTTCCGGATTGACGAGCTTATCCGATATCCAGTCAGACACCTCAAGCGCAACGCGCTCAGTAGCCTCAAAATGGGCACTCTTAGGCATATCGAGATAAATCAAAACTTCGTTGCGATCACTCAGTGGAAACATTTCCTTCGGGAGGGTGGTGAACAACTGCCCCGTTATAACGACAAGTCCATAAGCACCGATCACAACGAGTGCGGCACCGCGTAGACATGGCGCCAGAATTTTTTGGTACCTGCTCACATACTTGGGCACATGGTCATCGTGCGCGGTTTCTTCACCCTCCGCATCTACCGTGCGTTTGCGCAGCACTCTCGCACAAATGAGGGGCAGGAAAAACATTGCGGTAATCCAAGACCCAATAAGGGTCAGGGCCAGTACCGCCCCGAGAGAAAAGGAATATTCCCCTTCCGCACCATCAATAAGGAAAAACGGCGTAAAGGCGAAAATGGTTGTGAGGGAGGAAACCAAAAGCGGTACTGCGTATTGACTTCCAGCCGCCAGCGCAGCCGTGCGTCTTTTGCTCCCGCGATCCACCCGACTGAGAATATCCTCCACAATCACAACACCATTATCCACCAACAAGCCGAGAGAGATAATAACGGCGGCAATTGACACCTGCTCAAGAGCGATGTTCAGGACTTTCATACCGATCAGGGCAAACATCACCGCGAACGGCACGATAGACGCAATCACCATTCCTGACCGCAAACCCAGAAACAACAACACAACTATCAAGACCGCAATAAATGTCTGGGCAACGTTTCCGATCGCACCGGCAACAGTTTTGGAAACTTCCCTCGGTTGGTAGGTGGCATAATCCAGCTCATAACCAATAGGCAGTGTTGACTCGAACTGATGCATTGCCTGCGTCAGGCGTTCACCTACATCTTCGATATCGTAGCCAGGCTGCATTTGCACACCGAGCACCAAAGCGGGCCTTCCGTTATAATAGGTACGACTTTCTGGAGGGGAAACATAGCCGCGCCGCACATTCAAGAGGTCTTTCAGGCGCACAAAATCGTCACTACCGACTGGACGGGTGAGCATGTTTTCAATGTCACGCACATTTTTGAAATCGCCCGTCGCTTCCAAAAGAATCGAGGCTCCCTCCGCATTGATTTCTCCGGCGGGCAGCACCACATTCTGGTTCTGAAGGTCATCGATCAGAATATTGAGCTGCCCCCCAATTGCCTTGAAACGTCGAGCGTCCAGTTCAAGCCAGATGCGCTCCTCCTGCACACCGAAAAGCTCAACCTTTGCGATGCCATCAACTGTATAAAGCATTCGCTGCATGTCCTTGGCGCTTTCCTCCATTTCGCGGTAGGAAAACCCCTCGGCTGTCATTGCGATGCTAGCTATAGTAACTTCGCCGAAGTCGGTGTTTACAAATGGCCCCATCGCACCATCTGGTAGTTCCCGGCTGATGTCAGACATCTTATCCCGCAAAGATTGCCAGACGGGTTCAAGATCGTCGACACTGTCTTTGAGTTCCACATAGCTGCGCATACGACCAGTGGTCAAAATTGTGCGAATTTCCTTAACTTCGGCAATCTCGCGAATCTTGCGCTCGACTTTTTCGGCGACAAGGTTCTCCACTCGCTTGGGTGGCATGCCGGGATAGAGCGCAGAGACAATAGCCGTACGAATAGTGATCTCCGGCGCTTCCCGCTTGGCGAAATCTTTGTACAGAAGGAACCCGCTCATCACGAGTGCGAGCATAAGAAGAAGAGTAAAACGGCTACGACCAAGCCCAAGCCTCGTGAGAAAATTCATCGCGTCCCCCCCTTAATGACCAGCTGGCTTCAAACGCCGGACCTTCTGTCCGTCGTGCAGATAGGAAACGCCCGCCGCGGCAATTAGCTCGCCCGCCTTTAAGCCTTCGGTAACGATGATCATGTTCTCCCGGACACCAGCTGTGCGTACAGTTCGCGCATTGACGGTCGATGTGGCTTCATCGAAAACATAAACCTGCGCATTGCCGCCATTAGTGTGACGGACGCTTTCTGCGCGCTGTAACGCTTCGGATTTCTCCAGCGCAAAGCAGCGTACCGGCACCAAAAAGCCTTCTTCTCCAGTCAAAAGGCCAACATCAAGGGCAACCTCTGCCGCCATGCCTGCCTTCACACCCGGATGGGTCTCTTCAAGGATTACCACTGCAGGAAAGGCTGAGACCTGACCTGCTCGTGAACCAAGTTCCTTGATACGCCCCTGAAGGCTGACCCCCTCAAGATCAGTGACAACAACCCTGGCTTTGTCGCCGGTTGCAAGGGCATTGATCACCGTAGCGGGTACGCTGAATTCTACTTCAAATGCGCTCTGGCTATAAAGTGTGAGCACGGTACCACCTGGGGAAACATTGGAAAAAGACTTCACGTCGACACTGGAAATGACGCCATCGAAGGGGGCCTTCAGCGTGGATTTTTGTAGACGCTCATGCGCTATCGCAAGCTGCTGACGCGACTGCTCCACTTGGGCCTGCGCACTTTTCAGATTGCTCTCGGCGGCATCAAAGGCGGCCCGAGTTACATTGCCAGACTTCAGAAGTTCGGCCTTGCGCTCATAATCCTGCCGTGCGTTCGACAGGCTTGCCCTACCCTGTTCGAGAGCGGCCTGCGCCTGCTGCGCCTCATAACTAAGAGTCGTTGGGTCAAGTGTCAGCAACACCTGACCGGCGTCGACCTTTCGCCCCACCTCAAGCGTCACTTCCGTGAGTTGGCCTGCAATTTCAAAGGACAGTCGGCTCTCGTCAGCGGGAACAATCACACTAGGATAACGGCGTACCATATTATCCGCCGTCTCAGTCACAACAAAAACCTTAAGGCCCCGAACAGGTTCAGCCTGTTCCTTCTGCCTCTCGTCGGCGCATGCGACCAATAGAAAGACGGAAAACAGCACCACCGAAAAGCGGCTGATAAGACCCACGGCAGGATAAATCATGGAAGAGCCCCTAGCTTGGAAAAACAGAATTACTCAGACTAACCTATCCCGTAGCACCATCAAACATGTTTGCCATACTTGGTAGTCCATTAACCTGTTCTAACTATGACATCAACTTCCCTGTCCATCGAAAAACATTGGGCGCCTCTTGCAAATTTACACACTAATATTGCGCAACATGCACCAATCTGGTTTTGCCCAGATAACAGTGACGCTTCCACGTGGGAACGGCTATCGTTTCACCCGGCTTTATAAGACGAAATACACTACGCATGAAATTGTCAGAGAACCGGTAACCGCAGTAGCCACGGGTCATTCAGGAAACCACTGTGAGCGCTCGCTCACAACATAAGGATCCCACCACTGCCCCTGGACCCAAGCCTCAACGGGAAAACGACGCATCACTCACTCGGCCCTTAGTGTTGATCCGCGTAACTTAAGTTCAAAATCAAACCGATCCAGCACTTTATGGTTTTCGGCAGCCCCCTTGCCATTTCCGAGCCGCTCCATCAGAAGATCCGCGGCCTGATGCCCCATTAAACGAATAGGCTGACGTACTGTGGTAAGACCAGGCCATATCTGTCGAGAAAGCGGTGTATCATCGAACCCTGCCACGGCCAGATCTCCCGGCACTTCAAGCTTGCGGCTGTGAGCTTCAAAAATTGCAGCTGTTGCCATATCGTCGTTGGAGGCAAAAATTGCTGTTGGACGATTCTCCAGATTCAACAAACTCGACGCAGCCTTCTGGCCTGAGGCAAAATCGAAGAAACCCTGCTCAATATACCTTGCCGGCACCTCAAGGTTTTCGTCCTTTAATGCTCGACGGTACCCCTCTTCCCTTAGCCCACTGGCATAGTGATCCGGATGTCCCTTGATGAATGCAATCTTGTTATGCCCCTGTGCGATCAGGTGCCGCGTCATCTCGTAGGCGGCGGCTTCTTCATCAATAAGGGCTGCAGGGGCATTCCCTGTACCAAGAGACGATATTACGATTGCAGGGATATTTTCCGTCTGTAAAGCCTCAAGGAGCTCGGCGCTATCGGTCAGGGGGGGGGTAATAACCACACCATCAATAAAAGACTGGCGCACCCAACGGACAACCGTTTCTACCAAATCTGGGGCGTGAAAGGAAACTGGATTCAGAGCCAAGCCATAGCCCTTTTCGTGGCAAGCCTCCAAGACGCCGCCTTGCAAATTTGCCAGGTAATTGGGGCTGGGATTGTCATACAAGAGGCCTATCATGTAAGAGCGCCGAGCGGCAAGTCCGCGCGCAGACTGGTTGGGCCGGTAATTCAGTTCCTTGATCGCTGCATCGACTTTTTCTTTGGTCGCAGCGCGCACATTCGGCTCCCGGTTGACCACCCGGGATACCGTTTTGATTGAAACACCAGCCTTTTTGGCCACATCGTCGATGGTTACAGAGCGCATGTGGTTCCCTTTGCCCTAATTATTCCCTCTTGGTGATAACCGGGTCATCAGGAAAAATAAATCCACATTCCACCAATAAGTACCAGAACGCCGATACTGGCCCATTTGGACTGCGGGGTTGCTCCCACGACAGCCGCGCCGCGAGCAGACATGGTAAGCCCAGCTACCTTTTCCTCATCCGGCTCCTCTGTCATCAAACTGACTA
Source organism: Kordiimonas sp. (assembly GCF_048260245.1). Lineage (GTDB taxonomy): Bacteria > Pseudomonadota > Alphaproteobacteria > Sphingomonadales > Kordiimonadaceae > Kordiimonas. The sequence goes on along the minus strand of NZ_JBLXGZ010000021.1, from coordinate 17,340 downwards.
TCACCAATACGGCTACACAGATCAGGAACAAAAAGATTGCTACATGGAGAAAGTTGATCGTCGCCAAAGAGAGCAGTACGCCATCGAGGCTGCCTTTGTTGGCCTCAAGCACGAGACGGGTCACGCCTAAGACCAAACCAGTCATCAGCGAAGCTAGCGCGCCGGTAGCGTTCGCGCGCTTCCAAAGGATGCCGATCAGAAAAACGGCTGCAATCGGAGGCGAAATATAAGCCTGGACACTCTGGATATAGGTATAAATTTTGTCGGAGATCAGCTCCATTAACGGAATCCATGCCATGCCCAGAATAACCATTATAATGGTTGCCACTTGCCCTACCCGTTTCAAGTTATGATCGCTGGTTTCTGGTTTGAGGCGCTTATATATATCCATAGTGAATACCGTGGAACAGCTGTTGAAGACACTTGAAAGCGAACTCATCAGAGCGGCGAGAAGCCCTGCGACGACGAGCCCCTTGACCCCAACAGGTAGAAGCGCGCCCATAAGCGCAGGCAAAGCCTGATCTGGCTGATCCAGCGTAATGACGCCCTTGTTCGCCAGCGCCATGGCGATGATACCTGGCACCACGAAAATGAAGATCGGCAATTGCTTGAGATACGCGGCAAATATGGTTCCTTTGCGCGCATCATCCTGACTTTTCGCCGACAACACCCGCTGTACAATATATTGGTCGGTACACCAGTACCAAATCCCCAGAATGGGCGCGCCAAAAAGGATGCCGGTCCATGGAAACTCGGGATCCGTCATGGGCCGCCACAAACTGAACGCTTCTTCTCCCACACTTGCCCGCAATTCACCCCAACCACCAATAGCTTCCAAGCCGAACCATGTAACCGCCACGGCACCACCCAGCAAAACGAACATTTGTACCATATCCGTATAAAGGACAGCCCGCAGACCACCCCAAACCGTGTAGACCGCTGTTGCGACCACGACAATCGTTGCTCCGGTCCAGAAGTCGATACCCATCAGGGTTTCAAAAACGAGGCCACCAGCCATGACAGTCACGGAGATTTTCGTCAGAATATACCCTGCAACCGAGATAATCGCCAGATAGGTACGGGAGCCCTGAGAATAGCGACGCTCCAGAAACTCTGGCATGGTAAACACGCCCGACGCGACATAAAATGGTACGAACAGCCATCCAAGCAAAAGCAGAACAAGGCCCGCGATAATTTCAAATTGTGCCACAGGCACACCGGAAGCAGCCCCTGTACCTGCGAGGCCGATTAGGTGTTCAGACCCGATATTGGATGCAAAAAGCGAAGCCCCGATTACAAACCAGCCCACGTTTCGACCAGCCAGAAAGAAGTCCTCTGACTCCCCGCCTTTGCGTTCCTGACGCCCGGCCCAGATGGCCACACCAAAAATAATAATGAAATAAACGGCAAGAACGCCCCAGTCGACGGATCCCATCACCAGCTCCCCTGAACTTGTTTTCTTCCAGCTCCCCACAGCGAACTATCCGCGCGGGATTTCCGTGCTGAAACTTCCCGGCATCAACATATATTCAATGTGACAGCGCTGTCAATAATTCCTGCACGCAAGTGAACCTTGGGTTGGGGAGTGGGCGCGCGCCTAAGTTTACGGAAGCCTGCCACAACTCGGCGAATGATCAGAACAGAATAGACGGGATGAGACTATCAGGGAGCTTCGGCTGCAGTCGTTTCTTCAGCAGCCGGCGACGGCTTATGCGCAAGAAACCCCGCAACGGCGTGACGTCCAACGGCCTGCTCCACCTCGAGCACATACCGCACAGCAGACTTATAAGGTTCTTCAAGACCGATCACCTCACTGGGCTCAACAGTCATGCGCACTCCCTTGCCGTGCAGCCGCCAAGCATTGGGGGTACAGAACACATATAACGGCTGAGTTGGTGTAGCAATGAAATAATATGGTGTATTTGAAACGATAGGGATGTGACGTGAATATCGTACATTGTAGAAGCTGCAGGATTGAAAGTCCTGCGGTCCAGCCATGCCGCCTATAATACAGTCGCTGAAGCTCGTATCCAATACGCTGGAACCCTCAAAGCTAGTGCATGTGAGATTAGAGGTAAAAAATTCACAGCTTTCTATGTCACATGCCGTAAATCGGGCCCCTGAAAAATCACACTTAAAGAAAATCGCGCCCGACAAAATAAGTAAATGGAACTGGGCTTCAGAAAAGTCGCAGTTCACAAAAATTGTATCGGCCCAACGCAACACGCTTTTAACTTTGAGAGCACTGATATTTTCCTGCGCAAACTGCTCATCCATGACAAGCTTGTGCGAAGGGAACATATTCGTCAGCGTTTTGAGGTCCATACTCACTGTTACTCCGGCACCACGATTTGAATGTCTCTCTCTGGTTTCACAATAGTATACCCAAAGTTGGTGTTGAATCTGTAAACAATTAATTCAACTTTTAACTAATTAGGCATTATTGCGTCAGCCACGGCCTTTGCGAAAGACCCGAAACGCCGCACCTACTCAGCCAAAGTGTCAATGTAGTCCCCTTCTCCCAGACCCTCAAGTGAGGCATGAAAACTCGCAACGGTTTTGCCTGCCTTCTCTGTATTATCAAATTCAGCGACATGGAAAAGCGCGTCTCCTTCATTGACGATTGGCAAATTGGTACGACCAATCACCACACCTTCTTGGGTCGCCTTGACCTCGGATTGCTCATCGCCAAGAAGGTCCGACAATAAAGCCAGCCGGTCGCCTGCCTTCACACGACTACCCAGCTTGATGGCGTCACGAATGAGTCCTGACCGGTTGGCGCGCACCCAGTGCGAACTCTCTGCTTCGAGGCTAACATGTGGGCGCCGCTTGACCTCGCGTTTGATCATACCCACCAGACCAAGAACATTCAGGATCCCCCGAACCCCGGCTCTCACGGCTAATTTGTCGAACCGCAGAGCCTCACCAGCTTCATACAACAGCACCGGAACATTTTTTTCCACCGCATAGCCACGCAACGACCCATCGCGCAAACTGGCGTTCACCGTTACCGCCGTATTAAAGGCCCGAGCAAGGCTGGCCGTCTCTGCATCTGCGAGATTCGCCCGAATGTGGGGAAAGTTGGTCCGGTGATTGGAACCAGTGTGCAAATCAATACCGTAGTCTGAACGGTCTATAATCTGTTTTCGGAAAACATTTGCGACACGGGATGTTAGCGAACCATGTTCAGTTCCCGGGAACGCCCGGTTCAGGTCGCGCCGGTCGGGCATGTAGCGCGTGTGTTGCAAAAAACCATACATATTGACAACGGGCACACATAACAACGTACCCCTCAAGCGGTTAAGAGATTTTTGCTTCAAAAGCTGGCGAATGATTTCGATACCATTGATTTCGTCGCCATGAATAGCTGCGCTGACAAACATTGTCGGGCCACCTTTCCTTCCGTGGATAACGTGAAGCGGCATGGAAAGAGGTGTGTAGCGCGACTGCCCCGGCAGGATCAAGGAAAGGGACGCCCTGCTTCCTGCTTCAACTTTTTGTCCAGCAATCTCAAATGCGGCCCTCCGCGACATGTATTAGCCTTTCCCTTTGGTCTTGGTGCGATGCGGGCGGGCATTCGCTTCGATAAACTCGATAATCTTACCGGCAACATCAATATTCGTTGCCTTCTCAATACCTTCGAGCCCCGGCGAAGAGTTTACTTCCATAATCACCGGCCCATGATTGGAACGCAGCATATCAACACCAGCAACATTGAGCCCCATCACTCGGGCAGCACGTACCGCTGTTGAACGTTCTTCCGGTGTTATTTTGACCGTATTGGAAGATCCTCCACGGTGCAGATTGGAACGAAACTCGCCTTCTGCACCTTTGCGCATCATGGAAGCTATCACCTTGCCACCAACCACGAGGCAACGGATATCCTGAGCTTTAGCCTCTTTAATATATTCTTGAACCAGAATATTGGCTTTCAGCTTGCCAAAGGCCTGTATCATGCTTCTGGCCGCGTCTTTGGTGTCGGCAAGGACCACACCTACCCCCTGCGTACCCTCAAGCAATTTAATGACGACGGGCGTACCGCCGACCATATCAATCACGTCATCCGCCTCACTGGTACCGTGCGCAAACGCAGTGAGAGGCAACCCCAGGCCACGACGCGATAAGAGTTGGAAACTGCGCAACTTATCGCGCGAGCGAGTTATTGCGACCGACTCGTTGACAGGATATACGCCCTGCACTTCGAACTGGCGCAATACCGCAGTACCGAAAGAGGTAATAGAGGCACCAATCCTCGGAATGACCGCATCGTAACCTTCAAGAATATCGCCTCGATACCGCATTTCCGGCCGATGAGACGCTATGTTGATGTAAACCTTAAGCGTATCTATGGGGTCAATCTCATGCCCTCGTGTTTCAGCAGCCTCAATCAAGCGCTGGTGGGAGTATAAATTGGCGTTACGTGTCAGCAGCGCAATCCGCATGGTATAATCCTTATTGTCATATATGGTCGCCGGGTTCACCAAGACCATAGGACAGGCTGCTATCTACCAGATACCGCTTGGCAAGTGCCTGTCGCCCAATCAAGAGACGAAAACCCATTTCGTCCCGGTTTGTTAGTGTCATTTCAATCGTTCGTAAAAATGGGCCCAACTCCAGCCTGGCTGAAACGACGAGCCTCGTTTGGACCACACCGTTAGAGCTCCTGACCTCTCGCTCATCAACAATCGGAGCCGCGCATTTAATCTCGGGGCGTTTACGCCGCTGCACCGGATGCACAAAAAACTCTGCCCACGGACAACCATCCCGCATGACTTTCTTTATGCGGAACGCATGAAGCGCTGATGTCTTCGCCCCTGTATCAATTTTCGCCTTGATTTCGGGAATATCAAAATCCGGTAAACCAGCCCATTCGCGCCAACCAACTATCAGCTTACTTTTCATTCCACTGCCCCATCAAATCGCCGGACCTAAAGCCAATGCCATGCCAGTATCTGCCGGGGCGCAGCGTTTATCTGAATTTGTTTAACATTAGAAGCTAAATAATTAATGTCGCAAGCACGGATTAAAATCAGCGGGCAGAATTCGGTGCTTATACCGATAAGCCAAAGTATTTTGCATGGAGACACTATGCTTCAATAGCGCTGTTGCTCAACTCCACCTTAGGGCCTGATACCGCAATCAGGAATTAGCGGATAATGAGGGCCATTCTATGGCCTGCTTGCCAGCTTGGCAAATAAACCGTAGCGCCCGAAGTGCGCACAAGCCCTGATGAAAACCACCACCGCACATCGCGGGACCAGAGAAAAGAGGACTGACCCCAAAAAGCAATCTATTGAACTGTTCAGATATAGCGGTGATGCGTTAGCGTTTACAGCACAGCTGCCCCGATCAATGCTGCATACTTTGCAGTGATGAGTTTCACTGGAATACGGTCAAGGTACGGCTGCATCGGACCTTTTGCCACAAACCGCCGCAATAGATCACTAGATGGTACCATATCCATAATCTTTGGCAAAATACCGCCGCCGAGATACACGCCACCCGTCGCCCCATGCGCAAGCGCGATATTGCCAGCTGAGCTGCCTACAATCGATAGGAAGAGCTGAACTGCCCGTGTACATGAAGGCGCGCCGCCCTCTGCGGCAAGTCTTGTAATCTCCGACGGAGTTAAACCACGGTCACCGCCGCCGCCGTAATCCACCAGAAAGCGGTGAATGCGGGCAATCCCCTCACCACAGAGGAATGTTTCGACGGAAACGTGTCCCATCTCCGCACGCAAATGCTCTGTTAAGTCATGCTCAAGCCGCGTCGTCGGGGCAAAGGCCATATTCCCGCCTTCGGTCGGCACCGTGATCCACTCGCCATCCACTGGCACCAGCAATGCAACACCGAACCCTGTACCCGGCCCCATCACCGAGATCGGGCCAGCAGCAATGTCCACCCCTTTTTTGAGCGAGACGTAATCAATACCGTCCTCAAGAAACTGGCATCCGCCTGCAAGAGCACCAAAATCGTTGAGTAACGTCACATTTTCAAGATGATGCTCCACCTCCAGAGAGGCTGCATCTGCCTGCCAACTGATGTTGGTTAACCGACCGTGGCGGGCAGTAGTCGGTCCGGCGATGGCAAGCCGCGCCAATCTGGGGCGTTCACCCTTTAATTCATTCAGATACTTGCCCAACATATCGCTGATACTGAGGTGTTCAGCACATGCGAAAACACGGACGTGTTCAATACGCGGCTTTTGCTCCCCGGGAAGGAACCGGGCTACGCCAAAGCGTCCGTTGGTGCCGCCAATATCGGCCACAACACAAGTCTCAGTGTTTGTCATAGCTTCCCCTTCCCGCACGCCGCGCTCATTAACATGCCCGACGTCTGATATTTCTTTTCCCACCCTGCTGCTGCAAGACCTTCAGCGCCCAGTGTCTTTAGCGACAAAAGACAGCGCTGTCAATTCGACTTGATACCATTGTTATTTCAGTAAATTGCGCGCATGACCTCGCGCTTACACTGCTCTTTGCAATATTATGCTTGCATCAGGCTCTTGGTTAGGCAACGACAGGATCAAACGAGATAGCAGCGCCGGAGTGTATGTGGGCAGGGAGGTCTAGGTGAAACGTGAAATTCTGGCAGGCGCGCTCCTTTGCTTGGTTGCCTGCAGTACTCCAGATTCGGTGATCGAAAGCGCGGCCATGCAAAAGCGCCTCTCCCCGGTTCCTGTATCGATCCCAAAAGGGCAGTGCGCGCTTATCCTGACCTCTCGCAACACCCCAACCGAGCCCATTTTCTTTCAAATACTTGGGCGTCGGAAAGCATTCGTAGCCCTCGATAACAAGCTGCGGCACTTGACACTGAGGCGTGCGAACAACAAGCTGGACAACGGGCTGTGGCTTTCGCAAGAATTAGAAGGACACAGATTAACAAGCTCGCTCACGCTGTATGCTGTTTCCCCCGCTGGTCCTCAAGAGGGCGATGAGCCGCATTATCGCGGAGTGGTCTCGCTGACAAGACCAGATGGTTGGTCCACCGCAATGCCTGTAGACGGAAGATTAGAATGCCAGAGCCGCAAATAACCGATTTTGATATATTCGTAATTGGAGGCGGCATCAATGGCGCAGGCATCGCTCGCGATGCCGCTGGCCGAGGTCTCCGTGTATGCCTTGTAGAACAAAACGACCTTGCAAGCGCCACATCAAGCGCAAGTTCAAAGCTGATTCATGGCGGCCTTCGTTACTTGGAAAATTACGAGTTCGGCCTGGTGCGAGAGAGCTTGCAGGAACGTGAAATTCTGATGGGCATGGCACCGCACCTCATTCATCCCATGCGTTTCATCCTGCCTCATCATAGTGGACTTCGCCCAGCATTCATCCTGCGTATCGGCCTTTGGCTATATGACCACATTGGGGGACGCAAACGTCTTCCCGCCACAAAAACTGTAAAGCTGGGCGCAAACAACAGCAGTTCGCCGCTACGAGACGAATTTAAAAAAGGTTTCGAATATTCGGACTGTTGGGTGGATGACAGCCGCCTTGTCGTCGTCAACGCAATAGATGCCAGAGAAAAGGGCGCTCAGATTTTACCCGGTCATCGCTTTCTTCATGCCTCAAAAGCCGGTGAAATGTGGCAGATCGAATACGAGACTCCGTCCCGCCAAAGAGCCACCGTCCGTGCGCGTGCATTGATCAATGCAGCAGGCCCCTGGGTAGACGCAGTACAGGAGCATGTCCCGGTCATGAGCGGAACGGTGACCAACATGCGGCTTGTTAAGGGCAGCCACATTGTCGTCCGTAAGCTTTATGAGGGCTCCAACGCATACACATTTCAAGGCAGCGATGGCCGAGTGGTTTTTGCAATCCCCTATCGTGACAAATATACTATGATCGGAACAACTGACGTTCCCTTCACCGGCGACCCGGCTAAAGTGAAGATTGATGCGAACGAGGTGGAGTACCTCTGCAGGCTTGCTTCAGACTATTTCAAAAACCCAATTCTACCAACAGATGTTGCATGGAGTTTTTCCGGTGTGAGACCGCTTTATGATGACGGGGAGAAAAGTGCCTCGAAACTCACTCGGGACTACGTCCTTGATCTTGAGGCCGATCACCATAGCCCGCCCTTTCTCAGCATATACGGTGGCAAGGTAACAACCTATCGTCGGCTGGCTGAAGATGTCTTGGAAAAACTGGCACCCTATATCCCGCACGGGCACCAGACTTGGACCGAAGGGGCTATTCTCCCCGGTGGAGACCTCAAGTATGAAGACTTTGAAACGTTTTACAGTGCCATGCAAAACCGCTTTCCCTGGCTGGCGTCCAAGATACTACGCAGACTCTGCTTGGCTTACGGCACAAACATTGATCAAGTCATAGGCAACGCCGCCCACGCTGACGATATGGGCATCCATTTCGGGGCCGACCTTTATGAACGGGAAGTTTCATATCTCATGTCTCATGAATGGGCGCGCGGCGCAGAAGACATTCTCTGGCGACGAAGCAAGCTTGGCCTGGACCTCTCACCGGCAGAACAAATTGAGCTAGAAACATGGATGAAAGCACATCCCGTGCTTTAAGCTGAAAACGCCTGTGCCGCTTTCACTGCCCGTTGCCACTTTTCAAGCCGGAGTTGGCGAGTATTGGTGTCCCCCGATGGCTCAAAGCGCTTATCGGCCCGCCAATTTGCACTGAGTTCATCCAAGGAACCATAAACCCCGGCCTGAAGGCCCGCAAGATAAGCTGCTCCCAATGCCGTTGTTTCCATTACCATTGGCCGATCTACTTTCAGAGCAAGAGTATCCGAAAGGGTTTGCACCATCCAGTCATTGGCAACCATCCCACCATCGACGCGCAGCACAGCGGGCTTGATACCGTCATCTGCCATAGCGGTGAACAGATCATAGGTCTGATGGCATACGGCCTCTAGCGTTGCGCGCACAATCTCCGCCCGGCCAGTACCACGTGTCATACCAAAAAGCGCCGCCCGCACTTCCGGATCCCAGTGCGGCGCACCCAGCCCGGTGAAAGCCGGCACCATAAACACTCCGCCGCTATCACCCACCGACATCGCCAGTTGTTCGCTCTCTTGCGCATTTTCAATAATCTGGAGCCCATCTCTGAGCCACTGCACCGCGGCACCGGCGATAAAAATAGACCCCTCAAGCGCGTAGGTAGTCTCACCGGACAGGCGATAGGCTACAGTCGTCAGGAGCCTGTTTCGGGAACGAATAAAATCTTTCCCCGTATTCATCAATACAAAGCAGCCTGTCCCATATGTACTTTTGATCGCCCCTTCCTCGAAGCAGCATTGACCTATCGCAGCGGCTTGCTGATCACCCGCCACGCCCAGAATTGGAATGCTTCGGCCAAACAGGCCAGGCTCGGTTTCGCCATACTCCGCTGCGCAGTCAAAAACCTCAGGCAAGATAGATGAGGGTACGTCAAACAACCGCAGAAGTTCATCATCCCATGTCTGGTTTCGGATGTTAAAAAGGCTGGTTCGGCTGGCATTTGTGGCATCCGTTGCATGTACCTTCCCCCCAGTCAGTTTCATAATGAGAAAACTGTCTACAGTGCCCCATGCCAGTTTGCCGTCACTAGCTGCTCGCCGCGCGCCGTCTATATTGTCAAGCATCCACGCTACCTTGGTTGCGGAGAAATAGGGATCCAGCAACAGGCCTGTCTTGCTTTGAACATCGTCCTCAATCCCGTCAGCCTTTAAGTCTCGGCAGGTACGTGCTGTACGGCGGTCCTGCCACACGATTGCGCGGTTAAGCGCCCTGCCACTCTCCCGCTCCCAAAGTATGGAGGTTTCACGCTGATTGGTAATACCAATCGCTACCACCCGAAAACCTTTGCCTTCAGCCTCTTGAAGAGCCTCCCGCGCAGTCTCTAGGCTCGTGGACCATATCTCCTCTGCATCATGCTCCACCCAACCGTCGGCTGGATAGTGCTGAGTAAATTCCGCCTGTTTCAGCGCGACGACCTCGCCCGCACTATTGAATGCAATCGCTCGGCTTGAGGTAGTTCCCTGATCCATTGCGAGAATGCAGTCCTGCATATAATCCGTCCTCAGAAAATAGTGATGTGCATTCGCGCACATAACCTTCTGATGACAGTCTGTCAGAAGCAGACGATACCTTCAACCTGCGGGGAAGATTTCTCCCTCAGAGCTTGGCGCAACACGGAAGCAATATAGCGGGCTAACTTGTCACGCTGCAGCGGAGAACACGACAAATCGTTCCGGACGGAAATTGACACCGTGAGAACGTTTCTGCCGCCGCCATGGCGGCACAGAGTATAGGACTGCGCGTCTGCGAGGCTATCCCGCCTATCAAGGATAACCTTATAAGTTCCGTCACGGACAAACGTATCATAGAGGAGACTGGCAAACCGAACATCTACACCATGCCCCAGCTTCAATTCCGGAGAGGTTTCCGGAACAGCAGGAGCCTCGAAAGACCGAATACTAACCAGCAGGGCATGCGGGCTTCGCCGACTGACTGAGTTCAGGCAAGCTGAAATCATGCCATGGAAAGGCTCTGATATCTCATCGCGGCGGATCAGCCGATCAACGTCGTCGAGCCCTTGATTGCCCGGAATAATATGACCCTGACAACGCTCGGGCACTACATCCGCAGCATCGTGAGCACGATTGCAATCATACACCAGACGCGAAAACCGTTGCAAAACAGCGGACGCGTCCAGAAGATCAGATAAACGTTCTGTTAGTTCAGCAGCTCCGGCAGCACGTGCTGCCGTGCCATCCAAAACGTCACGCATCAACCCTAGGGATCCGAGGCGTTCAGGCAGGCGATTGGAGGCATACTCACACACGAGCATGATGGATGCCTGCCCCTGCGGATTCAGACGCTCAAAAGCAAGGCCATCATTCACACCAAGTAAAGCTGTCATATGAGAAACGACTTTGTGTATTAGGTTGCGCACCCGTTTTGCAGGTTCTTTGTGACATCTGTATGAAACTGAAAATTGCCAGCCCGTTCTAGCGGGATGCGTTACCGAGCAAAACTCGCTAACGCTTGCAGAAATACCGCACCGTATTTTTCTGCCTTTCTGGGTCCTACACCACTGATAGCCAATAATTCCTCTTCATTGCGCGGCTGCCTGGCCGCCAACTCCATCAATACTGCATCGTTGAAAATCACATACGCAGGCACACTTTCTGCACGTGCGAGTTTCAAGCGCGTCGATTTAAGGTATTCAAATAGCGGTTGGTCTGCGTTCTCGATCTGTGCAACTGAACGAACGCTCGATAAGGGCCGGGCACGCGGAACTTTTTGCTCAACGAACTGAACCGCAGCTGTGTTGTTCATGATGTCCCTGCCATATTGGCGGATCTTGAGAGAGCCATACTCAGGGTCAACGTCAATCAGGCCCGATGCGAGCATCTGCCGGAAAATATTTTGCCACGTCGCGGCAGAGTGTTGCCTTCCTGTCGCAAAACAAGCCAAACCGTTGTGACCAGACGCTAATATTTTTTTGGTTTCCGCCCCCGTCAACAGATCAATGATATACGTTCGGCCGAACATCTGTCCTGTGGCGTCTATTGCGCCAAGCGCCAACTTGGCTTGATCCGTACCGTCATAAGACGCCGGCGGAAAAAGGCAAGTATCGCAGTACCCGCACGGGGGCTTCTCTTCATCACCGAAATATCGCAACAACACGTTTCGTCGGCACGTAGCAGCTTCGCAGAACGCCAGCAAAGCATTCAGCTTCTGAAGTTCGGACCTCTTTTTTTCGTCCCCCGCCACCGACTTGTTGATCATGTCACGGCGAGCTCGAATATTGTCGAAGCCATATAACATCAAGGCACGCGCAGGTTCACCGTCACGCCCCGCCCGGCCCATTTCCTGATAGTAGGCCTCCATACTGCTTGGCAAATCCATATGCATGACAAAGCGCACATCGGGTTTATCAATTCCCATACCGAAGGCAATTGTCGCCACCATTATGATGCCTGCACGGCTTAAAAATAGCTCCTGATTCTCCTGCCGCACTTCGGCCGGCAACCCGGCGTGGTAGGGCAGCGCCTTGTATCCTTTCTGGTTCAAAAGCTTCGCCGTTGCTTCAACTCGTACACGCGACAAACAATATACAATGCCCTGCTGCCCGTTGAATTCCTTTACAAAGTCAATAAGTTGCTTATTTGCATTGTTCTTTTGCTGTACGTCGATCCGGATATTCGGCCGATCGAAACCCTGCACCACCACAGCGGCGTCACCACCCAGCAGGTTATCCAAAATCTCTTGGCGAGTTCGCTCATCCGCAGTCGCTGTAAATGCCCCCACGGGAATATCAGGAAAAGCTTGCTTCAGCGCATTCAACTGCCGGTACTCCGGGCGAAAGTCATGCCCCCACTGCGATACGCAGTGGGCTTCATCAACAACAAACATGGCGACATGCTGCTTCTTTAGCGATGAAAACACGCGGGCATTCATCAGTTGCTCGGGTGATATATAAAGAAACTTCAGTTCACCCGCCGTCAACCGCTTCCAAATAGCAATCTTTTCATCGCGGCTTTGGGTGCTGTTGATTGTCTCTGCAGCTACACCATTAGCTTTCAGGCTCGCCACCTGATCATCCATCAGTGCCAGCAGTGGCGAAACAACGATCGTCACACCAGGTCGCATCAGTGCCGCAATTTGGTAGCACAAGCTTTTTCCCGCGCCCGTCGGCATAATGGCCATAATGTCACGGCCCCCAATCAGGGTGTCCGCGACATGCTGCTGCCCACCTCTGAATGCCGAAAAACCAAACACTTGTCTCAGAGTATCCTTCAGCCGGCTTGGGGCAGAAAAAGCGGTGGTCATGCGGCAGCCTATACGTTGTGTGAGCAAAAGTTCTGGAACCATACAGGCGTCGGGGGTTCCAGCAACCGCAAATATACAGACACGCCCCTTCTCGGAGCATATCGCCACCTGAGACATGGGGTCTTATGGCAAACATACACTTGGACGCGACTACTATTAAGGGATTGGGAGTACCAACCTAATGACAGAGTTAGAAAGACCGTAAAATCCCGGTGGGTTTATGCATATTTTCCGGTTGTCTCTCAATTTCAATCCTGCTTGGATCAGGAAATCCTCTTTCGACAAGATCGGGCGCTGCCAGATTATTGAACCGTATGGTAACAGCCTGCCTGAAGCCGCCGCCTGTCGGACTGCTGCCATGCGCTAAAAAACACGAAAACAGGACTGCGTCACCCGCCTTGATCTCCATCCGCTGGGGTGCCACATCGGGCAGATACTCCGGAACAATTCCCGTGCCACATTTCGTCCGTTCGTAGGGCAGCATCCCTTTTTTATGAGTACCGGGTATCAAGTGCAAAGCGTTATGTTGATGCGTGATATCGTGCAGCGCGATCCAACACACTAAGGCGTCAGTGCTTCCTTGCATAACTGGCCACTCCTGATGCAGTGGCCGCAAGTTGTAACCACCTTCGATATGAAGCTCATCCGAGACCAGCACAGGAAAAGGCTTCAAAGCAACAACAGGCTCTGCCAAGCCTGCATCTTTAAGCGCGCGCTGAACGCCTTCTGCTCCAGGAATGGACAGAATATTGTGATGGTTCTGAGAAATTTTTATCGTGTTAAGATAGTCTTTAACGCTCAAGTTCTTGAGCGCAACCATAGCACGGTGCAGGCTTTCGTCATCGCCATCTTCCGGCACGGGAAGCCCCCTTTTAGCGCACAACAACTGGAAAGGACGAGCAAGGGCCGCTTTTGCCCGCAGCACCTCCTCCGGCGACAGTACGGCCTCGACCGTCATGTAGCCCTGCTCGCAGAAAGTTTCGTACCTTGAGTTTGCTGTGGTCATGAAATCTCTACTTCATCTCAGGGTTAGTTACTATTCCTGCAGGAATTTTTCGAGTTCTTCAAACTCGAACTCCTGCTGTGCACTCGCCTGCAATTGTTCATGGGTTTGATAAAGAAGCTTCACCACTTGAGGGAAATCACTGCTTTCTTCATTACTATAAAATGTCGCTACAGGATCGAGCTTTCCAATAGATTGAGTTAAGGCTTCTAATCTAGCCGGGTTAGCAATCCAGCCGAGAGCGGTCTGATAATATTCCTCCAAAGACTTAGCTATTGTCTCGTCAGGCGCGCCGATCTTACGTAACAGGCGGCTGTCCGTCCGAGCATGAGGCTCTATGCCGTCAAGCGCCAGCATAGGTTTACCCGCAAGCAACGTATCTATTGTGCCATTGGTGTTTCCAAACGGAAAAGTACTTAGAATAAAGTCCATGGAAGCAACGTTATTCATATATGTGGGATAGGCTGCGCTATCATGAAAAATGGCCTCAGGCAGCATCGTCTGCAAGCATTTACGGTAACCCAGGTTATCTATGCTTCCAGAGCCGGAAAAAAAATGAAACTCTAACTTTCTGGAGGCATTAATCTCCAGTTTTTTACATAAACGAACAAACTCCGAACTTACCTTGGCGGGAAAAGCGAGAACACCAATGCGGACCACATCCTCATTGGACTCCATGGCTTGCTCAAGCTGTGACATTTCCCACCCAGGGTATGGCGTGTAACCAGCACTTTGTTTGCGATGAATTATCTTCTCAGAAAAGCATGAGGGATCCGGCCTCAGATCATTGTTGAGAATTACATAGTCCATCTCGCTTGAAAAAGTTGAGGCGGGGTGTCCCATGGAAAGGAACTGAATTGCCGCTAGTCTCATATTACAAAGATAGAGTGTGTTGAGGTGCATGCCTACGCTGGGATAATATATCATGTCTGGGGCGATTTTCTTAATCAACTTTGCATTTTGGCGGATGCAATCCCTGCTACTATCCATGGGCAAGACCCGGTGAAACAAGTTCTGGCCCTCCAACTGCAGGCCTTTCGGGTCAGTGATCAGTATGGTGTTAAAGTGCTGTTTCAACGCAGAAGCAGATTTGCCGTGACACCGAAACATAGCATGCGTAGGGCTGAATCTCTCGGCGAAGATTACGATCGTTGGCCTCTTTTTTATCCTTCTATCCCTAAATGATCGTTGGCCAGCTATCTTCTGACTGTCTGCCCAGCGGGTAATCATTCTGTTTAAAGATTGCTTAAACAGATGCTTTTGTGGCCAGAAAAGATAACTGCATAGCATCCATGCGCGAAAAGTTTGTGTATCATTAGTTCCCGAAACTTCGGCGCTGGAATAATGCTCGCTTTCCGCAATTAACCATCTTTTATTTCGGCTTTGCTGTTCACTCAAGGCATAGCGTTGCCCTATGCAGCCCATAGCCATCGGAGCAATCAATTGCTGGTCAATCTTTCTTATCTGTCCACCGGGATAGACATGAACGTTTGCTAACGTGACGTAACAAAGGCTGCGTACAACGGCCATCGCTCCGGTTGTGTTTTCAGGAACAGCGTAGTTTTGCCAGAACTGGCCGGGAGTGAAATTCCCTGAACCTGCGGCATCATGTAAAGCGCCCAGCATTGGCTTTACAGAGCATATGTAAGCAAAATTATTTTTGATCAGCTCAATATCTGCGCGATGGATGAAGAATGCGTAATAATGAAGTATGTGCCTCGCGATCACTGACAAATTTTCCGAATTGTCAGTGATCGGACCTACTGAAGCACCATGCAGATAGTCCATCGCGTTAACGAGGTGCAGAAGCCCCTCATCATATGCTTTTTTTTCTTTGAAATGGCGCCATTCTTTCATCCAACGTTGAATGGTTTGGGCCGTTTGCTGAGGGGACGCAGATTGCAACATAATTCAACAACACCGAAATACTAGTAAGTTAATTGTGCGCGAGCTTATTATGCTTCTATAGGATTTCCATATGATAAAATAAACTCTTCACTTGTGTATATACTGACAGTTTTCTAAACCACCCCTAAATGACATCTTACAAATCGGCCGAAATGTTGATGATGGAAACCATAATATGAAAAAAGTTTTGATAACAAGCGTGGGCAGCAATGTCGGTGGCAACTTTATGTTATGCCTTGCACACAGACGCGGCGAATTTTACTTTATCGGCACTAATTTGATTTCAGAAACAGCGTTTAACTACATGTGTGATGAGGTGCATATTGTACCGCGTGTCGCAGATGAAGCTGCATTTATTGCAGCACATGAGAAATTGATTTTCGACCTGAAGCCTGACCTCGTCGTCGCAGGCCGTGATCAGGACGTTTCCGCACTAGCAAAAATGAAAGAAAGCGACAAGTTTCCGCACACCATCTTTTTGGCCCCCTCTCAGGCAAGTGCTCGGGTCTCTAACGATAAATATCACTCCTTTGAGTTTGCAGAAAAGTATAACCTACCCTTTGCAGTTAGTGCCGTCACCATAGCGGATGCCAAGGCGCTAGCAGAGGCTGCTGGGTATCCGTTAATCGCTAAACCCAGAATGCACGGCCATGCATCAAAGGACGTGTTCATCGTTCGCAATGAAGCAGAATTGATAGCTTCAGTTGAAGCTGGTGGTTTTGTTATTCAGGAAATGATTGGCCAGAAAAACGCACCGGAAGAATATAATCCGATTTCCGAATGCGGGGTGCCTCTGTATTATTCCTATGCGATTACAGATCAGATCAGCTGTCAGGCGTTGATCGGGCATGATGGAGAAGTACTTTATGGTATTGCATCACTGAATTATTATAGCTTCGGACGCTCGCATAAATATGAACCCATAAACGACCCTAAGATTATAGACGTCGTTAAAAGATACGCTTCAGCCCTTGCCGAACATGGGCATTTTGGTCCCCTGAACCTCCAGGGTAAAATGGACAAAAACGGTGATTTGAAAATCTATGAAATTAATATGCGGTTCACCGGCGCCACGCAAGGGCGCACTGTCTTGGGCTGGACTGAGGTAGAGTATGCAGTAGACTATCTTTTTTCTGCCAAGCATCCAGAAATTGACCTCTCAATCGCCGGCAAATATGTCGCTGTTAGAGAGCCATATGCCTATGCGCTCAGCCTTGAAGAAATGAGCGAACTTGAGCGAACCGGTTCCTGGTATGCCCAGCGCTAGGCCCCCTTTTTGTTCAATTGCTGTCATCACAACAGAAAACGCCGCAACGCCAAGTAGGTTAACCGTTTGCGTGCGACGGTAGGGATCGGACAGATCAGGCAGGAACTCGACCCAGCCATGCCGCCGGGCGGCCTTCAGCACCATGCTCATGTCACAATCTCCTTGTGAAGGATGTTGCGGGCCGGAGGCTTCCACGGCTTGTTCTCACCTGTTTCAGCATCCGTATGATCATCATCCCAACCAATGGGTTTGGTCATCCGGTAAACGCGGTATTCCTGACCAACCCCGAAGGTAATATCCTTGAGCCGCTTGCTACCGAGACAGGGGAGGAGATGGAGGCGCAGCTGGTCTTTGTGCCCCTGCACCCATTTGGGGCTT
>NZ_JBLXGZ010000020.1:0-71053 GCF_048260245.1 Kordiimonas sp. | reverse complement strand
TCGCTGTTGATGTTGACGATTTTTTCAAGGAAGGCGACCTGGGCGTCAAAATCGGCCTCTACCGCCTTGACAATGGCTTGTTCTTCCGCGCTCAGGTTGTTTGTGTTCAGATGGTTCTGGGCCTGTGCGGGCAGGGCAAGGCTAAGGCTTATTGTGGTGGCGGCCAGCAAGTGGCGTATCGGCGCGGCTGTCATGGATTATTCCCCCTTTTATTACTCGGATGCACATACGCTAGCGCGCCGGGCGGACAAAAAAAAGCCTGCACTGTATAGGCGAAGGCTTTTATCTTTTATCGTACCCATAGAGGCGTGCTGGCCGCCAGCGCTATCAGCCCTGTTGAGGAAGCTATCCAGCGCAAGAAAGCTGCCAAGCTTGAAATAGCCAAAGGGGCGCCAATGTTTAAGACAAGGGTGGGTAAAGCCCGTATACGCGAGGAGACTATTTTGAAACTTCAATATGTTATTGCGGCAGCACTGTCGCTGGCGGGTACTTCGGGTACTGTTGTTTCGGCGCAAGACTTGCTGTTGACCGGCGCACATATCATTGACCCGGAAACGCGTCAGGTGACGGACGGCAACCTGCTGGTCAGGGATGGCAGGGTTGCCGGGCGCCCGGATAGCATACCTGCTGATTTTAATGGCGAGATTATCACGCTTGACGGTAAATGGGTCATGCCTGCCTTTGTGGACCTGCACACCCATTCATTTGGTGACGCCGTGCCGGGCGGACGCCCGGAAGGCCTGGGCACGCCAACCGTTGCCAAGCATTATCTTTACGCGGGCACAACAGCGTTTCTTGACCTGTTTGGCCATGAGCAGGGTCTGGTGGCCTTGCGTGCCAGCCAGCGCGCCGGTGAGTTTGGCGGTGCGGACCTTTATGCCAGCCTCTCATGCCTGACGGCACCCGAAGGCCACTGCACGGAATACGGCGTGCCGACACGCACGATGAGCTCCCCGGAGGAAGCGCGCGCATCGGTTGCCGATCTGGCGAAAAACAAGCCGGATGTGGTCAAATTTGTCTATTCCCCCAGCGACGACCAGCCCTCTATTGACAAAGCAACGCTTGTTGCCGGGATTGCGGAGGCCTCCCGCCACGGCATCAAGTCGGTGATCCACATTAAAACCTGGCAGGAAATGCGTGAAGCGGTGGAAGCGGGCGCGGCGGCGGTGACTCACACGCCGCAGGGTGACATGCCAGCCGATATTCCGGCGCTTCTGGTGTCGCACGGCGTGGTGAGTATCCCGACGATCACAGTGCATAATGAATATCTCAATTACTTCTTTGATCCGGCCATTCTGGCGGCACCGATGGCGCAGAAACTTGCGTCGGACCGTGTTAAGGCCGCGTACCGCAACACCGAGATGATCGCGCGCTACCAGCCGGGCTATGATGAGCGCAAGGCACGCAATGAGATGACACTTAAGTCCGTTGGTGCGCTGGCGGCGGGCGGCGTGTCTGTGCTGCTGGGCACGGACGGCGGCAATTGGGGCACGGTGCAGGGCTATTCCGTGCACCGGGAGATGATTAAACTGTCTGAGGCCGGGGTTGAGAACTGGCAGGTGCTGGCCGCTGCGAGCACGGGCGCTGCGGACTTTCTTGGCCTTGATTATGGTGTGCAGGACGGTGCGCTTGCCAACCTTGTCGTGCTTGAGGCCTCTCCGCTTGACAGCATTGCCAATACGCAGGCCATCTCGCTGGTGATAAAAGACGGCGTGGTGGTTGACCGTGAGGCACTGCTTGCCACGACAGACCAAGAGGGATGAAAAAAAGCCCCGGAGCGATCCGGGGCTTTCTTCTATCAGTTAAAAACGTGAAAGCTTAGAGCTTGCCAGCGTTTTTGCTGAGGTATGCAGCAACGCCATCAGCGTCTGCTTTCATGCCTTCGTCGCCTTTGTTCCAGCCAGCCGGGCAAACTTCGCCGTGCTCTTCATGGAACTGAAGCGCTTCAACGAGGCGGACAAATTCGTCCACGTTACGGCCAAGCGGCAGGTTGTTCACTGTTTGGTGCCAGACGAGGCCGTCCTTGCCAACGAGGAAGGTGCCGCGAAGCGCCACGCCGTCGCTCTCGATCAGGACATCATAGTCGCGGGCGATCTGTTTAGTGATGTCGGCAACCATCGGGAAATCAACCGGGCCAAGGCCGCCTTCAGACGTTGGCAGGTTACGCCATGCAACGTGGCTGAACTGGCTGTCAACCGAACAGGCCACAACCTTGACGCCAAGTTCCTTGAACTTTTTCATGCGGTTGTGGAAGGCGAGGATTTCCGACGGGCACACAAAGGTGAAGTCGAGCGGGTAGAAGAACAGCAGACCATAGTCGCCGTCCAGATATTCTTTGAAGTTAAATTCTTCGTTGATGCTGCCATCTTCCATGACGGCAACAGCGGTGAAATCAGGTGCTGGTTTAGCTGCGAGAACGGCCATGCGTCCCTCCTTGATCTTGTGTGGAAAACTAAAGGTTCAAACTGAATAGGCTCACGGACATCACCTGCCCAAAGGCGTAACACCCCGTGTGCCAGCGAGGCTAACTTTATGCTTCTCGCATGTAATTGCAACCGGGATTGGTCGATTATTGTTATCGACTATATCGATTAAATATATTTTTCATAAGTGGATTAATCGCTTTATAGCGTGCTGTCGCCTGCTTGGCAAGGTTTTGGCGTCCGGCGACAGGGTTAGCCCTCTGGTTTTCCGTGCAGACGGTTCCTATATGGAAGGAACGTTGCGAAGACGCGCCCGGGGGAGATGGTTTGGAAACGCTTGACGATGTGTTGCGCTATGGCACCATGAGCCTGCTGCTGTGGCTGGCTGTTTTGGTGCTGCGGGATTTTTGCGGCCATATCCGCGGGCGACTTGCTGTAGCGCTGGCGCTCAGCGAAATAACCTATCTGCTATGCTCGAAAAGCGGTGTCGCAATTTTTGGTATAGATCCCGATGTGGCCCTGTTTCCGCTGTGTTTTCTCAGTGGCGTGATCGCGTGGCTGTTCTGCCTGTCGCAGTTTGACGACCATTTTGAGCTGAAGCCCTGGCACTGGGCGGTGATCGGCGTGAAGCTTCTGGCGGGCACCATGCTGGCCATCAGCTATTTCACCGGGGGCAGCGTCATGCATCAGGGCGCTGTGGCGCTGTCGGGCTTGGTTGCCGTTGGTATACTGTTGCACCTTGTCTACATGATCTGGCAGGGCCGGGAAGACGACCTGATGCCCGCGCGGATGAAATTTCGCAGTGTGTTTGTCATCTCTGTCGTGGTGATTACCCTTGGTATCATGATTGCCGAGGTGTGGCTGATCGATATGGGCTGGAAGCTTTACCTGTTGCCGCTGCAATCGGCGTCCTTCTTTTGTATCACCTTTTTCGTCTTGTGGCGGGTCTCGGGCCCGGAGGGCATCGACCTGTTTGTCTTTGGCGACGCCGCACGCGAGGATGCGCCGAAGGCAGCCCCACCGGAAGACCGGCACGATCTGGCGGCGCTTGAGGCGCTGGTCGCGCGCGAGGCGTATCTGGAGCCGGGGCTGACAATCGCAGCGCTGGCCGAGCAGCTTAAAATGCCGGAGCACCGATTGCGCAGGCTCATCAACCAGCACCTTGGTTTCCGTAATTTTTCCGACTTCCTCAACCACTACCGGGTGACGGCGGCGCAGGTAAGGCTTGCGGATGCAGGGGCGCGTCATGTGCCGGTGCTCACCATCGCAATGGACCTTGGCTATGGTTCGCTCGGGCCGTTCAACCGCGCCTTCAAAGAGCGCACCGGCCTTACCCCGTCCGAATATCGGCGGCATGTGCTTACGAGCGCAGCCTAGCGCCGGAAAAGCCTTATCGATTTTTCAAAAAGCTCGTCGATTTTTTGAAAATCATCCCGATTTCGAAATCAGCAAGCTGCCTTCCCCATTTTCTGGCTGAATTGCGTCCAGCGAAGCCGCGGCATTACCGGCCTGATAGGGGGCAACCCTCAATCAGTCCTCGCCAGAACCGCGCTCGCCAACACAGGAAAGTTCATAGCGAGGAGATGGATCATGAACACATCAGGAAACGGTATTTTATCCAATTTGAAATTCGGGACGCTCTCCCACGGCACGGCGGCAGTTGCGCTTGGTGCGGTACTCGCTGTCGGGGCTATCATGGCCCCAGCAGCAAGTGCCGGGCCGGACGCACATGCTGGCGTGCCGGACCCCACCGGGTTCTGGCAAACTTCCGGTGGGGACAGAATGATCGAGGTGGCGCCGTGCAGCCCAAAAACAAGCAAGCTGTGCGGCACCATCCGCTGGGCCGAAGACCCGGCCGAAGTGGACGCAGTTGTGCTCAAGCGTTTTCGTCAGATCGGTGATCTTTGGGCGGGTGGCCAGGTCTACACGCCGGGCAAACGTCGCGGTGAAGATGGCCGTCTGACGCTGCTGAGTGCGGGCAAGCTTGAAGTGAGCGAATGCAAACGCGGCCTTTGCTCAAATGTGGTCTGGTCCCGCGTGGATGAGGCCGAGGTTGCCTCGCGCCGCGCAAAACTGATGGCACAGAACTAAAGACACCCCATGGCGAGGACGTGAGGAAAGGCGAGCTATGATGGCTCGCCTTTTTTAACGGATGAGACTTACTGGACGCGGGTGACGGTAAAGCCAAGGCCTTCCAACTGGTCCTGCACTGAGCCTTCACCGGCGAGGTGCCCGGCGCCGACGGCGATAAAAACGGTGCCTTCACCGTTCATCAGTTCCTGTATCTTCATGGCCCAGTCCCGATTGCGCGCCACCAGAAGCCGTTCGCGAAGGCTTTCCTGCCCCTCCATAGCACCATTCAGCTTGTGAGCGAGGACTTCGGTACGACCCGCCTGCCAATCAAGCGTTATATCATCGAGGAGGTCGGGCTGTTCGATCATTTGCCGCAGGCCATCCTCAAGGAACTTAAGTTCTTCATCGGGCTCCATGGCGCCAAAAAGGCTGATCTGCTGCTCCATTGTTTCAAAATAGCCCAGCGTCTTCCCGTTTTCGACCGCTTCGTGCCACAGGATCTTGTCGACGCCTGCTTCGGGGTCGCCGCCGCGCGCCTGCACTTGCAACGCGCCCAGGCTGACCCCGGCCAACCATGGCCGGTAGGCGGTAAACTGCTTCATGGCCCCTTGGGGCATGCCGAGAGCCGCTATGATGGTTTTAAAATCAGCTAGCCCCTGTGCGCTCAACCGTTCGGTAAATGGCACACCGGAGTGATTGACACCGTGTTTCATGATCAGCGGTTGCATCATCTGGGCAGTGGCCTGCACCACGGGGGCTTCACTATAATAGGTCCCGGCTTGTGCAAAGGCTGTGTCTATGGTGTTCGTGCGCCACTTGAGTGCCGGGTTCAGGATATGTACGGTGCCGAAAAGCCATATCTGGCTATCCTCATCCGTAAGCTGCCACAGGGCTGGGTTCGGGGCAGGCTTCGCAGTAGCTTCGGCACGGGCCGGGCTGGCGGCCCAAAGGGCAAAGACGACAAGTAAAGGCAGGAACAAAAGTGTGAAAAAGCGTGATTGGCTGAGCTGAGCAGCCTGACGGACGGGGAAACGTTTGGAAGCACGCGCGTGGCAAGCTGGCATGGTAATATCCTGACAAAGCAATGTACGAGGCTAAGACTGGTCCTTGATCATGGCCAAAGCAAGGTATGGCTCAAAACCGGTACTTATGAGCCACTGCGCACCAGTTGGTCCTTCAGCGCACGAACACAGGCCATCGCGATTTCCGACTGAAGCCGCATCTGGGTGCCATGGCCGTTTGCCGCGGCTTCATTCAGTCGGGACAAAGCTTCTTCAAGAAGCTCAAGCGTTGCTTTGATTTCTGCGGGCATGTCAGCGCGGAGGGTGCCGGCGGGTTCGGCCTGGCGGGCTGCGGGTGCCTTGGGCGCTGTGTCCATTGGGGTGTAGCGTGCGGCTTCCTGCGCAGGGCTAAGCGGCATCTTCAGTGTTTCGGCAACAGCTTCCCGAACCACGGCCGCAGCAACAGAGCCTATAACATTGCTGACCGGGTTTGCCGGTGCCGGACTTTCTTGTTCGGGCGGCTCGCCAGCAGCGGTTCGCAAGGCCGGTGTTTGCGTTTTTAATGCCGGGTTGTCGGCGCGGTCAGCGGGTTTTTGGCCATGTTCAAGTATGCGTTTCTGGATCGCGTCTTTGTCATGTGAAAAGGCGGCGCGCCGTGGCGCTGGCGAAGGATCGTCAAGAAAAAGCGGATCATCGTCTGCGTGATCCGCCATCAGGGCCTGCTGCGTGGCGATAACCGGTGTTAACCGACCCTCGAAACCTTCAAAGGAGCCGCCTGTGCCAAAAAGGGGCGCTGCCTCAAGGGTCCAGTGTTGATGGCTTTTTCCCAGATCAGGCATGTGAATGGGTGCATCATGAATTGTGCTTCGCCGCTGAAATGCGCGTGTGACGGGGTGACCAAGCTTGGTGTTCAGCCCCAGAAGGTCAAGCATGCCCATGCCGAGCGCGGCATCAATGCTGCCCAGAAGGCGACAGCCATAAGGCGAAATGGCTGTGATGAAGCCGTCGCGGTCGCTACGCCAGCTCCAGCCTCCGGGGCCCGGGTCGCGCAGCGGGCCTCTGTCTTCAGGCGTATCCGCGCCGGTCTCACCGTTTTCCGTTTCCCTTGCCGCAGGGGTAGTGGAATCGTCGGAGCTGGTTGTTTCGTAACCTTCGGGCGCGGTATCCTCAGCAGGCTGGATATGCTGTGGTTTTATTTCAGTCTCAGCGTCGGCCTCGGCCTTTGTCGTCGCCGTGTTGCGGGCATCGGTTTTGGGCTCGGCTTTTGATTGGGATTCCTGCATGGGCTGGCTCTTGCCTGGACGAACCAAAGGCTCGTCGTTTGCGGCTTCGACCATATGGGTGTCGTCCATGCGGGCACCGCCGGAAACACGTTCCGCGATCAGGTCTTCGTCTGTGCGTAAAATACGCAGGCTTGCGGTCTTTTCCGGATGCAGTGCCGTGATACTGGCCGCTTTATGACCGTTTGTTTTCTCATGCGCGCCGAGGTCGTCCCGCCAAAGTGCCAAGGTGGAGCGGCTGTCAAAAGGGGGGGCAGCGGGCGCAGCCCGCGCCAGCGCAATCCACACGTTTGCGGACAGGTCGCCGCGGGTTGCGATCAACTGATGATGTTCCCGGCCGGTTTCCTGAATAAGCGTGATGACCTCGTCTTCATCAAACGGCGCTTTGGTCAACAGGGCTTCGACAAGGCTTGCCCGGTCGTGGCATATGCGCAGCACCAGATCCATGGGCGGGTTTGACTGACTGGCCAGCAACTCCGCGACCGTGCGGCGACTTTCACTGTCTACATGGGGTAGAAGGGCCTCAATCACATCCAGAAGTTGGGCACGGGTGGGCTCGCGGGAGGGGGCTTTGCCGGTGAGAAAAAGGTCGACAAGGTTACGGAACAAGGTGGTCCGGTCTTCGCCGTCGCGCTCACGCGCGTAGGCGACCAGTTCCCTGATCCGAATGTCTAGCGCATTCATGTCGAACGCTGACGCTTTGCCCACTTCAATACCCACTTTAATTGTCGCCCGGCATCGCATTTATACGCCGATGTGAAGGCCGTCTCGTCCCGTCTGGTAACCAGCGTTTTATTTACTTTTGCATTTTTCTGGGCGTGGTGATTGTAGCCGCCGAATCACCCGCGCGGACATACTACCCAATTTGGTTTGTGATGCTAGCGTTGATTACAGTTAGAAATATAATTGTTTGAATTTGGAACTTTATTTCCGAAACCCGCTTCTATAGTATGCAGATCAGCTAGCCTTGGAAGTGGGCGGGCAAAGAGTTTTTTCAAGGAGTTTATCTGATGGGGCGTGTCAAACTTGACGCAGTCGACCGCAAAATCCTGTCGTGCCTTCAGTCCGAAGGCCGTATTACCAATGTGGAACTGGCGGAGCGTGTCGGCATCACTGCACCGCCTTGTCTGAGGCGGGTACGTGCTCTTGAAGAGGAAGGTTTCATCAAGGGTTATCATGCAGATCTCGATCAGGAGTCACTTGGCTATGGTTTGACCGTGTTTGCCATGGTGGGGCTTCACAGCCAGGCTGAAAGCGACTTGCAAAAATTTGAACAGCAGTGTGGCGGCTGGCCGATGGTGCGCGAGTGTTTCATGCTCAATGGCGAGATTGATTTTATACTAAAGATTGTCGCTCGTGATCTTGCGGCCTTTCAACAGTTCCTGACGGGTGAGCTGACTCCCTCGCCGAATGTGGCAAGTGTGAAAACCTCGCTGACCATTCGGACAAGCAAACACACACCCGGCGTTCCCTTGCCAGAGGTTTCCTAAACAGCGTTCCGGGGGTCATCCAATCGTGTCCGGGTCGGGACCGGCGGCGCGGGCAGGGGCGCGCCCGGGAGCAGAATACACTGATATTATTTTTATATGGCGTGCGGGTCGCCCCAATTTCATACTGAGGCCGCGACGGCAATAATACCTTCCATCGGAAACCAGATGGAAAGTTATCGTCGTGATCAAGCCAACTTCACTTGCTGCCCTGCTTTGTGGAACTTTCATGCTCCCCGCCGCTGCGATTGCCGAAGCAGGTGAGAGGCCACAACTGCTTGCCGCTGTCGTTGGTGCTGCGGCCTCGCAGGGGCTTGCGTCACGATCCGTCGATGCAGCGCCGGAAAACTCTGGCGGCATCTCTGGCGGCAACTCTGGCGACCTTGAAGCTGGTGATCACGAAACTACCATTGCTGGAAACCAAAACCCCGACAACGCGACGGGGGAGAAGGCATTGCGCGGCGTGGCGGTGGATATCAAGGGCAAGCTCTTTGCCGGCGGTGACCGTGCGGAAAATCCACAGTGGGTAGCACTACACAAGTTATATCGGCGGCGCGGCTTTCAACCTATCTGGTTGACACAAGAGGGCACCTGGCGTCAGCGTGTGTCCCTTTGGCAGAAAACTATTGCTTTTGCCGGAACCGAGGGGCTGAACCCTCGGGACTATGACCTTAAGCAACTGATTGAAAATCAGCAGCATATCGCCGGACAAGAAGATATCGCTGCGCTTGATATCGCCTTCAGCCAGCGGGCGATACATTTTGTGCATGACCTCATGGTCGGCCGTGCAAAACCGTCTGCGGTTTTCCCTGATCTTTTTCTCTTGCCGCAGAACCGGGATTTTGCCACGTCTGTTGAAGGTATGCTGGAACTGGGCAGCGAAACCGATATGAAACGCGCTATTCAGGAGATAGCGCCACAGCACCCACATTACGATATTCTGCGCGAAGCCCTGGCCCGTTACACAGCGATGCATGACGAGGTTGGCCCGCTGCCGGACATTGCTGCCGGTGAGTTGATCCGGCCCGGTGACCGCGACCCGCGCATGCCAAAGATCCGCAAACGCATGAAACTTCTCGGGCGTATTGAGGGTCAGAAGGGTGCTTTTGGCCGTATCGCCAGCTTTTTCGACACACTCGTCGGTTCAGGCCAAGACGACGATATAACCGATAATGATCAAAATTTTGCCTATGATGCCGAAACTGAGAAAGCCGTGCGCGAGTTTCAGAGGGCGAGTGGCGCTTATGTGGATGGTGTCATTGGCCCCCAAACCCTTGCTGCGTTGAATACCCCCATTGAAGATCGTATCGAGCAGATAAGGTTGTCGATGGAGCGCTGGCGCTGGCTGCCGCAGGACCTGGGCAAAAAATATGTCTTCGCCAATATTGCCGGCTATTATCTTCACGGTGTGCAGAATGACAATATCGTAGTTTCAAGCCCGATTATTGTCGGACAGGTTGCGCACCAGACACCGGCGTTCAGCAGTGTGATCCACGATGTGAAGTTTTATCCTGACTGGACAGTGCCCTATTCAATAGCGCGGCGCTATCTGCTGGAGAAAGTGCAAAAAGACCCCACCGTGATCGAGAAGCTCGGGTATGAAATCTACAAGGACAGGGCGCGCCTCGCCTGGGATCAGGTAGACGTTCAGCAGTTGTCAGAGCGGGATTTTCCGGGCTACCAGTTCCGGCAGAAGCCGGGGCCGAACAACGCGCTGGGCCTTGTGCGGTTTTCTGTCGATAACGATTATAGCATCTACCTGCATGATACGCCGAACCAGGATCTGTTTCAAAAGGGCAACCGTGCCTTTTCTTCCGGCTGTATCCGGGTGCAGGAGCGCGAGAAACTTGCGGTATTTCTGATGAAAGGAAACAGCAACCTGAACGCAGGCGACGTAGGGCAGCGGTTCAAGGCCAGTGAGGGTGCTGAACTGGAAACCGAAATTGTTCCGCTTACGAAAGAAGTGCCGGTACATCTGGTCTATATGACTGCGTGGGTGGACAAAAACGGGGATGTGCGTTTTGGCCCGGATATTTATGGCCGCGATGCCAAACTGATTGAGGCTCTTCGCCAGCAGGAAGGTCAGTTTTAGATTATGTCTGGTCGTTACCTTTCTTCTTTCTATACTGGCATTGTGATTTGTGCGGTTTCAGTCGGCATTTGGCGAACCGTCTCCTGGGATGAGGATGACGCTGCCGTCAGCAAGGCGGCGGAGGCAACGTCGTTTCAGCCGGCAACGGATAGTATTCTGCACGCAAATACATCTGTGCTGCGCCCGGAGGCGCGACCGCTAGGCAAAGTCATACCGCCGGTGGCTGGTTCGGTAACCGCGCACCCGCCACCGCCCAAAAACGCAATTGTCCCGCATCTTGATGAACGTCGGTTACATTTGCGTTCAATCCATACGCAGGAGGAAATCGACATCATATTCTGGCGCGACGGGGCTTATGTGAAAACTGCGCTTGAACGGTTGGACCATTTCCTTCGCGACCATCGCAGCGGTGATGTTATTCGCATGGACCCAGAGCTGTTCATGCTATTGCACCGGTTGTATGACGACATGGATGGTGAGGGGCCATATGAAGTGATCTCCGCTCACCGGTCAGCAAAAACAAATGCAATGTTGCGTGGCATTGGCCGCAATGTGGCCAAGAAAAGCCAGCATGTTCTCGGCAAAGCGATGGATGTTCGGCTGCCTGGCACCTCATTAAAACAGATGCGCGACACAGCGCTGGGGTACGGCATCGGGGGCGTGGGCTTTTACCCCGGGGACGGCTTCATCCATGTGGACACCGGCCGGCCACGTTTCTGGTGATGCTGTGCCGATAAAAAAAGCCCGCTCCTGAATGGGCGGGCTTTTAGCGACATGTATATTCAGGCTGCGCTTAGATGAACTCAATCTTTATGATCTCGTAATATCGTTCACCACCCGGGGTTTTTACTTCGACCTCGGAACCTACTTTGCGGCCAATCAGCGCTCGTGAGATGGGGCTTTGGTAACTGATTTTGCCTTTTTTCACGTCACCTTCATCAGCACCGACAATCTGGTAGACGACCTCTTCGTCGTCTTCATCAATCAGCGTTACTGTGGTGCCGAACACAACCTTGTCACCGGAAAGGGATGTCGGGTCGATCACCTGTGCGCGTGAAAGCTTGCCCTCGAGCTCCATGATGCGGCCTTCAATATGGCCCTGGCGCTCTTTGGCGGCATGATATTCGGCATTTTCCGACAGGTCGCCATGGGCGCGGGCTTCTTCAATAGCCAGCACGACTGAGGGGCGCTCTACGGATTTCAAATTCTTGAGTTCTGCAGCCAGACGGTCATAACCATCCTGAAGCATGGGGACTTTATCGTTCATTTATCCCGTCCATTTTCTCTTATTGTCATTTTCTGTGGGCTTTGAGCCCAGCGTACATAAAACAGGAGCGCCGGCCCATAGGGCCGGCGCCATTCATATTCTCATATCCACTTTTTGGCTAAAAATCAAGCCTGAAGCGGCTTACAGCCCGACCGCATCGTTGCCGTCGTTGCTCGGGAGCTGGCGAAGAATATTCGCTGGCGCCAACTCATAGCCCATTTGGGTCATGTGGTAAGGCGGTCCTGCTTCTAAAAGCGTCTCACGGGTGCGGGCAGTACCGGAAAATTTACAGACTCTCCCACCGATTTTTAGCTAATGGAGTATGACGAATGTCTGACGATACCATGTGTGATCTGAAAATTTCCGACTTTCAGGGCATTTTCGATTTTGCCTATCAAATACTGGGGTCCAGCGAGTTTGACTGGGACGAGCTATTGGAGCGGTTGCTTACTTTTCCACTTGATGATGAGACAAAGGAAACGCTGAGAGAATCGATTGAGACGATCAAAAATGATCCCACACTGGTTGATCTCAGCCAGGAAACAGTGAACGAGTATCTGGATGAATACGGCGATATACCACTGTGTGAACTGGCCGAAAATATCGAAGGCGGCGGCACCGGCGGCGGCACCAATGGTGGCGGTGTGGTAACCACCTCCTTTTATGAAGCTGTTCTGGCGGGGACGAGCGGCAACGACGAATTGTTTGGCAATACGCTGCGAGACTGGATCACGGGCGGTGACGGTTCCGACACATTGGCAGGCGGAGGTGGTGCAGATCTGCTCATTGGCGGCGCCGGTGATGACCGCCTCTATGCCGACGCGGTTGATGCTTTTCTGGATACCGTTGCAAATATCAGCAACAAGATATGGGCCGGCCTGGGTGACGATTTCCTCTATGGCGGCAACTCCCGGGATGTGATGGGCGGCGGTGACGGCGCCGACGAACTCGAGGGCGGAAACAGTGACGACACGCTGTATGGCGGCGCAGGCAATGACGAACTGGATGGCGGCGCAGGCGACGACCAGATGTTCGGCGGCGCAGGCAATGACTTTCTGGAAGCACGCGACGGCGATGATACCCTTTGGGGTGGTGCCGGTGACGACAATATGGATGGCGGCGCGGGCGCTGATACCTTCGGGTTTGTTACCGGGTCGGGCGACGACGAAATCTGGAGCTTCAACGCAGATGAAGACAGGCTGGACCTGTCAGGCACCGATTTTGACTTCACCGACATTGACGATGTCGCGGCACGGGCCACGACCGTCAGCAACGCCCAGAATGTATCCGGCGTGATGATCGATCTTGGTGGGGGCAACAGTGTATGGCTTGCCCAGTTTGACCTGGCCGATGTCTCCAGCATTGATGCGGTGTTCTAACGTCAGGCCATCACCATAAAAGAAAAAAAGCCGACCCGGTCAGGGTCGGCTTTTTGCATCTCTGCTACTATATTATTCAGGCAGCAAAGTCCTGCAGGCGTTTGACGTCCAGCGTCTTCTCGCGCAGTGCTTTCAGCGCCTGCACGGCTGCAGCGGCAGCGGCCATGGTGGTAAAGTAGGGCAGCTTCATCAAAAGCGCGGTATTCCGCAGCGCATAGCTGTCCTTGATCGCCTGTTTGCCTTCGGTGGTGTTGAACATCAGCTGTACTTCGCCGTTTTTCATCACATCCAGCACGTGGGGGCGCTGGCCGTCCGTTACCTTGAACACGCGCTTCACTTCAAGGTCGTTGGCCTTGAGGTAATCCGCTGTGCCACCGGTGGCGATAACGTCATAGCCCATGTCCAGAAGGTCCTTTACCAGTGGTACCAGCGCATATTTGTCGTTGTCGCGCACGGAAACAAACACCTGTCCTTCGGTCGGCAGTTTTACGCCGGCCGCAAGCTGGGACTTGTAGAAGGCCATGGCGAAGGTCTGGTCGATGCCCATCACTTCACCGGTTGATTTCATCTCAGGGCCGAGAAGCACGTCAACGCCCGGAAAGCGTGCCCACGGGATCACCACTTCTTTTACCGCCACATGGTCGGTAATCGGGTCCTTGAGCACAAAATCTGTCAGCTTGGCGCCCGCCATGACCTGTGCGGCAATCGCCGCAACCGGGTAACCCACGGCCTTGGCGACAAACGGCACCGTGCGGCTGGCGCGCGGGTTGACCTCAATCAGGTAAACCTCGCGGTCTTTCACCGCGAACTGCACGTTCATAAGGCCCACAACGTTCAGGGCCTTGGCCAGTTGTTTTGCCTGACGTTTGATTTCGTTCACGATACCGACAGGCAGGCTGTAGGGCGGCAGGCTGCACGCGCTGTCGCCTGAATGGATACCGGCTTCCTCGATATGTTCCATGATGCCGGCGATATGGATGTTGGTGCCGTCGGATAACGCGTCCACATCTACTTCAATGGCGTCTCGCAGGAAGGCGTCCACCAGCACGGGGCTGTCGCCCGAGACCTGCACCGCTTCGTTGATGTAGCGGTCAAGCCCTTCCTGGTCATGCACAATTTCCATCGCGCGGCCGCCCAGCACATAACTTGGGCGCAACAGCACAGGATAGCCAATGCGGTTGGCAACCTCGATAGCTTCGGCATGGCTGCGGGCAAGGCCGTTTTGCGGCTGCTTGAGGCCAAGGCGTTCAACGAGGTCCTGGAACCGTTCACGGTCTTCGGCAAGGTCGATGGCGTCCGGGCTGGTGCCCAAAATCGGGATGCCCGCAGCCTCAAGCGCGCTGGCGAGCTTGAGCGGGGTCTGTCCGCCAAACTGCACGATCACCCCTTTGACAGTGCCGTTTTCCTGCTCCTTGCGGATGATCTCGATCACATCTTCGGCGGTCAGCGGCTCAAAATACAGTCGGTCCGACGTGTCATAGTCGGTGGAGACCGTCTCAGGGTTGCAGTTGACCATGATCGTTTCATAGCCTGCGTCCGAGAGCGAAAAACAGGCATGACAGCAGCAATAGTCGAACTCGATACCTTGGCCGATGCGGTTGGGACCACCTCCAAGGATGATGACTTTTTCACGGTCGGTCGGGTTGGCTTCGCATTCCGCTACTTCGCCTGCTGCAAATGTCTCGTAAGCCGAGTACATGTATGGTGTGCGGGCGTCAAACTCGGCGGCGCAGGTGTCGATCCGCTTGTAGGTCGGGCGCACACCCATGTCATGGCGCGCCTTGAAGACCTCTGCTTCCGGCACACCGGCCAGCTGGCCAAGGCGGGCGTCTGAGAATCCAAGCATCTTGAGCTTCCTCAGCGCGCGCTCGTCTTTTGGAATGCCGCCGTCGGCGACCGTCTTCTCGGCGTCCACAATGCCCTTGAGCTGGCGCAGGAACCACGGCTCATAGTGTGTGATGGCGTTGATGTTCTCAAGGCTCATGCCCTCACGGATCGCCTGTGTGATGCGCAGAATACGATCCGGCTTGGCGACGCCAAGGTCACGTTTGATCGGTTTCAGGTCGCCTGAGCCGGGCTCATAACCGTCAAACTCGACCTCATTCAGCCCGGTTAGCCCGGTCTCCATCGAGCGCATGGCTTTTTGCAGGCTCTCCGAGAAGTTCCGACCCACGGCCATGGCCTCACCCACCGATTTCATCGACGTGCTCAGCACTTCCTGGCTACCGGCAAATTTCTCGAAGGTGAAGCGTGGCACCTTGGTAACCACATAGTCGATCGTCGGCTCAAACGACGCAGGCGTGACGCCGGTGATGTCGTTGTCGAGCTCATCCAGTGTGTAACCAACCGCCAGCTTGGCGGCGACCTTGGCGATCGGGAACCCCGTTGCCTTGGAGGCCAGCGCGGACGAGCGGCTGACACGCGGGTTCATCTCGATGACGATCAGGCGGCCGCTTTTCGGGTCCACCGCGAACTGCACGTTCGAGCCGCCGGTTTCCACGCCAATCTCGCGCAGTACCGCCACTGAGGCATTGCGCATCATCTGGTATTCTTTGTCTGTGAGCGTCAGGGCAGGGGCCACGGTGATGCTGTCACCGGTGTGCACGCCCATGGGGTCGACGTTTTCGATTGAGCAGATGATGATGCAGTTGTCGTTTTTGTCGCGCACCACCTCCATCTCATATTCTTTCCAGCCGAGGATGCTTTCCTCAACCAGCACTTCGTTGGTGGGGGAAGCATCAATGCCCGAGGCGACGATTTCAAGGAACTCTTCCTTGTTGTAAGCCACGCCGCCGCCGGTGCCACCCATGGTGAACGAGGGGCGGATAATGGCAGGCAGGCCGATCCACTCAAGGATTTCCAGCGCTTCCTCGACCGAGTGCGCGGTTTTACCCCGGCAGACCTCTAGGCCGATTTTTTCCATGGCTGCATTGAAGCGACGGCGGTCTTCTGCCTTGTCGATCGCATCTTCAGAGGCGCCGATAAGCTGCACACCGTATTTCTCCAGCGTGCCGTCCTGTGACAGCGCCAGTGCGGTATTGAGGCCTGTCTGGCCGCCCATGGTGGGCAGCACAGCGTCAGGGCGCTCTTTCTCGATAATCTTGGCGACAACCTCGGGCGTGATGGGTTCCACATAGGTGGCGTCTGCAAGCTCGGGGTCGGTCATGATGGTCGCGGGGTTGGAGTTCACGAGGATAACCCGGTACCCCTCTTCCCGAAGCGCCTTACATGCCTGCGTGCCCGAATAATCGAACTCACACGCCTGACCGATCACAATGGGACCGGCGCCGATGATCAGAATGCTTTTGATGTCGGTTCTTTTGGGCATTGGTGGTCCCTTATGTCTTAGGCTGCGGTTTTATGTTTTTGGATCATGTCCATGAACTCCTGGAACAGATAGAAGCTGTCCTGCGGTCCGGGGCTGGCTTCGGGGTGCTGCTGCACCGAGAAAATCGGCTTGTCGGTGCATTCAATGCCGCACACGGTTTTGTCGAACAGCGAGATATGGCTGATTTTGACATTCTCGGGCAGGCTGTCGCCGTCCACGCTGAAGCCGTGGTTCATGCTGGTGATTTCCACCTTGCCGCTACGTAGGTCCTGCACCGGATGGTTGGCGCCGCGGTGGCCCTGGTGCATCTTGTAGGTCTTGCCGCCGAAGGCAAGGGCCAGAAGCTGGTGGCCAAGGCAGATACCAAAGATCGGCAGGCCGGTGTCGATCAGCTTTTTAACGACAGGCAGGGCATATTCCCCGGTGGCCGCCGGGTCACCCGGGCCGTTGGCAAGAAAGATGCCGTCCGGGTTCAGCTTCATGATGTCGTCAAAGCTGGCGGTGGCGGGCACCACGGTCACCCGTGCGCCGGTCTCGGCGAGGCAGCGCAGAATATTATCCTTGGCGCCATAATCAACCGCCACCACATGGGCCTTGGCGTCCTTGAGCGTGCCGTAACCGTCCTTGACTGTCCATCGGGTGCCGTCCCAGTCGCGGTTTTCTGTTGCCGACACCTCTTTGGCGAGATCCATGCCTTTCAGTCCCGGCCAGTCTTGCGCTTTTTTCATGAGCGCGGGCAGGTCGAACGCACCGGCTTTATTATAGGCAACCACACCTGAGGGTGCACCCTTGGCGCGGATAAGGCGTGTCAGCTTGCGCGTATCGATGCCCGAAATGCCAACGAGGCCAACGCTTTCTGCCCAGTCGTGTAAATGCCCTTCCGAGCGGAAGTTGGCCGGGTCGGTTACATTTTCGCGCACCACAAGCCCGCGTGAGGCCGCGACATCACGTTCCATGTCCTCATGATTGGTGCCGACATTACCTATATGCGGGAAGGTGAAGGTGATGATCTGGCCCGCGTAGGACGGGTCGGTCAGAATTTCCTGATAGCCGGTCATGGAGGTATTGAAACAGACTTCGCCAACAGCGTCGCCCTCTCTACCAAAACCATATCCCCAGAAAACAGTGCCGTCACCGAGCACAAGAACAGCAGTGATATCGTCTGCCGGTGGTTTAGTGGGTAGTGTGGATTCGGTCATGGGGGCGTTTTCCTCCTGCCTCTCGGGTCACACATATCCCTTGATAATCAAGGGATTAGCTGCAGAAACCGCCCGCGTTAAGCGGTTGCTTGGCTGCAGCCAAATTGACGGGACAATAAGCGTAAGCCTCTGGCTGGTCAAGTAAAGATTTTATAAAAATATCTAATAAAATCAATGGGTTAAAAGGACCCTTCTTGTTTGCTTCAGATGCTGGCTTCAGGTATGATCTCGCCTTCCTTTTCGTGGAATTAAGGTGACAGGGCAATGTTACGGGACGAACTCAATCAGGCGATGAAAGCTGCAATGCGGGCGAAAGAAGCGCGCAAGCTGTCGACAATCCGCCTTATTCTTGCGGCGATTAAAGAAAAAGACATCGAACTCAGGACCGCCAATGCGGATGACCGCGACGATGATGCCGTGATCACCGACATCCTGTCGAAGATGGTCAAGCAGCGCAATGACAGCATCAAGGCCTATGAAGAAGCCGGACGCTGTGAACTGGCCGAGCGTGAACGCGACGAGATCGGCACCATTCAGGAGTTTCTGCCCAAGCAGTTGACGGACGCCGAGATCACCTCGGCCTGCCGCGAAGTGGTGGCGGAAATCGGTGCTTCGGGCCTCAAGGATATCGGCCGCTGTATGGCGGTGCTCAAGGAACGCTACGCGGGCCAGATGGATTTCGCCAAGGCAAGCGGTATGATCAAAAAGCTGCTGAACTAGTAGCACAGCGGATTTTTAGAAAAAAAACACCGGCACGGCTTGTTCGTGTCCGGTGTTTTTTATGCGGCATGCCGCGATCAGTGGGGTGGCATTAATCACGGTGTCTCTCTGTCGACTGGTTCACCGGTCTATCGCCCGGCAAGGGTGGTGAGCTCGCTTGTAGGCGCACCTTTCCGGCGCTTCTTGTCCTCTTTTTTATCATGCACTTTTTGCAGGCTGCGCGTGGTGTGAAGTATGATCTCGTCCTGCGGTGCCCATAGCGCGGCAAGTTTGCTCCAGAAACCGACATCACTGTGTTTGGCTTTGTATTTCTTGCCCATTGTTATCCTCCTGTGTGGCTGTTATCATTGATATCGCTGATCTTAGCATGAACACAAATTCATACTTTTAAGTCTGAGGCTTAGTTTTATTAAGGCAAGTCTATGCGCTATCGTTTGCAATCCCTCTCCGGTCTTCTAGCTTTTGACGCGGCCGCGAGGCATGGCAGTTTGACACTTGCCGCCCGGGAACTTGGGCGCACGCAGTCAGCTGTTAGCCAGCAGGTGAAAGGGCTGGAGGAGCAGGTTGGGGTGACGCTTTTCTCTCGGCGCCCGCGCGCTATTGAGCTGACAGGCGCCGGCCGTGTGCTGGCGCGCGCTGTTGCCCGCGCCCTTGAGGGCATTGATGCCTCGGTGAGTGAGATCAGCCGCAAGCATGAGCCCAATGTCATTCGCTTGACCGCCTATCACTCTTTTGCCATGCACTGGCTTATCCCGCGGCTGGCGCGTTTTAACCTCAGGCATCCGGAAGTTGACGTGCGGCTCAATGCTGATGACCGGGTGATTGATCTGGCGGCAGAAGGCTATGACCTTGCTGTCCGTGGTGGCCGCATCGGCTATCTGCCGGAGGGCGCGCAATCCATCCGGGATGAGGAGTATCTGCCGGTTTATGCACCGCAACTCGCGCCGGGCAAGGACCTGACGATTGAAGATGTCAGGAGCTACCCATTGCTGGGCTATGACGTGAAGGACTATCCGCTGCCCGGCAGTGAGGAAAGTAATCATTGGCGGCGTTGGTTTGATGTGAACGGCCTCAAGGGGGCGGAGCCCGTCATCAGTCGCAATTACAGCCATTCCGGCTTGCTGATTCAGGCTGCGCTTGTCGGCGCGGGCATTGGCATTGCGCCGCTGACAAATGCGTCGGAAGCTCTCGCGGACGGGCGGCTTAAATGTGTGCGTGGTGTGCCGCTGTCGGGCAACCAGTGTTTCTATCTTGTTCCGGCGCAGAAGCCCGCGCCGGAGGCAGTGGCCATGTTCGCGTCTTGGATTCGCGACGAGATGGCCGACATGGAAACAAGGCTTGGCGCTTTGAAAGTGGGAGAGGGCTAGATTTTTTGCGCCTTCCAGGCTGTATGGGAATTCACGCTATTATCTAAAGTGACCATGCGCTAAAAGCATGGTTTGCCGAAATATTGTTCTGGTTGGGTAATCGATGGCGCTTAGCCCGCAATTTCTTGATGAACTGAAGCACCGCTTCACGCTCTCTGACGTGGTTGGGCGGCAGGTGAAGCTTGTGCATCGCGGGCGTGAGCATTCCGGCCTGTGTCCGTTCCACAATGAAAAGTCACCGTCTTTCACTGTGAATGACCAGAAGGGTTTTTACCACTGTTTCGGCTGCGGTGCCCATGGCAGCGTGATCGACTTTGTCATGAACACCCAGGGCATGGAGTTCATGGAAGCGGTGGAAGTGCTGGCGGGCGAAGCGGGCATGGATGTGCCCAAGCCAAGCCGCGAGCAGGTGGAGCGTGACAAGAAACGCTCAACCCTGGCCGAGGTGATGGACACGGTAGCCAAATGGTATATGGCGCAGCTCAAGGGCCAGATTGGCCGCGCGGCATACGACTATATCAAAGGGCGGGGCCTGACAGACGAGACACTCACCCGGTTCCAGATGGGCTATGCGCCGGCAAACCGCACCGCGCTCAAGGACGCGATGATCGCGCGTGACATCGGCGAAGATCAACTTATCGAGACCGGCATGCTGATCAAGCCCGAGGGCGGCGGCGCATCCTACGACCGCTTCCGCGACAGGCTGATGTTCCCGATCACTGACCGGCAGGGGCGGGTGATTGCGTTCGGCGGGCGGGCGCTCAGTAAAGATGCCAAAGCCAAATATCTCAACAGCCCTGAAACCACGATCTTCCACAAGGGCGCCACGCTGTATAATTGGGCCAACGCGCGGGCCGCTTCCTATGACGCGGGGCAGGTCATGGTGGTTGAAGGCTATATGGATGTGATCGCGCTGGCGCAGGCGGGTATTGATTATGCTGTCGCACCCCTTGGTACCGCGCTGACGGAAGAGCAGATTTCCCACCTGTGGCAAATGGCCGATGAGCCGATCCTGTCATTTGATGGTGACAACGCGGGCATTCGGGCGGCAGGCCGTGCGGTCGAGCGCGCGTTACCGATGCTCAAAGCAGGCAAGTCGCTCAGGTTTATCATCATGCCGGACGGCGAAGACCCGGACAGCCTTGTGCAGAAAGAGGGCCGTCAGGCGATTGAACGGTTGATCGACAGCGCGAGCCCCCTTGTGAATGTATTGTGGACCAATCTGACGACCGCCGTGGCGTCGGATACGCCGGAGCGCCGCGCGGGGCTGGAGAAAAAAATCTTCGGTGCACTGTCGGAGATTGAAGACGAAAATATCAAAAAACTGTACCAAAGCGAATTCCGTAGCCGCCTGTGGGAACTGTTCAAGCCGGTACGTAAATCCGGTGGCCAGCGCAGTCAGGGCCGGGGCGGGCAAAATGGCGGCTTTCAAAGTGGCGGGTATCAGGGAGGGCGCAGCAAGGGCGGCTATCGTCCGCGCGAGCCAATGGCGACCGGTCTTCTGGGCCAAACCTCTATCGGGCGCGGGCGTGGCAGCGGGCCGGTGACCGACCGGATCGAGAAGGTGATTATCCTCACTCTGGTGCATCATCCGGAGATCATGATCAAACATGAGGAAGAGGTCGCACGGCTTGAGTTCACCTATCCGGGGCTTGACGGCATACGCAATGCGCTATTAGAGAAGGCCGCGCTCGCGGAAAGACTTGACCATGAGGCTGTCATTACCCATTTGGAAGGCAGACCCGAAATGGTGGTTCTTGAGAAATTGATGCATGAGCGCGGATTGCGCGACGACTGGTTTGCGTGGGACGATGCGGCGCTTTCTGATGCGCTGACGGGTTTTGAGCATATTGTCTCGCGATTCCAGCATATTACAGCGGCACACGCTGAATATGTGCAGGCGGAAGCCGATTATGCGGCGGATATGACAGACGAAAATCACGCGCGGTTTGTGGCAGCACAAGAGGCCTACCGCGCACTGGAAGAAAAAGAAGCCGACAAAGATGGCTACCGCCTCGAATCAGGACGGTTTTCTTTCAATTAATATGGTATAGACTGCGATTCGCGCAGATCTGGAGAGAAAATACATGGCAAAAGATGCGAATCAGGACGACGACAAGGACACCGGCGGGGAAGAAACTACCTCTGGCCCGATCGTCGATTCTGCGGAAGCTGCTGTCAAAAAGATGATCGCCAAGGCGAAGGAGCGAGGCTACATCTCCTATGATGAGCTCAATAACGCCCTTCCGACCGAGGAAATGTCATCTGAGAAAATCGAAGACATCATGACGATGCTGTCCGAAATGGGCATCAACGTGATCGACGGCGACGACCCTGACGAACAGGAAGGGGAAGCCGAATCGAAAAAAGATGATGACGAGGAAGAACAGGAAGAGTTCAAACCCGCTGACAAGAAGGAAGCGGGCGACCGCACCGACGACCCTGTGCGCATGTATCTGCGCGAGATGGGCTCGGTAGAACTTCTGTCACGTGAGGGCGAGATCGCCATCGCGAAGCGTATTGAGGCCGGCCGCGCCACGATGATCGAGGGGCTATGCATGAGCCCGCTCACCTTCCGTGCCATTATCGAATGGGCCGAGCGTCTCGAGAACGAAGAGATGCTGCTGCGTGATATCATCGACCTTGAAGCCACTTTGGGCAAAGAGCCCAACAGTGCTGACCTTGAGGACGAAGATGGCGGCGATGTGCTGAAGGAAGGCAAGGAAGGCAAGGAAGGCGAGTCCGCTACCGATGCGGAAGGCAAGGAGCCTGCCAAAGCCGAAGACAGCACGCAGGAGGAGAAAGCTGCCGTGCGCTCGACGTCTGACGAAGATGACGAGGAAGGCGGCGAAGGCGACGGTGAAGCCAAAAGTCGCGACGATGACGATGACGATGATGACGAGGAAGCGGCCATGTCGCTTTCCGCCATGGAGGCGCACCTCAAGCCGGAAACCATCGAGAAATTCCAGCTCATCACCGGCACCTATAAAAAATATGCCAAGCTGCAGGACGCGCGTCTCGCGGCGGCGGTATCCAACGATACGCTGTCGACACCGCAGGAGCGCCGCTTCAAGAACCTGCGTGAGGAATTGATCGCGCTCGTGAGCTCAGTCAAGTTCAACAATATGCGTATTGAAGAGCTGGTAGACGAGCTTTACGGCCTGAATAAGCGCCTGATGAGCTTGTCTGGCCGCTTGCTGCGTCTTGCAGAAAGCCACAAGGTCAGCCGTGTTGCTTTCCTTGAGGAATATCAGGGTAACGAGCTTGAGGAAGACTGGGCCGAACGGGTTGGTAAACTCAAAGGCAAAGGCTGGGCATCGTTTGTTGCTGGCGAAGCTGTTGCCATTAACAATATCCGCGATCAGGTTAGCGAAGTTGTTGGCCGCACTGGCCTGCATGTGGCTGAATTCCGCCGTATCGTACGCACGGTGCAAAAGGGTGAAAAAGAAGCCCGTATCGCCAAGAAAGA
This sequence comes from Kordiimonas sp., assembly GCF_048260245.1. Taxonomy (GTDB): domain Bacteria; phylum Pseudomonadota; class Alphaproteobacteria; order Sphingomonadales; family Kordiimonadaceae; genus Kordiimonas. Next base: position 47,968 of record NZ_JBLXGZ010000020.1, on the reverse strand, counting down.
AATGGTGGAGGCCAACCTCCGCCTCGTGATTTCGATTGCGAAAAAATATACTAACCGTGGCTTGCAGTTCCTCGATCTCATTCAGGAAGGTAACATCGGCCTGATGAAGGCGGTGGACAAGTTCGAATATCGCCGTGGCTATAAATTCTCGACCTACGCCACATGGTGGATCAGGCAGGCAATAACCCGCTCGATCGCCGATCAGGCGCGCACAATTCGTATTCCGGTGCACATGATCGAGACGATCAACAAGCTGGTACGCACGGGTCGCCAGATGCTGCACGAAATTGGCCGCGAGGCGACGCCGGAAGAACTGGCGGAACGTCTTTCGATGCCGCTTGAAAAAGTGCGCAAGGTGATGAAGATCGCCAAAGAGCCAATCTCGCTTGAAACACCCATCGGTGACGAGGAAGACAGCCACCTTGGTGACTTCATCGAAGATAAAAACGCCATCCTGCCGGTGGATGCGGCGATCCAGAGTAACCTGCGTGAAACCACCACGCGCGTACTGGCATCCCTCACCCCGCGTGAGGAGCGCGTGCTCAGGATGCGGTTTGGTATCGGCATGAACACCGACCATACGCTTGAGGAAGTGGGCCAGCAATTCTCGGTCACGCGGGAACGTATCCGCCAGATCGAGGCCAAGGCGCTGAGGAAACTCAAGCACCCAAGCCGGTCGCGGCAGCTCAGAAGCTTCCTCGATACCTAAGGGTATGGGGGCGAGACGCACATCAAATGGGGGTAGCCTTCGCTGGCTGCCCCTTTTTGTTTTGGCTGTGCTTTGCACCGCCGCCGTGCGGGCAGGCGACTATATAACCATATCCGACAATCATGGTCGCCGCCTTGTTGACACCCAGGTTGATGGTCACGGCAGCTTCCCGTTCCTGCTTGATACCGCTGCGAGCCATACAGTGGTGTACCGGAAGCTTGTCAGCGAGGCGGGGCTGGCGGCGATCCCTTTACGGTCGAGCACGGTTTTTACCGCGACAGGCAGGCGGGAAATGCAGATATACCGCATTACAGCCGTCACGGCCCTTGGAAGGGTGATGCCGGTCGGTGAAACCGTCGCCATGCCGGACCCGGGCGGCGGGCCAGCGACGCCGTATGGTATTCTGGGGGCCGATTTCCTGCGCGGCCATGTTCTGGTGGTTGACGGTGGGCGTGTCCGCCTTTTGTCAGGCAGGGCAGCATTTCAACCCGATACGGACCCTGATTATCGTTGGCACGCTGTCGCAGGGCGGGCAGTGGGGCGCGGCTCGGTTGCGGTGGACGTTGTGGTGGCCGGGCTTGTGATGCCTGCAATCATTGATACCGGTGCGGCTGCAACGGTTATCAACCCGCGTGCGGCTGACCGGCTCAGGCAGGACACATCAGGCGATATTGATTTTAACGCTGCAACCCTGTCAGCGGCAGCGGGGCGCATGCAGGCGGAAAGCCTGCACGTTCCCAGGCTGGACGTCGGCGGTGTGGTGCTTCGGGATGTTGACATTCTGTCGGCCAACCTGCCGGTGTTCACCACCTACGGGGCCGCGCGGGCGCCTGCTATGATCTTGGGCGCCGATATCCTGTTTGGCCAGCCTGTCGCGATCGATTTTGAGCACAGGGTGGTTTATCTCGGCCAGCAAAAAAACTGACTGAAGGCAAGGCTGAGGTCAGGTTTCGCCCTTTCCTGAAGTGGGCGAGGCTGAAAATTTCCACGGCATTTTAGCTAAGTGTTGGTTTTATTCAAAAATTAACATATTAACTTTCTGTTAACCGCGTTTGGGGCGCCTAATTACAATTCTACATGATACCGAAAGGGAACAAGGAAACCTAAGTTTCCGAAGTGTTTTCCCTGCGGCACGCTTCAAGCCAGAACAGAATTTTTAAACCTGGTGATTTTTGGAGCGACCAATATGCCTGTCCTTTCCAGCCTGAATGGCCTGACCTACACCGAGAACGCATCCCCGACATTATTAGATACGAACGTGACGTTCGCGGATGACGAGCAGGATTTCGACGGTGGCACGGTTGTGGTTTCTGGCTTGCTGGCGGAAGATATTGTTTCCATCAACAATGCGGGAACAGGTGTCGGTGAGATCGGGTTTGATGGTACAAACATTACCTATGAAGGCATAATAATCGGGACGGCGGCAGGCGGAGAGGGCGCAAGTCTGACCATTACACTGAATGCCAGCGCCGACAATGCAGGTGTTGAGGCGCTGATCGAGGCGCTGACCTATGAAAATACATCGGATGTTCCGACTGTCTTGCATGGATTGAGCATCAATGTCACGGACGCGGGCGACAATGATTCCCGTGTCGACCAGTTCGTAAGTTACACTGGTGTCCATAATCCGTTCGATGGTCTCGACGTTGGTGCCCGCAGTTCTATTAGCCTTGCCGACGTCGATAATGATGGCGATCTCGACGCTTTCATCGGTGATAACGTGGGGTCCATTCGTTATTACGAAAACACTGGCGATGTGGACAATGCCGAATTCATCCGGCGTACCGGCGAAGATAACCCGTTGGACAGCGTTTTGGTGCAATATGGTTCCGATGCGGCCTTTGTGGACATAGACAACGACGGCGACCTCGATGTGTTTGTTGGCCAAGGGCTGGGTAAACTTGAATTTTTTGAGAATACCGGCAATGCCGATGCGCCTGAATTTACGGAGCAGACCGGTAGCGATAACCCGCTAGATGCGATCAGCTCTACGTTTGCACTGCGCGCGACATTTCTTGATATGGATGGTGACGGGGACCAAGACGTACTGGTTGGTTACCGGCATGGCACAGTTCGGTATTTTGAGAATACCGGCAACGCAGACAGTCCCGAGTTCGCCGAACGCACGGGAGGGGACAACCCACTCAGCAGTATTAATTTTGGCTCCGAATCATATGTCAATCCCTTCGCTGTCGATTATGACGATGATGGTGATATGGATCTCGTGGTCGGTCATGATAATGGCCAGCTTATTTATTATGAGAATACGGGTAATGAGGACAGCCCTGTCTTTACCCGGCGGACAGGAGTAGATAATCCCTTCGATGGCATTGACGTAGGTGACCAGTCGTCGCCCGAAATCGTGGATATCGACAACGACGGTGATCTGGATTTCTTTTCCGGCAACTGGGATGGGCGGATTGTCCATTCGAACTATAATGTTTTCCCTGTCATATCGGTCTATACCATTGCCGTTGATGATCCGGCGAGCTTTGGCGGTGACCTGACGGGTTCGCTGAATGAGGATACGGATACACTCGGTGGTTCCGCGACAGTAACGGACCCTGAGAGTGCCAACCAGTTTACGGCTGAGACGGTGGGCGGCACCTACGGTGAGTTGACGATCGCTGCCAACGGCGACTGGGTCTATGACCTTGACGAAGCCAACACGGACGTGCAGGCGCTGGGTGCCGGCGATACGCTGGGTGACACGCTGACGATTGAAGCGGCTGACGGCACGGAGCAGGACATCACGATCACCATCAATGGTGCGAATGATGCCGCCACCTTCGGCGGCAATCTGACGGGTGCACTGAATGAAGATACTGACAGTGTCAGTGGTTCCGCGACGGTAACGGACCCTGAGAGCGCCAACCAGTTCACCGCTGAGACGGTGGGCGGCACCTATGGTGACCTGACGATCGCTGCCAATGGTGATTGGGTCTATGACCTTGACGAGGCCAACACGGACGTTCAGGCACTTGGTGCCGGCGATACGCTGGGTGACACGCTGACGGTTGAATCTGCTGACGGTACAGAGCAGAGCATTGTGATCACCGTCAGCGGTGTCAACGATGCAGCCAGCTTTGGCGGTACGCTGACCGGTAGTCTGAACGAAGATACTGATAGTATCAGTGGTTCAGCGACGGTAACGGATCCGGAGAGCGCCAACCAGTTCACCGCAGAGACGGTGGGTGGCACCTTTGGTGACCTGACGATCGCGGCAAACGGCGACTGGGTCTATGACCTTGACGAAGCCAACACGGATGTTCAGGCGCTGGATGCTGGTGATACAGTAGATGACACGCTGACGGTTGAAGCGGCCGACGGCACAGAGCAGAGCATTGTGATCACCGTCAGCGGTGTCAACGACGCGGCCACCTTCGGCGGCGACCTGACGGGTAGCCTGAATGAAGATACCGACAGTGTTGGTGGTTCAGCGACGGTGACGGACCCGGAGAGCGCCAACCAGTTCACGGCGGAGACGGTGGGTGGCACCTATGGTGACCTGACGATCGCCGCCAACGGGGACTGGGTCTATGACCTTGACGTGGCCAATGTAAATGTCCAGAGCCTGGGCGCAGGCGATACGCTGGGTGACACCGTAACCGTACAGTCCGCAGATGGTACCGAACAGGATATCGTTCTGACCATCGGTGGGGCCGATGACGCACCCACCGCGCCCAACCTCAGCAGCGCTGAAGTTACGGAAAACAAGGTCGGCGCTTTTGTTGGGACTTTGTCATCCGACGATGCGGAAGGCGGCGTGACCAGTTACCGGGTTGATGACGATCGTTTCCATATTGAAGGCAACCAGCTGTGGCTGAAGGACGGTGTCTCGCTGGATTATGAGAGCGAACAGGAAGTTCGGATCCGGGTGACGGCGCTCGATGAAGAAGGTTTTGCCAGCAGCACGCTCATGCGCATTAAAGTGCTGGATGTGGACGATGAGGGTTACGGTAGTGCCGGTAATGATATGCTTGTCGGAACGTCCTCCGCAGATATGCTTGTTGGCAATGGCGGCAAGGATACCCTGCGGGGCGGAGAGGGTGACGATACCCTGCTGGCCGGCGGCTGGAAGGACGACGGGGACGGCATCTTTGAAGTGGGTGAGCAAAGCGGCGGCACAGATGACAGTTTCCTCTGGAGCGGTGCTGGTAATGACGTGGTGATGGGCGCTGCGGGGGCGGATGTTATCGGCGGCAATGCGGGTGATGACCTGATCCATGCGGGTGACGGCAAGGATACGCTTTTTGGTGCCATGGGTGATGATACGCTGTCGGGTGATGCCGGTGATGACCTGATCTATAATGGTGCGGGTGCGGATAGCGTTGATGGCGGCGCCGGGGATGATACCCTGTGGGCTGGCGCGGGGGACGACATCCTCAGTGGCGGTGCCGGGGCTGACGTTTTCCGCTTCGGCGCCACATCAGGCAATGACACCATCAGCGACTTTGATGTGGATGAGGATGCCCTTGACCTGAGCGCTTGGCAATTTGCTGACCTCAGTGCGCTAAGCGCCGCAGCTAGTGACGCGACAGTAGCCGGTGAAACTGGGCTGCTGATCACGCTGGATGGCGGGCAAAGTATTTTCCTTGTCGGGCTTGATGTAGCGCACCTCGCAGATATGACTGTCACGCTCTGACCTGACGGTACCGCTTGAGAAAAAAGCCCGGCTGTATGGCCGGGCTTTTTGCTATCAAGCTTTTGTCTGCAGCGGTCGCGTGCGGCTCAACTTTCGAACAGGCCGAGGATGGAGGCCGGTTGTTTGTTGGCGATCGACAGGCTTTGAATGCCAAGCGCCTGCCGTACCTTGTTGGCCTCAAAGCTGGCGTTTGTTGACGCGAGGTTGGCATCAACAAGGTTGCCGATACCTTCCTCGGTGGTGTTCGACAGCGCCTCGGTGAAATCCTTGGTTTGCTGCAGGCGGTTTGAGCCTGCGCCAATTTCGGCAAGTGCACTTGAAACATTGGTGAGCGAGTCTTCAATCGCGCTCACCGCGGCTTGGGCTTCGGCCAGCGTGCCAATGCCTTGCGTGGCTGTCAGTGAGACATTATCACCGCCCAGAGAGAGGTCTTGCGCAGCTACTGTCAGGCTGCCGTCACCTTCGGCTCCGCTGATGGCGACAATATCCTCACCGCCTGATTTGACGGCATTGGTGCCGTTAAATTCGGCGCTGCCGACAATGCCGCTGATCTGGTCACGTAGCGCGCTGAACTCATTGTTGAGCGCTTGTCTGCTGGCGTCGTCAAGGCCGGGGTCAGCAGCCGTTACCGCTTTTTCCTTCAACTCTAGCAAGAGCTCAGAGACCCCTTGGCCGGCAGAGAGCGCCACGTCAGATGTAGACAGCGCACGGTCAAGCGAGTTCTTTACACTGCCGAGGCCTGCAAGGTCACTCTCCAGCAGTTGCGAAACCGCGAGTATGGCCGCGTTATCTTTGACATCGTTCACCTTTTTGCCGGTTGCCAGTTCCTTCTGGTCCGTGCGCAAAAGCGAGCTTGTTTTATTCAATGAGCGAACGCCCTGCAAACTGCCAGCGTTGGTATTGATCGAATCAACCATTTCAGCACCATTTCACAATCCCCTTGGTCCCCACCAAAGGGTGATAAACTACCCAGAGGGCATTATGGCAGAAACGCAGGGCTTTTTGAAGGGCTAGCTAAAATTGCACCTTATTTGTCGTGGCTTATGAAGGCGGCAATGGCGTCTTTGAGCGCAAGCACGTCCATCTTGTCGCTAACGGCATAGGGCGTATGGATCGACAGCACCGGCACGCCGAAGTCGATGGTGTCGATATTATAGCGGGCCAGCTCCGATCCAAGGGTGCCGCCGCCAGCTCGCCCTACCTTATAGGTTGATGTCTGCCATGGCACCTTGCGTGCATCAAGCGCCGCGCGGGTCCAGGCGGTAAATTCGCTGTTGGCATTAAAGCCGCGGCCATAAAGCTTGATGTTGACGCCGAAGCCAAGGCGCGGTGCGTTGGTCAGCTCCCATGCACCCGGGCTCATGGGGTTCACACCCGGATTAACATCGATGGAGAGCGCTTTGGATGCCCTGAGTGCTCGTGCCAGATGCGGCTGGCGGTAGTTGTCGCCCAGTTCAGCATACAGAAGCTCACCGATAAGGTCGGTCAGGAATGTAGACGACGCCCCGGTGACATTCACATTGCCGCTTTCCTCATTGTCGGCGAGGTGAATGAGCGTGGTTTGTGGCGGTGTGTTGATTTCAACCGCGGCTTTCAGGCTGGCGAAGGCCGACAACCGGTCATCCTGCCCATAAGCCGCTGTCAGGCGGCGGTCAAAGCCAACGTCACGCGGGCGCGTTGCAGGCACCAGCGCCAGTTCCGCCGAGACAAGGTCAGCCGCGTCGATCCCGTATGTTTCCTTCAGATGCTCAAAAACCCAATCGGCCACCGCAGTTTCGCCGTGTGGGCCAGAAGCGGCAATAGGGTCAAGGTCCTCATGGGCCACAACTTCGCGGGCGTTTTTCTTCATTTGGTCGCGCGCGGTATGCGGCGAAAGGTCCGGGATGATAAAAATGGGGTCATCGGCGTCGAGGCCGATTGAGACCTCAATCATCTTGCCGTCCTTCTGGTCAACACGCCCGACCAGTGCCAGCGGGATGTTAGTCCACTGATAGGTTTTGATGCCGCCATGATAATTGGTCTGGAAAAGCGCGAAACCCTGGGCATTATCCACCGGCCGACCCTTCAATTCCAGCCGGGGGCTGTCGATATGGCTGGCAACCAGCCGTACACCTTTGGCGATGTCGTCGCGTCCACCGATGACGAGTGTGAGTGCCCGGTCCCGATTGTGGATGTAATAGCGGCTGCCAGAGGTGATGCGGTTACCCTGCTGCCATTCGCTAAAGCCCATGCTGCGCGCCATCTTGATCGCCGATGTCACGGTCATCAACTCGGTGCGGGCGCCGTCAAGAAACCGGGCGTAATCCTTTGCCAGTCCCATCGCGTTCGCTACCTTGCCTTTGTCGGCATCTTTCCAAGCGCTGTCGCAGGTGCCTTGGGCGCAGGGCGCGGCATTCGCGGCCTGGGTAATGGATGTTGCACCTACCAGTAGCGCTGTGATGAGCGATTTTCTCAGTGTCACGGGATGGGCCTCCTGTCTTATTTCCCTTTTTATCCTGTCTTAGAATGAGAATTGACCCATTGCAATCACGATACGGTGAACCTATATCGAATTGATACAAGGGGAATAAACCATAGACAGTGGAGGGTTGCAGGATGACCGTATACGGGATGGTCGCATTTATCGTTTTCATCGTGATGGTCTCGGTCGTGACGATGAAAGTCATCTCCGCCAAGGCAGCGGGCAAAAGTACCCAGCAAAAAGACGACGTAGCAAACGCACGCATTGATGCGCTAGAGGAGCGGGTACGGGTGCTTGAGAAAATAGCCACCGACAAAAGTTCCCGGCTTAAGGATGAAATTGACGCGCTTTAAAAATGGTGCGCAGGACGGACGACACAACGCGAGGACAGGATTATGGAAGACGGCCAGATATTTGTATTGACGATCATTTTTGGATCATTCGTTTTTGCGGGCTTCAGTCAATGGATGAAGGCCAAGACTGATGCAATGAAAAACGCCGCCCGTGAGGGCGACAATGCACTCAAGCGTGAGGTCAGAGCGCTTGAGGAACGGGTGCGGGTGCTGGAACGTATCGCAACCGATAAACGCTCGCGCCTGAAGGAGGAGATCGACGCACTTTAGATGTGGCGTTCAGCTTTATAACTTTTGGTGTGTTCCAAAAAGCACAGGGCTGGATATTTTGCAATCTTTGGTGGTTTTTCTTCATCTTTTTCGCGATCAAGGACAGCGTAGGTAAGAGGTGTTATCCAGCATTTTGTGGCTGAGTATGGCTGGCTGTACACGGTTATCGTATTCATTTTTTTGAATTAATCTTAATTTAAGCATTCAGGGCGTATCACTCCAGCCATGGGGTCGAGTTAACTTCACAAACGCAACAGGAGTATGGTTATGCGTTGGAAGATAGCTGACTGGCCGATGATGATAAAGCTTGGGCTTGGTCCCCTGCTCGCTCTCATTATGATGGCCGTAATATCTTGGATAGGAACGTCAAGCCTGAACAATCAGGTTTCACAACTTACCAGTGTTGTAGAAAATAATCTGAAGGGCGGTGCCGAGCTTTCCGAGCTGAGAACCGAACTTTCTTCTGTTAATGGTGAATTATACCGGATCGCGACGCTTCAGGCGGCCGAGGCCGAGGAACTTGACCTCACGGGCGCCATGGAAGCGCTGCGCGGGCGGGTAAACGACATCATTGCGGGGCTTGAAGGCTACAAAACCCGTTACATGAATGACACGGATGCGAGTGCGATCGATCAGTCGGTTGAAGAACTGGCGCAGTACCGTGATTCCATTGAGGTTGTGGAGTCCATGCTGGAAATCGATTTTGCCAGCGCTGTCTCTCTCATGAAGCCGTTCAAAGACAATTATATGAAAGTCAGCAACAACCTGACCGCTGTGGTCGAGCAGGGGGTTGCCGATTCCGAAAGCCGTGCGGTCGAGGCGCAGGAAGATGCATCCGCTTCAACAGCAACTTTCCTTGCTTTTACCATTGGCGCTATTGTTATTGTGGTCGCCATCTCAGTTGTTGTGTCTTTGAACACCATTCGCTCAACGACGGCTATCGCTGCCGCGACGCAGCGCTTGGCGGAAGGCGACAAGAATATCGACACCACGAGCATGCACCGGCTGGATGAACTCGGCGGCATCGTGACCTCGCTCGAATTCTTCCGCGATACCATTATTCGCAACGAAGCGATGCAACAGGAACAGGAAGAAAACCGCCTGCGCGCCGAAGCTGAACAGGCTGCACGCGAAGAGGAAGAGCGTCAGCGTGAAGAAGAGGCGGCCAATCAACTACGCGCAGAAAGACAGCGCGCAGAGGAAGAACGCCGTGCCGCTCTGCTGACACTCGCAGACAACTTCGATGCAAGCGTCAACAGTCTGGTTGCCAGCGCATCAACCTCGGTGAAAAATGTTTACGACAGTGCCGCGGGCGTGTTTGAACGCACGCAACGCACCATGGCGGGTTCGGGCGAACTGGATAATCTCATTCAGACAGTGTCCGGCAGCATGTCGACTGTTTCTGCCGCAACAGAAGAACTGACATCTTCTATCGCTGAAATCAGCCGTCAGGTGCGTGAGTCTGCCAATGTGGCAAGTGATGCCGTGCAGGAAACGCAGCGTACCAGTAAATCGGTGGCAGACTTGTCAGAGGCTGCGAACCGCATTGGTGAAGTTGTCAAACTGATCAATGACATTGCAGAACAAACTAACCTGCTAGCGCTCAACGCGACGATCGAAGCCGCGAGAGCCGGTGAAGCGGGCAAGGGTTTTGCCGTCGTTGCCAGTGAGGTCAAGTCGCTTGCGAACCAGACGGCAAAAGCCACTCAGGAAATAGCGGGTCAGGTGCACCAGATGCAAGCGGTCACGCAGGAAGTGGTGGAAGCTACAGCATCGATCAATCGCATCAATGAGCGCGTGAACGAGATCGCGGGTGATATCTCCGTCGCTGTTGATGAGCAGGGATCGGCCACCAACGAGATTGCCCGCACAGTGCAGGAGGCTACCTTTGGTCTTTCCGGTATCGCGGACAATAGTTCCATTGTGTCCTCAGCCGCTACGGAAAACGGTAAATCGGCAGGCAATATGGTTGAAATCTCTCAATCGCTTCAAGCCCAGTTCGAGGACCTGAGCGGTGAGGTTAATAACTTCGTCGTGAAAATTCGCGCCGAATAAGTCCCACCAAAAAATTTAATATTGGAGTTGTCATGATCAGTAAAATGTTCAGGAAACCGGTTACCTGTGGCCTGATGGCCCTTGCGATAACCACTTTGCCAACCACAGTTTCAGCCGCACCGAGTGAAAAAGATGTGCTGGTTGCAAGTCGGGCACTGAACTTTATCAGCCCGAAACCGTCTGGCGAAATAACAGCTGCAATCATTTATGACGCATCGAACGCAGCGTCAAAAGCTGACGCGGAAGGCCTTGCAGCTATTATCGGTGGCGGCATGAAGGCAGGCAAGGTCACCCTGGTTGGCAAACTTGTCGATGTAAACGACATGGCGGCTATGAAAGGCTCAGCCATTGCCTTTGTAGCCGAAGGCACAGCAGCGCATCACAGCGCGATTGCTGCGGCAGTATCAGGCGCAGGTATCCTGACGGCATCAACCGACTTGTCGTGTGTCCGTAGTGCGCAGTGTGCGCTTGGTGTCAGTACCGATCCTAAAGTCGAAATTTTTGTCAATAAATCCGCTGCGTCCGCAGCGGGCGTGGAGTTCCTTCCGGCCTTCCTCATGATGGTGAAAGAGGTTTGATCGCGGCTGCCACGACAATAGGCGCAACCTCACCCGCGCAGTAGCAGAACCGCATAAATTCAAAGGATCGAGTAAATGACTATGAAAAAAGCTTTGTTGAGCACAACCGCCATTCTGATGGCATCAACCATGGCACAAGCACAAACCATTGATTATGGCGGCCTTGAAATGATGTTCGGCGAGCCGGTTACCGAGGGTGCCACAGGTACCCCGAAACGCGCTTCCGATACGCCGATCAACATGACAATCGTGACTGCAGAAGAGATCGAGCGCAGTGGCGCCCGTGATATTCCTGAAATTCTACGCCGGGTTGCGGGTGTGGACGTTCAGCGCATGGGACAGTTCGGCGCAAGTGTAAGTATTCGTGGCCGTAACCATGACGGACAGCGCCTGCGCGTGCTGATCAACGGCCGTGACACCTTCCGGGCCTATGAAGGCACCACCGTATGGAACTCGCTGCCGGTCTCGATGGAAGAAATTCGCCAGATCGAAGTTGTCCGTGGCCCGGCCACAGCGCTTTACGGTGCCAACGCTGTTACCGGTGTTGTCAACATCATTACCTTCAGCCCGCTTTATGATCGCCCGAACACTGTCACCGCCAAATATGGTGACAATGGCCTTCGTGAGGTCTCTGCTGTTTCCACGCTAGGCCTCGGTGATGCCGGTGGCATACGGCTGTCTGGTGGTTACACCGAGATGGACATTGCAGGTGCAACCCTGACTGCCAGCCAGATACTTGCCCGCGAGGAAGAGCCGGACATGGTGCGTTTCTCAGGCGACGGCCTCTTTAACCTCTCAAGCAGCCTGAAGGTTGGCTTTGAAGGCACATACTTCAAGGGCGATACGCTGGCGCAAAGCCAGTTCGGTATTGCGGATGCAGGCACATCCGAAGACTATTCCCTGCGGCTTTACGCAGCGCTTGACAGCAGCATAGGCCGCTGGACCTTCCAAGCGTTCCAGAACGTCAATGACGAATCCAGGAATAACGTGCTCAACCTCAGTAGTGGCAACTCAGTCGTTTATACTCAGTCTATTGCGGCCAAAACCAAATATGTTGATCTCAGCAACGCACAAAGCCTTGGCGCAACAAATGTGCGTTTCACGGTTGGGTACCGTGAGGACGCCGTTGATCAGTTTGGTAACACCGCCGCATTAGGCACCGGGCAGGTGGGCTACAAGACATTCTTCGTTTCGGGCCTTGCGGATCATACTTTCTCCGATACCCTGTCGCTGGCTGTTTCTGCTCGCTACGACAGCTTGGATGCCTTCCGTACAGCGGATGAGTTGCCATTGGTGGTGCCGTTTACCAACGATGACTTTGGGACCTACAATGAAATCAGCGTAAACGCAGGCCTGACATACAAGATGTCGGATGTTGACACGCTTAAGGTAATGTACGCCCGCGGCTTCCAGGCACCGAACCTGTTCCAGCTTGGCGGCGAGAGTGTTGCGACATCCGTCTTTCCTGGTACGGTCGGTATTGGTGGTTCGCCGCTCGTCGAATCCGCGATTTCAACCCAGTATGAGCTGCAGTATCTGCGTTCGCTCGCTGATATTAATGGTTCCCTCAGTGTGTCGGTCTTCTACCGTAAGGACGCGGACGGTATTGCCCGCAGTATTCAAGGGTCGTTACTCCCACTGGATAACGGCACGCTTTACCTCGGGTCTGATAACATCGGCAACGCTGAGACGCTGGGCTTTGAGGTTGACCTCAAGGGCAAGACCGAAGGCAATGTTGTTTGGGGGCTGAACTATGCGTTTGCGGATACGTCTGATGAGTTGACCCGTGAGAGTGGCTTCACGGCGATTTCCGACGTGTTCCCGATCAAGGCGGACTATTTCGCTGACCGTAGCTCCAAGCACATCGCGACGGCAAACCTCGGTTATGAAGCTGGTAAATTCAGCGCTGATGCGTTGATCCAGTACAAGTCCGGCTATACGTCCTATAGTGGCTTCACCTTAATTCCGGGCGTTATTGACCCCACGCATGATGTGGATGGTGTCTGGATCGGTAACCTTGCAGCCCATTACCAGTTGACCGATAATGTCAAACTGTCGGTGGTTGGCGAAGGCCTGTTTGAGAAAATTCGCGAAGACGCAATTGATGCCTCCCTGGCCGCTGAACGCCGCATCCGCGCGAGCGTCAGCTTCAGCTTCTAGAAGTTTGCGATAAAGAAACCACAAAAGGGCCGGTTCTCCGGCCCTTTTCATTGGGGCAGGGCGTTGGCGGGTGGTGGGACCGCACCAATCCGCAGCAGGATCAGCGCCCGTTCGGTGATGATTTAACGACTATTTGGCACCGGGCTATTTTTCCACTACCCAAGCCGGTCTCCATTTGCTAAATGGTGGCCCGTGGTTGGGGCCTGTAGCTCAGCTGGTTAGAGCCGGCCGCTCATAACGGCTTGGTCGGGGGTTCGAGTCCCTCCGGGCCCACCACTTTCCTATGCATTCTCAGAAAAACCCGGAACATTCTCAGAAATAACTGGGTTTTTCTGGGGTGCTCCCTCCACATGTCTGAAAAGTTGTCTTTTTTAGGGTTCGGTCTGTTGCGTGCGAAGTAGCGGCACAGCGGACAATTAGATTTCCCCTGTTTGGTCAGAAATCGCTATTAGGTCGATGAAGGGAGGTCTGCTCTCGGCCAAAAGCAGATGCTACGAGTCCGCGGTCGTAGGATTATTTCAAGTGCTGGAGGCCAAATGGTGTCTGTCTCGATTTCAAGATACGAAGAATTAATGCGATTCTGGCCATGTCTGAACGTGAGCACACGTTTAATTATCTAGTGGGGACCTCAATCGCGGAAATCAAGACGATACGAAACTGGCAAAAGTGACCGCTCAGCAACCTGAAGTTCTGGCTACTAATCTCAACATCTTTCGCCAGCGCTATCTTGTTTCCACCGGGCAGATGACGCCTTCTTGTCCGCACTGGGCGGTTGCCCAAACATTCGGGTGTATTCGCGACTAAACTGCGAGGCACTTAAATATCCTACCTCGAAGGCTGCTTGGATCAATGCCTCCCCTTTTAAGATCAAACGGCGAGCTTCGAGCAACCTAAGCTGTTTCTGGAATTGTAGCGGGGTGCGCAATGTAATGGCACGAAAGTGCTGGTGAAATGCCGAGCGGCTCATGCCTGCTGCTGCTGCCAGACGTTCAATCTGCACGGGTTGAGCGTAATCGGCCCGAAGGATCGCGACGGCACGTGCAATGCGTTGCGCGTGGCTATCGGGCAATCCGAGGCTCCTAATGGAAGCACCCTGGCGGCCAAATAGCAGCCAATAGTGGATTTCTCGAAGTAAACCATCCTTCAGTACGGCGAGCGATTCCGGTCGATCCAATAATCGCGCCAGCCGAAGAAACACAGTCCACAGATCCTCGTTTGTCTCCAGCGTGACTTGCGATGTATGAACTTCTTGTGTGCTGATGATTAGGTCTGTGAGTACGGTGGTATCCAGATCAAGTGCTATTGCCAAATAGGGGACGGAAGGCGTTGCCTCGCTTATTCGGCTTGCCTCCGGCATATGGCTGGTGATGACCATCGTTTGCCCTGCTGCATATGATGAAGCGCCCTCCGCCGTGTACACTTGCTTGCAACCTTGTAAGACCAAGCAAATCAAAGGCCGCACCAATGTGTACTCCAATCCTCTCGGTGACGAGTGCTTGACCAAGTATAGGCCATCAACAGGGGTGGCTGTGACGCCGTCCACACGGCGGCGCTTTTCCAAATAGTTAAGGATCGCTTGTTTCAGCAGGTCTGACATAGGGCAGATTCTGGCTGTAAAGGCCTTCAAAGTAAAGAAGACTTGGACAATTAGGCAAGAAAATCCGACCTTCTGGCACCCGCCACAATACGCTCTATGCTACACAGTATGTCTTGAAACCAAAAACGGAGAAGCACCGATGATCCACTCACCGCCGTCAGAGAATCCATCGCCCGAACTCAGCTCACACGCCACGCACCGTGGGGTGCAGGTACTGGGAGAGCAAGGCGTTGAAGGTCGCAAAGCATTCTTTATTCAAATCGAAGCACGACCAGGGCATGAGGAGGATATCATGCAAATGTTACGTGACATTCATGCATGTGTTGAAGACGAACCCGCAACGGGACCTTGGTTCGCCATTCGTTTTTCACAGACAAGTTTTGGCATCTTCGAAGCCTTTCCCGACCTGGCCGGGCGCCAAGCGCACGTTGAAGGCGGAGGGGGCGACATTTTCCGCGATCTATCGCGTATGAACACTATCTTGGCAGATGCCGCCAGAGTACATCGTGTGGATGTACTAATGAGCAAGGATACCTTCTCTCATCTCTAGCAAATTTAGCGGCCCATGTCCTGACACCACCGCGTGCCTGTGGGCGGTGGCCACCTTAGTAAAATTAGGTGGCTGCCAGGTCGGTTTAAGACAGCTTGAACTGAAATGCGAAAAGTCAAGCCACACCATTCAAGTCCAGGAACACCTCATAAGTAATCGGATTGTGACGTTTCATGGTGATTATATCTATTCCCAGCTCCCTAGAGAACTTCATGTGTAGAAGCCGATAGGACTTCACGTTCTTTGGGTTCCTTTTTGTAGTTATGCTAGAACAACTTTTCGCAACGTCCTTGCTCGATACTCTGGAAATAGAAACCACAGTGATTATCGGCAACGACTGGGGCGCAACACTTGCCTGGCAGGCAGCACTTTTGCGGCCAGAGAGATTTATTGCGGTCTCGACGATCGGCGTACCTATTATGGGGCAGACGCCGGTTCCGCCTACGCAGGTCTTCCCGCGAACTGATGACGCGCTTTTCTATGTGCACTACTTTCAAGATGAGGGAGTCGCCGAAGCGGAGTTCGAGCAGAATCTGCGTCAGACGCTTCAAAAGATTTACTATGCGGCCTCTGGCGACGCAGGGCCGCGTGGAAATGGGGCAACGACACCGAATCCTTTCGGAATGGTCATGCGCAACAAAGGGTTTCTCGCATCACTGCCTATACTGCGACTCAGCCTACCTTGGCTGTCAGAAGTGGACCTTGCTATCTTTGAGGCTGACTACTCGAAAAGTGGTTTTAGAGGTGAGCCTAACCTTTATCGTAACCTCGACCGGAATTGGGAGCTCCAGACAACCTTCTCGGGCCTACTGCTAGATGTTCCCGCGCAATTTATGATCGGAACTCGAGACACCGGGCTGGCGATTCCCGGCATGAAGCAAATAATCGAGGCGCAGAAGTCGCTAGCACCTCAACTCCGTGATCCCGTCTATTCGGACGGCTGCGGTCATTGGGCGCCGCAGGAATACCCCGATCAGGTCAGCAATCTGTTGGCGAATTTCTTGGAAGGGGTCTGTTGTTAGTATCGCCAAATACTGCATTGAGTGGACAAGTTTAGTCACGTATCCAAAGTTCTGCGTCTAGCGCAGGTTGGCGCGGAAGGATAGGAAATTTCGTGCCCGCAGGAGGCATTTGCCACGTTGCTCCGTTGTACTTTTAGTAGGCAAAGGAGTAGGCAGTGCGGATCAACATTCTTTTCAGCGTATTGGCATTTACAGCAATCTATTGGGCACCTTCCGGGGCGACGGATAAGGGATTTTATCCGAATCTGGATGACGAAAAACAGTATAGTGAGTACTGGGAACAACAGTATTTGTTCGACAGTGGTGCCCTTCTGACGAGTCAATTCCTGATCGCCAACTTACCCATAAGCGAGCACCACGGCATGGTGGTTGCGACACTGAAGTTGCCAGAGCGCGAAACAATTGTGGTCAAGAATGGTCGGAATAGAGATGGCTGGAGTTACAACAGCGTCACCAAAGGACTGGGTATTTTTCAACACGAGATTTGGCCAGAAAATGACGCATATCTAATGCGACTGAAAAATACCGCGGCGGAAGTCGATGCTGCTATTTCAATTGTCCCTGACACCGCCGTTGTAATGCCTGAAGGCAACGCCTATGGCCTCCCAAACATTACACTCTATGCAGCCCCAGCGATCGCGTTTGGTCGTTGGAGGGCAGGCCCGGAAATAGGTGGGGAAGGTGACGAAGGCGACTGGACCCCTCTCGGTATAGGGGTGGGATATGGACTTCACGTGCGTCAAAGCAAGGCACCAAACGCCGTGATCAAACGGTGGCAGAAGTTTATCCCCACAGAGAATTCATCAGCAACAGTTCCGATATTGAACTTTTTCGAATTTTGGGACGGCCGCACAGTGGCCGTATTGCTACTCCACCGGCAAAAAAACGGGTGGTGGCGACAGGTAGTAGAATGTTCGACTGCTGCAGAGATAGCGGACGCGTCTGTGGCATGCAGCAACGATGAAACATTCATTGACGGAACCTTCGGTAAAGCCACGCAAGTCGAAGAATTCAATCTACAGGATGAACTTAATGTGTTTGAAAGAATGGCGGCCGGTTCCTTGGCGGACATTTCGCGGGCGCGAGCAAAAGTGCCTTACCGACTGAGGATAGAAATTGACCAGGATGTTCTGGATTTGCAGGGTGAAGCTCTTCTGGAGGACAACAAATTCACGGCGTACGATGAGGCGCAGCGAAAAGCTCGACGTCGTCGCTAAGCGGTATGCAGACAGCCGGTGTGCGTTCATGGTCGGCCAAGTTTCATCTTGGGCCTCAAAATTTGCGCTCTACGTATACACCAATTGTTCGGGGTCTTGGGGGTGTGACTTGATTGTTTCTGGAGACAGTAAAAGGATTGCCATAGGAAAAAGTATTGGCTCGGCTGTCGGTTAAATTTTCAGCGTAGAGGCCGACCTTCCAATTTGTGTTCGAAAGCTCAAGGCGCGCGTTTACGATGCTGTAATCTCCCATTCGGGCACTGTTGACCTCACTGAAAGTAAGTACAGAATCCCCAGTGAAGCTGTATGTCGCACTCACTGTTGCAAGCCAGTTACTATTTACATCAAACTGATATAATGCTGCTAGGCTAATGGTGGGTTCGGGAATGGCAGGAAGTCTATCGCCCGGTTCAGCCCCCAATGACGGGTTCCCGCTTTGCAGTTCGCTATCATTCCAGAACAGAGAACCGCTCACTTCCAATCCACTAACTGGCCGGGCAGAGAACTCAATTTCAAATCCCAGGTTTCGCGCATCGCCCACGGTGGTGATATACGGCAGACCAGAGTATCCAAGTTGATCGGACTGAATATTCAGCCACCGTATATAAAATGCGGCAAAATTCAGGGATAGGTCTCTGTTGAACCAGTAGGATTTGAGGCCTACTTCATAGTTGAGCAATTCGTCTGATCGCAGTTCTACGGGCTCGAAATCGTCACTTTGATGGCTGATCCCGTCAGGTCTTGCAAGAGCCTCAAAAGGGGAGAGAATGTTGAAGCCGCCCTCTCTGTATCCCATGCTGATTTGTGCGTAAGTCTGAATATCCTCTGACCATTGATAGCGAGCTGCGATCTTCGGGATGAGTTTTGTGGTAGCTTTTCGTTTTTCGTGGGTCTGCGGTTTTTCAGCAAGCACAAACTTAGATGTATTGTCCAGTTCAATGGTGTTGCGGGCATATCGGATACCCGCTGTGACGCTGAACTTCTTGCTGACGCGATAGGAGGCTTCACCAAAAAGCGCAATATCTTCAGCTCTCTCTATCCGTTTTTCGGCGAGAATTATTCCCGGAGCTCCGCCGTCTGTCGCGGCCAGCATCAATCTGTCACTATCGCTTGTACTGTGAAGGTAATAGAAACCGGCAAGCCACTCAAATTGAGAGCCGCCGCTTGATTGAAGTCTGGTTTCATGCCCGAAAGTGTTTATGTCTTCCCGTGTGAAGTAGCCCAAGGTACCCGGTTGCGCATTGCCCAGAAAATCATGACCATCCCCGATCTCAATCAGGTTACCGGGAAGATATTCATCCTCCGAGAGGTTTTTCAGCCGCTCGGCAAATGGCAAGCCCTCTGTCGCATCAAAGGTTTCGCTTAACGTGCGATCAACAAACGATGTAGCACTCGTGAGCTGAAGTGAACCCATTTTGCCTTTAAGAGTGACGGCGCCATGCACGAAGTTGTCGCCATAAGGTTCTGATAGTTGCAAGGAGCGGTTATTACGCCCGAGCTCCTCGAAATAGTACTGGCTATCATCGTAGCGAATAGCCTGCAAATTGATGGATGTATCCAGGACCCAGGCGTTGTTGATTTGCCATCGCACACTTGGCCGAATTCCATAGATATCCAGATCGTTCAGGTTTTCGAGACCGCGCGCGATATCGTCGATGTAGCCGCCGCGCATGTGGCCATAACCGGATATGCGAAATCCTAGCTTGTCAGTCTTGAGCGGGGTGTTGAAGACCACATCAATGTTTCCGTTATGCCCGCCTTGTTTGGTGATGCCAACGCCCAATCTCGCCTTACCGAAGGTATCGTTCAGCACCGGCTTAGCTGAAATTACGCGGTAAAGACCACCGAGCGAGCCAGCGCCATAAAGAGTGCCCTGCGGCCCTCGCATCAACTCAACGCGCTCAACGTCAAACAACCGAATGTCAGGGTTGGTGTCACTGAAATTGATGGGGGTGTCGTCGAGATAGACGCCGACCATCGTTGTTGTGCGGTCCGCATATGGGCCATCAGAAAGCCCTCGAATAAAAATCTTGTTGCGCCCTGGGCCCAGGTTGGTTGTCGAAACGCCTGCAAGGTGAGCAGAAAGAGATTGCAGGTCATACGAGCCCAGATCTTCTAAAACCAGCGACGAGACGCCGGAAACGCTCGCTGGCAGCCCAAAGCTTGTTTCTGGTCTCTTGGTGGCGGTGACGACCAAATCTTCTACATACCCGGGTCGTTCGTAGTTTACTTCGAGCTCGGAAACATCCGTTTTTTTAACCGTGTGCTGTTCACGCTTGAAAATCTGGACCGAACTTGTGGTGATGAAGCGAAAAGAGAGCCCGGTATCTTTTAAGATTGACCTTAGAGATGCTTCTTTAGATATGTTTCCAGACGTGCCAAATGATTGTGTTTCCCCAAGATCAAGGCCCGAGAAACTAATGGACAACTTCGCCTCTTCAGCGAATTGATATAAGACCGCATCTAGGGCGCGGGGGGCAATTTCATAGGTCTTGATCTGGACGAGCGCCTGGGCAGATGACGGCGCGAGTAAACAATTTGCGGTTAGCAACGCCGCTATGGCTACAGATGTGTGCACCGGTTAGTCTCGTGCTTCATCTAACCAATAGCCTTGACTATCTTTTCGCACGGTGAGATCCAGGAATGCAGCAAGACTTGCCAGCATTTCTTCGATATCTGATACAACCAACGAGCCGGAGAACCGTTTTGACGCGAGACCCTGATCCTCAATTTTTATTGAGGTTTCTGGGAACAGAACTTCAAGTTTTTCTACTACGGTTGCCAGCGGCTCATCCTGGAAAGCGATAGAGCCGCTCGTCCAGAAGCCTATCGTCTCAGCGGGAGTGGACTGAATTTCAGGGGCATCCTGACCTTCGCGGTAGAGCGCGACGGTGCCGGGTTCAATGAGCAAGGGGGCTTGTTGAGTAACCTCTGGGGCAGCTGAGGACGATATCGCTACGAGGCCCTCATTTACCGCAACTCGGTCGAAATTCTCTCCCTTTATGACTTCAAAGCGTGTGCCGACTACCCGGACTTTTCGCGAGCCGATGTCTACGGTGAAGGGGCGGCTCGAATCTGAGACAACGCTGAAAAAGCCGCGCCCACGGATAAGGTCAACGTTTCGGCCGTCAGAATTTATGCGCACGCTGATACTGCTCCCGGCAAACAGTGTCACCCGGGAACCATCTGCCAGTTTTACGTTCCTAACGTCTCCTGCATCAGCGGAATATACCTGTTTAGAAACCTGAGTATCGTAAAATGTGCTGCTGGGAAAAATCACCACAAAGAGAAGAGCGGCCACGGCCACAAGCCCGGTTGCAAGTTGAGGCCATCTCCAACCTGACCAAAAAGGCTTGTCGTGTGCAATCTTTCGAGACGGAGCGAGATCCTTAGGGAATGCTGTGCGTAAATGCGTTTCGTAAGTTGAGACGTTTCGCATAGACATTGCGACATGCTCATATGCGAGTGCATGTGAAGGGTCTTCCAGCAGCCAATCCATATGCGCTGCATGGTCCGCCTCGGAGGCGTTGCCCGACATCAACAGAGCATACCATTCAGATGCATGCTCAATCGTTGCAGGAGCTATATGTCGTTCTTCGTTCGACATCCCACTTACTCTTTCATTTACCATTAAAACGGAAACAACTTCGTATTGCCTCCAATTATTTGTCCTTCAGGGTAGCGATCGCTTTAATACCTCTGATCATGTGTTTTTCAACGGTACTTCGGGGTATGCCTGTCCGTTCCGAGACTTCTGCGTGTGACAACCCTTCGATCCGATGTAACAAGAATATCTTTCGAGTTTTTTCAGGCAACTTGTTTAGTACTCGCAGCAATGCCTCAACTTGTTGTTTCGCATCCAGGGCTCTGGCGGGGTCGACGCTTTGCGTGTGGCTCAAAGAATCGTCAGCGCCAGCTGTGTAGAGCTTACCCCAGGCGTCCTCTCGTGCCGCGCGCGCATTTTTGCCCCTTACCCGGTCAATCACCAGATTTGAAACGATGCGAGCCAGTAGGGCCTCAGGCGAGGCAATTGCACCGGCATCATAGTTTTTTTCAAACCGAATAAACGCTTCTTGCACTACCTCTTCCGCTTCATCCCCGTCTTTAAGCTTAGATGTAGCAAAACGGAGTAGAGAGGCCCTACGGGTCCGAAACAGAGTATCAATCGAGACTTCGGCTGACGCGTCGCCGTTACTCGTTTTCTTGCTGCTTTTTTTCCAGTCGAACATATGAGCCGTTTTTTCCTCAATATTGGGCGGAGCCTACCCCATGAGTACAGGTTTCGAAAGCTTAGAAACCGAGCTGAATTTTTTTTATTTTTGGTGGAGGCGATGATCTGGCTGCTCCGTTCTCCATCTACCGCATCAACCACTACTTGGAGTAAGCCAATGACTGCAAACAATAAAAATTCGATCAATGTAGCCATGATTGGCTTAGGTAACTGTGCGAGTTCACTCATTCAAGGCATCTATTATTACGCCACTGATCGCGAAACGGATGCAGCGGGGTTAATGCACAGAGAGATTGGCGGCTACACACCCTCAGATATCAAAGTCGTGGCGGCTTACGACATTGATAAGCGTAAGGTAGGTAAAGACGTGGCGGATGCCTTGTTTATGGCGCCAAATTGTACGGCCACCTTCTTTCCCGACATTCCACAGCAAAACGTGATTGTTCAGATGGGGCAGGTTCTGGACGGTTACTCTGACCACATGGCAAATTATCCTGACGGGCGGCGCTTCATTCCATCTCAAGCTTCAGAGCCAACCAAGGCAGATGTTGTAGCCCATCTCCACGAAGCCGGGGTGGATGTCATGATGAATTACCTGCCTGTCGGGAGCCAACAAGCAACAGAATTCTATGCCGAATGTGCGCTTGAGGCTGGTGTTGCCTTCGTAAACAATATTCCCGTTTTTATTGCCAGTGATCCCGTTTGGGCCGGACGGTTTGAAGATGCGGGCATCCCGATCATTGGGGATGATATCAAGGCACAGGTCGGTGCAACGATTGTGCATCGTGTGCTCACGGATTTGTTTGCAAAACGTGGCGTTGCTCTTGATCGGACATATCAACTTAATACCGGTGGCAATACCGACTTCCTGAACATGAAAGACCAGAGCCGGCTGGCCTCCAAAAAGAAGTCGAAAACCGAGGCCGTTCAGTCGGCGGCGGCCCATAGGCTTAGTGACGAGAATATCCATGTCGGCCCAAGCGATTATGTTGCCTGGCAGAACGACAACAAAGTCTGCTTCATTCGAATGGAGGGGCGCCTGTTTGGTGACGTTCCGATGAACCTTGAGTTGAGGCTTTCTGTAGAAGACTCCCCGAACTCTGCAGGGGTAGCGATTGATACCGTACGCTGCGCCAAGGTGGCGCTGGACCGTGGCCAGGGCGGTGTTATTGAAGGTCCCTCCGCTTTCTTCTGCAAACACCCGCCGATACAGCACACAGATGAATTGGCGCGCTTGATGACCGAAGCATTCATTGCCGGCATTCACGTCGAAACACTGGCTTTCGGCACTGATTTTTCAAGCGCATTGGCGGGTTAAGGTTGCGGTCGTGTGCCCACAGCCTACCAGGGCCTTCCTCCCTGGGCGCTAGGTATGCTGTGGGCATTTCGTGATGCCGTTGAACGATCTAGGACATTTTAATGCTTTCGGAAGATGCACCTTCAACACCCCAGTATGGGCGGCCCGTTGAGATTGAGGAGGCCTCAAACCATTATTGTATTCACCGCATGGCGAACGTGGTGGTTTCAATAAGTTTGAAGGTGGGAGTAAGCCCGAATGCGGTCTCGGTCGCCGGGCTGCTTTGTGGTTTGGCCGCTGCGTATTGCTATTACCATTTGCCGCAGTCGCAGTATGTTCTTGCAGGGTTCATGTTGATGATCGGCTGGCACATCCTCGATGGTGCGGATGGCCGTCTTGCCCGGGCGACTGGAAAAGCAAGCGCCTTTGGCCGCATAATTGATGGTGTTTGTGACCATCTGGTGTTCGGGGCCGTCTACATTGTCTTCGCGCTCCATCTTATGGAAACAGGGCGTGGTTTGTCATCTTGGTGGTTGGTTCTTGCCGCCGGCCTTTCGCACGCAGTTCAGGCCGCTGGATACGAGGAGCGACGTCAGAGGTATCAACGCCGCCTGAAACAGTTGGATCGTGGGCAAATGCAAGGCGGCTTGCTTCACGTTCGAGGCCGGAAATCAATATTGGCGACAATTTACGACTTCGCGCAGAAGTTGGTTTCGGGCGGCGACTATGGGCTGGACGAAGCGTTGGCGATGCAAAAAAAAGACGATGCCCGCGAGATTATCAGAGGCACCGCCCCGATGGTGCGTGCATGGGCCATATTGAACGCTAATAACCGGACCTTCCTGATATTTATTTTTGCGTACATGGGAAAGCCTGCTCTGTACTTCACGTTTGAAATAATAGTGCTGAATGCTGTGATGTTTGTCTTGCTCGTTGCCGAGTGGTTGCAAGAATCTTCGCTTGCTGTTCGCCTTAAAATCTCTCCCGATCCATGATGCAGTCATTGGAGGATATCCGCGATATCCTGCGGGGCGCGGCCGCTTCTCTGGGAGGTTTTGGTAGCCGGTTGACCGCACGCCTGGTGTTGATGGTGATTGCCGGCACACTGTACGGCGCGGAACCTGTCGGCATTCTGGGGCAGGTCGCGGCAATCGTCGAGATACTGGCCGCTGTCGGCACGATGGGGTTGAAGCGCAGCCTGCCGCACATGCTCAGTGAAAGCGCGGATACGACCAAACAGTTTCAGATTATCAAATGTGCATTGGGTATGTCCCTTTTGCTTGCGTTGTCCATGTCCGGATCGCTGCATCTGGTGTGGCCACTTCTGTTTCCCGACGTGGACATGCCTGTATTGTTGCTGCTTGTGGTGCCGTCTCTGATATTTGCGGAAGTTGCAGGGGGAGCCATTCGCTTCAAACGCATCATCCGGTTTGAAGTATTGGCCCGTTGCGTTCTTGAACCCTGGAGCTTTTTGCTGGCAGCCATTGCCCTTCATTTTATCGGCTACAGGGAGGAAGGCTTACTGCTGGCATATGCGATTTCCATGTTAGCGGCAGCGATCGGCCTTGGCTTTGGGATAACAGCCTCTTACTCGATACGGGCGATGCTGGCAGCGCCGGTCAATAAGAAGCTTGCCAGCCTGGTGGTGCGCCGAAGCTTTCCCATGGGAATGAACGAGCTGGGGGTCATAATGCTCAGGCGACTGGATATACTTCTCCTGTCGCTGGTGGCGGGCCATCAGGCGGCGGGCGTATATTATATCGCGCAGCAAATTGTAACGGTACCGCATAAAATCCATCAGCTGTTCGAGCCAATGATGTCGCCTGTGCTTGCCAAACTGCATCACGCGGGTGAAGTACGCACGACCCAAGCCAAACTGGCGGGCCTTTGCCGTTGGGTATTTACGTTGCAGCTCGCGCTGACAGTGCCCTTCGTGGCCTTTTCGGATGAATTGTTGGGGCTCTTTGGAGGCGGGTTTGCAGTTGGCGGCTTGGTTTTGGCGTGCCTTCTCGTTGCGGAGCTGTTTGATGGCAGCTTCGCTCTTTCTGAAATTGCGCTGCAATACGCAAAGCCTGCAGTACCGCCCCGGCTCGTGATGGCAGTGCTTGGTATAGAAATAGCCGCAGTTTACTATTTGGGTGCGCGCTGGGGGGCGGAGGGGGCCGCTCTGGGCTTTTTGATTGCGATGGTGTTTTTTGCTGCGGCAAAGCTTGTAAGCCTCAGAAAATACTTGGGCATATCTATCGTCGATGTAGCTTATCTGCCGCCGTTCATAATAGCGGCCTGCCTCCTGGCACTCCTGGTCATGCTTCAGGGGCAAATGAATTTTCAGGCATCTTCTGCAATACTGGGCGGTATCATTCTGTCTGTAGCACTGTATTTGTGGGCCATCAGCAAAATCGCCATCACAAAACAGGACCGGTTAATCTGGGCCCAGCTCAAAGAGCGTTAGTTGCAAGCCAGTTTGATGCAAGTTCATGCATTTCGGGGCAATCGACATCAATCCACTGGCTATCGCCAATGTCTACACCAATGGCCTTGCCTTCAGCAGCCAACAGCTTCATGCCGCCAGAGATTGAACAATCCCCGCTGTCATTAAGGCTTCTCGCTATCGCATCGAACAAGCTTGCATTTGCATGAAACACACCGGTGTCGAACGCATTGTACATTGCAATGTCTTTTCCGATATCACGGATATTTCTACCAGCCAGCCGTACCTTCGTAACGTCGTTCAGATCGACGAACGGGTTGGCCAAACGCCTGTCTATACCTAAAGCAACTTCGTGAGGGCCGAGCGGTTGCGCCAGAAGCCGTTGATACAAGCTTGGCTCCACAAGATGATCACACATGGTCAAACAGAAACGGTCGTTGAGCAGCGGCGCTGCTTTCAATACCGAGAGGCCGTTTGCATACATAAAGTCCGGGTTGAAAATGGTCCGGATAGTCCAACCCTTACGATTTGATAGCTGACATAGGAATTCTTCAAGGACACGGTGCTGATATCCCGTCACAACGGTAACTTGTGTAATTCCCGCCGACAGGGCCGTTTCTATAGCGCGTTCAATCAGTGGGACGCCTGCCAGACTTACCAGAGGTTTGAGATTACCTTTGGCCTTGAGCCTTGAGCCCATGCCAGCAGCGACGATTAAGAGATCTGTAGTCATGTTATATATTCCACTGAAGGCTCAGGCTGGCTCCATTGTTTCTGGTTTGAAAATGAAGGAAGAACCGCCCAGGACACTAGCAAGCAGCCCCAAAAACAAGAAGGGTGCTCCTGACCCACTATGCGTGGTCAACGGAATCGCACGTGAAGTACCTCCACGGGGTGGGTGAATATCATTGAATTTGAACTGAACAGATACCAACGGACGGGATAAGGAACCCGAGACAGCCGGTTTTTCTGTGCTCAGTTTTCACGACCCGATCAAATTTGGTGGTGGTTGGAGCTTATTTGTCCAAGTATTTGCAGATAAATGGAAATTTTAATTTCGTCAGATTTATTTTGAGTGCCAATCCCAAAAATATGGAGGCGATCTCCTCGATCCTTCGTTTGTCCAGCAGAAGTAACTCGCAACCCAGAATGGCAAAACGACAGGATCATTTATGTCTTCGCTTAACTACCTACTTGCAGCTGCGTTAACCACAGCCGTTTCGACTGTCGCTATCGCACAAGAGAGCAGGATATCCGGACGCATTATCAATGCGGAAACCAAGAGGCCAGCGGCTGGTGCTACGGTTACAGTTACCGACAGACAAGGTGAGGTGATTGCTTCGACCCTTGCCGACGAACAAGGTAATTTTTCCGTCAGTACCAACTCAAGCGGGCTAGTGACAGTAACCGTAGAAAGCGGTGGCTATCAGTCAGCGCGCGAGAACAACGTCGACCTGTTTGCAGACAAAGGTACGATTGTTGACTTTGCGCT
This sequence comes from Kordiimonas sp., assembly GCF_048260245.1. Lineage (GTDB taxonomy): Bacteria > Pseudomonadota > Alphaproteobacteria > Sphingomonadales > Kordiimonadaceae > Kordiimonas. The sequence continues at coordinate 20,900 of NZ_JBLXGZ010000020.1, read as the reverse complement.
GCGCCCTTTGGACGACATTGAAGAGATCAACGTAGTAGGCAGCCCGATCGCGACATCGCGTCAGGGCTCAATTACAAGCCGGACCCTTAGCCGTGAGGAAATTCGCCGGGCTCCGGGTACGGCGGGCGATATTTTCCGCGGCCTGAATGCTTTGCCTGGCGTGAATGCGACAGGTGCATATTCCAGCTTTTCGGTGCGTGGCCGAGGCCCAAAAGACAATATCATTCTGGTGGATGATATCCCGTTTGGCCGAACCACCCATTTCGATAATTCTATCGGTGAAGAGGATGAAGTTGCCAATGGCGGGCGCTATTCGATTTTCGGTCAAAACGTGGTAGGGCAGGCCGAATTCATACCCGGCGGCTGGGGTGCGGCTTACGGCGGCTTAAACGGTTCGCTGTTGAAACTTAAATTGGCCGAAGGTAACCGCGACACACCCTTTGTCAGCGGCAAGGTCGATCTGGCGGGCGCAGAACTTCTGTACGACGGCCCGAGCGGTATCGACGACAACACAAGCCTGCTGCTGTCTGTGCGGCACTATGACTTTGGACGGTTGCTGGATCTGATCGGAGCTAAAGACGTTGGCCGTCCGGTGATGACCGATGTATTGCTCAAAACTGTGACCCGTATTGATGAAGACACCAAATTGAAGGTGATCGGTATCTTTGCGCCGGAGAAAAATACACGGGATACTTCCCATGTCGTGGAAGCGGAAGCGCCGCTCGATTACATGTTGTTTGAAAGCAAGCAGGATGCCGGTGCACTTGGGGTCACGCTCGAACAGCTTGTCGGGGACACCGGCGAATGGCGGAACACGGTATACTACCGGTTTGGCAAGGAAAATACCTACCAGGGGGAAGCTTTCCCTGAGCTTAGTGATTCACCCAAGGACCCTGACGCGATCCCTGTTGAAGAGCGCATTATCTCATCGCGTGAAGATGAGAAGGAATTCGGTTGGCGGAGTGACTATTCGCAAGATAACAAGTTCGGTCGCTTTCAGGCGGGTTTGAGGCTTACGCAGATCTCTACCGATTATCGTCAAAGTCTGAGCAGGGATTACGTCCAGTACGTGTTTGACACCGACGATTACCGCCCGTCAGAGGGTCAGAACTACATCCTGCTGACACCGGAGCTGTATGACTCCGCTTTCAAGAAGAGCGGTATCCGTGGTACGGCTTATCTAGATCAATCGTTTGACTATGGCAGCGTCACCGTAACACCGGGCGTGCGGTTGGAGTACGACGACTTGCTGTCGTCAACAACCGTCTCCCCAAGATTGCAGGTGGACTGGCAGGTGAATGAGCGGGCCCGCGTTAATATGACGGGTGGCCTCTATTACCAGGCGCCGAGTATGCTGGAAATTGCGGCAGACCCCGCCAACGTGGATCTGGACCATGAGCGCACACTGCAATTCAGCACAGGGCTCGATTATTATCTGGGTGATAATTACTCGATGCAAATCGAGGCATACTACCAGGATATGGACAAACTTATACCGGACGGAGACCGGGTATCCGGACGGCTGTTCAACAGCGGAAAGGGTTGGGCCGCAGGTTTTGACTGGGTTGTCCGCAAAGATTTCTCGGATCGTTGGTCAGCCTCTGCGCGCTATAGCTACAACAAGACCAAAATTGATGACGGAGATGGTAACGGATACCACCCTTCGAAGTTTAACAGACCGCACCTTGGTAATATTACCCTTAATTATGAGCTGAATGAAAATTGGTCCTTCGGTTTGCAGTATCAGATCGCTTCTGGCCGTCCGAGCGAAGCTTACATCATTCATGAAGATGTTATCCCTGAATCTGGCCTGTTGCGGTATTCGCGGGAAATTACGGACTCATACTTTGGCCGGAACGCCTATTTCTCCACGCTGAACTTCAGGGCCGATTATCAAACCCAGATCGGCGGCGTCCGGGTGAGAGCGTTCCTCGATATTGTGAACGCGCTGAACCGCAGCAACATCGACGACGTCGACTTCAGTGAAATCGATGGGTTGGTCGATAACGAAGGCATGGGAATCATACCGCAATTCGGACTTGCATTCGAGTTCTAGAGTTACCTTGAAAGACTCTCGAACTTACCGGGCAGTGGCGCTCCCACCACTGCCCGGCCCCGCCTTCTCGTTCAAATGACCGCGCAGATTCAAACGTTTTATCAGGCGAAATCAGATACGGTCCGGCCGTTCTCTGAGGCTTGGAAAACCCAAAACAATGAGACTTAGGTTGAAGTTGCCATGAACGACGAGACAATGAATTTTGACGGAAAAATTGAAAAGCTCCCCGCCATTGCACCAAGCAGGGCTGCGCTACCTAGCGCCAGTAAGCTGCGTGTCGCCTTGTTCTCGGGTAATTACAACTATGTCAAAGACGGCGCCAATCAGGCGTTGAACAAGCTTGTGGCGTTTCTCGAAACTCAAGGGGCACAAGTACGTGTGTATTCTCCTACTGTGGCGGAGCCTGCTTTTCCGCCGGCGGGGACACTCATAAGCGCGCCGTCTATTCCTGTGCCGTTCCGTACCGAATACCGGATAGCTCTTGGCTTACCGCGATATATCAAACGCGATCTTGATGCATTCAAGCCAAATATCATCCATATTTCCGCGCCTGATCCATTATGCAGGGGCGCGGTCAAATACGGCAGGAAGCGTGGCCTGGTGACGGTTGCGTCCGTCCATACGAGGTTCGACACCTATCTGCGTTATTACCGGCTGGGGGCGCTCGAGCGGTATCTCAGTACCAAAATCAACAAGGTCTACAACCAGTGTAACGAGATCTTTGTGCCTACGCCGTGCATGGAAACCACCATGCGGGAAACCGGCGTGACTGTTCCCATCAAAAAATGGAGCAGGGGCGTTGACGACAAGCTCTTTAACCCGGCACAGCGTGATCTGACGTGGCGTAAAACGCTCGGATTTGAAAAGCAGGATGTTGTTATCAGCTTTGTCGGCAGGCTAGTGCTGGAAAAGGGGCTGGAACAATTCGTTGCGGCGATTAATTTCCTGCGCCGCAAAGGCCTTACGCCGCATGTCATGGTGGTAGGTGACGGTCCGGCGAGAAAATGGTTCCAGCAGAGACTGCCTGACGCAAAGTTTTTGGGCTTTCTGACAGGTAAAGAACTTGCCCGCGCATATGCGTCGTCAGACATTTTCTTCAATCCTTCCAGAACCGAAGCTTTTGGTAACGTAACACTTGAGGCAATGGCGTCGGGTGTTCCTCAGGTCTGCGTCGATGCGACCGGGAGCCGCTTTCTGGTGCGGCATGCTGAAACCGGCTTCCTTGCGCCGCCTGATGATGCGACCGCGATGGCGCAACACCTTGAAGAGCTGATTACAAACCCGTGTTTACGACGTGCCTTCTCCGCGGCGAGCACGGCGCGCAGTCGACACTTCCACTGGGACAATATTTTGCTGGAGGTGCTCAGCCATTACCAACGTTCACTAGTGGGCAAAGCGGAACAAACCAACATCCTTTAAAGGCATAAGGGCGAACGATGAAATTATTAGATGTTGCCGAGTTTTACAGTGATCAGGGTGGTGGCGTAAAAACGTATATTCAGCAAAAATTGCACGTCAGCCATCACCTTGGGGTCAAGACTGTCATTGTGGCTCCGGGGACTGAGGACCGTCGGGAACAACGCGAAAATGGCACCATCATCTGGGTGAAGTCACCCCCGATCCCGGTGGACAGGCGCTACCATTTTTTTAACAATTATCGCGCCATCCATGACATCCTGAATTCTGAGAAGCCGCAGATTGTTGAGGGTTCCTCTCCCTGGCTTGGGGGGCGCGCAGTTTCCCGCTGGCAAGGAGACGCTGTGAAGTCGTTCTTCATTCACCAGGATCCGGTTTCTTCATACCCGCAGCTATTGCTGGAAAATATTCTCAAGCCTCAACATGTAGATTGGCTCTTTGCCTGGTTCTGGCGGTACATGCGCCGGTTGGGAGATACTTTTGACACGACGGTCGTCAGTGCGCCCTGGTTCGCTGAGCGCCTTGCCGGACTGGGGTTAAGACGCCCCACGCCTATCCCTTTCGGAATTGAAAAAGGTTTATTCTCCCCTGCGCTCAGAAATGAAAACCTGCGTCGTCACCTGTTGGAGCGGTGTGGCATAACGGACCCGGATGCCCGATTGATTTTGAGTGTATCCCGGCATCACCCTGAAAAGCGCATCGGTACGATGATCGACGCCGTGGCGCGGGTGAATAAAACGCGCCCCGTGGGCCTGTACCTGATCGGGGATGGCCCGAGGCGAAAAGCCGTCGAAAAACACGCAAGGTCAGCGAGCGGGGTCTATGTAGCAGGGCAGGTGAGAGACAGACATCTGCTTGCGAAAATTTTGGCCAGCTCGGATGCAATGATCCACTGCTGTGCTTCGGAAACCTTCGGTCTCGTGATTGCCGAAGCGCTCTCCTCGGGCCTGCCCCTGATTGTTCCAGATCGGGGTGGCGCCTTTGACCTTGCAGATAAAAGCTACGCGGAAGTCCACAAGGTCGGCGACGCCCGGTCTTGCACTGATGCCATTGTTCGTCTTTTCGAACGGAACCAAGCCCAATTACGAGCGGCGGCCGCACGCGCCAACGTTCGGACATCTGCTGATCACTATGAGCACTTGTTCAACCATTATGCTGGCCTGATGAACTCCACAAGCCGAGAGCTGCAAGCTGCTTGATCGCCTCCGGGAAGGGAAAATCAACCGTGACCCAACCAAGCTTTGACGTAGCCATGCTGGCAACACCGGAAATAGACTACTATGCCAATGACACCAGCGAGAACTGGCGATCCTATTGTCACAGGCACGGCTACAATTTTGTGCTCTGGCGAGAGGCTGTCCTGCCGGATATGCACCTGATCTGGTCAAAGATCGAGCTCATGCGAAGACATATCGAGCAAACGGAAGCCGATTGGCTTGTGGTCGTCGATGCCGATACCACCGTCAACTTGCCAGGCCTTCCCCTGAGCTATCTGACTGAAAAACATCCGGACAAAGACTTTATAATTTCCGAAGATGTCTCCCGACGGATGGGGCTGCCTGTCCCTCTTTGTACGCTGTCCGTGAGGCTGTCCCGCAGTTGGCGTGCCCCTAATTGTGGTTTCATGATGATAAGAGCGAACGAGTTTGGCCTGCGCTTCGTCACAAAGTGGCTCCTGCACGGTCGCGGAGACTATGCCCATGTGGCTGATATTTTTCCGCGGGAACAGCGCATTCTCTGGATGACATTGTTTCGGACAGAAGCGGACAAAATAGCGGTGCTGGGGCCAGAAGTCATGCGCATTGGCAATAACAGGGTACTGGATCGTTACTTCACCAACTGGGATGGTGCCTTTGTCCTGCACGACAAGAGGCTGCCCCGAAATATTCAAGCACGAACGCGTAGGTAATTCCCGGATGGCTAAGACAAAAAGAAAGTCCATGCTTGGTCCCGTCGTGTTGGCGTTACTGGCGGGGGCGTGCCAAGTCTCTGCCGCCGATACTGGCTGCAATGAAAAAAAAGACCAATGGCTTGAAGTGCAGGTGGAAGGCCTGATGGACACACTTGGTGATGTCGTCGTTGAATTACATCCTGATATTGAAGGCGATTATCTGGACGTATTAGTTGATAGAATTCGCGTACCAACGGCACATGCATCTCAGACATTATGTTTGGCCATGCCTGCGCCAGAAAGCTACATAGTGGTGGTGCTTCACGATAGGAATGCCAATCGAAAGCTGGACATAATCGACGACGGTTTCGGCTTCTCGCAAAACCCCACGCTGAGTTTGGGAACGCCCGGACGGGAAGAGGTCGCCTTTGTCGCCAAGCCGGGCCGAAATGCAATGGTCATCATTCTGAACTATATGCAGGGCTTTGGCGCGTGGCCGCTTGATCAGAAAAAGAGAAAGCAGATTGAGCGGCGACGACGTTCTCATCGCGGCTAACACATCTTGGCGCGTCTGTGAGAAAAGACCCTCAGTCCGGTTACCAACAAAACCATAGTATTCAAAACCTGTGTGATTGCGGAACTCGTCAGGAAAAGTGCTCCGACTGCTGTTGCCGCATTCGGAAGATACTCCGACAAGGTGACCGCGAGGCCCAGCAGGATCAAATCTTTATTGGGAAGGAGAGGGATACGAGTTAGCACCATGCGGGCTGCGATAAAGCCCACCCATACCCCTATCGGAATGTCCGGGATCACAATACTCCACTGGATCACCAGCAGGCTTTCGAAAACAACAATCCTGGCGCCGTGCAAGGTGGCAATACGCAATACCTGAGGTTTTGAAAGTGTGATGATATGGTGCCCAAAAAATACGAAAAAGGGGACCAGCAATATTCCAAACGACGCAGCGCCGATGAGGATGGGTAGGGTGTCCGGGGCGTGTTGGGTCAGAAGCCCTAGCTGATCCGATAGCATAAAAAACACTGCTATGATCAAGGCCGCGACAGCGGATACCGCGGCCGAAATGAGATTGTTGTCTTTAACGACATTAAAGGCTGCCTTCATGGTCACGCCGATATTCTGTTTGGCCCACAGGAGAAAGAAGGCTTCGCCGCTGTAACCGATGATCACATCATTTAGCGCCTGTTTGCGTAACAAAACGGCGAGCACGGATGAGCCCTTGGAGCGGAAGGCGGGCCAGAGCGGGCGGTAAATCAACAGCTCGCTATAGGGCAGCAGCAGAAAGCTCGCGAGCAGGATACAATAGTAGGCAGGGGCGGTCGGCACGTTTTCCCACAGGTCTTTCCAGCCGATCAGGGAAAGCTCATGCAGAAGGTATAAACACAGCCCGCAAAGCAACAATAGTTGCAACAGCTTTGCCACATGTTCAGTTGCTGGCGCCGCCATGAAACGCGCGAGTTTTTCCGTCATTCACCTTCCCGTCAAAGTCTTAGCTGCCGCCATACGAAAACTAGAACGTCGCCGACAGGCAAACACCTCCAACCTGCCTGCGGGAAAATGCCGGTTTCACGGCGGCGTTTTTTTAAACTTCTTTGGAGGTGCGCAGCAAGGGAGGACGTCTACTGCTCTGAAGCCCGTAAAAATTGTCTGCATAGCTGAATGATCATCGACCTCTATATCGCCAAGCATGTTTCAAAGCGGCTTATTGCCATTATGCTGCTTATCGTTGGGTTGTTGCTTGTCGAGAACATGTTCAGACTATTTCAGTTCTCGTTGCAGACCGGCGCCCCCGCTGCCGCAGCTGTTGCGATGCTGGTGTACTTATTGCCCGAATATTTGGCGATTGGAATTCCGATAAGCCTGATGTTGGCGATCATGCTCACCTTCCTCAAGCTATCCAAAGACAATGAACTGACCGTGATGTCCGCCGGACAGGTCTCCCCTTTTCGGCTTCTCCGGTTGCCCTTGATGTTTGGAATACTTCTTGCTGCTTTAAACGCGCTCCTCGTTGGCTATGTGGAGCCGATGGCGGAATTTCGATTTGCGGAACAGAGTTATAAAACGCGAAGCGGTGCGTTTGGGAAAGCCATTGCCGCTGGTGCTTTTACCTCGATCGGTGCGGACCTGACATTACATGTAGGCTCGATCTCGCCACATAGCGGGGAGTTGAACGGCATATTTCTGGAGTTCAAGGACGACGCCGGGAGGGTTTCATACCTGACGGCTTCGCGCGGCATTTTTGTTCAGTCAGGAAACAAGGATTTTATCATTTTCCGGCTCTATGACGGACAGATCGTTACCACGGAAAATGTTGACGAGACAAAACCTGCGACGATGGAATTTGACCGTTACGATCTTGCTGTGGCACTGCCAGAAATCCCTCAGTTCAGGCGCCGCGGTGAGGCGGAAAAAGAACTCACCTTCACTGAATTGATCGAAAAGGCGAGGGGCACAGGTAGCGAACTTCTTGATGCCCGAAGTCTGCTGGGGGAGGCCCAGCGGCGATTTATTCTGGTGTTGGTGCCACTGCTTATTCCGTGTCTGGCTGTCGGGCTTGCAGAGCCGCCCGTGAGAAGAAATTCTTCCCTTCAATTGATGGTCGGGGTTTTCGTTTTGCTTGTCTTGATAAAGGCCTTGGATTTTGGTTCGAACATAAAATCCATCCCGCCTGCCGTCGTTCTGTGGCCCGCTTTTTTTGGTTTTGCGTTATTCAGCATCCGGGCTTTTTACGTTTTTGGTTTTACTGCGAGCGGCCACCCTCTGGCAGCCATATACGCTTTCACGGATACCGTATCGAAAATGATAAAGAGGCGAAAAAGGTTTACCGTCTCAAACTAGTAGTGTTCCGCGTCCAACTTGCTCTTCAGGTCATAAGAATATGAAAAAATTGTTGTTCAGTATCCACGATGTGACGCCACACCATTTTGATAGGCTGCTGGAAATCGATACATTTTTGCAGCAGACCAACGTCGGGCATAATTACGCGATGTTGGTGGTTCCGAATTTTTGGGGTGAATGGCCGCTGGAGAAACACCCTGAATTTTGTGAATGGTTGAGGCAAAAATCAGACAGTGGTGTTGAGATGATCCTGCACGGTTTTTTCCACAAAGACGATTGCCAGCATCATAATCATATTGATCGCCTTAAGGCCAAAAAACTCACAGCTGGGGAGGGGGAGTTCCTTGGCCTGTCTGCTTCAGAGGCGACCGAGCGGGTGCAGGCAGGCCTGAAATGCCTTGAAGGCGTCCTTGGCCACGAAGTTTCCGGCTTTATTGCTCCAGCGTGGCTGTATGGAGAGGCCGCGCTGAATGTATTGCACGAGCAAGGATTTAAATTTGCCGAAGATCATTGGTGTCTCTGGTCTCCGGACACAGGTAAAGAGCTGCTTAAAAACTCGCCGGTGATTTCATATGCCAGCAGAAGTGTGCCAAGGATCATCAGTTCACTTATTTGGTCTAAACTTGCCACAAAACTACTTGCACCTATGGACGTCATCCGGATGGCTTTGCATCCTCACGACTTTGACAAAAAGGTCCTTGTGAACGAATTTGATCGAGCTCTCAATGCACTGCTGAAACATCGTACTCCGATGACTTACGCGGCGCTTTTAAACCCAAATGATGTGGGTTGACCTCCGTGCAGTACGTATCTGGTATCCGCCGGGGTTGCCAATCTTTGTTGCGGACTGGGTATTGGATATGCATATGGAACTGGTTTTTGGGAACATTTCTATTGGTGGCGTAACCCTAAAGGAGGGTGTGCATCGCCGAGCCTCCGGGTGACCGGGCGATGCACCTGCGCTATGGTCGACTGTTTGCGCATGGCCAGATAGAGCGCGACGATGCCGCGGCACCAGTCCTCATATTGGTGCCAGCTGGCCCGGTAGGCGTGTTTGGTATTCTCAGAGCGCGCCATCGAGGAGAGTTCGCGCACGCGGGCATAGACTTCATTGAGGTCGCTGGGGTGTGGGAGGCCATAGTCAGGGGCGCACCCGGCACACAAAACCTAGTGTTCGACATTTCCGGAGTGGTGGTGCCGGAGGCAACGGCAAAAGCGCTTGATACCGATGATGCCCAGATCGCAAAGTTTGTAGCACTAATGCGTAAGATCGGGCTCGATCGTTTCGTGCTCGGGAGTGACTGGCCGGCAATCGGCCGTATTGCGCCCTATTTTTCACTGATGCGGGAGACGCTGCCGGTCACTGATGCCGAATGGTCCCAATTGTGCGGTAATGTTGCCCCCTACATTGCAGCATCAAAGGTAAAATAAACGAACAAAGGGCGGGCTGTTCCGGTCGCGGGCGGCCGGAACAGCTACGCAACAAGTCCCAGTACAATCATCCTACCGTTTTTTCTTTTAGCAGAGAGGCCTGTAGGGCGGGAAGATCCTCTATCAGGTCAAATTTGACTGCTGCCGGTGATGTCGTGTGGCTAGCGTTCGTTTCTCAGGAGAGCAAATGGCCGACCGGTCATTGTCTCGCATCGGTTACTTTCCTAGGCATTTAGAACAGGCAACGTGACATGTTAGTATGTCGTACGAAAACTAATCAGATCAAAGTGTCCCCGTTTCAAACGAAAGTAGAAGCAATTAGTCCGCATTGACTGTGCAATCCAGTTGCTCTGATCACATGCTCAGTTTCCGTTGAAACCGATACATTGAACACCCCTAGAGTTTCCAGCCATTTCTGAGAACTCTTGTGAATTTCCAGCTTTTTCTGAGAACTCTCATTCCTTTGAGAGTGTCGGTTTTCACGGAAACCGAGAATATTTTCAGGTGCGTGAGAAATTTCACTCGAACATCGGCTGATATCTGTGATCCCCGCGATGTTGCAGCTTGGTTTCTGTCCGCGCCCGGCCAGGAGGGGACCTTTAAAAAGCGTCAAGGCAAAGATGGATTGCGGCTTTTTTGATATGCGGGGCGGCTTCTTATACGCTCTACATAGGCCGCTACTCTTTTGCTCGGGGCCTTCAGCCAGCCAAATTGAACGGCCATATCCAGAATTCCACCAAACACGACATCAGCAGCGGTAAATCCGCGCCCCAATACCCAATCCGTTTCTGGTGTCATCGCTTCGATCGTCGCAAGACATCGCTTCAGGTCGCCAAACCCCGCTGACTTTGCTGGATAGTCCTGTATTCCCAGCGAAGCGACTGTAAACATTGGTTCCAGCGTTGTGCCGGGTACAAACAGGTACCGATAGTATTTACCGCGCTCGGCAGTGCCCAAAGCAGGGGCGAGACCCTTTTCGGGAAATTTGTCTGCAATATATGCGCATATTGCTGCGGTCTCGGTCACAACGACATCGCCGTCCACCAGAGCGGGTATCTTACCCATGGGGTTGATGGCCCGATAGTCCGGGGTGTCGGTATCACCATTGGCGAGATCGACCACTATTTGTTCATGGACAACATCAGCCTCCAGCAACATCCAGTGTGTTGTGATCGCCCGGCTCATAGGGTTGAAATAGTGTTTCATAGCAAACTCCTTCTGCTCGTTTGCTTGAAACCTAATGGCTGGGACTGACAAAAACTGTCAGCATTTTAGTCTGGTGAACCAAAATGTCAGCTTTGGGTCGCCTCGGCCAGTCGCGGCTGCAACTGGTCGAGGCGAAACGTTTTTTCGGACCCCTTCGCTGGCGCACAGGTGTGATGCTGCCTGCAGCGCAGGTTTAATATTCGGCTGGTGCCTCTTTTGCGAAAGGCAGGCCGCTGAACTTGACCGTGGTCAGAGCACCAGCGTCATTCAGAACAGGCTGCAGGTAATTCGAGCCGGGCAGTTCCGGGTTTTCAGTATCATGGACCTTGAGGCAGCTTTCACGGGTGACGGTGACCTTAGACGTGTTGACGCCAAGGGTTGCAGTGAAGCCATCTTCGACTTTTGCAATTGTCAGGGGGAAGAGACCCGGAAGGGTATAATTGCCGGGCAGGTCGGCGAGGGCTGCTTCTGAAAATGCGGGGCATGCTTTCTGCTGCTGGTTCTCATCGACGTGATAAACGGCATACAGTTTTTCAGACCAGTCCTCGGCAGGGTTATCGAGCAGGATATCCAGCACCGTATACATCAAGGCATGGCGGTATTCGATATGGTCCGCATTGATGAAGGCATACACGCCGGCCTTTTTGCCGGGAATGATGGCATTGATAGCGGACATGCCGTCGATACTGCCGGTGTGCATCACAATTTTCTCGCCCTTGTAGTCGTAGACAAACCACGCAAGGCCGTACGAGAAGTAAGAATGGTCAAGCGTCGCCGCAGCAGGGTAGATCGCACTCGGGTCCATCAACATTTGCGGCGCGAACATCTCGCTCATCGCAGCTTCAGACACCAGGCGTTTGTCGCCGACCATGCCGCCGTTCGCGAGGAAGCGAAGCCATTTTGACATGTCGGATGGTGTTGAATTGATCATGCCCGCAGACTGGCTGAATTCGATATAAGGGTATTCAATTTGATAGAATTGCCCGTCGATATACCGGTGGGCTTCCGCGCGGTTTTTGCGCGCTTTCACATCCGCGTCCAGTAGCAGGGTTTCCGTCATCCCGAGCGGGTCGAGGATGCGTTCTTTGACGAATTCATGAAAGGGTTTGCCTGAGACCTTTTCAACCACAAGGCCAGAGAGCGCAAAGATGGTGTTGTTATAGTCCCACGCTTGGCGAAAACTGGTTTGCTGCGGGTTATTCGGCAGCATTTCCCATGCTTCAGGCAGGCTCTCGCTCAAGAACACGTTGATATTGCTGAGTTGGGAGACCCCACTTCGGTGGCTCAGGACATCGCGGATGGTCAGGTTTTTTTCCACATAGTCTTCATTCAGGTCCAGTTCCGGGACGTGTTTGATCACCGGGTCATCCCACTTGACTTTGCCGTCATCCGCCAGCATGGCCAGCGCCATGGAGGCAAAAGCCTTGGTAGTGGAGCCGGCTTGGAAGAGCGTGTGCTCATCAACTTGATTATTGTTGAGAACCGATTTGATGCCGTAGCCGCGACTGAGCAGAATTTCTCCGTCCTCGACGATGGCAAGCCCAAGGCCCGGCGCATGCCATTTTTCCATCGCGGTTTTGACAGCACTGTCAAAACCTTCTGGCAGGTCAACTGCGAGTGCAGCGGGCGCTGTCGCGGCAATACCAAGTGCCAAACAGACGATTTTTTTCATGGATAGGCCTCCCTTCAGGCAAAAATCAGGTGAACGCAGCATGTCTGCTTTGTCCGATAAAATTCATGATGGTGTAGCCGAATGCACCTTATAGGTTTTTCGGTGAAAACACGGCCTTCGAACTGTTTGCCGCAGCCATGGCAGCTAAGGCTGGCAAGCTCATAACACGGGCGTTTGATGCGATAAATTCGGGCAAACCATCACCACCATTTATCCTGTTTTTTATTCCTGTTCTGAATGATTCGATCCTATAGCCGCCTTAATGGTAATTTCAAGCATTTTTTAACAGTGTTAATTTATATTATTCATCAAATAAAACCGTATTACTCTATTTTTTGCATTAAAATATAATTTAAACAGCCTGAAGTCGGTTAAGGGCAGCATAAGGCACCTTTCCCGGGCGAGGGGGCATCCGGAACCCCTCATAAGGGGCCGAGAAAGGCCAGACTGCCAGTCATGGTCATTACGGCTTGTCCGCCAGCCGGTCTGCCAGGGGTTCCAGATGCCACGCCCGTGTCAATGAGGGGCATAAGGGTGCTAGCCAGAAGGATGATGGGCAGCAAGCGCTGGACCAAAACCGTTATGCTGGTTCTTGAGGACGGGAAGCAGCATCACATACCAGCCGATGAAGTAGCAGTTCCCCGTTTGCGCTCATGGGACAGATTACCGGTTTTCCCTGGACCTGAGTGCATACCCAAAATTGGCATTCACGCCATATTCTTCGCTCGGCTGCTTCCAGAAAGTCTTTCGACTATTTGTAATAAATGCTTTCCGTGATGCCTTCGCGGTGGCACAGCTCAGCTATGCTGCTTTCACCGCGCAAACAATCAAGCACAGTGCGGATATTCTCCTCCGCGCTATATTGCTTGCGGGCCTTGCGGCGAATGTCTTTGAGCAACTTCTCTTAGACACCTGGGAGCTATTCATGAGAAAGTTCCATACGCTGGCTGGTCGGACAAGCCAAGCAGGCAGAGGAACCCGTCTTACGTCAATAGCTTGTCTGTTAGTTCGACCTTGGGAGATAAAACAAGAAGCTCAAACGAACAAATGCGAGATCAGGACGTATAGTTGAAACCTATCAAGTGTATTGCATGTAACTGCAGTACAAAGAGCCAGACTGCGACAACCAGGAGAGTGCAATACCCCCGCCACACCGGCCCCCATACTCCTTCACGCCACATTGAAATAACAGACCATGTGGGGACAACTGAGAATACCGCCGCAAACACGGATATTCCCAAAGCAGCGACTGCCATTGGTGAGGGAAATTCCTGCAAGAGTTCACCCCGCTGTATGGTACCCAGGATTGCAAGACCCAAGGTAACCGGGAAAGCTACCCATAAGAGCAGGCTGGCCAGGATGCGGCGGCGTGCCTTCTTAACCGTCAGGGGATCATCTTTCGCAATACGGCGCATGGACCGTACCAGCAAGACAAGAGCACCGATGAACAAAAACACGAAAGTGGCGACAATCAATATCAGTCGGTTTTCAGGAGCTTGATACCAAGAGACCTTGTCATAGGAGCGAAGTGCCTTCAGGTAAATTACGTCACCGGCGTCATTCTCAACGAACTCATAATAATCTTCTTTATCCACCGCCCGAAACAGGTTTGGCTTCACTTCGGCAGCCTTCACTGGACCGCTATCAAGGTGCAAAATCAGGTAACCGTCTTCATCTGAGGTTACTTTTGATGACCCCATAAAGAGTGAATTCAGGACTTCAATGGAGCTATAGTTACGACGCGTGTTTTGGTAGTATCCAACATATTTGTCGGCTCTGCTAGCAAAGTCTGCCGCAGGTGAAATGGGCTCTGGCGTTACTGTTTTATCACCAAACAATCGGGTTACGATTGCTTCTTCCATATGCTTGTATAGCTTTGCACCAGTTGTTGTGTTTGTTGACATCAAAAAGCCGAACTGCAACTCAGGATACCAGCCCATCTGGGAATGGAAGTGAATCGTTCCACCATTATGACCAATGCGGTTATGTGCGCCTATCTTCCTGTGTTGGAAAAAACCGTGATAGTTATTCACGGTGCCACTGGCATTCAAAGGTGTCAGCGCAGAGTGCATAGTCGCGCATGTTTCAGGCTTCATAAGGCGTACCTCACCCAAAGTACACCCCAACATATGAGCCAATAGGAATTTTGCCATATCGGTCGCTGTTGACGAGATCGCACCCGCCGGGCCAACGCCTGAGATAAGCGTAAACTTGTTATTCTGTCGAATGCCGTCTTCATCGGCGACGAAGCCCTTGCTGACGCGTGACAGTAAGTCCGGATCAATCCGACCGGGAGATCTCTCAAGCAACGGCTCTCGGAAAGTGCTGTCATTCATTCCTAACGGTTTGAAAATGTTGTCTTCGATATAATTTTCATAAGGCATGCCACTGACGTTGGCGATGATTTGCCCGGCCAAAGCCGTTGCGTAATTTGAATAGGCAAAAACCTGACCTGCGGGCCGCACCCGCTTTGGCTGATATCTGATCAGGTAGTCCTTCAAAGGCAATACCTTGCCTGGATCAACCTCAAATAGATGGCCAAGGCCTTCATCTTCAAAGCCCGGCGTATGCGCAAGCAAATGTTTCAACCGAATAGGGGCGCCAAAAGCCTCCGTTATCTTCACGTCCACAAGATAGTCGTTCACATCGGCGTCAAGGCTGACTTTGCCCTGTTCGACCAACTGCATGATGGCAGTCCAAGTGAATGTCTTGGAAATCGACCCCCACCGAAACAACGTGTCCCTAGCTGTGACCTTTATGCCATTTTCCGTGTCTGCATCCCCAAACCCCTTAGCATAAATCATCTCTCCGTCGCGAACGAGTGCGATGGTGGCGCCCACCACTTTGAATTCCTCCATTTTCTCCCGCATCTCGCGTTCAATAAAGGCTTCAAGCGGCTCATCAGCGGTCGCAACTGGCTGATCGTTTACATCCTGCGCAGATGCCATCCCAATCATCAAAGAGGCAGCCAACACAACGGCCGCAGAGACAAACCTCCGTACCCCCGGAAACACCATTATTCTATTCGCCATATTTATCCTCCCCATCTTTAGGCCGATGTCGTCGGCGGCCTAATGGTGTTGTCCTGGCAGGTTTCGTAAATATCTTTATTTATCGTTCTCTAGTTGTTCAAAGGTCTTGTTGCCAATCGGATATTGCTGCCAACCATCAAAGTCAAAGTGCCACCACTCATATTCATATACCTTGAAACCATCGCGTTCCATCTCCTGCTTCAGCAGATCTCGGTGCCAGCGCTGCAGTGAGGTACCCCCCGGATAATGGGGATAAGAGCGCTCCGACATTTCGTCATACAGACCAACCATTTCTATGGGTTGGCCTGTTTCCAGATCATACAGGGTGATATCGATCGCACAGCCCCGGTTGTGGCGGGAGCCATGTGCCGGGTTGGCGACGAATATTTTCTTGTCCTCCGGGGTTGCGTCCCAGAAAACCTTGGTCACATACCAAGGCCTGTAGGCATCATGGATCAGAAGACCATAGCCCAGCTTTGCAAATCGCTTGCTGATGCGTCCCAGTGCCAGAGCCGCCTTGCGCTGCATATATGCCTTTGATTGCGAATACACTGGTGTGGCCAAAAAGTTATTGTCCGACGCATACCGGATATCGAGCTTTATGTTGTCGGCAAACTTTGTCACATCAACCAAATCGCTTTCCACGAATTCGCCGTCCTCGACAGGCGGTTTAGCCTTTAGTGCGTCTGCTAACAGTTCATCAACAGGCCGCTGTGGGTCGATCTGAAACACACCGTTGCTTACGCCGGCATTGGATCTGCGTTCGAATATAATTCCGCCCAGGTCAGCAGATTCCACAAGGTTATTTTCCGAAGAACGGTGGAACCGAAGCTCTTCATTGGGGTACAAACCATAAGCGGGGAACTTGAACACATCCTCGTTCACTCTCTCCAGCGGATATTCGGTACCCCATTCGATGAGCGCATGAAGCTTGCCATATTTTTCACTGATATAGAGAATGTTATGGTCTTCGCCGTATTCCCCGAAGTAAGGCGCAAATGCAGCCGTATCATAATTGGGTTTAGCGGAAGGATAGCGCTGATAAACTTCGCCAAAAGCCTCAATTTTCTGCGGCGTTATCTTCACGCTGTTATCATACGACATCAGGCCATCAATTACGATTCCGTTCCTGCCCTGCATCAGTTGCAGTGCCAAGCCTCCGGCGCGTTCGAAATAGAGGTTTCCATGCCGTTCCCGAATGGCAGCGCGATTGGTGTTGCTTTGATATTCGCCCACAAGCGCATCTGCGACTTCGGGGCCAATGGCGCGGGTAACCTCAAATGAGGGAGCAGGTTCACCTTTCTGCATGGCCAAAGCATAGCTCAAGGCATAATCAGCAATTCTTTTTACCGCGCCACTCGTAAAATCCATGTTAGTGGAGGCCACAACGCCGAGCTTGCTTTGTGGCAATAATCTCAGTTGGGAAGAAAATCCATATATGGCGCCACCATGACCGACTGATTTCTCGCCATGAAAGGTTTCCACGACAAATCCGATGCCGAATTCGCGACTTCTAGCACTGTGAATGCCGCTTGCTGGCGTCCACATCTGCTGCAATGTGTTTGCTTTGAGAATTCTACCCGCCGCACCTTGGCCGTTATTAAGCAACGCCCAAACGAATTTGCCAAGATCGTCCATTGATGCATACAAGTTGCCTGCGGGGGAAATGCCGAGCGAGAAGTTCGGAGCAGGGAAAGGGCGGTCATGATACCGCCGCATATAGGCTTCCGGCATTCTCGCATTCAGCGCATCCGACTGGTCAAAACTGCCTTCCACGCCAAGTGGTTGTAGAATCCGGGTCTGGATAACCTCATTAAACGGCTGACCGCGCATAACTTCGACGATACGGCCAACAACTGTTACAGCAGCATTTGAATATTGTACCTTTGTGGCTGGTTCATAAACCAGTTTCGTATCATTCAAGCTTTCAACCACATCGGCAACCGAAGGCTCATTCGCATCAAAATAGTTACCGATTGGGGGTTCCCTTACCAAGCCGGATCGGTGAGACATCAGCGCCTCAACGGTAATGTCCGAGTTGAAGGGGTTGTCGGGTGCAAATGTAGGCAGATAAAGCGAAACGGGCGCATTAAGATCAACAATGCCCTCTTCTACCAGTTGCATCAAAGCAATGTCGGTAAACAGTTTCGAAATAGAGCCAACACGATAAATCGTGGAGCGGCCAATATCGCCGACAGTGTCTTTTGTGCTTGAACCATAGCCCCCAGACCAAACAGGGCCGTCTTTGCCAATAATCTGGATGGAAAAAGCAGGCAGTTCTTTTTGATCAACATACTGGTTGATAGTTTTATCAAGCGCGGAAAACTCTGAACTGGCAGTGGCCATTTGGGCCAAACCTATAAGGGCCAATAAGAAGATACCCTGTTTGATACTGAACCTCACTGCGTTCCTCCCGTATTCACTCTGCGGAAAAGTCGGCGCTGTTTCCGCTTCAATGATGCTGTATATAAAGCGCCCCATCCTCAGCTCGCCTTTCCGATCAGAGGTGAACTTGCAGCAGCATTCGTTGAGCTACCTATTCGTGGAAAGTTCGCTAAGCCGCAAAATGGTAGATCACATCATTTTTATATTGTACAGCCAGATTGTTAAAATATGTCATTTTTGACGACTATTTAAACTAAAAAATTAAAATACGGCTGCTTAAATATAATTTTATGGCTGTTTTATTTTTCTCTGATGTCTCAGGGCCGCCTCATCGGTATTGAAGGGGAATGGAATAATATATTCTGTTATATATTATGTCTTTAATGGATATATCGCTCTCTTTTCTATCTATATATGTTGCCTTCTGATAAATTATAATATTTTATTCCACCCGAGAGGTGCTGTCATTTGATTCAGGGCAGCCACATCAGCAGAAAGGCACGATGACAATGGTTCAGAGGCGAGATTTTCTGAAAGCGGCGGGATTGGCTGCGGTGGCCGCGGTGGCAAGTAATACGGTTGGCGCGCAGGCGAAGCAGCCAGCGTCCAAACCATCCGTTCTGAAACCGAAACGCCTGAAGCGCGGGGACACGGTCGCCATTGTCGCGCCTTCCGGCGTCACGTGGGAGAAGTTCACGCTACAGCTTTCCATTGAATCGCTCGCTGTGCTGGGCCTCAAGGCCAAGGTGTTCCCGCACGCTATGGACCGGCATGGCTATCTGGCGGGCACAGACGCTGACCGCGCCGCGGATTTGATGGCAGCATTCAAAGACCCTGACGTGGACGGCATCTTTTGCCTGCGCGGGGGGTGGGGCGCGGCGCGGCTGTTGCCGATGCTGGACTATGACATCATCCGCGCAAACCCGAAGGTGCTGATCGGCTATAGCGATATCACCGCACTTCACACTGCCTTCGCGGCCAAAGTGGGCATGGTCAGCTATCTGGGCCCTAACGCCGGGTCATCATGGTATGAGTTCGAGGCCGAGATGATGACCAAGCTGCTGGTTGACGGCAAAAAGCTTGAGTACCGCACGGAGCCGAAAAACGACGGCACGCTTGTGGCGCGCAAGAACCGTAGCCAGACTATTGTAAGCGGTACGGCGGAGGGCTGGCTTGCAGGCGGTAACCTCACCGTGTTTGTCTCCCTCATGGGATCACCCTATTTCCCGACTCTTGACGGCGCGATCCTGTGTATTGAAGACATCGGCGAGAAGATCTACCGCGTGGACCGCATGATCACACAGCTTGCGCTGGGCGGATGCCTTAAGGGTCTGAAGGGCATTGTGCTTGGCGGCTTTACCGACTGCGGGCCGGATGAGAGCGAACCCTATGGCGGCTTCACCCTTGGCGAAGTGTTCGAACAGCATTTTGGCGGTCTCGGCATTCCGGTCTGGTCTGGCGCGCAGTTCGGCCATATCAGGGACAATGCCACCTTGCCGCTTGGTGCACGCGCGCGTATTGACGGCGGCAATCGCACGCTTACCTTGCTTGAAAGCGCTGTCGCCTGAGCGGCAGCGCCTTTGTTTGAAGGGGCCTAGTAGCCGATGGCAGCGCCGTCCTTGCGCATTTCGCTTGCGCCCCAATAGACGCCGGTTTCGGGGTCACGGTAGATGGCCTGATAGCCACCAAACGGGCCGGAGGTGATGCGAATTTTATGGCCCTTGGCCTGAAGCGCTGCCACCACGTCTGGCCGCATGCCGCTTTCAAGTTCAAGCGTGCCGCCGTCTTTCATACGCGCTTCCCATGTGGGCTCGGTAGACCCGTCATGGTGGAAGCGGGCAGCGTCACCGGCGTCCTGTACTGTCAGGCCGAAGTCCACCATATTGACCACGATTTGTGCGTGGCCTTGCGGCTGCATGGCACCGCCCATCAGGCCAAAGCTCATGAGCGGCACACCGTCCTTGGTCATGAAAGCTGGAATGATAGTGTGGAACGGGCGCTTGCCCGGCGCATAAACGTTGGCGTGGCCCTCCGTTAGCGCAAACTGCGCACCTCGGTCCTGAAACATGAAGCCAAGACCATCCGGTGACAGGCCGGAACCCATGCCGCGGTAGTTGCTTTGGATGAGGGAGACCATCATGCCGTTCTCATCCGCCACGGTCATATAGATGGTGTCACCTTTCCTCAGTTTCGGGTCGCCGTGGTCAACCTCCGCCATCGCTTTGTCGGGGTTGATCAGCTTGCGGCGCTCCGCGGCATAGTCTTTCGACAAGAGGCCATCAAGCGGAATGTCGGTGAAGTCGGGGTCGGCATAGAATTTGGCGCGGTCCTCGAACGCCAGTTTCTTGGCTTCGACCATCAGGTGCAGGGCTTCAGCCGAGTTCTGGCCGAGGGAGGCGAGGTCATAGCCTTCAAGGATATTCAGCATCTGAAGGGCGGCGATGCCTTGCCCGTTTGGCGGCAGTTCCCAGATGTCATAGCCGCGGTAGTTCACCGACACCGGTTCAATCCAGTCGCTATGATGGGCTTCAAAATCCGCTTTACGGAGCGGCCCGCCAATGCGCTTGAAATAGGCGTCCATCACACCTGCGATCTCGCCCTTATAGAAGGCGTCACGCCCGCCCTTGGCGAGCTTCTCGTATGTGTTCGCAAGCGCCGGGTTCTTGAAGACGTCGCCTTCCGCCGGGGCTTCACCATCCACAAGGTAAACCTTGCGGTAGTTGTCGATCTCCTCAATCACGCCGTCGGCATGCAGTTTCTCAAACGCCATTTGGCTGCGGCCCATATAATAGGCAATCACCTGCGTGACCGGGAAACCCTCGCGCGCATAAGCAATCGCGGGCGCGAGGTTCTCTGCCATATCAAGCTTGCCGAACTTCTCATGCAGGCTGAACCAGCCGTCCACCGCACCCGGCACGGTCACGGAAAGGCTGCCCCAGTTGGGGATGATGTCGG
>NZ_JBLXGZ010000019.1:0-72596 GCF_048260245.1 Kordiimonas sp. | reverse complement strand
GGCTCACAGCTTCACCCGGCCGGAAGGCTGTATCCTGTCGCATGTAGCACAAATACGGGCATATCAGTATCACGCGCGTAGCACCATTGTCCCGCAACGCAGCGGCAGCAAGGAACAGCGGCACCAGTTTACTGTCAGGATGGTCAAGGCTTGCAAACACAATGGCGGTGCCGGTGCCCGGCACTACACGGATACGGCTTTCGCCATCCGGGAAGGTGTGAATTTCCAACGGCCAGCAGGGAGCGTCCAAAGCGCTGGCCAATACCCTTGCGTCATCTTCAAAGCCGGGAAAGGCATGTACGCTGACAGAGGTCATCTCTCATCCCCGAGGCAATAGCCCGTATTTTCATCCGCATAGGCTGCGGCGAATCCAAAATCCGATTCAAAGCAGGCATGTATACGGTACAGAGGCTCTCCCGCGCTCACCCGGTCACCGACCTTGTGAAACAGATCAATGCCAGCGCCTTTATCAAGCGGTGCACCTGCCAGACGCGCCAGCCGATTCATGCGAAAGCAATCAATTGCTGTTACAACGCCAGACCGATGCGCCAGAATATCCTTGGTCAACCCACCTGGGGCGATGGTAGCTGTTTGCCGCCCCTGTGCGTCAATGATCCGGTTCATGGTCTTCAGCGCTTCGCCATTCTCAAGAAGCTGGCGCGCCCGCGCGTAGCCGGAACCGCCAACAAGGGCGGGGTCATTTTCAATAAGAGCCCCGGCCAGTTGCAGCGACTTTTCGCGCAGGTCCGCTGGCGCATCCGGCTGGTTCGACAATACGGCCATGACGTCCCGTGCCTCCAGCACAGGCCCGATACCCCTGCCGATAGGCTGGCTGCCATCGGTTGTGACCACGTCGACGTGAAGCCCGACCTCGCGCCCGACATATTCAAACAGTTTACGCAACCGCATTGCGTCGCCGTTGTTGTGCACCTTTGCAGTGGCGCCGACAGGAATATCGATCAAAAGATGGGTGGACCCGGCCGACATCTTTTTCGACATGATAGACGCCACCATTTGCTCACGCGTATCGATGCCCAAGGGGCGCTCGACAGATATCAACACATCGTCAGCCGGCGAAAGGTTGACGTGTCCGCCCCATACAAGACAGCCGCCACAATCTTCCACCACAGTGCGCATTGCCTGCATCGACAGGTCTACCCTGGCCAGCACTTCCATGGTGTCTGCCGTGCCGGCTGGCGAGGTTATCGCCCTTGATGACGATTTGGGAATGGGCAGACCGTGCGCCGCGACAATCGGCACCACGATCATGGATGTTCGGTTGCCCGGAATACCACCGATACAGTGTTTGTCGACCACACACGGAGCCTTCCATGTCAGACGGTTCCCCACTTGCGACATTGCCCGCGTGAGAGCCAGCATCTCTCCGGTGGTCATGAAGCCGGCGCTGGATACCAAAAAGGCTGCAATTTCCATCTCGGAATAACGATGCGCTGCAATGTCGGAAATAATCTCCTCGAGCTGATGGGCTTCAAGCGTGGAGCCATGAATTTTCAGCCGCACGTAATCCAGGCTTTTTGGCGGTTCGGCTGGCGCGATACAAACTGCGTCACCCGCTTTGCCGCCCAGTCGCGCGAAGGCCTGTTCTGACAGGCCAAGCTGATCGACAGCAATAATACTGTCGTCATCCACAATCATCAGCGAAGCGAGAAGGGTATGACCAGCATGCTGAACCTCGATTTTTTTGAGGGCCTGAAATTCCTCCGGGCGGTAGACAGCGCAGTTTCGCGCCATGAAGGCAACATTTTCGCCCTGTGTGTCGATCGCTACTCGCTTCAGTTTAAGCATGATCCCCCCTCTGCTGCGCAGGGTACATCCTAGCAAGGCGTGCCGACGGATCATTGATACTTGTCAATTTGCCGCTGCGCTACTGCGCTCACCGCCATTGCCGTATTTTCCAGCCAGCTTCTTCAAAAGCGCGTTGGCCTTCGCCGCGCGGGCAACCAGCCGGTTTAATGTGCTGATAGTATCCAGCAATTCATTGGCCGCCACAGGCGGGACATCCTGTGTCACAACGGCCTGAAGAAGCTTCGTCCGCAAACCGTGGTAACCGCGCTTGACCTTGCCCGCGGCGTGATCAGGCAGCGGCAGCACCTCATCCACAGGCAAGGTCTCCCCCTGGCGTGTCAAAATGGTGACGACCTCGCCAATATAGCGCGAAGCAGCGCGGCGCATGCCGGGGTCCTCAAGTTTGACGATAGAAGCCCGTACCCCGCGCACCTGCCCGACAAGGTCTGTTGCCTCACGGTAGTATTGGGCGATACGCATTACCTCGCCAAGGTCATCAGCCGTTTGCGGTGTCACACTCGTGCGCTGCACCATTCCGACAAAAGCGTAAACCTCCCGAACCAGCGCCCTGATGGTGAGGCGTCGGCTGCCGATATCACGCAGGTCAGGCGCGCTCTCCGACAGGGCAAAGATCGCAAGCCGTGCCACTTTTTCATCAATACGGCTTACCTCGCGAATAAGGGCCTGTACCGCCAATTGGGGGGTATTCCGCAAGGTATAGTCAAGGTAGCGAGGCTTTTGTTCGTCCTCCTCCCGCGTGCGGAAACATGTCTCCAGATAGACTGCAAGCCTGTCGCGCCACGGCCAGACAAGAAGCACACCGAGAACATTAAACGCCGTATGAAACACGGCGAGAAAGACCGAGGTCGTCGCATAAGACGCCGCCTGATCGGCAAACGGCAAGGCCAAAAGCAGCAGCAAGAAGGCCACGACGCCGGTAATGACGTTGAATATGATATGCGCCAAACCGACCCGACGGGCGTTTGACGTTGCCCCCACCGTCGCCAGCACCGCTGTCGATGTCGTGCCAATGTTGGCACCGATAATCATTGCTGCGGCCGTCGGCAGCATAACCGCGCCGCCGCTTGTTGCCGTCAAAATCAGCACCACTGCGGCGCTTGAAGACTGCGCCAGAACGGTAACAATAAACCCCAGCCCCATGCCGAGCAAAATGCCCATCGCGCCGTATTGGTTGACGACCTGAAAGTTGATCGCCGCGCTCAGGCCTTCAAAGCCGCCCTTGAGGAAACCTATGCCAAGGAAAAAAAGCCCGAAACCCGCAAGCGCAACACCATAGCCTGAACGGGGCCTCTCGCCGGAAACAAGCTTGACCGCAACCCCCGCTCCGACCATCACGAGGGCAAACGCCGAAATATCCAGTTCAAAACCCACTGAAGCCACGATCCAGCCGGTGATGGTGGTGCCAACATTGGTGCCAAAAATAACGGAGATTGCCTGCGCTAAGCTCATGAGGCCCGCGTTGACAAAACCGATCGTCGCCACGGTCACTGCGCTGGACGACTGCACGATCGCAGTTACAGAAACGCCCGAGAGGACACCCCGCCAAGCAGGCGTGGTACTTTTTTTCAGCACAGTGATCAGGCGGTCCCCGGCGGCGAGCCGCAGGCCATCGGTCATCAGGCCCAGTGCCAACAACAACAGACCCAACCCACCAACAAGTTGACCAACGCTCTCAAACGTCATGGCATCTCCGTCACGGGCTGCAAAAAAGCGACAGCTCCTGAAGGCTATCATACATGACTGACAGGCGCGGGATTTGAGAAAAGTCAAAGAACTGGTGTGGATATACGGTAGTATGGCGAAGAGTAGGCTGTTTGCACTGTGGCCTCTCGCGGAAATCCAGTGAGGTTGATTGATGAGCGATAACCCCTACGAGATATTGGGCGTTGACAAGAGCGCCTCCGACAAGGAAATCAAGGCCGCCTACCGCAGGCTGGCCAAATCGCTACACCCGGATCTCAACCCGGGCGATAGTGAATCAGAGGCGCGTTTCAAGGCCGTCTCCGCCGCTTATAATTTGCTGGGCGACAAGGAAAAACGGGCGCAGTTTGACCGTGGCGAGATTGATGCCTCAGGCGCGGAGAGTCCGCGAAACCCCTACTACCGGGACTATGCGGGTGACGGCGCCGGCCAGCGCTATTATTCCAGCCAGGGCTTTTCCGACTTCGCCGATGAAAGCGACTTTTTCTCCGACCTTTTTGGCAAGGCAAGGCACGAACAGCGGCAGTACGGGCAGCGGCAGTACGGGCAGCAGCAACGCGCGGGGGCTTTCAAGGGTGCCGACATACGCTATCATCTCACGGTGGATTTTCTGGATGCAGCGCGAGGTGCCAAGCGGCGCGTTACCATGCCCGACGGCATGCAGCTTGACATCGCCATCCCGGCTGGCGTGCGCGACGGTCAGGTATTGCGATTAAAAGGCAAGGGCCTGCCGGGCCATGGCGGCGGTTCCGCCGGCGACGCCTTTGTAACCGTGGAAACAGGCCCCCACCCCCATTTCAAACGGGAAGGCCTGAATATCCTGCTTGACCTTCCCGTGACGCTTGACGAGGCGGTGCTTGGCGGCAAGGTGAAGGTTCCCACCATCCACGGCAGTGTTTCCGTCCCTATTCCTGCGGGTTCAAGCTCGGGCCGCACCCTTCGGCTCAAGGGCAAGGGCATCGGCGCAAAAGGCGGGGAGGATGCGGGCAACCAGTATGTCACCCTGCGCGTTGTGCTTCCGCCCGAAATTGACAAGGAACTGGCCGATTTCATGACCAGATGGCGGGAGAAGAACGCCTATAACGTCCGGCAGGATCTGGAGACAGAAACATGAGCACCATCAAGGAAAGCGACGTGGTGGCCCGTATCGACAGCCTGACGGTTGAGCGGTTGGACCTTTATATCAGCCATGGCTGGGTTGCTCCCGACCTTGAAACGCCCCCTTCAGTGCCTCATGAGGCAGAGGGACGCCAGTTCGCTGATATCGATATTGCCCGCCTGCAATTGATTGAACAATTGCGCGAGGATATGGGCCTGAATGAAGAGGCCGTGCCCGTCGTGCTGGCGCTGCTGGATCAGGTCCACGGCCTCAGGCATCAACTGCGCTGCCTTGGACAGGCGGTTGAACAACAGCCGGAAGATGTGCGGCAACGCATTACAGCCCTGTTCGATAAAAGGCTGCGATAATCACAGATCACCAAACGAAAAACGTGAGAAACCCATGCATGCCCACACCGACCACCACACCATGACCTCAGAGGGCGCGTGCCGGTTTCAGGACGTGGACCCGGCCTGCGGGCTGACCGCGCATGAGGTGTTGCGGCGGCGCGACCTTTATGGCCCGAACACACTGGGCGAAGCGAAAACCGCTTCATGGTTTTCCATCCTCGCCAGTCAGTTCAAAAGCCTGCTTACCCTCATCCTGCTGGGGGCGGTCGCGCTTTCCTACCTTTTCGGCGATACGTCCGAGGGCATGGCGATCCTGATTGTCGTGCTTTTTAACGCTGTTACCGGTTTTGTTGCGGAAATACGGGCTGTACGCGCCATGGAAGCGCTGCGTGAAATGGGCCGGGCTACCACCCGTGTACGCCGTGACGGCAAAACGCAAATCATCCCTGACGAAGACCTTGTGCCGGGAGACATTGTTCTGCTAGAGGCAGGGGATGTGGTCACAGCCGATGTCCGGCTGGTTGAATGCAACCAAATGCAATGCGACGAGTCCCTGCTGACGGGCGAGTCTGTTCCTGTTGATAAACGTACCGAGCTTGCCGCCACGCCTTCAGACGAGGACATCCGCGCTGTCACCGCCTATAAAGGAACATCCGTCACGCGCGGCTCCTGCCTCAGTGTTGTGACAGCGACCGGGCAGCGGACCGAACTGGGTAAAATTGCCGATTTGACCGACACGGCGGAAGCGTCGGTTTCCCCCCTCGAGGTGCGCCTGCGCCGCCTATCAGAGCAACTTCTGCTGGCGGTGCTCGTGTTGATGGTTTCGCTCACCATCGTAGGAATTTTAGCTGGCCGCGACGTTATTGTAATGGTGAAAACCGGTGTTGCACTTGCTGTTGCGGCAATCCCTGAAGGGCTACCGATCGTGGCGACGCTCGCGCTGGCGCGGGGCATGTGGAAACTTGCAGAACGCAATGCCCTTATTGAAAGGTTATCAGCCGTCGAAACCTTGGGGTCTGTAACCCTCATTCTCACAGACAAAACCGGCACCCTGACCGAAAACAAAATGACCGTCACACAGCTATCCGCAACGGACACTCAGGCGCCCGATAGCCTCAGTGCCCCAACGGAGGCCGGAAAACAGGCGCTGCGCGTGTGTGCGCTTTGTTACAGCGGCGACGATCCGGCGCGGCTCAGCGACCCGATGGAAGCGGCGCTGGTAAAGGCCGCCGGGGCTGCCGGCATGGCGAGCCGCGAGACAGAGGCAACCCTGCCCCGGGTAAAGGAACACGCATTTGACGCAGCCGTGCGCATGATGGCCACAGTGCACCGCATGGGTGATGAATACCTGTATGTTGTCAAAGGCGCACCAGAAGCTGTGCTGGCTGCCGCGTCACACTGCGGTAACGATGCCCTCAGCGAGCCCATGAAACAGCAATGGCTGGACCAGATGCGCCAGATGGCACGCCGCGGTCTGCGTATTCTGGCGGTGGCCCAAAAAACCGTCAGCACAGAGGAGACCGACCCCTTCACAGGACTGACCTTCCTTGGCCTCATTGGGCTGGAAGACCCGCCACGGGCGGATGCCGCAGACGCGGTGCGCGCCGCACAGAAGGCTGGTGTACGTGTGGTGATGGCCACCGGCGACGGCCCCGACACCGGGCGTAGTATCGCTCGGGCGGTCGGTATTGTCGCAACGCATGATGCGCTTGTCATGCAGGGCAACGACCTGCCTGACACAGTGGCGGAGACACCCAGCGACAAGCCCGCGCCGGACGACACCGGCAAGATATCGGCCCTGCTGGATGCGAATGTTTTTGCCCGTATGAGCCCTGGCGAAAAGCTGAGGCTTATCGCGATGCACCAGCAGCACGGCGCCGTGATCGCGATGACCGGAGACGGGGTCAATGATGCACCCGCGCTAAAGAAAGCAGACGTCGGTATTGCGATGGGCATACGCGGCACAGAGGTTGCAAAACAGGCGGCAGACATGATTTTGAAGGACGATGCCTTTGCCTCAATCGTCGTCGCCATCCAGCAGGGGCGGGTGATCTTTGCCAACATTCGCAAGTTTGTCCTTTATTTGTTGTCCTGCAATCTGAGTGAGGTTCTCGTTGTCACTGCTGCTATTCTCACTGGCTTGCCCCTGCCTTTATTGCCGCTTCAGATATTGTTCCTTAATCTGGTTACCGATGTTTTCCCCGCCCTTGCCCTTGGGTTTGGACGCGGGGATGAGGAAATTTTGCGCCGACCACCGCGACCAAAGCAAGAGGGTCTGCTTCAACCCCGGCATTGGCGAGCGATCGCCGCCTATGCCTGCATCATGACCGCGTCTGTCCACGCAGCATTTGTCTGGGCCCTGGCTCAGGAAAACACCACCGGGGACTACGCAAATACGGTGGCCTTTTTCGCCCTCGCTCTCGGGCAGTTATGGCATGTGTTCAACATGCGCAGCAGTAAAGCGGCCATATTCAACAACCAGATTGTCCGTAACGGTCTCGTGTGGGGTGCCATAGGCTTATGCCTGCTCCTGCTCTCGCTCGCTATTCACTGGACGCCGCTGCAATCTGTTTTGCATCTTCAGTCGCTTGACGCCCGAGGCTGGTACGCGGTTGTGATCGCAAGCCTTGTGCCGCTGGTCGTCGGCCAGGCAGGCAAAGCCATCGCGGCGAAGATGCGGCGAAAATAGCCGGCACCCGGTTCCGGCGCGGCCATGACCTTGGAGACAGCATTTTTACAGCGTCATCGGAGGGGGCCGAGCGTATTATGGCCCCTGCCGTTGACCGAAAATACAGTACCGCTGGCCGAAAAGCTCGCCTTAAGGCACTGGAAAATATCCATAAAATGAATATGTAGCCAGCAGCGAGGAACCCCTTGCATAATAAATGTTCCAAACAGGGGAAAATAAAAATGCTGAAGCGGTTGATCATAATTTTTACAGGCGCAATTTTGCTGGCTGGCGGGTGGGGCTTTACTGTCCTGATGAACACAGAAAACGGCTGGCTCCGTGACCCGCTGGTAAAGACGGATGACGCCAAAGCCTTCGGTGACGCAGCCGTGAACCTTATTGAGCAGCGGCGCGCAGGCAACGTTGCGTTCATGCTTCTGGAAAATGGCAAACCGGTGACACAGCATTATGCTTCAAAGGGGGCCACGGTGGATGGCGATACCCTGTTTCAGGTCGCGTCCCTGAGCAAATGGGTCACAGCCTGGGGGGTTATGCACCTTGTCGATGAGGGCAAGCTTGACCTCGATACACCCGTTTCAAGCTATCTGACCCGTTGGCAACTGCCGCCCAGCGAGTTTGACAACAACGGGGTGACAGTCAGACGCCTTCTCAGCCACACAGCGGGCCTCACCGACGGCCTTGGCTATGGCGGGTTTGAACCCGGCGCACCCGTGCAGTCGCTGACAGACTCGCTAAGCCGGGCTGCGGACGCGTCGCCGGGCAAGGACGGTGCTGTGCGCGTCGGCATGGAACCGGGCAGCGACTGGAAATACTCAGGCGGGGGCTATAGCCTTCTGCAATTGCTCATCGAGGAAGTGTCAGGCCAATCGTTCAACGACTTCATGAAAGAGCGCGTGTTCAGCCCCCTTGGCATGATGCGGTCCACCTTCATTATTGACGGCGACAACACCGGCAACGTCGCCACTATCTATGGGCCTGAGGGCGAAAAGGCGATCCACTACAGCTTCACAGCGCTTGCGGCGGCCTCGCTTTATACCACCGCCAATGATATGGCCATGTTCCTGAAGGCCCAGCGGCCCGGTCCGGCAGGTGAACGCATTGGCCGCGATGTACTGGCACCGGAAACCGTTGCCATGATGTATGAACCCCATGCCTCGTCACTGGGCCTAGATATATGGGGGCTTGGTACCATGCTCTATGCAGCCAAGAGCGACGGCCAGTATATTATTGGTCATGACGGTAGCAACGAACCAGCCATTAACACCACCGCACGCCTTGAT
Source organism: Kordiimonas sp. (assembly GCF_048260245.1). Classification (GTDB taxonomy): domain Bacteria; phylum Pseudomonadota; class Alphaproteobacteria; order Sphingomonadales; family Kordiimonadaceae; genus Kordiimonas. Next base: position 63,650 of record NZ_JBLXGZ010000019.1, on the reverse strand, counting down.
CCTGCAACAGGGGACGGCATCATCCTTCTGGAAACCGGCAATAAAATTCTCGCGTCAAATGTGGCGGGTGAGTGGGTCTTCTGGAAAACCGGCAAAGTAGACTTTATCGACCAAACCATGGCAGCGGGCGACATGATCAAAAGCCTGCTCGTCGGCTGGTTGGTTATTCTGATAGCAACCATCTGGCTCATTATTCGCGCGCGCAGAAAACGCAAACAGCAGCTTTAGCCCAGGGAGAAAGGTGCCCGCATCGGCGGTCTTGCTCAGCCGCGCAAGAACTGCGCAAGCACGGCGTTATAGGCATCTGGCCTGGTGATGTTGGCAAAATGCCCGGCGGTTTTGATCTCGACCGCCCGGGTATCGCGCCAGACTGTAGCAACGGTCTCTGCGACACTGCGCAGCCAGGTTGTGTCCCGTTCGCCATAGATGTAAAGCACCGGTACCTGCAGCGCCTTCATCTGTCCGAAAGTGTCACCCCGGTAACTGTCCGGCACACCGTGCAGGAGGTCGCGCCCCTCATAGGCGTTGAGAAGCGGCCGCACCGCATCCGGCATCAGCTTCAAGTCGGGTGCCACAAGGGCATGAGCGCACCACTCACGCTCAAAACACGCCCTGTCGCCTGCGCGCAGCAAGGCACGGTAATGCTCAACGGGAATGGCTTCACCGGCAGGTGGTCGCGTGGGGAAGCCGTCTATTGGCGCGCCTTGCAGGACCAGTTTGGTGACTCGGTCAGGATAGGCGCACGCAAAACGAAGCGCCACGCGGCCGCCTTGTGACATGCCGACAACCACCGCACTTTCAAACCCGACCGTATCAAGCACCGTGCAGATATCATCCACCTCCGCATTGATATCCGGCGGTGCCGTAGACCTGCCAAAGCCGCGACGGTCAAAAGTGATGACGGTGAAACCGGATGCCGCAAAGCAAAGCTGGCTCGCCCACATGCGCTGGTCCAGCGCCCAGCCGTGCAGGAACAGAACCGCCGGTCCCACCCCTTGAGAAAAGGCCGATATATGCCCGCCTTCAACCGGGATCAGGTGTTCCGGCATGGCACCTCGCTACCGCACATCGTTGTTGGGTGTATGATCGCCCCCCAGCCAGCGCTTGAGATCTTCGCGCGCACTGGCACGGCGGATTTCCTTCAGGCCATCCGCCCCCACCGCGTCGGTGGTAAATTCAAGCAGCATACGATTTGGGTCTTTCACATAAACCGACTTGCAGTAGCCATGATCGAGGATATAGGTGTCCGGCTCGGTAATACCTGCCTTGTCAATGCGTTCAATAATCCCGGCCTGGGTTTCCTCGTCCACGTTCAGGGCGATATGAATGAAGGGCGATTCCGGCTGCTCGGGCCCGAACAGGTCATGATCCTTCTGGTTCGCAAACTGAAAGAAGGCCAAGGCACTGCCATCGGCCATTTCAAAGAAGCAGTGGGCGAAAGTACGTTCTTCCCCAAACAGTTCCTCCTGCTCGCACCATGTGGCGACAAGCGGCAAGCCGATTACATCCTCATAAAACGCGCGTGTCGCCTCAAGATCTTTGGTAACATAGGCTGTATGGTGTAGCCGTGTCGGCAATTTTTTCGCTGTGGTCATATTTCCCTCCCGATGAAATCTAGCGGACCAGCTTCGCAGCGATTTCCGCTACATGTTTGCCCTGAAACCGGGCTCCGGCAAGCTCATTCTCGCTCGGCATGCGCGACCCGTCTGCACCCGCGATCGTGGAAGCACCATAAGGAGTACCGCCGGAAATCTCCGTCATGATGGTATTGCCCGCAAACGAATACGGTAGCCCGACGATTACCATGCCGTGGTGCAACAGGGTGGTATGCACCGATGTAATGGTGGTTTCCTGCCCGCCGTGCTGGCTCGCAGTTGAGGTAAAAGCACTGCCCACCTTGCCAATCAGCGCGCCCTCAGCCCATAGGCCACCGGTCTGGTCAAGGAAGTTGCGCATCTGTGCCGCCATGTTGCCAAAGCGCGTAGGCGTGCCGATAATGAGCGCGTCATAATCGCCCAGTTCACCCGGCTCCGCCACCGGATGGGCTGCCTCGGTTTTCATGCCTGAGGCTTTCAGTACATCCTCAGGCACCAGTTCCGGCACAGTCTTGACCGCGACATCCGCCCCCTCGACCTCCCGGACACCCTCAGCCACAGCATTCCCCATCACTTCCGTGTGGCCATAGCCGCTATAATACAGAACCAGAACCTTTGCCACGTTCACTCTCCCTAAGCTGCTCGGGGCGCCCCGCTCTGAAGCGCCCCCTTTGAACGGTTGCGTTAAAATCTCATTGTCAGGTCAATGCCGTAGCGGCGTGGTTTGGCCTTGAAGACAAAACCGCCCGGTGAAAATTCGGCATTATATTCTTTGTTGAACAGGTTCTTTGCCCATGCGGTAATCGTCCAGTCACCAAATTCAACCCCCATGCGGGCGTCGACCAGGTCAACCGGGTCCCGCACGGTGGAGTTCTCAAGATCCCACCATGTTTTACCGATACGCTGATAGTCGACCCGGGTGATAAGCCGCGCCTCATCACTGAGATCAGCGGTATATTGCACACCCAGATTCAGGGTATATTCCGAGACCTGCGGCAGCTTGTTGCCCTCAAGGTTCGGGTCCAGGAAATCCTTGATTTCGCTGTCTGTGTAGCCAAAGCCAAAATTGAAATCGAGCCCCGGTGCCGGACGGATGGTGCCGTCAAGTTCAAAACCTGTCAGCCTGCCTTCGGGTACGTTGCCCAGGTTCTGGGTTGAGTTAGCTGCCAGGAACACAAAGAAGTATGAATTTTCCGATTTTGTGGTGAACACATTACCGTTCAACACCATGCGGTTGTCAAACAGGGTGCTTTTAAAGCCCGCCTCAAAGGTTTTTGCGACCTCGGCCTCGAAGATATCGTTCACACCCACAATGCCAGCGCCTGCCGCGACCGCGCCAACACCCGTCTGGTTGAAGCCACCACTTCTGAAGCCGGTGCTGTAGGAGGCGTAAGTCGTCAGGTCGTCGCTGACCAGATAGCGCAGGGTTACCTTGGGTTGCCATTCGGCGAAAGTACGCTCGCGCACCTCACCGCTGGTGCCGGGTGGGAAACCGGGCACATTGGGCAGATACTCTGTGGGGGTTAGCGTTGTTTGCTCACGCTTGTCACGGTCATAGCGCAGTGACGCGTTCAGCTCCAGCTTGTCTGTGATATCATAGGTGCCGTCGGCATAGACCGCCCAGGCGAAGTTATCCTGCTCATCGGCAAGGAAAGTTGCCTGCGGGTTGTCGGGGTTGGTGCTGGGGGTTCGGTATACCGGGAAGACGCCAAGGTCCATATCCACCATATTTCCGGTAGAGATATAACGGCTGGTGCCGATCATATACCCGCCGGCCATCCAGCGAAACGGCCCATCGCCATTGGAGCTGAAACGGAAATCCTGGCTCCAGGCTTCCACATCCAGATACTGGCTCTGGTTCATGTCAAACCCGAGCAAACCATAAAAAAGCGATTCTTCAATCGGCAGGAAATCAAACGCGTCACCGGTCAGGATCTCTTCCACCTTATCGTAGGAGGTGACCGAGTTAAACGTGCCGAAGTCGGTTTCATAGGTCATCTTGACCGACAGGTTCGTCATGTCACGGTCATTTTGCCCCGCGTTGTTGACACGTACCGGCAGGCTGGTGTCATTCACGTCACCGACAATATTGTAGTAGAAAGCCTGTGTGCGCAGTTGCGACAGCGACGCTCGGAAGTCCACCGTCAGCTTCTCGGTCGCGTCCCACAGCAGCCTGCCGCGCAGGGAAAGATCCTGATAAGGGTCAGCTTCTTCATCCAGAAACTCGTTATTGATATATCCGTCTGTGTCTATAAAGGCCGCGGACAGGCGGTATTTTACCGTATCCGACGAACCAAGCGGACCGCCGACGCTGGCCTGCACTTTATAACCCGGGCCGGAATCCAGCCCAACCTTGACCATGCCTTCGGTCTCGTCTGTCGGTAGCTTGGTGGTGATCACAATGGCGCCGCCGATAGCGTTACGGCCATACAGCGCGCCTTGCGGGCCCTTGAGCACCTCGATCTGTTGAATATCAAACAGTTCCTGATTGAACTGCGCCGGATTCACCTGCTGCACACCGTCAATCACCACGGCGACCGATGGCTCAGAATTCCGGTTCTGTGTGATGCCGCGCAGCACGACAAAGGCACTGCCCGCGTTCTGGGTTTCCACAAGGGTGAGGTTGGAGGTCAGCGCCACAAAATCTGCCGGGCGTTCAATCCCTGCATCAAGAATTTTCTGTTCTGTATAAGCCGTTACCGCAGCTGGTACGCGCTCAAGCGTCTCATTGCGCTTGCGCGATGTGACGACAATTTCCTCAAACGTATATTGTGCAGCCTCCGTATCACTTGCTGCTTGAGCGTGGACAGTTGCGGCATTCAGCGGCGCCAATAGTGCCAGCACGGACATGCTCGCCAAAAAGCCATTTAGCCTGTTTGATTTTCTTCCCATAACCCTCTCCCTCGGGTGCGTTCCCTTGCTCAGGCGCCCTCCTTCCCAAGACGGCGCTTTTACTTCTCCCTGCTTGCTTGGTATAATATTCGAATATCGAAGTCAAGTTCGTTAATCGAATATTATGAAGAGTCGCGAGAAACAAAGGGCGGGACATAACCGTCAACCAACCTCGTTGCCGTCGTATTTGATAGCTTCCGCCGCAGCACCCGAAAGGATAAATCCGATCCCGCGCTCGCTCTCTTCCTGCAGGTGGCCAATCAGGCTGGCAGTCCGCGCCAAAAGCGAAATGCCCTTGAGCGCCGCCAGCGGAAAACCGACATCCAGCATCACCGCGGGGATGGCCCCGTTCACATTGATCGGCAGACTGCGGCCAATCACTTCAGGGATGGCGCGCTGCACTGCCCGCACCATGCGAATATGCGGCCCGACAATGCCGCGCTCCTCTGCCAGTTCAAACAACAGATTGGCGCGCGGGTCCCCCTCCGCATGCAGGGGGTGGCCAAAACCGGGAACCGGGGTCTTTGTCGCCCGAAGCGCCCGCACGCCCTCAAGCGCAACGGCGTCTATATCGCTGTTTTCCGCGTGTTTTGCGCACAGATCGGCGATGAATCGCCCGGCAGTTTCCGCACTGCCCAACACCACTGTGCCGCAGCCCAGAAGCCCGGCGGCCACAGCGCCCTGGAAGGCCTCAGGTGCCGCGGCATAGGTCATGCGTGCAGCAACCACACTGGGCACAAGGCCGTGCTCGGCAATCGCCGCCAACACAGCGTTAGCGAAAAAGACCTGATCCTCGTTTGGCTCCTGGCCGGTTACCAGAAACCAGAAATAGCTGGTGAAATCGGTTTTGCCGATCACCTCACTGCACAGGTCCTTCCCGCGGACGGTGATGTTGGCATGGGTCGATGTCGAGATCGCGCTGAATGGTTTGTCGGTCTTGCCAATACGCATGAGTTGCCTCCTGATAGCGTCAGATTTGGCCGCTATGATATGGACAATCTGTGCGGTGTCAAAATAAATTCGATTATCGAACTTGTTTTCATTATACGAATAACGTATATGTCAGGCAGGTTTGGCGGGACACAACAGCCGTCACTGATGGCCGCGCGCCATAAGGTTTCGCAACTGGATGAGTATAGGGGAAGCATATGATCAAGGTTCTGGACGGTGTTAAAGTCCTCGACATGGGCACATTCATTACCGGCCCGGCTGCGGGCATGTTCCTTGCCGACCTTGGCGCCGAAGTCATCAAGATTGAGAATCCGAACGGCGGCGACCCCTTCCGGGCCTACCGGGGCGAACTCTACAGCCCGCATTTCCAAACCTACAACCGCAACAAAAAAAGCATCACATTGAACACCAAATCGGACGAGGACCGCGCCATTCTTGATGAAATGATCAAGGGCGCGGATGTGTTCATCCAGAATTTCCGTCCCGGCGTTGCCGACCGGCTGAACGTCAGCGCCGAGCGGCTGCAGGCGATCAACCCGAAACTGATTTATTGTTCCATCTCCGGCTTTGGGCAGGATGGCCCGGAGCGCGACAGCCCGGCTTTCGACACAGTGGCCCAGGCCGCAAGCGGCTTCCTGCGGCTGCTGGTCAACCCCGAGAACCCGCGCGTGGTGGGGCCGGCGCTCGCTGACGCTGTGACCGGATTTTACGCGGCCTACGGTGTATTAGGGGCCCTGTTCGAGCGTGCCAAAAGCGGCAGCGGGCGCCTGGTGGAAGTTTCCATGCTGGAAGCCATGTGCCACTTCAACCTTGACGACTTCACCCATTATTTCTCGGATGATCAGGTGATGACGGCCTATAGCCGCCCGAATGTGTCCCAGTCTTATGTGTTCGAGACGGCGGACCATAAATGGCTGGCGCTGCATATGTCGTCACCGACCAAATTCTGGGAAAACCTGGCCTTGTCCGTCGGCAAGCCGGACATGCTGGATGACCCGCGTTTTGCCGACCGCATGGCGCGGATAGAAAACTACAGCGAGGTGATCGCCTTTCTCAGGCCAATTTTCCTCTCAAAGCCACTGGCCGACTGGTGCGAGGTACTGGGTGCAAACGAAGTACCCCATTCGCCCATGTATACATCCGAGGAAGTGACCAAAACCCCACAGTTTGAACACCTCAAGCTGATGCTGGAGACGGAGCACCCCACCAAGGGGCGCTTCCGCACTATTCGCTCGCCCATATCCTACGATCATGAGTATGCGAGCGACGTCACAGCACCACCGGTGCTGGGCGAACACGACAAGGCGATAAAATCCCTTTACAAGACCAACACCTAAAGTAAAAAGTTGAGGCTATCTTCAAACTTTACGCGAGACCCACACATTCATGTCCATGGCCGACGATACTCCCAAGCCCAAAGATCCAGAGTATCTGTCAACGCTGGAGCGTGGGCTGAAGGTACTGAACGCTTTCGATGCCGGGCACCCTGAGCTTCAACTCAGCGAGGTCGCTACCATCACGGGCCTCAGTCCTGCTGTGGCGCGCCGTTGCCTGCACACCCTGCTTGAGCTTGGTTATGTGGGCAAAAACGGACGGCGGTTTATTCTCAAGCCCAAGGTGCTTGAATTTGGCTCGGCCTACCTCAATTCGATGAACCTTGAGCAGGTGGCGACCCCCTACCTGCAGAAACTCAGGGACCAGACCGGCGACAGCTCCTCGCTCTCTGTCTTGTCGGGGCATGACATTCTCTATCTCGTGCATGTCTCCACCGAAAGAAAAATACGCCTCGGCGCCAGCGTCGGCACCCGTTTCCCCGTGCATGCCACCTCGCTTGGCCGTGCCCTGATGGCATACCAGCGCGACAGCATCATCGATCAATACATCGATACGGTTGAGCTGAGAAAATTCACCGAACATACTATTACCGCAAAAGCAGAACTTGAGAAGCGCCTGCGCAAGATCCGCCAGCAGGGTTACGATTCAGCGCAGGACGAGCTCGATTACGGCATCGTCTCGGTCGCTGTTCCCATTTTTGACAGCAACCGCCAGGTCATTGCCAGCATCAACTGCTCAACCTCGACCACCCGGGTTTCACGTGAAAAGCTGATCGAGGAGCGTCTGCCTTTGCTGCAGGACGCTGCGATTGAAATTGAACTCGCACTTAAAAAATGGCCCTTCCTCGCGAATTCACTGCAAGGCTGATCAGGCTAGGCGCGCTTCACAATCAGCCGACAAACGCTTTCTCAACCACAAATTCGGCGGGGGACGCGTTGGAACCCTCCCGCAGCCCGGCCTGTTGAAGCAGCAGTTTTGTGTCGTGGATCATGTCCATGGACCCACAAATCATCGCCCGGTCCCGTACGGGATCGAACGGTGGCAGATCCGTTGCCCGGAACAGGTCCCCATTCTCGATAAGGTTCGTGATACGCCCGTTGCGGAAATAGGGCTCCCGCGTCACGCTATCGAAATAGTAAAGTTTACCAGCAGCAAGTTCGCCGAGGAATTCATGCTCCATCAGGGCCCCAAGCGTCGCCTTGCTGTAATCCAGCTCCGCGGCTTCCCGCGTGGTATGCGTCACGATTACATGCTTGAATTTTTCATAAGTGTCCGGGTCCCGGATCACGCTGGCAAAAGGCGCAAAGCCTGTGCCGGTGGACAACAGATAAAGGTTCTCCCCCGGCGTCAGCGCATCAATAACCAGCGTACCAACCGGCTTACGGCCCAATAAAATCGTGTCTCCCACAGCAATTTTTTGCAGACGCGACGTCAAAGGACCATCCGGCACCTTGATGGAGAAGAATTCCAGTTCGTCTTCCCAGCTCGGGCTTGCAATGGAATAGGCGCGCAGCAGCGGTTTGCCGTTGACTTCAAGGCCGATCATGACAAATTCGCCTGAGCGGAAACGAAAGCCTGCGGGCCGTGTAATCTTGAACGAGAAAAGAAAATCCGTCCAGTGAGTGACGGCCAGCACCTTTTCATGTGTCGGTCCAGTCGGTGAAGAGGCGCGGGCCTGCAAGTTAACATTCAGATTCATCGGGGACTCCTGTACACATAAACACCGGCAGCGGCGCGCACATGGCCCGCCAATCGAGTATCGCTGCCCTTAGTATTGCAACTAATAATTATTCGCAACACATTAATTGAGAAAAACGCCGGGTTGGTCCCGCCTTCAGCCCACGCACACAAAACACCGGGTTTCTCGCGCTCGCCGAACATTGCGCCGAACACCGCGCGGGGCGGAAAAAGCTTACGACTTTGCCCGGTGCTTCCAGTGATCGGACTATGTGGTTATGACGCGGCCTTGGGACTAGTAGCGGTTGGCAAACCCCACCGCCTGCGCCCACGCGAGGAACAGGTCAAGCCAGCCTTCAACCGGCTTGCCAACGGCTTTTCTCAACCCGAAGCCGTGCCCGCCATGGGCAAAAAGGTGGGTTTCTACCGGTATTCCCTTTGCCTTGAGGGCCGCACGCAGCAGCACTGCATTTTCCACCGGCACAACAGGGTCATCTTCGGCGTGCAGGATGAAGAAGGGCGGCGCACCCTCAGGCATGTTCCTGTCGGGGGAATGGGCCGCCTCGCGTTTGGGGTCTGCGTCTTCCCCAACAAGCAGCGCGCGGGAGCCGGGGTGCGCATTTGGCGCAGTCATGGAGATCACCGGATAGATGGGGGCCGCGAGAAAAGGCCGGGCAGAGAGCTGATCGGCAGCGTCCAGGGGCTCATACACGCCCGCGTCAAAGCGGGTGCCAAGGTCTGCGCACAGATGCCCCCCAGCGGAAAAGCCCATGGCGGCGACACGCTCGGGGTCCACACCATAGTCCTGCGCCCGCGCGCGAATGAGACGCATGGCACGCTGCGCGTCCGCCAGCGGCACATTGGCCCCATCCTGCCAGCCTTCGTTTGGCAGGCGGTAAAACAGCACAAACACGGTATAGCCGAGCGCACTCAGGCGCCTGCCCACTTCATACCCTTCCTTGTCGACCACGACCCATTTGTAACCGCCGCCCGGCGTGATCATAATCGCCGCGCCATTAGGTTTTCGCGGCCGGAACACTGCCATGCGGGGGTTCGTGATGCCGTAAACCGCGCGGTCGGTGACCAGCCGGTCACGGCTGCGCTCAATCACCGTTTCCGTAAGCGCCGGGTTTTCACCGCCCGGCAGGCCATCCGGCCACAGGTCTATGGTCTCGTCCGGCTGCGGCAGGCCCGGCGGCAGTTCGCTGCCCGCAAGCGCGGGTGGCGCCGTTTGCGCGCGCACGGCAACAGGGGCCAAAAGTGCGGCGAGGCTGCCCATAAGAATGCTTCTGCGGCTGGTTTTCATGGCTCTCTCCTGTGCGGTCCTTAGCTGCCGGGCTGGATATAGGGTGCGCGGGCAAACAGTTCGCGCTGCCATTTTCTCGGGTCGTTCACTGCGCGGGTATGGCTGTCAAACACCATGGTGGCACGGTCAGGCAGGTCATACGCGGGCCAGTTTGCCATCCCGGCGTGGTTGGGGTTACCCCTTCTGGCAAGCGCAATAAAGGCATCCATAATCTTGCCGCTGATCGCTGTCGCCTCTGGCCCGGTGCCGGTCAGCGACCCCTTCGCCCCCAGCGTACCGAACACCAGCGGGATATCATGGGTGTGGAAAGCGCCCCGGCGCGGCTCCAGGGGGGACGGAAAATCAAGCTGGTAAACCCATGTGGCGTTGGCGCCGGCAGCGGCGCGCGCATCCGCCTCAATCACCTGCCCCGGCCAGCTGCGGCCTGCGGTTGTGGCGGCGTAAAAAAGTTCCTCAGGGCTATAGTGCGGGAACTGCGCGCGGTACTGCGCCACCACCCAGTCAGGCGGCAGGTCGATCTTGAGCTCAGGCCCAAGGCGCGCGGCGATATTGTCCCAAGACAGGCCCCGTACCTTGTCACCATCCGGGCTTATAAAGGCCCGGGTTTCATCGTGCGTATTGCCGAGGATCATCGGAATGGCGGTCGATTGCGGATTCGCATCAGGCCAGAAGGGATGCCGGACCAACCATTTCATGTCGAGCGTCGGGCCAAAATATACACTTTTGCCCAGAATCGGGTCAGGTGCAGACAGGGCCTCCACAAGCCGCCCGGTCGGAAGGGTAAGCAGTTTGTCGACATCGCCGTCACCAAGCCCCAGCGCCGCCATATAGGACCGCGTGCGGGCGGTGCCATTCATTGCGCCCTGGGCCGTGACCTGCTGGCCGCTCATCGTGGCAGCAGAATGGAAGAGGCCCTTGGCCGCCGGCATACCCATAAGCGTCGCGATCTTGGCACCGCCACCGGACTGGCCAAACACCATCACGCGTGAGGCGTCACCGCCAAAGGCCGCAATGTTGCGTTTGATCCAGTCAAGCGCAAGGATCAGGTCAAGCTGGCCCACGTTGCCGCTGTCGGCAAAACGGGCATCAAGCCCCGCAAGGTAAAGATAGCCAAATGCATTCAGCCGGTGATTGACCGTAACCACCACCACGTCACCGCGCGCGGCCAGATGGCGGCCATCATTGAGGGGGTCTGTCACGCTGCCGGTAGAATAGGCACCACCGTGGAAGTAAACCATCACCGGGCGCTTGGCCTTCTCATGCAGGTCCGGTGTCCAGACATTGAGGAAAAGGCAGTCTTCACTGTGGGGGGCGTAACGGTCCCCGCGCTGTGGGCAAACGGGCCCAAAGCCGGTGGCGGCGCGTGTGCCCGACCACGGCGCGGCGGCAACCGGCGCCTGAAAGCGGGTGTGCGCCGTGTCTTCGCCGTAGCGGATGCCGCGAAAGACCGAAAGGCCCCCTTCCCGTGTGCCACTCAGGCGGCCTTCTGTCGTCGTGGCGACCGGATCAGTTTTTGCGGCTACGGGCGCGGCGGCAAGCGCCAGGCTGGCAGCGGTGCCCGCAAGCATGGTGCGACGGTTGATCATGGTGCATCCTCCCCAAAATGCAGTTATTTTTCGCGCCCCGATTGGTAGAAAGCCGTGCTTTAGCGGCGCACATCCGATATGCCCTGCCGGAAGGCGGCAATGTCAGCGCTGGCAAAAAGGCCTGCATCCCCCGGCAAGCTGTGTTTGAGGCAGGCAAGCGCAAGGCCTGTCTCCGCCGTGTCTTCAAGCGACGCACCGGTCAGCACGCCGTGCAGCACACCGGCGGCAAAGGCATCGCCAGTACCGATCCGGTCAACAATGCCTGAGACGACAACCTCGTCTGTCTGGGCAAAATGGCCGGGCAGGTCGACACGGGCGGCAATGCGGTGCCGGTCGGCATCGTCAATGTGCCGGGCCGTTGACGCCATCAGGCTCAGGTTCGGGAAGGCATCAAACGCGGCTTCTGCCGCCGCGCGGCGCAGTGCCGGACCTTCGCCGGAAAACTCACGGTCCAGCAGTAGCGACATATCGCGGTGATTGCCGAACAAGATGTCGGCATATCCCACCAGCTCGTTGAGGATGGTGCGCGGGTCGCTGTCCCAAGCGTCCCACAGACGGGCGCGGTAATTGCCGTCAAAGGAGATTTTGATACCGTTCGCGCGGGCGTATTCCGCCGCAGCGATGGCCGCTTTTGCTGCACCGGGGCCAAGCGCGGGCGTGATGCCCGACAGATGCAAATGGCTGCAACCGTCCAGCAGTGCGGGCCAGTCCCAGCTTTCAGGCGTGGCCTCCGCGAAACAGGAGCCCGCCCGGTCATAGATCACTTCAGATGACCGCAAGCCAGCACCGGGGGTGAGGAAATAAAGACCCATACGGCCGCCTGTATAGGCAACGGTGGAACAGTCCGTCCCATGTTTGCGAATCTCGCCCACCGCCGCGCGGCCTAGCGAACTTTCGGGCACCGCGCTGATCATGCGTGTCTTATGGCCAAGATGCGCCAGACCGATCGCAACATTGGCCTCGGCCCCGCCGACAAAGGCTTCCAGCGAAGGGCTTTGCAGCAAAAGCTGCCGCCCCGGCGTCGAAAGCCGGAGCAACAGTTCACCAAAAAATGCGATGCGCTCTGTCATCAGAGGGGCCTAGCGCGCGAGCCAGCCGCCATCCACCGGGATGACAGCGCCGTGCACATAAGCCCCGGCCTCGGACGCGAGGAACACCGCAGCGCCCGAGAGGTCACTCGGCTGGCCCCAGCGACCCGCGGGGATGCGTCCGAGGATTTCCGCGTTGCGTTTTTCATCTGCGCGCAGGGCCGTGGTGTTGTTGGTGGCAAAATAACCGGGCGCGATAGCGTTCACGTTGATGCGCTTTGACGCCCATTCGTTGGCCAACAGTTTTGTCAGCCCCGCGATACCGCTTTTACTGGCGGTATAGGACGCCACGCGAATGCCACCCTGGAATGAGAGCATGGAGGCGATATTGATAATGCTGCCACCCTTGTCCGCCCCCGTCACATGGCGCGCAAACGCCTGCGAGAGAAAAAACGCGGTCTTGAGGTTGACGTTCATCACGGTGTCCCACTCGTCTTCAGTGAAGTCGAGCGCGTCATTGCGTTTGATAGTGCCTGCGTTGTTGACCAGAATATCAACCGTGCCCAAATTCTGCACAGCTGCATCCATCACGTCACCGACCACGGAAGCATCACCAAGGTCAGCCTTGATGAAATGAAACTTGCGACCCAAGGCCTTAACTTCCGCCTTTGTTTCATCCGGCGTACTGCGGCCTACGGCGGCAATGTCAGCACCCGCAGCGGCCAAACCCACCGCAAGGGCCTGACCAAGCCCGGTGTTGGCGCCGGTTACCAGCGCCACCTTGCCCGAAAGATCAAATGGATTTTGCATCGGTCCCGCCCTTATTTAAGCTGGCAGATATCAAGAACGTTCATGTCGGTGTAATCAAGGTTTTCACCACCCATGGCCCAGATAAAGGCATAGTTTTGCGTGCCTGAGCCCATATGGATCGACCATGGAGGGGAGATCACCGCTTCTTCGTTTTCGACCACGATATGACGGGCCTTGTCAGGTTCGCCCATGAAGTGGAACACGCGGTCATCGGCCGCGAGATCGAAGTAGAAATAAATTTCCGAGCGGCGATCATGCAGGTGCGGCGGCATGGTGTTCCACACACTGCCGGTGTTCAGGATCGTCAGGCCGAGCAAAAGCTGACAGGACTTGCAGGTTTCCGGCACAATATACTGGTAGATCGTGCGTTCGTTGGAGGTCTCCAGTGACCCACGCTCAAGCGGCACAGCCTTATCGATGGAGATTTTAACGATATCAAAGCGCGTGTGCGCCGGTGTGGACGCAAGGTAAAACTTCGCGGGGTTGCTTTTATCCAGGCTTTCAAACACAACGTCCTTGCAGCCCATCGGGATATAAAGCCCGTCACGCGGCTGCATCTCATAGGCCTCGCCGTCGATGGTAATGCGGCCTGCACCGCCACCCACATTCACGGCGCCCATTTCGCGGCGCTCAAGGAAGGGTTTGCCGGCAACCGGCTCAGCTTGCTCCGGCAGCGGCACAGCTTTCGAGACCGGCGCAGCACCACCGATGACAAAACGTTCGTTGTGCGAATAGTTCAGGCTGACTTCATCGGCCTTGAACATGCCGGTCACGAGATAACGCTCGCGCAGCTCGTCATTGCTGGCGCCGTCCATCATCACGGGGTGGGTTGCCTGGTAAGTCTTTTCAAACATGCTCTTCTCCTCAGATCATTGTGCGCTTGTCTTTCGCACTTCTACCGGTGCGCACCACCTGGGTAACCGGTGTCATTTTGTGGAAACATATATGGTTGGCATCAGGGGTGCAAATGAATTCTCAGCTTATTTTATCGGCCTGGCAGCAGACTCTCGCACCACGATTTTTGGCACGAAGCTTATGGGCTCAGTTGGTCGTGGGCGGTCCGGCGGTGCGAGCAGCATTTCAGCTGCTGACTTACCCATCTCGCGGATCGGGAGCTGGACGGTGGTCAGGGTCGGCGACACACGCGCCGAGATCGGTGTGTCATCGAAACCGACCACAGAAACATCGTATGGCACGCGCAGTTTCATCTCGCGCGCAGCCTGATAAACCCCAAGCGCCATTTCATCGTTACCGGCAAAAATTGCGGTCGGCCGATCAGCCCCGGAAAGTAATAAGCGGGCACATTCAACGCCTGAATCGAATGTATAACCACCCTCGACAATCATATCATCAGCGAGCGCGAGGTCATATTCCGCGAGCCCGGCCGTGAAGCCACGCAATCGCTCATGTGACGAGCGGAACATCTCCGGCCCCCGGATATGGGCGATTCGCTTGTGACCCAGCTTAGCGATATGACGCGCCGCCTCGGCCGCACCCTCGGCATCGTGGGTCCAGATCATCCGGTCCGGCTCATCCAACACCACCGACGCGATGCGCACATAAGGACAATTCACCGAGCGCAATAGTTCGGCCACCTTTTCATCTTCGGATACCGACGGCGGCAGGATGGCGCCAAACAGGCGCTGCTGCTCAAGAAACGCCTGCATGGCGTCATAAAATCGCGGTGCATTCCGGTCACATGGCCGCACCACCAATTGAAAGGACGTATCCTCTAGGGTGTCGAGTATACCCCGCTGCATGTTGACCACATATTGCGGGCTGGGGTTATCGTAGATCATGGCGACAAGGAACGAGCGACGGAAGGCAAGTGCCCGCGCCTGCAAATCAGGCGAGAAATCATGTTCAGCGATAATCGCCTTGATACGTTCCCGCGTCTCGGACCGCACCCTCGGCGATTCGTTGATCACCCGAGAGACTGTCTTCTTCGACACGTTCGCAAGCCTGGCGATGTCGTTGATCGTCAGTTTGGTTTTCACTGTTTACTTTCCCCTCGTCCGTCGCGGCGCGAGCGCCGCGACAGGCCCATCCATGCCTTGCGCTAAATTTTCCGGAGCTTAGTTCGCACGCTGACGAGATACCAGCCCCAATTTCACCCGCCCCTAGGTACCACGCGCCTTGCTGCCGCTGTCCAGTGCTTCTGGTGTGCGGGGGGTCATATCGTCAAGGTTCCAAAGCGACGGCTCAAAGGCGCGGCGGGTTACATCCATTTTGGGATACCCGCCCACTTCCTCTTCGCTATCAATGATAGTGCCCCGACCTTCAGCAACATCAGCAAGCACCCGCGTATCGTTATAGTCACGGTCCCAAGGGCGGGCACCCACGGTGGCCAATACCCAGGCCTCAACATCCTGCGCAGGCTTGGCCTTCAGTCCCGCCGGCCAATCAAGCGGCTTTTTCGCCTTGATAATACGTGCGCGACCCGTGGTGTAGCGGCCAACCTCCGGCAACGGATGACCGATGCGGTCCACGGCGATATTGTCCTTGCTGTAATAGTCAAGGTCGCCGATACCACCGATCATCAGGAAACTGGACGGCACCGGCGTGTCAGGTCCTGCACGCAGCACATTGCCCACGGCTGTCATATGACCGTTCACCGGCGGCACGTCACCCCACTCAAGCCCTTGCAGGTTATAGTGGACAGCGCGTTGGCCCGGATTATAGATGAAATTATTCACGATCACGCCGCGCACACCGCCCTTGAATAAAGGGCTGCGTTCAAAATTATGTGCATAGAGGTTGGCATAAATCAGGATATCGCTGACATTGTCATGAATCAGCGAACCTTTGGAGTGCTCGCCCTTGGCATGTGTCGAATGCGAAAGCCCTTCCGCCACAAGGTTATGGCTGAAGGTGATTTTATGCGACGTGCCTTTATGCCATTCGTCCAGGCTTTCGCCGGTAAAACGTGGACCGGAGGCGGACATATTCTCGTCCGTGGCCCAAGTGAGCGAGCAGTGGTCCACAATCACATTATAGGCGCCAGCCGTGGTGGTAACCGCGTCAATATCATGGCCGCTGCGTTTGGCGTACCCGCCTTCCCCGGGCCGGATGCGCAGATGCTGCACGATCACATCATGGGTGGCGATCGTCAGGCCACCCCGGATGATTGTGATGCCGGGCGAAGGTGCCGTCTGACCGGCGACAGTGACAAACGGTGATGTAAGCCTGAACTCTGTTGCACCAAGGTCGATAACGCCGCCGACCTCAAAAACCACGATGCGCGGGCCGTCAGCCGCGAGCGCTTCAACCAGTGATCCCGGACCCTCGGCGTTCAGGTTTGTGACCTTGATAATTTTGCCGCCACGGCCGCCCGGCGTGTGTTTTGCCCACCCCTCAGCGTCCGGGAAGGCAAGCCTGACCTGCCCGTCCGCATCAGCATGCGCCGGTGAATATTGGCCAACAATCGCAAATACAGCCAAAAAACAGGCCGCAACGATGGCGCCACAGAACGACTTAAGTCGCAACTTCATAGAATTTCTCCCCTTTTTCGCCCCGCTTGCCAAGACCTTCGGGACTTAAACTAAAAACAGCAACCAATAACATTTGCAAATGACACCGGTTTCCTATAGCGTTCCTCCTGCCTCGTGGGAAGCGGGGAATATGACCTTGAGTATAGCTTAACCAAAAAATGACACCGGTTACCATAGTTTTATTCAGATTATGTTTGCGGGAACAGGGAAGACCATATGAATAGCATCAAACACCCATCCGCGGGAGGTATTGCCCGCGCATTTGTGTCGGCTCGGGCCAAGGGCCAGGCAATTGCGGACTTTCCCGGTGCCATCCCGGCAGACCTGGATGAAGCCTATGCAATTCAGGATGCCGCCATTGACCTGTGGCAGGATGACATCGGCGGCTGGAAAGTGGGCCGTATCGGTGAACCGCTCGCCACGGAATTTGGTGTAGACCGACTGGCCGGGCCAATTTTTAAACGCCATATCTGGTGCGCAGGTGCAGACACCACCGACTTCCCGATCTTCGCGGGCGGCTTTGGTGCTGTGGAAGCCGAATTCATACTGGAAGTTGCCGACGACACACCGGCGGATAAAACCGTGTGGACACGCGATGAGGCAAAAGCTGTTATCTCCGCCGTTTATACCGGCGTTGAGATCGCCAGTAGCCCGCTGGCCACGATCAACCAACATGGCCCGCGCGTTATCGTTTCCGACTTTGGCAACAACGCCAGCCTGATTGTCGGGCCAGAGCTTGATGGCTGGCAAACCCGGCCATTTGACGACTGGCGCGTAGAAACATTTATCGAGGACGACAGCATCGCCACCGGTACCGCTGCAGGCCTGCCGGGCGGACCGTTTGAATCGGTGCGGTTCCTGCTGGAACTGTCGGCAAAACGCGGTATGCCGCTCAGGCGAGGCTGTCTTATCTCCAGTGGCGCTATCTCGGGCGTTCATGACATCCTGCCCGGCCAACGCTCGCGCATCAGCTTTGGTAAAGATGGTGATATTTTCTGCGCAGCCGTCAAAGGTGGGGCCGAGCCTGAAGCCTACCCTGACGCTTTCACCGCGTAAAAGGAGACCCGCCGTCATGATGAACCGACGCCATCTGCTCACGAGTCTTGCTGCCGCCACTGCCTTGCCTGCACTCGGCGGGATCGCCCGCGCCAGCACGCCAGCACAGACCCTGCGTGTTGCGGAAGTGCATGTACATGACTTCCCGACAGTGAAGGCCATGCAATGGATGAACGCTGAACTGCAGCATGCCTTTGGTGGCAACCTTGGCATGCGCGTATACCATTCCGGCCAGTTGGGCCGAGAGAAAGACACGCTGCAGCTTGCCCGCGTAGGCGCGCTTGCCTGCACCCGGGTGCACAGCTCCGCGCTGAATAACGCGGTGCCGGCAACGCGCATCATGTCGCTGCCCTATGTGTTCGATTCTACTGACCATATGCGCCGGGTTTTCGACGGCCCGGTTGGCGAAGAGATTCTCGCCGCCTGCCGCTCCATCGGCCTGATTGGCTTGGCAATTTACGATTCGGGTTCACGAAATTTCTATAATACTCGCCATGCCATCGAAACACCTGAAGACCTGCATGGTTTGAAGCTTCGTGTACCACAATCCGACATCTTCATCGAAACCGTGGCCGCGCTTGGTGCCAACCCGACACCGCTGTCGTATGGCGAGGTGTTCTCAAGCCTGCAGACACATCTGATTGACGGCGCGGAAAACAACTGGCCGAGCTTCCAGACCAGCCAGCAGTACAAGATTGCCAATTACTGGTCAGAGACAGAACATTCTTTTGCCCCCGATATCCTGCTGATGTCGGAGAAAGTCGCGAACGCGCTGGGCGCGGCAGAGCGGGACTTCATGATTGGTGCCGCCAAACGGTCCGTGCCGGTGATGCGGCAACACTGGGACGCGGCGGTCGGCAAGTCTCGCGACATTGTTCTGTCGGAAGGCGTAAAGATCAACCCGGTAGACAAGGACGCGTTCAGGAAAGCGGCGGAACCGCTTCTGGACCGTTACCTGAAAGACCCGGAAATTCGCCGCCTTTATGAAGCGGTGCGCGCGCAGGCCTGAGGCCGGATGCGCAAGTGCCCACACACGCGGGCGTGACGACATGCAACCCCTGGGGAGGGATAGATGACCGATAGTGATGGCCTCGAAAGTGGCCCTTTCCGAATACTGGCACTTCTGGCGCTTATAGGTTCGTGCAGTTCCCTTGTGGCGCTGGTGCTGGTGGAAGTATGGCAAGTGATCGGGCGGTATGCGCTCAATGATTCGCCAAGCTGGACCGAACCGGTAGCCTTGCTGCTACTTAAATTTGCACTCATGCTGGGTGCGGCGGTCGGCATCAGAAGCGGCGCGCATTTCCGCTTTCTGTTGCTGGTCGAGGTCAGCGGCCCCAAATGGCGCGCCCGGCTTGAAGCCATTGCACTTGTGGTATGTGCCCTCATCGGTGCCGTGCTAACCATCTGGTCATCCATCATGGCCACAGACACCTGGGGCATCAAGGTCGCGGGGGCCGCACTGCCCACGGGCATCTATTTTGTGCCGTTCTTCACCGGTGGCGCGCTCATCTGTCTGTTCGCGATTGAGCGCCTGTTTCTGCCCGCACCCAAGACCGAACCCCCTGTGACAGAGACATTGGAGCAAACCCATGGCCGTTAGTATCCTGTTTTTTGTCTTTCTGGCGCTTCTGCTTCTGGGTGTGCCGGTCGCCTTTGCCCTGGCCAGCGCCTCGTTTCTGACAGTGCTTTACCTCGGCCTTCCCGCTCATGTGTTTGTGATTGAAACCGTGGCCGGGACCGACAGCTCAACGCTGATCGCAATCCCGCTGTTTATCTTTGCCGGGCAACTCATGATGTCGGGCGGAATTTCCGCCAAGCTGATTTCACTGGCGACCGCCTTTGTCGGCCATATCCGTGGCGGCCTGGGACAGGTGAACGTACTGTCGTGCCTGTTTTTTGGCGGCGTCTCGGGCTCCGCGCTTGCGGACGTGTCTGCTGTGGGCGGTGCCATGATCCCGCAAATGGTCAAACGGGGTTATGACCGGGATTACGCTGTCAATGTGACGGTGGCCTCCGCGTTGGTGGCGCTTCTGGTGCCGCCGTCCCATAACCTTATTCTGTATTCCGCTTCTGCTGGCGGCTCGATCTCGATCGCGGACCTGTTTGCCGCGGGTATTATCCCGGCACTGATGCTGATGATTGCCATCATGTTCACCGCCTATATCATTGCCCGCAAGCGTGGTTACGAGACCGCCAAATTCCCCGGTTTTTCCGAACTGGCCGTGCGGTTCATCGCAGCCTTGCCGGGCCTGCTGCTGATTTTTGTCATCTTTGGCGGTATCCGCGCCGGCATCTTCACCGCGGTCGAAAGTGCGTCGGTCGCCGTGCTCTATGCCCTTGCCGTAACGGCGCTTCTGTACCGCGACCTGCCGTGGTCGGAGTTTTTTGCAGCCTGTATGCGTGCGGCCCGCATGAGCGGGGTCATCCTTTTTGTCATCAGCTCCGCCGCTGCCTTCGGCTGGCTCATGGCCTACCTTGAAGTACCGACCAAAGCGGTTGAGGCAATCAGCGCCCTGACCGACAGCCCGATCGGTATCCTGATCCTGATCAACATCGCGCTTCTGATCCTTGGTACCTTCATGGACATGGCGCCGTTAATCATCATATGCACACCGATCTTCCTGCCAATTGCAAAAGCCTTTGGTATCGACCCTGTGCACTTTGGCATCATCCTTGTGCTCAACGCCGGGATCGGGCTGATTACACCGCCTGTGGGGTCGGTGCTGTTTGTCGGCACAGCCATCGGCAAGATCAGTATCGCGCAGACACTCAAGACCCTGTGGCCGTTTTATCTGGCTGGGCTCGCTGTGCTGATACTGGTGGCTTACGTGCCGATTATCTCAATGTGGCTGCCTAACCTGCTGAAGTAATATGGCGAAAAGGTTATACTCCTTCCTGTTGTGCGCGGCCGTCACATCGGTGGCCGCGTGCAGCGAAGCGCCAGATACCACGCTGAGCATCCGCAACGCGGCAGACCATATCGATGTCGCCGACGACACGGGTCTGATGCTCAGGTACCAGACCAGCCCGCCCGACAGCGCAGAACCCTGGCGCACCAACTACCTGCACCCTGTCATGGCACCGTCAGGCGCCCCTGTTACCGAGAACGCCCCCGCAGATCATATCCACCACCGGGGTATCTTCTGGTCGTGGCGTGGTTTGTTTATCAGCGGTAAAGGCGTGGGCGATGCTTGGGTGGGTGACCATATAACCTATATCCCGGTCAGCCGGTCCACAAACACCTTGCCGGACGGCGGTGTGGAGCTCCGCACCACGACAGTCTGGCGCACAGACGCCACCCCAACACCGACGGATTTCCTGCACGAGGATACCGAGGTGCATGTTTGGCCCACAAAGGACGGCAGAAGCAGGTTACACGTCCGTGTGGCGCTTACGGCACTTGTGGACGGTGTGGCCATCGCCGGATCTGACAATGAAAAGGGCTATGGCGGGATGTCCTTCCGCTTTGGCCGGGCCGACAGGATGGATATTACCTCAGGCAGGAAAAGCCTGCAGGCGACACCTGCGCCTGTTATAACCGGCGATGAAGTAGAATTCCGCTTCCGCGCACCGCCGCCGGGCTGGCCATCTGCCATTGCCGTCGCCTGCAAGGTTGATGGCGCACCCTGGCACAGCTGGATTTTGCGGCAGGAACTGAGCATGCAGAACTGCGCCTATCCCGGCCGCATACCGGCCACGGTATCCACCCAGCGCCCGCTCATACTCGAAGCCGCCATCACCATCACGCAATAAACCGCCCCGCCTCAGGGAAAAGGGGGATAAAAAAAACCTGAAGCGGCTTGGAGGTCCACTTCAGGCGAAGGTTGAGAACCAGGACAGAGGTCGTTTGGAAGGGGTTCCGTCCTGCCCCAAGAGAGAATAAACGCTCAATCGTCACTGACGAGGGAGAGTAGAATCATCGGCGGGTATAAATGCCGAAGCCGGAGGTCTCAGAGCCTGAGACCCCGGAGGCTGGGGCATAGGCTTCGTCGCCCTGCCCCAACAATCGGTTTTAGAACTTGTACCGGGCACCGAAGATAACGTTACGGCCGGTGTGGTGGTAGACGTATGGCAGATCGATGGATCCGTCTTCCACCAAATGACGCTGATTGAATTTGGTGTCGGTCAGGTTCACGGCTTCAACGGTTACATCCAGATTCTCCGTCAATGCATAGGATGCCGAGAAATCGAGGCTGAAGCCACCCTCTACCAACCTGTCCGGATACTGGATGAGGAAGTCATCACGATAAGAACCAGCGAAACGTGCGCTGAACTTCTCGTCCTCATAATAGAGGGTCACATTATAGGCATTCTCGGAAAGGCCGACCAGTTGGCCAAGGTCATCCGCCTCACCAGGCGCGGCATAATTCACCTCAGAAGTCACATAGGTATAGTTGGTAGTCACACCCATATTGCCGAGGAAACCGTCCCACCATGAGAATGGTGTCTGGAAAATAACCTCGAAGCCCTTAAGGTTCCCGCCGTTACCGTTGACATTGCGGGTAACCGTGAACGGTGTATTACATTGCCCTTCAATCGGTGACGCGTCCAGTAGGCTGCATGGAAGCCCAAGAGTATCAAACGGGATATTGTCTTCCGAGATGCGGGCGATGAAGGAGTCGATCTTCTTGTAGAAACCTGAAACCGAAAACAGCGCTTCTTCAGCAAAATACCATTCAAACGATACATCAAATGCGTCAGCCTTGAACGGTGCCAGGTCAGGGTTACCAAAGCTCAGCGTAGGATCGCCAAACACGCCAATTGAGCCACCAGGCGTCAATGAGCCAAGTGAAGGACGCGACATCACCTTCGAGTAGGAGCCTCTCACAATGAAATCTTCCGTCACATTCAGGGCCGCATTAAACGCGGGCAGGACATCGGTGTAGCTATTTTCTACAACGACCGTCTCGCCTGAGAGGATACCGGTTGATTCAAGCTTGGTTTCAACAACCCGGACACCGGCGTTGGCCCGAAACGGCATTTCGCCAAACTGGGTGTCAATATTAAGCTGGATGTAACCACCGAGATCTTCTTCTTTGACATTGCGAATGTCACCGGAACGCGGTGTCGCAGGCAGATTATAGAGATCAACTAGAGCAGCGCCTGCGTCGATGTTCGGGTCAATCCAGGACGTGTCCACGCCTGCTGGCAGATCCAGACCTGAGCCAAAACCATCCAGCAAGCCAGCAAGAGAGGCTGTAACAGGTACGCTGGCACCCAGCACATCGGCAACCTGATCATCCCGGCGTGCTTCCGCTACATCGAATTCGTACTTTTTCCAGTTACCACCCATAGTTACGCTCAGTTCGTCACTCAGGTCATATTCCAGATTGAACTGCAGGGTGTCGAAACTGTTATCGGCATGGTTTGGACGGTCACGGAACTCTGTATATTCAAACGCACCCGGGTCGGTTACGTTAAAACCATAGTCGAAGGACGGCAGGTTTTCGTCAGCTGAATAATCATAGCTATAACTGTCTGCACGGGCGTCGAAAATGATGGTGGTTTGTACAGGGTTGTCAAATTTCGATTTGGACGTACCCAACAGCGCATCAGCACGAAAACGATCTGAGAAATCATGCTCGATCGTAGCCGTTACCTGATAAAAATCAGTCTCCAACTCATCAAGGCGGTTTTCCACCCGAATGAAGGCGTTATTGAATGTGCCAGACACCAGCTTGCCGTTATCGATGGCATAATCAACGACATCCATCTCATCTTCATTGTTGCGAATCAGAGCCTCAAGAAACTGTTCCTGCCGCGTACCCTTGAGCGAGCCGTATAGACCTTCAATCACAATTTCCGTATTTTCACCGGGGGCAAATTGAAGTGCCGCATTGATGCCCAGTCGCTCCTGATCATGGCTCAGCCTGCCGTACCGAGGGATGCGCGGGTGATAGGCCGCGTTAACGGCGGCAAAGTCGGCATCTGACGCACAGCCCGAACAAGAAGCGAAATCATTGTTTTGCCACCGCACGGTGCTTGCCCCTTCTTCAAGAATATCCCGCTGGGAATAGGACACGGCAAGCAATAGGCCGACGGTTTTGTCGTTCCACGTATTAGAATACAGCGCTGATGCTCTGGGGCTTATTTTATCGGAAAGGTCATTATACAAACCCTGCGCCGAGACAACGATTGTCTCACCGTCATAGCTAAAGGGCCGCCCGGTATTCAAGTCAACCGTCGCACCCAGCGCGCCCTCATCAATGGAAGCTTCCGCCGTCTTGTGAACGATGAGCGAGTTGAAAAGCTCTGAAGCAAAGATGTTGAAGTCAAACTGCCGTGACCGGTTGGCACCACCGGAACTGTCGGTACCGCCTGACGTACCGAGCCCTTCCATACCATTTACCCGAACACGGGTAAACTGTGGCCCAAGGCCCCGCACCGTAATGTTGCGACCCTCACCAGCTTCGCGTCGGATGGAAACACCTGGGATACGCTGCAATGACTCCGCTAGGTTGAGATCCGGAAAATCAGCGATATCCTCCGCCATGATGGCATCGACAGAGCCAACCGAATCGCGTTTCGCGCTAAGCGCTGCCTGCAGACTGCTGCGAAAGCCGGTAACGACAATTTCTTCCAGCGAATCGACTTCAGCGGCGTCAGAGCTTGTGTCCTGCGCCCACGTGATTGCAGGCACTGCGGCCACCATAATTGCTGATGAGATAACGGTACCCAGCAGCCGCGCATGGCGGCGCCGATTGATATTGGTGATCATGTTAAACCTCCCCAGGTTATATCGCCGACTACCCTTAAGGGGCGCTGGCGTCAATTGTGAACCTTCCAGTCTGATAATCAGATTTCACTTGCCTCTTCCCAAAGGCAGACCGTAATGACACCGGTGTCATAGAAGGTGATACCGGTGTCATTTGGATTGTTATACCGCAAACATTTTAACCCGACAAGTGTTTTGACAGAAAAATGACACCGGGGTCATTCTTTACTGAGAGCCAATCACGGCGACGCCGGTCTCTGGTTAGCACCATCTTGGCTTTTCCCGGGGCCTTGCTCAGCACGTTCTACTACACTTGGGTCTGACTTTCGCACTACATCGCTCTCGACCACATTTCTCTGGGCCACATTGACTTGTACCCAACCGGAAGGAACCATTTTAAGCCAGACTACGCTGAGGCAAGCATTACCCCAATCAAACGGGCATCCGGCGGCGAGCGCATTCGTTTCTTTGCCTGAGGTGACCCGCGGCGCATTACCACTGCGCCGAATGCAGTGATTCGGTGCCTTGGCCGGGCGCCTGACGTTCTGATGGGATTGTCCCGCTACCCCAGCGTGCTAAACGGTGCAAATACCGCTATAAATGGCATGAAATAAATTTTTAATTTAGCATTTTGTCCAAAATACAATTATATATCAGGATATAAACTTTATAGTTGTTTATTGGCATCCAAAGATTGAAGAACGCCATGTGGTCGCAGAGCATGAATTGTGCCTTGTCCCGTCATACGGTTCCGCCCAGCGGTACGCTACAATCCGGATGCTACTAACCGCAATCCCAAACGGGGGGAGACTGGTATGAAGCAGTATATGGCAAAGGCGGCCCTTGTGGCCGGAACGATCATGATCATGGCCATCACGCCATGGTCGGGGGCCAACGCATATGGCGGGTCGTCGTGCCCGACGGAAAATATCGACAGCTGGTTTCCCCACAGCCAGACTCCAGAACCTGACAACGCAAACTTTGACAGCAGCACTATCTGCAATTTCCATGAATGGTCGTGGCAGATGTTCCTGTGGCTAACACAAGACGATGGCGGCCAGCCGCGATTTCTGAGCTTCGCGTCGCCCTATGAGCTTCTGGGCGTTGAAACACGTGGTGTATTGATGCCGCGCATGGGCAAAAGCGACAAGGCGGAGACCTTTGACGAATTCCTCCAAGCCGGCACAGACGGTATCTTTGTCGACCAGAACGGCAACGCGGTCTATTACTCCCAGTATCTGGACGACACCTTTGTCAAATTCATGGAAGACAATGATCTCACAAACCCAGACGCCGCCCGCGCGTTTAACGCCACCACATCTTTCCCCATTGGCTCCCTTGAACTGAAAGCATCGTGGCGAATCGTCGAAAACGGCGAAGACACCAGCAGATTCTTCACCATGAAATCTTCCGTCTACGGCCTTGCCAACGAGGGCGGCAAAATCGTTATCGACACCAGCGACATCCGCGAGGTCACCTTGGCGCTCGTCGGCTTTCATATTGGTGGCGTGGTAAAAGGTCATCCGGAGATGATCTGGGCAACGTTTGAGCAGGTTGAAAATGCACCGAATGTGCCATCCGACTTCACCCCGACCACGATAATCTCTAAAGATGACTATACGTTTTATGAGGGCGGCACACCCTTTTCGGGCTGCAATATCAACTACGCCAAATCGCCCGACCTGAAACTTGACGAGGCAACACAAAAATTGTCACCCATCACGCAGGCGTGTCGGCAATACGAGTTTGGCAACAGCGCCACGAACGACCCCAAACTGCAAGCAAGCGTAGAGACAAACGACCTCAATGTCTCTGACATGAATAAGGCGGTGATGCCGCGACTTGCTGCCGAGGACGACGTATGGGCCAATTACCGCGAGGTGGGTGCCATATGGTTCCGCCCGACAAATGCGCTCAAGCCCGGCATGACCTTGGCGACCGATTTTGACAGTGCTGGCAACCAGCTTCTGATTGGTTCGCTGAAACTGTCCAACGCGACGATTGAGACGTTCACGCAGATACAAAGCACCATGAACAACTGTTTTCGTTGTCACAATACGGAACAGGTGTTCCCGCCTTCAGCAGAGCTGATGCCCTTGCCTGCCAAGAACATCAATATCTCGCACGCTTTCCAGAATATCTATTTCTGGTCCCAGCAGATGAAGAACGGCGACGAGCTTTTACCCGCCAAGAACTGAAGCGCGGCAACCCGGCGCGCCCCACAAATGGGCGTGCCGGGTTCCCGCCTCACGTGCAACCGACACACAGAATACTGACACACAGAATTCAGGGGAACTTCAATGTCTGACACCTATTTCAGGGTCCATCCCAATATCAACTTTGCCCGTGTAGGCAATTCGAAAGAATATTACATCGCGCCTGAAACCGCCGCCGGCGACCTTATCGATAAGAAAACCGGCCTGTTTGGCGGCCTGCCCATCAAGCCCGGCACCGAAGATACGCCGATTGAAGCTGCCGATTTCCGCGACAACGACCAGAATGTGAAACGCCAGGCGGCGCGTTTCCGAATCTATGCCTATGACAGTCCGCAAGAGGAATATCCGGCGGCGGACGGCGGGCACGAAGTGCAGGTCGGTGACACGGTGGGCGGCAAGAAAATCACCGACATCGTCTGGACCGTGCACCTGGCAAACAAGAAGAACAACTTCTACCAGATCACCAGCGCTAATGGAGAAGAAGAAGGCATCAACGCCTATAAGGGTATCAACCCCGACACCGGCAAGCCGAACCACCCGCCTGTGCGCGACCCGAGTTTTGGTGACGACCTTGCCAATACCACCCGGCGCAGCCAACTGGTGATTGACGCGGGCCCCCGCGCCATCCATTCCGCAAGTGGCGCAGGCACCGCCATTTCCTTTGACGCCAATACCCCCTGCAAATACGCCGACAGCACTGGCAAGGTTCATGACGTGCCCAACTACCCCGTCAGCTTCCCGGATGATCATTTCAATATGTACCAGTATGACGGCGCCATCGACACGCTTGGCGAACTGGAGATCGAGAAAGGCACAGGCCGGTTGATTGTCGCTGGTGCTTATGGCCGCGCCAGCGGGATTATCCAGCCGGACGGCAACGCACCCGCCATGACCGACCCCATTGATAACGACTACTGGTTCGACGACACCTCGGATGGGCCGGTGAACGCTGTTGTTGTCTTCGACGACGGGAGCACACAGGAGGTTGTCGGCGGCTGGGTTGTCACCACAGACCCCGGCTATGCGCCGCAAACCCGCAACGTGGTTTCCACCTGGGATGACATGTTCAACACCTGGGTTGAAGAGCTGGGCCTGATCCCCTCGCTATACAGCGGCGGCCAGTACCAGCCCAGCTACCAAGCATCATTCTACGGCGATATCCTGCCGGTCTTCCACGGCGCTTTCCTGCAACGCTGGAATACCAGCCTGCCCGACAAGGGCGTGAACGGTCATAACTATATGGCCCAGATCAGCTATCAGGATAACCCCAAGGAGCGCATCCCCAACTTCAAGGATCTGCTGCGCGACCCCAACAACCCGGACGAGGACGGGGAAGGCGTGAAAATGCCGCTGGCGCTTGGCGACGCAACCAAAAGCTTCCTGTCCCTCAGCCCCACGCAATATTTCCTCATGATGCAGTGGTATGACGGTGTGTCGGTCGAGGACGCCCCCGCCATTGGCGGCGGTGAAGCGCTGGACCGTGACGTGCTGCACAACTGCCTTGGCGGGCGGTATTCGCCGGGCATTGACCTGACCTTCATTGTACGGGACGTAAACCTCTATAAACAAAGCTGGCAGGGCGAAACCGGGCCGTTCCGGGTGAACCAGCAGCCGCTGGACTATACCAAGGCCAGCAAGGATGAGCCTTTCCTCGGCGTGGGCTATGTCCCGTTACAGAAAGCGATGGTCGAACCGGGAGACCTGTGTAAGTTCATGTCTCAGCCCTGGCACACCGACTATAACAGCTGTGCAGTGCATGAGCCCGACCCCAACCCGCGCCAGAATAACACGCTCTATTGGTCATGGCCCGCGCAGCGCCCGGTGCAGGTTCACCCGGCCAACCTGTGCACCTTTGACACGAACAATAAAGTCTGGAACCTTGGTGGCCAGCTGTTCTCTGTTCGCGGTGACGGTGAAGGCGCCGATAACGGCACCCACACCAACTATCCGCAAAATGAGGGGCGCTACCAGCTCTACCCGGATTTTGTCGCCAACTGGCACAAGGTCGGCTTCATCATCCAGGGTACCCAGATTCCGGCTGATCAGGGCAGCAACTACGGCGCTGACAAGTTCCTTGAAGTCGCCAGCCTGTTCACCTCGAACGGTGACGTTGTACAGCCATGGCCAACGTCGGCTATTCCCAAAGCCAAAAGCTGACCGGCACCGCCGTGCCCGAACAGGATGATCATAACCGCAAGACCATCGCCATCATTGGCGGTGGTCCCGCAGCTTCTGCTACTGCGCTGTCCTTCCTGCGTGCCCTGAAGCCACCGGACGACAGGCCAAGCGCGCCTTCCGTCTCGGTCAAAATATTCTGCGAGCCTCCACCAAATGCCATCCGGGTCGGGGAAAGCATCCCCCCTGCCGCGACTCCTGCCCTGCGTGCACTGGGGCTGGGAGATCTATTAAACAATCCGGTCGACAAGAACAATCTGCACGGTCCACACCGGCCCTGCCCCGGGAGCACATCGCTCTGGAGCAGCAAGGAGCCAGGCTATAATGACTTCATGTTTGAAGTCATGGGGCATGGCTATCACCTTGACCGCGCCTGTTTCGACAGCCAGATGCTCAGAGAAGCAATCATAGCCGGAGCGTCTGTTTATCAGGGTTGGCGGCTTGTGGGCGCACGCGAGTACCCTGAGGGGGCTTTATTGGAATTCTCGGTCCCGGAGAAAAAACGCCATACGATCAAGGCAGATTTCGTTGTTGACGCGTCCGGGCTGCCCGCAGCCTATGCACGGCGCATCGGCGTCATGCGTAATACACTCGATGACGTTGTTTTCCTTTGTGCAATTGTAGACATGCCCGCAGGCGAAGCCATGTCGGAGCGAACATTGGTCGAATCCGTTGAAGACGGCTGGTGGTACGCGGCGCGCCTGCCAGACAATAAAGCGATCATCACATACTGTACCGATGCTGCCCTGGTGAAAGAGCAAAACCTGCGCGACCCCGCGCGGTGGCGCCAAGCTTTTCGCAACACCGTATGGTTACACCATCAGATACCAGCCAGCGCCGTGCCGGACAGTATATCCATTATACCCCGTGCAGCCCCATCCAGCCTCCTGTCCGCGGTATATGGCGAAAGCTGGCTTGCTGTGGGCGACGCGGCCAGCAGCTACGACCCAATCTCGTCCGCAGGCATAACCAAGGCCCTGATGCACGGGCATGACGCCGGAACCGCCATCGCCCATAAACTCATCTTTGGTCACACAGAAAAGCTGCAAGCCTATGGCCGCCGCGTCTTTCACGATTTTGAACAGTTTGCGCGCGTAAGGGCACAGCTATACGGAAGTGAAAGCCGCTTCGCAGGCAAGCCCTTCTGGCGGCGGCGCCTCGGCCTTGCCGACAACCTTCCATGAGCAAAAGACACCCGCCGATCAAGTCAGTTGGTCAAGTTTCTGACATGCTGCTGTGCTAAAGTGAATACCGACTCGCGAGATTACCCGCGGGCCTGTTTTGTGTTCTTCTTTCTTCAAAATTAAAGGAGCACCCGATGCCGCACCAGCCACATGAGCAAATCGCCCAACGCAGCTTTTTGATATGGGAACAGGAAGGCCGGCCAACTGGTCATGCGCTAGACCACTGGCTGCAGGCTGAACGTGAGTTAGCCGAATTATTCACAAAAAGGGAGCAGCCGCAGGCCATCTCGCCTGCACCAAAAGCCCGGCCCAAAACCAAAGGCGCCACCAAGGCGAAAACCGGCACCAGAACGCGCCAGAAACCCACTAGAAAAGCTTGAAAGCCAACGTGTGTTTAGCTTGTCGCTTCCTGCGGCACATGGTGCTGCAGGAATAGCCAAGTTATTGTCGCCAGTGCAATGGCTTGTTTGCGGGACTTGTCACTGAAAGTATGCATGCCGAGCCGCCGTTTGCACACAAACTGTTAAGAAATCCGTGGCATAGTGGTGTGCAGAAATCAATGAACCTTATGCAGGCCTTATGTTTAACGAGTTCTACCGCTGCATCGCTATCGACCATGACCTCAGGCTGGTGTTTTTGGCCGCAGCCATCTGTGCATTTGCCTGTTATACAACAATCAATCTTGTTCTTCGGGCAGAGGAAACAACAACAACGACGCGCACCCGTTGGCTGCTGTTGACTGCCATGGCCTCCGGCGTTGGCATATGGGCGACCCATTTTGTCGCGATGCTGGCATATGACGTCGGCCTGCCCAAAAGTTACGATCTAGTACCAACAATTTTATCTGGGCTTATTGCCATGGGGCTCGCTGGCACGGGCTTTGCGACCTTCCTCAACCATAATTCGAAAGGTCATCTCATCGCCGGTGCCGCTGTTATATGCATCGGGATAGCTGCCATGCACTATACAGGCATGGCGGGCCTCAGAATTCTGGGCGTGACATCATATACGCCCTCATGGATTATGCTGTCTTTCGTGATTGGCTTCGTCGGTTCCATCAGCACTTTGGCGCTATACCGCCGCTTCTCTGGCATAAAGCGTCAGGTTTATGCCGGCTCTGCCCTTACCCTTACTATCTGCGGTTTGCATTTTACCGGCATGACCGCGCTCAGCATAGAGCCAAACCCAACGGTCACTATTGGTGCCGGCGCGCTCTCGGATTCCGTGCTGGCAATATTTGTCACTCTTGCAACTTTCCTTATTCTAACCCTCAGCCTGATTGGCGCCACGGTTGATCGCCATCTTGCCGAGCGTCGCTCACAGGAAACCCGGCGTTTACGGGGTTTGGCCAACGCAGCGCTGGAAGGCATTGTCCTCCTTGACGCGGAAGGCAAGATTGTCGATGCAAACTATAGCTTCCTCGGACTATGCGGCCGCCATCTGGCGACACTGAAAGGCATGTCTTTCTCAGTCTGTTTCCAGAACCTGCGTTTTGATGCGTCCGTGAGGTCCGCTGGTTATGCAGGGGACGCGGTGTTGATCGCCACAGAGGCACGGGAAATTCCAACGGAAGTCTTCTTCCGACCCGTGCCCGAACATACCGACGCAACGATGGTCGCCATTGTTCGGGACATTCGCGAAAGGCAGACTGCCCAGCAGCAGATCGACTATCTCTCAAGACACGATAACGTCACCGGGCTGGCAAACAGGCTGTTAGTCTCGCACCGCCTGGAACACTCTTTTGCGCTTGCCAAAAAGGCCAGACGCAAGGTGGCACTTCATTTTATCGACATCGATTCGTTCAATGACCTGAACGCGCGCCTTGGTCATGCCGGAGGCGATGAAGTGCTGAAAGCCGTCGCAGGCCGTATCAAGGAAGCAGCCCGCGAGATCGATACCGTTGCGCGGCTCTCCGCCGACCAGTTTTGTATCATTCAGGAAGATATAGAAAGCAGCGACGGCGCCGATTTTCTTGCGCTCAAGGCCAAACAAACCCTTACCCGCCCGATCACGGTAAAAGGCGAGACGTTGAATATTACCGCCTGTACCGGCATTGCGATGTACCCCGAAGACGCGCAGGATCCCGAAGATCTGCTGATCAGGGCTGAAATCGCCATGAAGCGCGCGAAAGGGGAAGGCACCGGTCAATATAATTTCTTCGAACACGCCATTGACGAAAAGCTGGAGGAAAGACGGCAGCTCAAGCGGGATCTGGAAGGGGCTATTGAGCGCGGGGAACTTTTTCTGGTTTACCAACCCCAGCACCTTGTCAGGGACGAGGCCCTTGTCGGGTTTGAAGTCCTGCTAAGGTGGAAGCATCCCGAAAAAGGCATGATTTCACCCGCCGAATTTATTCCAATGGCGGAAGAAACCGGCATTATCAACGAAATCAGCAACTGGTTGCTGAACGAAGCCTGCCAGGAAGCCGCTTCGTGGGAAGTTCCGGTCAGCATTGCGGTAAACCTGTCCCCGGTTCAGTTCCTCGAAGACGGACTGGTCAACGTGGTCCAGCGCAAACTGCATAAATACGGCCTTTCCGCTGACCGCCTGGAGTTCGAGATAACCGAAGGTGTTCTGATCACCGACGGTGACCGTGCTCTCAAAATTTTGAACGACCTGAAGTCCCTTGGTATCCGGCTTGCTATGGATGATTTTGGTACCGGCTACAGCTCACTCAGCTATTTGCAGAATTTCCCGTTCGACAAATTGAAAATCGACAGGTCCTTTGTCATGCGCATGGCCGAAAGCAAACATTCGGCGGGCATCGTGAAAGGTGTCATCGGTCTCGCCCATGGACTGGGCATTCCGGTTCTTGCGGAGGGCGTGGAGACCACGACGCAGCTTGAAATGTTGAAAGCGAGCCGCTGCGACGAAGTGCAGGGCTTTCTGCTCGGCCGGCCCCAGCCCATTCGGCATTACCTCCGCCAGGTAGGCTTGCGCCAAAGCTACTCCGACCAAAGGGCCTAGCGACCGCTCTCTCCAGTATAGCGACGTCTAACGGCGGCTATCAGCGAAAAGCCGGGCCATGCACCCAGGCCGCGAGCGAAAAGCGTGTGCCTGCTGTGACCGGGCAAACCCTGTGCAGCATAAAGCTGGGGAAGGCAACAAGGGTACCTTGTGCTGTGGGCATCGCGGCCACATCGCCGCCCGCGTTGACCTCCAGTACGCCACCTTCATATTCCGCCGGGTCACTGAGCTGGATCACAATGCTCAGCTTCCGGCTCACCGTACTGCCCGCGTTGCCGATATCGATATGCCAGTCGTAAAAATCACCCGGCCTGCCTTCTGGCCCGCCGTCATAGCGCAACAGCTGCAACCCTTCGGCGAAGCCGTCAAAAGCAAAGGGGAAAGCGTCCTGCGACAGGCGCGACAAGGTCTGCACAAGCCTGTGCGACAACCACGGCAGATCATCTTCATCAAGCCAATGTGCGCCGGCGGACCGGACGGCATGGACGCTGGCCCCACCCGAAAGCCGAGCCCGCGCCATCATATGCTCGGTGGCAAGCCCCTGAAGCACATGACATTCGTCAGCGCTCAGGAAGGCGGGGACAAGGGCAGGCGCAAGTTGAAACCCGTGCTGCCTTAATGCCAAACCATAACCCGGTACCATGTCGCCGCGTGGGGCCACGGGCTCTAGCCGAAATCCAGTTCGTACTCTTCGCGCAGCGAAAGCACATCGGTGACACTGACCCCGTATTTACGGGCGATATCATCTACTGTCTGGTCACAGCACATCTCTGCGCTTAGCATCACTTCGCTAAGCGGCCACTGTACGTTAAAAGACTGGCTCGGGTTCTCCCCATACCCATAACTGGGGCCATTCACATAAAGCTCAGGACGGCGCACTCTCAAATCCTTCATGGATGAAACACTGTCCTGCCGTTCTGCGCTTCCATCAAATATTTGAAAAGCGGATATATTTGATAGATAATATCGGAAAACCCGATACAAGAGAAAATTCATGGATATAACACAGGCGCGCACCTTCCTTGCTGTGCTGGAAACCGGCTCTTTCCTGCACGCGGCAGCGCGGGTAAATGTGGCGCAATCCACCGTCAGCACACGCATCAAGGCGCTGGAAGAAGCGCTGGGGCAGGAACTGTTCATTCGCAACCGCGCTGGCGCAAGCCCAACTCAGGTGGGGCGTGAGTTCGCCCGCCACGCCGCCGCCATTGTGCGCATGTGGGATCAGGCCAAGCTCACCCTCGCGCTGCCGCCGGAGCAGAAGAAACGCCTGACCGTTGGCGGGCAACCCAGCCTGTGGGACGGGTTTCTGCTGAAGTGGCTGCCGTGGATGCACAAACACGCGCCCGAGGTTGCGATCCGCGCGCAGATGATGGCGTCATCGCAAATGCTGACACAGCAGCTTCTTGACGGCCTGATTGATTTTGCCGTGCTGTACCGGCCAACAGCCAGGCCCGGCCTCATTATCCGGCAAATATTCGAAGAACAGCTTGTGCTGGTCAGCAGCGACCTTGCCACCAGCCAATTGGATGAAGAGAGCTATGTTTTTGTCGATTGGGGACCGGAATTTCAGGCAGACCATGCGCTCAACTTCCCCGGCATGGCAACACCCGCCCTGAACCTGAACGTGGGCACGCTCGGCATTTCCTTCCTGCTGGAAAATCACGCTGCGGGCTATTTTCCGTTGCGCATCGCCGCGCCCTTTTTGCAAAACGGCGAACTCCGGCGAATACCAAATACGCCTGTCTTTACCTACCCGGTTTACGGCACCTACCCGGAAGACCATGACAACGAATTAATAAAAACCGTATTCAGGGGTCTGAACCACCTCACCAGCCGCACCATTCCCCACTGAAAACAACCTAGAGCACTGATATTATTAAAATTTTCCTATTTGTAATTTTTTATTCCTAATTGAGAAATTATTCTATAAATTATTCCTACAGTGCATATGCCCCTATCGCGGTAGTTGGATAGAATAATAGGTCAACCATGTCATATACAGAGTTTGATATCATCGTCATCGGCGCAGGCATGGCTGGCGCCTCCGTGGCGGCGGAACTGGCGAGCGAGCGCAACGTTCTGCTGCTTGAGCGAGAGGAACAGCCCGGTTACCACGCGACGGGCCGGTCAGCAGCGCTCTTCTCAGAAATATACGGCAGTGCACCGGTGCGGGCGCTCTCGCGTGCCAGTCGCCGTTTTTTTGACACCCCGCCGGCGGGCTTCGCAGAAAACCCGCTTCTTACCCCCCGCAGCACCATGTTTATCGCCACCGCCAAACAGGCCGAATCCTTTGACAGGATGCAACAGCAACCTGACATCAAGGCAAACACCTACTGGATCAGCCCGGCAGACGCGGAGAACCTCGTGCCTATCCTGCACGGGGAAGACATGATCGGCGCCCTTATCGAAGACGGCTCGGCAGACATTGACGTACATGGTTTGCATCAGGGCTACCTGAAGCAGTTTCGCGCGCGTGGCGGCGTGCTGCAAACGGGTGCCGAGGTGCTGGAGATGCACCACAGCGGCGATATGTGGCACGTCACGACCCCTGAGGGCATTGTCCGCGCCGCCACCGTCGTCAATGCAGCCGGAGCATGGGCCGACCATATCGGCGTGATCGCGGGCGGCCGTGAAATCGGCCTGATGCCGAAGCGCCGCACCGCCATTCTTGTTGAGCCGCCCGCAGGCGTAGACCCGGCGCCATGGCCCATGGTGTTCGACGTGGACGAGGGCTTCTATTTCAAGCCAGACGCCGGCATGCTGCTGATCTCACCCTGTGACGAGACCGAAAGCCCGGCGTGTGACGCACAACCGGAAGAACTGGACATTGCCATTGCGGTTGACCGCGTGATGACAGCCACCACGCTGCAAGTGCGACGTATCGCCCATAGCTGGGCCGGACTCAGGAGCTTTGTCGCCGACCGCACGCCTGTGGCAGGTTTCGACCCGGTACTGCCAAACTTTTTCTGGCTTGCTGGCCAGGGCGGCTACGGTATCCAGACCGCACCGGCGCTGGCCGCTTTATCAACAGGCCTGATCCTGAACGGGGCAATCCCGGCGTGGCTGTTGGACCACGGCGTATCTGAGGGCGCCCTCGCCCCGGCGCGCCTTTGGGGTAGCGGGCACCTGAGCAAGTCAGCTTAAAAAGGAGTAAGCGATGCGCTCTATTATCCGGATACTCATGCTCGCCGCCGCTTGTTCTTTGGCCATGGGTGCGTCCGCCAGTGACCGCCTGCTCATCACCAACGCGAAAATTGTCGACGGTACCGGCGCGGAGGCTTTCAGCGGTGACGTGCTGGTAGAGAACGGCGTCATCAAGCATATCTACGCGCCCGGTAAAGGCCCGGAACGCGCAGAAAACCAGAAAGGCGCCGGGCGCAGCATCGATGCCGCTGGACGCGTTCTGGCACCGGGTTTTATTGACCTGCACACCCACGGCGACCCGCAGGCGCAGTCATTTGAAAACTTCCTCGCCATGGGCGTGACCACCGTCACCCTGGGCATGGACGGCAGCAGCGACAGCCTCACGTACGGCACGAATGGCCTCGCGGGCTGGAAAGCCAAAGCGCGGGCACAAGGGCTTGAGCTCAACGTCATCCCCATGTCAGGCCACGGAACCCTGCGCCGGAAAGCCGGCATCCCTGACGGCGCACGCGACCTGACACCCGCACAAACCAAGGCACTGCAAGCAGCGCTCAGTCAGGATCTGGCCGCTGGCTCGTTTGGCCTTTCCATGGGGCTTGAATATGTGCCGGGTGTCTATGCAGACGCCTCAGAACTCAAGGCCCTTGGTGACGTCATTACCGACACAGGCGCCATCATCATGAGCCATATGCGCAGCGAGGATGACGGCGATGTCGAAGATGCCATCGACGAGCTTGTCGCCATGGCCCCCACGGGCCGGGTGCATATCTCCCACCTCAAGGTGGTCTATGGCCGGGGCGAAAGCCGGGCGGATGATTTGCTCGCCTTCATGGCAGGCAAACGCGAGACCGGCACAAGGCTAAGCGCCGATGCCTATCCTTATGCCGCCAGTTACACCGGCATCGGCATCCTGTTTCCCGAATGGGCGCTACCGCCAACGGATTATGCACATATCAGGCAAACGCGGGACGCGGAACTTGTGGCTTATCTGGCCGCACGCATTGAAAAGCGTGGCGGGCCGCAAGCCCTGTTGTTCGGTGCTGGCCCTTATGCCGGGCAGACGCTGGCAAGCGCGGCAAAGGCCGCTGGCAAAACGGCGGCACACTTCATCGCAGACCTAGGCCC
This sequence comes from Kordiimonas sp., assembly GCF_048260245.1. Taxonomy (GTDB): domain Bacteria; phylum Pseudomonadota; class Alphaproteobacteria; order Sphingomonadales; family Kordiimonadaceae; genus Kordiimonas. Next base: position 26,397 of record NZ_JBLXGZ010000019.1, on the reverse strand, counting down.
CAAGGGTGGTTCAGCCGCACACTTCGTCATGGACCGGCGTGTCGTTGACCGGCTGGTGAGCGACGCCAGTGTTGCCCTTTCCACCGACGGCAGCCCCACCATGCGGCACCCGCGGGGGTACGGCACCTATGCCCGCCTGATAGAATATTATGTCATGCAGCAAAAAAGCATGAGCCTTGAAGCTGCGGTCCATAAGGCGACCGGCCTGCCCGCCGAGATCATGCACATCCGCGACCGCGGCATTATCAAACCCGGCATGGTGGCAGACCTTATCCTCTTTGATCCGGCGGGCGTGCGAGAGACCACCAGCTATGTAGACCCCCACCAAAAAGCGACCGGCTTTGATATGGTGATCGTTGGCGGCACGGTCGCGTTTGAAAACAACACCGTGCGCTCCGCGCGTGCCGGTCGTGTGCTTTCGCCTGCCGCATTCCCGGATAACAGCCTGCCCCACGCCGCCCGACTTGAGCTTGACGGCATTATCAGCGGTGAGCTGTCTGGCGCGCCAGAGGTCAGCGGACTGCAAGTGGTTGTCCTCAAGGACGGCAAGACGGTGTTTGACTATGCTGGCGGCCTCGCTCGCACCGACGGCGGCAAGGCTGTTGCGCTAACCCCTGAGCACAAGGTACGGGTCGCGTCCATCTCCAAACTGGTGGCGACCATCGGCCTGCTGCGGCTGGTTGAGACCGGCGCGGCGGAACTGGATTCCGATGTATCGGACTATCTTGGTTTTCCGCTCAGGAACCCGAATTTCCCCGATGACAAAATCACCCTGCGCATGCTTCTCTCCCATACCTCCAGCATTCGCGACGGCAGCTATTACTGGTTGAAAGAAGGTGAAGACTTTCAAGCCTTTTTCCAGCCCGGTGGCAAACATTATGACGGCGGCGCCCATTTCGCGGGCGGTAAAGGCAAGGCACCGGGCGACTATTTCACCTACGCGAACCTTAATTTTGGCATCATTGCCGGGGTGATTGAGCGCGTCAGCGGCCAACGCTTTGACATTTACATGCATGAAAACGTGCTGGCGCCCCTTGGCCTGAACGCCAGCTATAACGTCTGCGACGTCACGGCCCAAAACCCGGACACCATGGCCACACTTTTCCGCAAACGCAGTGATGACGGCACTTGGCAGCCCGAAGGTGACTGGGTGCCGCAGCTCGACAGCAGCCGCTTCTCCTGCTTTTACGGTATGGAGCCGATCGGGCGCAGTGACGCGCCGGACACCCTTCTTGACGGGTATATACCGGGGCAGAACCCGACGCTGTTTTCGCCGCAAGGTGGCCTGCGCGCCTCGGCCCGCGACCTCGCCGAGGTTGCGACCTTCCTGATGAACGGCGGCGTGACCAAGGACGGAAAACATCTTCTTGATCCGCAAACCATCAGCGAAATGGTCCAGCCTGTCTGGCTTTATGATGCCGGGACGGAAAACGGCAATACAACGGGCGAAGACGTGAACCCGGACGGCCCGTCCAAGCGACTGATGACAGCGTACGGCCTTTCCGTCCATATCGTCGACCTCAAGGAATGGGGCCTCTCGGGTGAGACACGCTACCTCGCCGGTCACCTGGGCGACGCGTACGGGCTGATGGGCCAGTTCTGGATCGACTTCTACACAAACACCGCGCTCGTGGCGCTGATGACCGGCACGGCGAACGATCCGTCGGCGGGTGGCGGCACCAGTCCTCTCTACCGCGCGGAAGAAGAAGTTTTAAGGTGGTGGTTGCGCTGGTTTGGTCCGGACACGGAAAACTGAGCTTCGGCGCAAGGGTGCCATGGTCTTTAACCGTAATACTTGAGTTGAGGTCGCTTTCGGCCTAAACGAATTGAAGGAGAGGGAGTTTGACACAGGCAATCGGGCAGGCGATAGCCACCCATGGCAGTGTGACGGCAAACCGGGTAAGGGGACTTGATGAACGATTGTTTGGCAAATATTCGGCGGGCTGTTAACGGCATGTCTGCGAACGAACGGAAACTTGCCGAATTCATCATGAATAACGCCTCCCTGTTGCGGGATTATTCCTCCCAGCAACTGGCCGAGGCTGTGGGCGTAAGCCAGTCCAGCGTGGTGAAGTTCAGCCAGAAGCTGGGCTACCGCGGCTATCCCGCGCTCAAGCTTGCGGTCAGTGAGGAACTGGCACGCGGTAGCGCACAAGCCGACCTTGGCCAGATCCCTCCACCACCCAGCCACGACAGCACCGGCACGGTATTTGAGGAGCTGGCACAAACAAAAGCCGATGTTGTCAAAGCCATCTCGGAGTTGAACAGCGAACAGGCCTTGCTTGAGGTCGTACGCACGATCGAGAAAGCCAACCGCATCCAGTTTGTCGCGGCTGGCGGTTATTCACTGGTGGTGAAAGACTTTGCCCTCAAGCTCATGATCATGGGCAAATCGGTCGTGGCGGAAAGCGACCCGTTTGTACAGCGCGCCAACCTTGCTTCCATGCGGCGGGGTGATGTGCTCTTTGCGCTGTCGGTCTCGGGCCAGAATGGCCATGTGATCGAGCTGGCGGAAGCCGCGAAGGAAGCCGGGCTGACCATTGTCTCGCTGACCAAATATGACGTTAACCCGCTCAGCCTGCTCGCTGATCACAGCCTGTTCTCGCTGGATGAACGCGCCGCCAGCCACTATAGCGCCAGCGCCCCGCACATTGTGGCGCGGGTCGCGCTGCAGCACCTCATCGACGCGCTATATATGGTGCTCTCCAGCCGCGATACCCACGGGCGGGAGCTTTTGATCCTCAGCCAGCAGGCGGTCGAAAACCTCTAGGCCTCCGGTGCCGCCTCTGGCTCATCCGTCACCGCCACCGCTTGCCACGCTGTATCAAGACCGATAAGCGCCTCATAGCTGCCGCGCGGACGGATCACACCGAATTGGTCCCCGTCTATCATCACCTCAGGCACCAGCAGGCGGCTGTTGTAGGTGCCCGCCATCACGGCGCCGTATGCGCCAGCGTCCTTGAAGGCCACGAGGTCACCGGATGTTACCTCCGGCATGGGGCGCGCTGTCGCGAAGGTATCGCCGCTTTCGCACACCGGCCCCACAATGTCATACACCTTGCACGGCCCATCGCGTGCCACAAGCGGCATCACGCCATGATAGGCGTCATACATGGCCGGTCGGATGAGATCATTCATCGCTGCGTCCACAATCATGAAATCCCGGCTTTCGCCCGACTTCACATAAATCACTTCCGCAAGCAACACCCCAGCGGGCCCGAGAAGCGACCGGCCTGGTTCAATGATCAGACGGCTACCAAGGTGGCCCAGATGCTGTTTTGCCAGGGTCGCAAGCTCAGCCGGTGCGGGCGGCGCGGGCTGGTCATCTTCGTAGGCAATGCCCAGCCCGCCGCCGATGTCGATACTGGCAAGGCGGATACCATCGGCCTGCAAGGCCACCACCATATGCGCGAGCCGGTCATACGCCGCCGCGTAGGGCTCAAGCGACAAAAGCTGGGAGCCAATATGCATGGCGATGCCCTGTATCCTTATGCCAGGCAATGCGCCGGCCAACCGGTACACGTCCCGCACCCGCTGCCACGGAATGCCAAATTTGTTTTCCGCCTTGCCAGTGGCGATCTTGGCGTGGGTCTTCGCGTCCACGTCCGGGTTGACGCGCAGCGCAATGCTGGCCGTCAAGCCAAGGCCCGCCGCCACATCGCTCAGCGCCTCAAGCTCGGGCTCTGATTCCACATTAAACTGGTAAATCCCCGCCTTCAGGGCATAGGCCATCTCGTTCCGCTTTTTGGCCACGCCGGAATAGACAATCTTTCCCGCAGGCACACCGGCCGCAAGCGCCCGTCTGAGCTCCCCTTCCGACACCACATCCGCCCCCGCGCCAAGCGACGCCAACGCGCCGATCACCGCCTGATTGGTGTTGGCCTTTACCGCATAACAGACCAAGGTGTCCGGCAAGGCTGAAAAAGCCTGACGATAGCGCATGTATGCCGCCTCAATCGCGCCGCGCGAATAACAATATACCGGGGTGCCGATCACGCTTGCGACAGTGGAAAGTTTCACGCCTTCCATCATCAGTGCACCGTGTTTATAGTTGGGATTCATAGCGGAAATCCTTGAAAATGCAGGGAAACAGCGCGGGAATAGTACCGCATATATTATTGAATATATTATTCCTAATGGAATAATTAGCTTGAAGACAACAGAAATCTTGGGCAATCTCGCCCCTGTCCCCGCGATTTTGCTGCGGGGCAGCTGTTTTTTGGGGAGGAATACATGGGCTGGCTATCACTGCTGCCACCGGTCATCGCAATCAGCGTCGTGCTGTGGCGCAAGGAAGTCCTGTTGGCGCTGATCCTCGCCATTTTTGCATCCGAAGCCTTGCAACAAGCCAATATTGTCACCGACCTGCCCATTGCCGGCCTCGCCATGGTGGACCGCATCGTCGCCACCCTGACCGACATTGATAACGCCCGCCTGCTGACCTTTGCCCTGATGATCGGCGCCCTGCTGGCTTTCATGTACCGCTCCGGCGGCGTGGCGGCCGTGGTGGAGATCATTGTTGGCCGCGGCTGGGTACGCTCGGGCCGTCAGGCTAGCCTCACCTCGGCCCTCATCGGCGTGATCGTCTTCGTCGAGTCGAACCTCAGCGTGCTCACGTCCGGTCTTGTCTCACGCGGACTGTTTGACCGCTACGGCCTGAGCCGCGCCAAACTGGCCTATTTTATCGACAGCACGTCCGCGCCTGTGTGCATCCTTGTGCTGCTGAACGGCTGGGGTGCTTTTGTGCTGGCGCTGTTGAACGCCTATGAGTTTGAGGTCAGCGCGGCGGAGGTGCTCTGGGGCTCGGTCATCTTCAACTTCTACGCCATCGTCACCCTTGTCATCGTCTTCTATTCCGCCGCCACCGGGCGTTTCTTCGGCCCGCTCGCCACGGCAGAAAACCGCGATGCCTCAGAGCTTGAAGAAAGCGAAGTCACCGAAGAGCAATTCGAGCCCACCCGCGCCCGCTTCATGATCCTGCCGCTCTTTGTGATGATTTTTGGCATGGTCGGTTTCATGCTGTGGACCGGCGACGGCGACATGGCGGCGGGCAGCGGTTCGCGTTCCATTCTCTATGCCACGGCGCTTGCCTGCCTCACAGGGTATATCCTGTTGATCACAGACGGTAATTTCAGCCACAAGCATATTGTCGACATTGGCATCAAGGGCATGAATGAGCTGTTGCCCATCACGCTGTTGCTGCTGCTCTCCATCGCATTGGGCGGCAGCCTCAAGGGCCTTGGCACCGGGCAGTTTATTGCCGGAATCATCGGCGGGAACCTGCACCCGCTGCTTTTGGCACCATTGCTTTTCATTGCGGGTGGCATGATTTCCTTTTTCACCGGTACAAGCTGGGGCACCTTCGCCATTCTCATCCCGCTGGCGATGCCGCTTGTCGGTGTGTTCGACCTGCCGCCCGCCTTCCTGCTGGCTGCCATTCTGGGTGGCGGCGTGTTTGGCGACCACTGCTCACCCATCTCCGACACCACGCTGGTCTCCTCGCTCGCGGCGGGCTGTGAGCTTCTGGACCATGTGCGCACACAACTGCCCTATGCGCTGACAGCGGGCGCCGCCACAATTGTGCTTTACCTCGTCACCGGGCTGTTTTTGATCTAACCCCTTAAGGAACCTGCCATGTTATGCGTCCCGTTCAAGACCCTCGCCCTCACCGCTGCGCTGCTGCTGACACCGCTTGCGGCTAAGGCGGACCCGCTGCCGGACGGCGAGATCAACAGTATCGTGACAAAAGCGCTGGAAACCTTCAACACCCCCGGCATGGCAGTGGGTATTGTCAAGGACGGCAAGGTCATTCATCTGCAGGGCTACGGCATCCGCGACATGCACAGCCGCGAGGCGGTTACACCAGACACGCTGTTTCGCATTGCCTCGACCAGCAAGGCCTTCACCGCCGCCGCGCTGGCCATTCTGGTTGATGAGGGCACACTGAGCTGGGACGACAAGGTGATCGACTATCTGCCCGACTTCCGCATGATGGATGCCTGGGTCACGCGCGAGTTTACCATCCGTGACCTGCTGACCCACCGGAGCGGGCTGGGCGCGGGGGCCGGTGACCTGATGCTGTGGCCAGAACCTTCGGGCTTCAGCCGCGAGGAGATCATCAAAAACCTTAGGCATTTCAAACCGGTATCAAGCTTCCGCAGCGAATATGCCTACGACAACCTGCTCTATATCGTGGCTGGTGAAGTGGTGGCCGCCGCCAGTGGCATGTCATGGGAAAACTTTGTCCAGTCCCGCATTCTGGATGCGCTGGGCATGGGCTGTTATGCCGGTGACATCCCGGTGGAAGGTCTCGGTGATGTCGCCACGCCGCACGGCTGGCATGACGACAAACTGGTCACCATCCCGCGCAACGCCATCACCGGCAAGGCCACGGTTTCAGCCGCGGCGGGCGGCATGGTCTGTAACGCGCGCGGCATGAACACATGGATGCTGACCCAGCTTGCAGGTGGTATAAGCCCAAGTGGTGTCAGGGTTTTCTCGGAAGCGCGCCGCGATGAGATGTGGAAATCAGAGACCATTCTGGGCGTCGGCAGCCTCGACCGCGACTGGAACAACACCCATTTCCGTACCTATGCGCTGGCGTGGCGCAAGGCCGATGTGCTGGGCTATGAGGTTATCTCACACACTGGTACGCTGTCGGGCATGCAGGCCTATGTCAGCCTTGTGCCGGAGTTGGATCTGGGCGTGGTCATCCTCAGCAATGGTTCGCACTACGGCGCGCGCACATCGGTGATGCAGGCGGTTTTGCATGGGTTTCTCACCGGGCCAGAGGCCGTCAGCCGTGACTGGGTCAAGGTTTATGACGACTGGCTGGCCGCACGGCTTGCGGCAAAGGCCGCCGCTGAAGGCACCCCGCGCGAGGGCACGGGCGACGTGTTCCTGCCGCTTGACGCCTATGCAGGCACCTACCGCGACGCCTGGCTCGGTGCTGCAACGGTGGCGTTGGACGGCGGTGCCCTTCGGTTCAGCTCAGCGCGGGCGGTCAAGCTCACGGGGAAGCTTGAGCCCTTTGAACAGAATACCTTCATTATCCGCTGGGATGACCCAATGATCGGCGAGGACGCCTATGTGCGTTTCGAGCTTGATTTTGACGGCAAGGTCACCGGGATGAAACTGGCGCATATGTCCGCCGACTTTGACTTCAGCTTCGATATTCAGGACCTCAATTTTATTCGTGACGGAATAAAATAGGGGTGCAAAAGCGGAATTATTCCCGCGTCACCCTGCACAGATGTGTGCAGGGTCTGTGCAACAAAACCCGGCTTTTTGTTAAAATCTGTGCAAGATCGGTGCAGGATGTGCGCAAGGAATAATGGCTATTCGTGCCATTATTCCTGAAATGCGCGTCCTGAGCCTTGAGCGGAATCAGTCATCCAGCATGGTCAGGTGATCGATGTTCTTAATGCCAAGGCCCGGCGCGTCCGACAGCGTGATTTCCGACCCGTCAAAATTGGCGCCCCCCTCGACCGGGTTGAACTGGCACAGCGACGGACCATCAAGATCGGCCTTGGTGATCACGTTCGGTTTTGCGACCGCGAGGTGCGCGGCAGCGGTGACGCTGATGCTGCTTTCCAGCATGCAGCCGATCATGCACTCCACACCGTAGATGGAGGCGATGTCAGCGATTTTGATGGCGTTTGAAATGCCGCCGGTTTTCATCAGCTTGATGTTGATGATGTCCGCCGCCTGCATCTGGATAAGTTCGATCACCTCACGGGGGCCGAAAGTGCTTTCGTCCGCCATCACGGGCGTGCGGACACGCTCGGTGATATATTTCATGCCCTTGAGGTCTTCGCCTTTGACCGGCTGCTCGATCAGCTCAAACTCGACACCGGCGGCCTCAAGCTCGCGAAGCGCTGCCACCGTCTGGCGCGGCGACCAGCCCTGATTGGCGTCAAGACGCAGCAGAGCGCGGTCCTTGACCGCCGCGTAAATGGCTTTCACCCGTTTGAGGTCAACCCCGATGTCCTTGCCCACCTTGATCTTGAGCGTCTCATAGCCCATGTCGCAGGCGCGGATGCTGTCGGCGACCATCTTGTCGATATAATCCACGCTGATGGTCAGGTCGGTTGACAGGCGTGGCTGGCCACCGCCGAGAATTTTATAGAGCGGTGCATTATAATATTGCGCGAACAGGTCATAGATGGCGATCTCTACCGCCGCCTTGGCGGAGAAGTTGTTCACCAGCGCACCCTGGATAATCTGGGTAATATCATTGAGATCGGTGACATCCATGCCAATGAGGCGCGGCATGATATAGCTGCGGATAGCCTCAAGGATAGAGCCATGCGTGTCACCGGTGATTACCGCCGTCGCTGGCGCTTCGCCGTACCCCTTGTGGCCGGTGTCGGTCTCAATGATCAGCACGACATCTTCGATGTTTTCGACCGTTCTGAGCGCGGTTTTGAAAGGGGTGACAAGCGGCACCCGCAACATACCAAGTTTATAGCCTGTAATTTTCATGAAAAAACCCTATCCCTCAGATCATCTGATCGATTTTACTGCATAAACTGCATCAACATAGGTGCGCTCCGTCGAAGACTGGAGCGTAAAGAGCGGCGTGATCGACACGCCATTGAGTGTACCCCGGTAGATTGCGCCATTATCACCCAGATAATTGAGCCCTGTCACGTCGTGAATGATATAGGGCACGCCGCCATCGTGGCCGAGCACCATCATCACGTGGCCGGGGAAATAGACAAGATCCCCCACCTTGGCACCGCGCAGCGCGTCTTCCTTGGCCGCACGGGTCGTGTCTTTCTCAAAGCGGATGTTGGACCCAATCACGCTTTTGCCCTGATCGCCCGAATTGCGCGGCAGCAGGATACCCATGGAGCGGTACACCTCCGAGACAAAACCGGTGCAGTCGCGGCCATTATAGCTGTGGCCCCAGCCGTAACGTTCACCCAGAAACTTGAACGCCTGACGGATGATGTTTTCTTCCGTAAACGGCAGGTAACCGATGTGCACATCCTGATTGCGCTGGATAAGCGCGTGGCGAAATTCAAGGCTGCCGTCATCAAGACGGGTGGGCAACACCACCATATGGCTCAGATAGGGGTTCTGGCCGTACAGATTGTGCGCGAGCGCCGCGGGCCGGTCCAGCGGCAGGTGCACACCCATATCAAGCTGTACTTCGGAGACCGCTTTCAGCTCGGGGTTATAAACCGTATGCACCTTGGCGCCCGTCACCACAAGGAAACGGTCGGCGGCTTTATAGTCAAAAATAGCCTCACGCGGGCCGGTGGCGAGGTCTCTTTTCTGCACCCAGGCGATATAATTATAGCTTTGAACCAGATACCACGCACCGTCCGCACTTTCATGCAGCACGGCGACCACGTCGGCCGGGAAAAGGGTCGATTCCTGAAAACGGTCGATATCAAAATTATCGGCCCCCTCGCTGAACAGGCGATCCATGGTCGGGTAGGTGCGCATGGGCGTACGCCGCACCGCGAGCGCAAACCTGAGCGGAACCTCATCCGCGATGCCGTCCATATTGAGCGACGCTTCATAGGCGGCAAAATCAGCCTCCGATACCGTGTTGCCGTTCATATAAATGCGCGGGTATGAGGGCACATTGCTGATGGAGCGAAGCCGCGCGCGCACCTCATCACCTGAAAGCATGTCGGGGAAGCTGCCAAGGTCAAACATGGTTGGGTCTGTGTCTATGCTTTCGGCGTTCATGGCCGATATTTCGCTGCCGCTCAGCAACGCACCACTGGCGGCGGTGTCCCCCACCGCAGCCTGCACCCAGAAATCCTGCGACAGGTGTTTTTCGCCCACCCCGATCACGTCCGAAACAAAGGGATCTGCGAGGCCCGCGATGATGCTGTCCTGCGCCTCAGCGGTATCGTGTTTCTGCCCTTCATCCGAAGTGCAGGACGGCAGCAGCAGAAGGGCGGCGAGGGCAAAGCTAAACTTAGAACGTGACATCATGAACCTCTTAGAGAAGCGACAGAATTTTGCCGACAAGCAAACCACCGCCAGTGCCAATGATATAGCCCAGCATGGCCATCAGTACACCGATAGGGATCAGGACTTGTGAGTAGGCCGCAGCCAATATGGGCGCGGACGCCACCCCGCCAATATTGGCAAGCGAGGCGATACCGCAGGAAAACAGGTCAAGCCGGAACAGCTTGGCGGCACCGACCATGGCCAGCCCGTGCACGGACAGCACCATAAGCCCGGCCGCCACATAAAGCGGTGCTTCCGCCAGCCCGGCAAAATCCGCGCGCGATGCAATCAGGCCAATGATGGCATACAGCATGACATTCGCCACCTCGTTTGAGCCCGCCATGCGGCCCATGGGTGTCATGGCGGCGATCACGCCAAAGACGGTGGCGATCAGCACCGCCCATGTGGTGGCGGTGAAAAAGCTGGTGGCAGGCATCAGGGACGCAGCCGTCTGCGCCAGCGCACTGGCAGCAAGGGCAGCGCCAATAAGGAAGACAAGGGCGGTAAAGTCGATCGGCTTTGCCGTGCCGCCGTCCTCCGCCTCAAGCTTCGCGCCGATGCGGTCGATGGTGCTGGTGTCGCTTTTGGTCCAGCGGTTGAAGGCGGCGGCATAGGGTACCAGCGCCAGAAGCATGATCACCCACAGCGCGTAATCCACCGAATCCATCAGCAGCGTATAGCCCATGGCGGTATCGGGCACATCAAGCGCGCCCTGAATGGCCGCCATGTTACCTGTGCCGCCCATCCAGCTACCCGACAGGGCGGCAAAAGCCTTCCACGCATCCGCAGGCAACCAGGCCTTGAAAGCGGCATAGGTAACAACAAAACCGATTCCGATGCTGACGGCAGACACCGCAAACGCCAGCAACATGCGGGGGCCAAGGCCGATGATCTTACGCAGGTCACCCTTGAGCAGCATGAGGAAAATCATTGCGGGCAGCAGGTTGCCCTTCACCGCGCCATAGGTCGCGTTAACGCTGTCGCTTTGTTGCCAGACCCCGAAGGTCGACATCAGCATGACGATGAAATACAGCAGCACCACACCGGGCAGATAGTCAAACAGGCGGCTTTTGCTGTTTGTCTCAAGCATGCGGATTGCGCCGCCGACAAACAGCAAAACTGCCAGATATGAAAACCCTTGTGTAATCAAGCCCAACCCCTTCCCCAAGTCACCTGAGATACGCCAACTGTGGCGCTGGTATTCTTTATTCTCTCATTAGTGCCACACTCCGCCCCCTGTGCGCGACGTCTAGCGCGGCTTCAGGGGCCTGAAAGTACGTGCGGAATTATTTATTCCAAAACCACCCCTTGGTTCTAACAGATACAAACGTAGCAGAAAAGTCTCTTTTTTTGCAGTTTCATGATGAGCCAGAGAAAAATTCTTTACAGAAGGAATAATTGCACGCATAAATTATTCCTTCATATTCCTGTGGTCGGGCAGAGAGCCCCGCCGCAGCAACAAAAAATCAATGGGTGAGGAAATGAACGCACGGAATTTGCGAAAATATGCATTGATACTGGGCATGGGGGTCAGCGCAGCTGCCGTGTCCGCAGGTGGTGCAATGGCCGCCAACAGCGATGGCTCCATCAGCGGTGTGGTCTCAAGTGAGGCAAACACGGCGCTGGCCGGTGCCACCATCACAGTTCTGAACGAGGAAAACGGCTTTCGCCGGGTTGTCACGGCTGATAATTCAGGCAAGTTCCGCCTCGCGCGCCTGCCGGTCGGCACCTACAGGGTAACGATCGCGCGTGACGGCTATGAGCGCGCGGTGCTTGAGGACGTGCGTGTCTCCATCGGCGGCACCACAGACCTCAATGTGGCGATGAGCCTGGGTGACATGGCGATGGAGGAGATCATCGTCTCCGCCGGCGCGGTCTCGGGCATCAATATGACCACGACGGAATCGGCTTTCAATATCTCGGCTGGCGCCCTTGAGGACCTGCCGATCGTACGCTCCGCCGACGCAGTGGCGCTTCTGGCGCCCGGCGTGGTTCAGGGCCCGGCCTTCGGCGGCATTTCCTTTGGCGGTGCATCGGTGGGCGAAAACTCCATCTTTGTGAACGGCCTTAACGTCAGTGATGTGGAAACGGGTGTCGGCTTCTCCGACGTGCCGTTTGCCATGTTCAAGGAATTTCAGGTCAAGACCGGCGGCTATTCGGTTGAATTCGGCCGCACCACGGGTGGTGTTGTCAACGCGGTGCTGAAATCAGGCACCAACGAATTTCACGGTGGCGGTGAGCTGTTCTGGGAACCGGACGCCCTGCGCGGCAAGGCGAATGATTTCTATAACCGCGACAATGACAAAACCATCTACCGCAGCGATGACGTCCAGAACAACTTCAAGGCCAACGTTCACCTGAGCGGCCCGATCATCAAGGACAAGGTTTTCTTCTATGCCCTGTTCCAGCCGCGCCTGAACAATGGCGAATCATACGACACCACCGGCACGTCCTTCTCTGATTACAAGGACAACACCGGCTTCTGGGGCGGCAAGGTTGACTGGTTCATCACCGACAACCACTCGATCGAAGGTTTCATCTTCTCGGATAAATCCAAGGAAGTGACCGACCGCTACCAGAACGGCGACTATGCCGAAACCGCCACCAGCGAACGCGGCGGCACCAACTGGGCGCTGACCTACACCGGCCAGATCACCGATAACTTCACGGTAAAAGCCCTATACGGCCAGAACGAACGCAATTCGGACGACTACACCAATATCTCGACCGAATGTAACCGCGTGTATGATGACCGCGCCGGGGTGGACACCAACATCGGCTGTACCACGCAGTACCGTAACGACAACCGCATCAACTCGCGCGATGCCATGCGGCTTGATATGGAATGGCAGCTTGACCGCCACCTGCTGCGGTTTGGTTTCGACCACGAGAAACGCTCGACCTTCATGCAGCGTGCGTCCGTTGGCCCCGAGCAGGCCAACTTCACCCTCTATGACACCCAGCCGGGTGACAGCGTGAACGACGTCTCTGTGCCGGACGGTGTATTTGCTTACGTTCTGGAGCGCCGCGAAATTCGGGGTGGCACCTTCGACGCCAATACCTCGGCCGCTTACCTTGAGGATGTCTGGTCGGTGACCGATGACCTCACGGCGACGCTGGGTGTGCGCTGGGACCGTTTCGACAGCAAGGACGCCGAAGGCAATTCCTTCATCAAGGTCGATAACATGTTCTCGCCGCGTTTTGGTCTGGCATGGGACGTGAACGGCGAAGGCCGCATGAAGCTTTATGCCAATGCGGGCCGCTATTATTTCCCGATCGCCAACGGCCTTGCCGCGCGTGAAGGCGGCGGCACCATCGACACCCGCACCTATTATGCCCTTGAAGGCCTGCTGGAAAATGAAACATCGGCTGGCCTGACCAACGTCACACCACAACTTGGCGCACAAATCGGCCAGGTGGTGCAGTTTGGCAGCGGCGAAGGCCGGGACGACAAAAACTTTGTTGTCGACCAAGACCTTGAAGCTTCCTACCAGGACGAATTCATCCTTGGCTTCGAGATGCAGGTCAATGACGACTGGGACTTTGGCGTGCGCGGTATCTACCGTAAATTCCACGACGCGATCGAAGACATGAAGATCGACGTGGATGTCGCCGGATGCGGTAACATCAACAAATGGGTCTTCGGTAATGTGGGCCGTGAACTGACCATCGATCACGACTGTGACACCGGCGGCATCCAGACGGTCACTGTCGACCTCGGGGAAGCGCAGGCCTTTGGCTACGACCTTGACGGCGACGGCAACCCGGACCCGATCGGTTCTGACCGGCCGGTACGTAAATACCGCGCGCTTGAATTTGTCGCCAACCGGCACTGGGATGACACCTGGATGGCACGCCTGTCGTACACCTTGTCGAAAAGCACGGGTAACTATGAAGGCGGCGTCAACTCCGACACCGGCAACGACATTCCGGGCTGGACCGAATCAGGCGATGACGTGATGTTCATCAACTCGAACTACGGCATGATGGCGAACGATCACCGTCACCAGTTCAAGGCTTACGGTGCCTACGCCATCACGCCGGATCTGACGATGGGGGCCAATTTCTCCATGATCTCGGGCGCGCCGATCAACGCCCGCGGCTATGGCAACCCGTTCAACAGCCAGACCCGCAAGGCTGGTAACTATCTCTGTGTTGATAACTGCCTTGACCCGGGTGACGGCAACTGGACAAGCCAGGACCGCGTGTTTGAATATATCGAACGGGGCCAGTATGGCCGCACACCGTGGCAGGTTCGTCTTGACCTGAGCCTTGACTATACCACCGACGTGAACGGGTTTGAGGTTTATGCCGGTCTGGATATCTTCAACGTGCTCAACACACAGAAGGCTTACCGGGTGTATGAGTATATCACCAACAGCTTTGATGGTCCGAATGAAGACTTCCTCGCTGTTCGTTCTGCGGCGCAGCCTCGGGCTATCAGGGTTAACGTCGGCTTCAAGTTCTAAGCCGGCAGCGTTTCCCAACCTTCCCAGTATAATGTTCTGAGTAAATATTAGGGCGCCAGCGATGGCGCCCTTCTTTTTTGCCTTAACCCATGATGGCTGTGCCTTAGCAGTGCCCTAACGGACCTTCGCCAGGTGGGCATCCAAAAGCGCGCTGGTGTGGGCCAGAAGCTCAGGCCCGCCTGATGCGCCGTGTCCGGGGATAACAGTCTCCGCCGCAGCGTAACGCGCGCGGGTCAGCGCCATGGCGTTACGCCACGCAGCCGGGTCGCCTTCCTTGTGATATCCAAGGTCATGGCTCGCGGCTTCGCGCACGGCACAGCCGCCGAACAGCAGCTTGTGCTTGGGCAGCCAAACCATCAGATTATCCTTGGTGTGGCCGGTGCCGGGGTAAAATATCTCCAGCGGGCCAAGGCGGGTGCTGGCGCCCGCGCTGGCTTCAAGCGGCAACGCCTGGGCGGGGGCAACAAGGCCCCACCGGGGCGCCAGACGCCGGGTTTCCTCCAGCGCGTAAAAGGCAATGCCGCGCGTTGCCATAAGGGCGGCACCCGCCGCGCGGTCGGCATGGGAATGGGTGGCAACGGCGGCGACAACCGGCAGGCCGATTTCTGCGTCAATCAGGTCCAGCAGGGTTTCGGTGCTGTCGTCGCCCCATGCGCTGTCGATGAGGTAAAGCCGTCCGGCGTCCTCAACAATCAGGCCGTTGGATGACAGGCGCGCACCATTGTCAAACGTGTGGAAGGATATATGGCGCCAGACGCCGTCTTGCACCTTATGGATGCTAACCTCGGGCGGCGCTGCAAAGGCCGGAGCGCTCCATGAAGCCAGAGTTAGAACCAGTGTAATGATAAATGTGCGCATGGCATGCTCCCGGTCTGCATATACCTATGCTGTCGCCGGGAATGAGGGCAAAAAAATGGACAGGCGCGCCAAAGGTGGAATTATTGTTGCGCGGCCTGCGCCAGCGCGTCTTCCGGGCTGAATTCAAACGTCTTGTTACAGAACTGGCAGTTCACGCCAATCACGCCCTCATGCACCATATCCGCAATGTCATCCTTGCTGAACTGGCCCAGCACAGCCAGCAGCCGTTCCCGTTCACAGCGACAGCCCTTGATCAGCCGGGCGCTGTCGAACACACGCACACCGTCTTCATTATACAGCCGGAAAAGCAACTGATCGAGGTCAAGCGCGGGGTCAAGCAGCTCGGCTTCCTTGACGCTGTGCATCAGCACAGATGCCCGGTTCCACTGTTCCTTGGTTTCGCGGTCAAGGATACGCTCCTGCCCCACCTCGCCGCGTGCCAGATGCTGCACCATGATACCGCCCGCGCGCCAGTTCCCGGTCACCGCGTCACGCTCACAACTGAGGCGCAGTTCGGTTGGCGTCTGTTCGCTGTTCATGAAATAGTTGCGCGCCACGTCAGACAGGCTTGCACCCTGAAGGTCAACAATACCCTGATAGCGGTCCATATCCGCGCCCTGGTCAATGGTCAGGACAAGGTGGCCGTTTTTGCTGCCGACCAAGCCTTCAAAGCTTGGGTTTTTACCGTAGGTTTTCAGCTTGTCTTCGTCCAGCTGGGCATACCCGCGCAGACGGCCAACCCCGTCGCCTTTGGCTTCGAAGTCAGCCACCATCATCGGTACAGGGCCTTGTGATTTGGTCTGCAGCGTGACGATGCCGTCAAACTTCATGATCGAACCCAGAAGCGCCGCCAGGGTCAGCAGCTCGCCCAGAATGCGTGCCACCGGGTCCGGGTAATTGTGCGCCGAGAGGATCTGATCCGCCACGGTGCCAAGCCGCACGGCACGGCCGCGCACATCCATACCTTCAATGGCAAAAGGCCGCACTTCGTTGTCACGACTGCCATCGGGGTCTGGCACCACGATAGGGCGCTGAATGTTGTCTTGAGACGGAATATCAACCATGGAACCTGACTTCTTGTTGCCGGGCCTGCACACTCTGCTGCGCACTATGTTACATACTTTGGCACAAGCCCGGTATCACACTGTTGCCCGGCTTTTATAACTTCCCGAGACACCATGCAAGGATGGCTTTTTGCACGTGCAGGCGGTTTTCCGCCTCGTCCCACACCACCGACTGCGGGCCATCCAGCACATTGTTGGTGACCTCTTCCCCCCGGTGTGCGGGCAGGCAATGCAAAAAGAGCGCATCATCCGCCGCCTTGCTCATCAGCTCGCGGTTGACCTGAAACGGCTCAAGCGCCCGCACGCGGGAGCCGGTGCGGTCATCGCCCATGGACACCCAGGTGTCGGTGATCACGGCGTCGGCGTCCCATACCGCTTCCTCCGGATTGAAAACAACATGCACGTTGCCGCCTTCTTCCTCGGCCCACGACAGCACATCATCATACGGGGCCAGTGCTTCCGGGCACCCCAGCACGAGAGAGAAGTCAAACTTGACCGCCGCCTCAATCAACGAGGTTGCAACATTGTTGCCGTCGCCAACCCAGGCCACCTTTTTGCCCTTGATCGAGCCACGGTGTTCCTCAATCGTCATGACATCGGCCATCAACTGACAGGGGTGCGACCGGTTGGTGAGCGCATTGATCACCGGCACCGTGCCTTCTTCGGCCAGTTCCAGCACCGCCTCATGGGTGTTGGCGCGGATCATGATGGCGTCCACATAGCGGCTCATCACCTTGGCGGTGTCAGACGTGGTTTCCCCGCGCCCAAGCTGCATGGAATTGCCCTGCAAAATAAGCGGCGATGCGCCCAACTGGCGGGTCGCCACTTCAAAGCTGATGCGGGTGCGCGTTGACGATTTCTCAAAAATCATCGCGAGGTTATAGCCCGCGAGGATCGCGCCTTCGTCCACCTTGCCCTTGGGCCAGCCACGTCGTGCTTCTTTCCACTCCCTCGCCGTATCAATGATCAGCCGCAGGTCAGCGGCGGGAATATCCTTGAGGTCAAGAAAGTGGTTGGGCTTGGTAGTCATGATGTCATTTCCTCTCAAAACGGAGCCCGGGAACCATCCACCGGACTGATGTCGCCTCATGCTTAGGCAGGCAAACCTTTTTCACGCCAATCTGTCAGCGCGCTGTCAAGTTTCTCGATGGCTTCATCAAGATGTTCGTCTTCAATAATCAGGGGCGGCAGCATACGCAGCACCATGTCACCGGCCACAGCGGGGCACATGCCGCGCTCGATCAGGTCGATCACCGCCGCTCGCGTCGGCACGTCCGGCAGGCGCAGGCCCGCCATCAGGCCTATGCCGCGCACTTCGGAGATCAACTCGCCATGCTTTTGCTGCAACGCGCCAAGACGGGCCTGAAGCTTGTCGCCCATGTCGCGGACACGGTCGAGAAAGCCAGGTGCCAGCATTTCGTCAAGCACCGCATTACCCACCGCCATCGCCAGCGGGTTGCCGCCATAGGTGCTGCCGTGGGTGCCGACAGTCATGCCGCTTGCTGCGTCTTCGGTCGCGAGACAGGCACCCAGCGGGAAACCACCGCCAATGCCTTTGGCCGCTGTTACAATATCAGGCGTGATGCCGGACCATTCATAGGCAAACAGCTTGCCGGTACGGCCCATGCCACACTGGATTTCGTCCAGCACCAGAAGAAGGCCGTGTTCATCACACAGGTCGCGCAGCGCTTTCATCTGTTCTGCGCTGAGCGGGCGGATACCGCCTTCACCCTGCACCGGCTCGACCATAATGCCGCCGGTCTCGGGGCCGATGGCCGCCTTGACGGCCTCGATGTCGCCAAAGGGCACCACGTCAAAACCGTCCGGCAGGGGTTCAAACCCCTTGGTCAGCTTTTCCTGACCCGCTGCTGCGATACCCGCCAGCGTACGGCCATGAAAGGCGTTTGCCATGGTAACCAAGCGGTATTTGCCCTTGTTGCCTTTGTCATAATGATATTTGCGCACCATCTTGATCGCGCATTCAATCGCTTCCGCGCCCGAGTTGGTGAAAAACACCGTGTCGGCAAAACTTGCGTCGGTCAGGCGCTGCGCCAGCTTGGCACCAAGCGGAATTTCATAGGTGTTGGCCGTGTGCCACAGCTTTGCCGCCTGTTCCTGCACTGCTTTCACCAGCGTGGGGTGTGAGTGCCCAAGGCACATAACGCCGATACCCGAATAAAAATCGAGGTATTTTTTGCCGTTCTCATCAAACAGATACATGCCTTCACCGCGCTCAAACGCGACGGGAATACGGGAATATACGGGCATCAGGGGCGTGATCACGTTTCTCTCCTTCTCGGGCTCTTGCAGGCCCTAAAAATGGCAGCAGCCGGAACGCGCTCACGCCCCGGCCTTGTTGGCGCAGAGGATGCCGCCACAGGCCGTGCAAGTCAATGGGCGACGCCGGGGAATGCAGGCTTTTTCGCGTTAAATTATGCCGACAGGGGTAAGGCCACCTATTCCCGGCAGCAAGGTTGCGAGCAAGCTGCCGCCGTAATCCCGCCTCAGCTGTATTGTAGGCTCTGCACGACAAGGCTATCATGGCCAGCCACGGCAAGAACAAGGGGGCCACACGCGTGCGATATTTTTTCCTGACACTCATGATTGTGGCCACCCTATTGGCGGGGATCGCGGGGCCTCGGCAAACCGCAGCGCAGGAGGTCGCGCCCGAGCAGGCAAGCGGCGCCCGCAGTGACGCGGTGATTGAGGCGCGCATTGACGCCATCTACGCCAATTATGACCGTTTCAGCAGCGTCACGGTGACAGTGGATGCCGGTGTTGTGAGCTTGTCCGGCAGTGTGCTCGAAACCGAACTGATCGGCGAAGCGGAAGACCTTGCCCGCAAGGTTGAGGGCGTGATCGCGGTGAGGAACGGGCTTGTGCTGGATACCTCGGTGCGTGAACGCGTGCGCCCCGCGCTTGACCGGCTGGGTGACCGGGCGACGCAGGCGGTCAATATGGTGCCGCTCATTATTGTGGGTGTGATCCTGTTTTCGGTCATTGTCTTTTTCGGCTATTTTGTCACCCGGTTTGAGTGGCCCTTCAACAAGCTGGCGCCCAATGAATTTGTTGAAAACCTGCTCAGGCAGCTTGTGCGCATCCTGTTTTTTATCGCCGCCTTCGTGGTGGCGCTTGACATCATTGGCGCCACCGCTTTGCTGGGCACCATATTGGGCGCGGCGGGCATCGCCGGGCTGGCGATCGGTTTTGCTGTACGCGACACCATCGAGAATTATATCGCCAGCGTGATGCTCTCAGTCCGGCAACCGTTCCGGCCCAACGACCTTGTGAAAATTGACGCTCATGAAGGCCGCGTCATGCGGCTGACCTCGCGTGCGACCATCATCATGACCCAGGAAGGTAACCATGTACGCATTCCCAATGCGACCGTCTTCAAGGGGGTGATTGTCAACTATACCCGCGCGCCCGAACGCCGCTTTGACTTTACCCTTGGCATCAATGCCGACGCCGATATTCAAACGGCGCTGCATCTGGGGCTTGAGGCGTTACACTCGCTTGCCTTTGTGCTCAAGGACCCGGCGCCGTCCGTGCGCGTTGAGAAGGTGGGCGATTCGAGCATTATCATCTGGTTTGGCGGCTGGATCGACCAGCGCGCCACCAGCTTTTACGCTGCGCGCGGTGAAGCCATTCGCGTCACCAAGGATGCCATGGAAGCAGGCGGGCTGGAACTGCCTGAGCCAATTTACCGCCTGAAGCTGGAGGGCAGCACCGGTGCCCTGCCACAAGCTGCAACGTCGCCTGCACAGACTCCAGCCAAACAGGAAGTCACCGCGCCCGCCGCGCACTCGCCACCACCAGCCAGCCCGGTGGTTACCCACCCGGCGCACTCAGACCCGGTGGAGGAAAAGGTGGAAGCCGAACGCGACATGGATGACCCCGACGACCTGCTGAGCGAACACGCCGCACAGGAATAGTGCCATGTCAGTCTTCCGGCTTTGCCCCTGCCTCAGCCTCAGCATTCGGTAAAATGGCGCCATAGTCATAGCGGTAGAGGAACGGCAGGGCCGCAAGGCCAATAAGCACGAGCAGAAACGCGGCGATAGGGGAATAGAAAAAGCCAACCATGGCCAGCAGCGGCAGCGCAATGGTATTACGCCGGGTCACAAAAACCGGCTCGCCTTCGTCACCAAGATAATACAGCCTGTTCTGGTCGTCTTCCTCAATCTGCACATAGGGACCAAAATCGCCGCCGCCGCCCTGTTGGCTATATCTTTCGGTCACGATGTGGCCCGTTGCATCTTCATATTGGGTTAGCTGCGCCGTCTGCTCGTGGAATTCCTCATAAGCCGCGTATGCCGCAACTGCGCACACACTGACAACAGACACATAATGCAGCGCGAGCGCCATGATGAGCGGCTTCTTGAGCGACATGGCCGCCAGCCGGTAAAACACGACAAGCAGAAGCGGGAACACAATGGAATTGGCGACATAGTGCGTCGAAAAGTCGAGATCGAGAAAGAACAGGTCGCCCGCTTCCTGCTGCACACCTTGGCTGAGGATCTCGCTATCGAAGGGATAGACGATCGCGCTGATCGCCCGGTTGACCATGTAAATGAGCAAGGTAAAGAACGCCACGGCAAACAGCGGTCTTTTCACACTATCCACGGCAGGAAGCTGCATGGTCCGTCCCCCGACAATTGATTGAGCAAGGGGACATTATGCTACCTGGGGTATTAAAATGCAAACAGCCGGGCTTATGCCTTCAGACGGTAACCGGTTTTGAACACGCGGTAGACAATGAAGGTCAGCACCAGATTGATCACCATGGTGTAGGCGAAACCGACCATAAGGTCACTGTCGGCACGGCCGATAAAGCCATAGCGAAAACCGTCGATCATATAGAAAAACGGATTGAGATGGCTGAACACCTGCCAACTGGTGGACAGGCGTTCGATCGAATAAAACGTACCCGACAGCAGGCTGAGCGGCGCAATCACAAAATTGCTGATGGCGGCGGAATGGTCAAACTTCTCGGCCCAGATACCGGTCAGCACACCGGCAAGCGACAGCATGGTGCTGGCGGCGATGGCAAAATATAGCACCGGCCAGATATGCACCACCTGCATGGTGACCCCCGGCATCAGCACAAAGGCAAGGCCGACGCTCAGCCCCACGGCGAGGCCGCGGGTCACACCACCACCAACAAAACCAAGCGTCAGTTCAAGCGCAGACAGCGGCGGCATCAGGGTATCAACGATATTGCCCTGCACCTTGGCGATGAGGATGGAGCTTGATGTATTGGCGAAGGCGTTTTGCAACACGGCCATGACAATGAGGCCGGGGGCAAGAAACTGCGCATATTCAAGCCCGGCGATCTGCCGCCCCGCCCCGCCAAGCGCCAGCGAAAAGATAACCATGAACAAAATGGTTGTCACAGCCGGCGCCGCCAGCGTTTGGGCCCAGACCTTCATGAAGCGGCGGGTTTCACGCATGTAAAGCGTCCACAGGCCACGCCAGTTGACCGCACCAATGGTACGGGCGCCAAGCTTGGGGTAGCTGTCCGTCTCGTCATGCAGGGTCGCGCTCATGGGACTTGTTCCTTCCGCTGTCATGCTTATCTATAGTGAATTCCCGGCAGGAATTCTGATGCCTGTCAGGGCCGATTGGCCCGGCAACACCATATGGGCATGAATGTTCCCTTGGCAAGAGGCCCTGTTGGGCGATATAAGCGGGGAAAGACTCGGGCGCCCCGCAGGCAGCCCCCCGGAAAAAAGACAAGGATACCATCATGGCATGGACGGATGACCGCATTGATCAGCTCAAGAAACATTGGGACGACGGCCTGAGCGCAAGCCAGATCGCCAAGGAGCTTGGTGAAGGCGTAACCCGCAACGCTGTTATCGGTAAAGCGCACCGGTTGGGGCTGAAATCGCGCCCATCCCCGGTAAAGACCGATAAAGACAAGAAAAAAGCGCCGCCAAAGCGCGTGGCGAAGAAGGCTGACAAGCAGCTTGTGTCGCTTCTCGACCTTACGGACCGCATGTGCAAATGGCCGCTTGGCCACCCCGGTGACGCCGATTTCCACTTCTGTGGCAAGTCGTCCGAGGCTGGCATGCCATACTGTGCCGCTCACTGCGCGGAAGCCTATCAGGCGCAACCGCCGCGTCGTGACCGTCGCCAGCAACCACAAAAAGTGATTCTGTGATTCGAGTCGGCTTTCAAAGCCCCGACAACCAGACAATCACAATTTTGTCAGTATTGAGCGCTTGCCCGGAGACGGGCAGGCGCTAAGCTTATGCGCAGAATGCGGCATCCCAAATTTCGATTTCCACGGAGGGCTATATGACAAACACTGTTAGGCGTAAATTAATCACGGGCGCAGCCGCCCTGTCGCTGTTGGCGGCCGGTGGTATGAGCTTCGCGCATGGTGACGACGACGAAGAGCGTTTTGCGCAATCCCAATACCGTCATGACGTGATGGAACTGGCAAAATATTCGCTGACCAATATCGTGCAGCACCTGCAGGGCAAGGCCGACCATGAAGGACATGTGGCCAAGCTGGCGAACGTGATGGCATTGTCGGCCGAGATGTCGAAAGCGGCCTTCAAGGAAGACACTCGCGGCATGGACGGCAAGACAGAAGCCAAAGACAGCGTGTGGGAAAACTGGGACGACTTTGCCAAACGGCTTGACGCCTATGCGGCAGATACCGCTGCGCTGGCCGCCGCCGCCAAAGGTGGTGACATGGCCGAGATTGGCCCAGCGTTCAAAAAGGCCGCCAGCCACTGCAAATCCTGCCACGACGACTACCGCAAATAAGCAGGCGAACAAACGACAACAGGGAAGCGCGCGACTTTTGGCCAGCGCGCTTTTTTGTTACAAAATACTGAACCACACCGCCGCCGCAACAGCAGCAAAAAGACCCAGCGCCACAAGCGGGTTTGCAGTGCGCGGCGCTTTGGAGCCCTCAGGCACGTCCTTTCGGCCCGTGATCATCGGCCCGACAAGGTTGGCACGGCGCAGCACGCCATAAGCCACAATAGCCAGCAGGTGCACCACCACCAGCCCCATCAGGGTAAAGCCGATCCATTCGTGAATTTCCGTCAGCTCTTCCGAGAGGCCGCTGTCAATCGTGCGCGCCAGCGGGCCTGAGAAGAACATCGCATCGGTACCGTAAAGACCGAGGATGGTCTGCGCCAGCAATAGTGCCAGCATCAGCACCACCGAGACCGCGCCCAGGGGGTTATGGCCCACACGGGTATAGGGTTCCCGGCGCAATGCTTTTGCCGCATAGGCAAGCGTGGCCCCTGGTCCTTTGACAAAATGGCTGAAGCGCGCGGTGTCGCTGCCGATAACCCCCCAGAGGATACGCCAGATGACAAGCGCGAGGATCGCCACACCGGAGTAGAGGTGAATAGCGGCATAAATGCCGTATTTATCCTGAAATGCCGAATAGGCCGACAAGGTAAACAGGATCACCAGTGACCAGTGAAACAGGCGTGTGCCGCCGTCCCAAACCTTGATTTTCATGCCTCTTCTCCCGTTATGCCAGCATTGCTCTGACCGCT
This sequence comes from Kordiimonas sp., assembly GCF_048260245.1. Classification (GTDB taxonomy): domain Bacteria; phylum Pseudomonadota; class Alphaproteobacteria; order Sphingomonadales; family Kordiimonadaceae; genus Kordiimonas. Next base: position 2,502 of record NZ_JBLXGZ010000019.1, on the reverse strand, counting down.
GTGACAATATCCCCTGCGTCCGGTAGCCAGGCCGCCTCCGCCGCGCGGCCATAGGGCACCGGCGTATGCAGGGGCGTCAACGCCTTGGGCGCCGCCTTCAAGCTGGCAAACCCCTGCTGTACCGCAAGCGACAGCACCGCATCAGCCAACCCGGCAAAGGCCGCCCCTTCATCAACCACCAGCAGGTGGCCGGTTTTTGCCAGACTCGATAGAATCATCGCCGAATCAAGCGGCTGGATGGTGCGCGGGTCAATCACCTCGGCCTCGATACCGCTTGCCGCCAACTGCCCGGCCGCATCAAGCGCCTGATGCAGCATGGCCGCAGTGGCAACAATGCTTATATGCTGCCCGTCTCGCGCGATACGGCCCTGGCCAAGCGGTACCGGCGGCAGGCCGTCCGCCACCTCACCTTCCAGACCGTATAGCCCCTTGTGTTCAAACAGGATCACCGGGCTGTCGCTCATGACGGCTGATTTCAACAGCCCCGCCGCATCTGCGGCCGTTGCCGGGCAGGCTATGGTAAGGCCGGGGACCCCTGCCATCAGGCCATGCAATGACTGGCTGTGCGCCGCACCGGAGCCGTCCCCCGCGCCCATCGTGGTACGCATGACCAGCGGCAGGGCGACCCGCCCGCCGGACAGGAACCTGAGCTTGGCGGTCTGGTTCAAAAGCTGGTCAAAACATACACCAAGAAAATCACAGAACATCACTTCGACAATCGGCCTGAGACCGGTCAGCGCCGCCCCTGTCGCCATGCCGACAAAGGCAGCCTCCGAGATGGGCGTGTCGATGACGCGATCGCGGCCAAAAGCCTGTGCGAGCCCCTTGGTGACACCAAAAGCACCGCCCAGTTCTACTGTGCCGTCCACGTCGGACCCTCCGACGATATCTTCACCAATCACCACCACGCGGTTATCGGTGGCCATAACAGCGTGGTGTGCCGCATTGAGGGCCTGTGCGATTGTCCGTTTTGCCATCACACGCCTCCCGCTGCCAGCCACTGCGCCAGTGCGCGGTCGCTGGTGTCCTGACTTTTTTCAGCCTTGCTGATAATCTCTTCTGCCCGCAGCTTTGCCGTCAGGGCTAGTTCATCCAGCGTGTCTGTGTCTTCGTCCATTTTGATCAGCGTGTCCCGCAGCCGCGCCAGCGGGTCTGTGCGCTCACCACCCGCACGGTAGGCTTCGCCGTCACCGTGGTAATGACCACCAAGGCGTGTGACCTTGGCTTCAATGAAGGCCGGGCTGCCGGTTTTGCGCACCCAGCCGACCATACGGTCAGCGGTTTTGAGCATCTGGTGCGCGTCCTGACCGTCCACCTGATCGGCGGCAAGGCCAAAAGCGCGGGCACGGCCCACCAGCGTGCCACCCGTGGCATATCCCACCGCTGTGGACTGGCCAAAACCATTGTTGATGACAATAAAAAGCAGCGGCAAGTGGAGCGCGGCTGCGAGGTTGAGCGTCTCAAGCACCGCGCCCTGATTGGCGGCGCCGTCACCCATGAAGGCAACAGCAATGCCCCCCGTCTTCAATGTCTTGGCGCTAAGCGCCGCGCCCGCCGCCAGCGGCACCTGCCCGCCGACAATACCGTTTGAGGTCAGGAAACCCACTTCCGGCGCCATCAGGTGTTGTGTACCGCCAAGCCCGCCGGAGAGGCCGCCCTTGCGGCCCAGTATCTCCCGCGCGACGGCAAGCGGGTCCGCCCCGCACGCCAGCGCAAGGCCATGGCTACGGTGTGAACCGGTAACCTGATCCTTTGGTCCTTCAAGGCGGGCTGTCACCGCAAGCTCCACAAGCTCTGCGCCGGAGTTCAGATGCACAAGGCCGGGCACATGGCCCCCATCGGCGCTCAACGCGATGCGGTCCTCAAAAGCGCGGATAAACAGCGCTTTTTCATACAATAATTTCAGCTCGGTCAAATCCATCGGGCACGGGTCTCTCTTGCAGACATGGTCTTTATGTAAAGCCAATTTGGGTCGCTGTTAACCTTGATGCTTATCAATTCCTCAATAAAGAGGTGCAATAATCACTGAAATGCGTCATAAGCCCACCAAACCCGCATGAAATAGCCATTGACTCATGGGGTGCACTCCCCATATGTAAATCATGAGTAATTTGGTAGGATTTAGCCGATAAGGCCGGAAAACTCCCGGTTCTGACGCTGAATACATAATCATATAAGGACAGGCGCCGTGATTCGGCTGACAAATTTAGCAGATTATGCCGTGGTATTGATGTGTGAAATGACACATACCGACGACCGTGTGAGCGCGCAGGACCTTTCCGCCGCCACCAGCATTCCTGCGCCAACGGTTGCCAAGATTTTGAATGCGCTGGGACGGGCAACGCTGCTCAAATCCCACCGTGGCCTCAGGGGCGGTTTTGCTCTGGCAAGGCCTGCTGACGAAATCACCGTCGCCGATATTATTGAGGCGATTGATGGCCCGATCTCGCTGGTGCCGGTTTCGGCGCAGTGTGTCAGCGAGATCGGGCCATCAATCGCCTC
>NZ_JBLXGZ010000018.1:0-74110 GCF_048260245.1 Kordiimonas sp. | reverse complement strand
ACCTTTATCTCCGCCACAGGCTCCGACTGCGGCATCGCCAATGTGAACATCGGTACGTCCGGTGCCGAGATCGGCGGCGCGTTTGGCGGCGAGAAAGAAACCGGCGGCGGCCGCGAAAGTGGATCTGACGCATGGCGTGCTTACATGCGGCGCCAGACATCTACCGTTAACTACAGCCGCAAACTCCCCCTCGCACAAGGTATCAAGTTCGATCTCGGCTAAGGCCTGGGCAAAGAATCAGGACAGCCTGATACAACAACGATAGCCTTAAGAAAACTCAGGGCGGTTCCTTACGGGGCCGCCCTTTTTCTTTGAGCACTTAGGCCATCAAACTTTTAAACTTTTCCTCAAAGGCATGGTTGTTCGTAATAATCCTGCAAGGCTTGAGCGATATTCTGAGATTTCAGGCACTCTACCGAGCGATATATCAGGCTTTTTCGGGCTCAACTGCATTCAAGGGGACAGGAATGCCTAGCCGTTATGATGTGACCGCCGTGTGCAAAACCGAAGGCCGGAACGCGTTTGAAACCGTGACCCATTTGTGCGGCAAATCTTATGACGGATCGATGTGGAAAATACCGCTAGCGGACGCGGTCGAAGGCGTACGCTGCGGCCGCTTTGAATTTTTGGTCACGGGACAAGACGGCAAAACACTTGCCTTGCGTATCGCCCGCAGCCCCTACGGCAACTATTACCTCAAGACAGACAAAGACCGTGGTGAACCAAGGCTACTTTTAAACCTGCCCGGCCCATACGGCTAGATCGGACAGCCTGCCAAAGAAAAACCCCCTAAGGCAGGACCTTAAGGGGTTTTATTTTTTTTGTGGATCTGTCTAAGGGCGACTTAACGACCTTTTACTACCAGACCATCGCGCTCTAGGCGCTTGCGCTCAAGCTTGCGAGCACGGCGAACAGCAGCAGCCTGTTCACGAGCCTTCTTTTCAGATGGCTTCTCGTAGAACCGACGCATTTTCATTTCGCGGTAGACGCCTTCACGCTGAAGTTTCTTTTTCAGCGCACGAAGAGCCTGGTCCACATTATTATCCCGAACGGTAACCTCCATGGGTTACACCTTCCTTTCTAAAGCCAAAATTTATAGTGCGGGACATCGGGGTCGCACTATAGGGCAACAGGCCTATAGCAGAGCGCCCCCCAGCGCACAAGTCATTTTCACACAACAAACCGTTGCGGCCCAACGCTTCGCGCCGCATTTGGTTTAGGATATTGCAAAAAGCATAACACAGGTGGGGGGTAAAAACCAGCTTGCGGCAACATGCCCCTCGCCCAAGTCTGGTTTCCGTGATAGGGATTCGGCTAAGATGAAAGCGGCACCAGGCTGTGCTATGATGGTCAAAACGGATGAAGATGATGAAGAACGACAAAACACCGCTTGAACTTCGTGAACCGCTTCTCGACGCCATGCTTGGCCATGTACCGTTTGACGGATGGAGCGACAAGGCCTTATGCCACGCCGCTGAAGACATCGGCGTCAGCTCAGAGATGGCAGAACTGGCCTTTCCCGGCGGCGCAATGGAGGCCATGGAAGCCCATCTTGTAAGGGCCGATGAAAAACTGGCGACTGCGCTTGCCGCCCTTGACCTCATGAACATGCGTATCCGCGACCGCATTACCGTCGCTGTGCGCACACGGTTTGAGCAGGCCGCCGAACACCGGGAAGCTGTGAAACGCGGCGTGGCGGCCCATGCCCTACCGCAAAACATTGCCGCAGGCGCCAAAGCCGGTTGGCGCACATGCGACATTATCTGGCGCGCCTGTGGCGACACCTCAACTGACCATAACTGGTATACAAAACGCGCGTCTTTGCTGGCAGTCTACAGCTCGACACTGCTTTTCTGGCTCAATGACGAGTCTGATGATTATAAAGAGACATGGGCGTTTCTGGACCGGCGTATCGAGAATGTCATGCAGTTCGAAAAGGCCAAGTTCAAGATGCGTGAAGCTTGCGCCAATGCGCCCTCGCTTGGTCGCTTCCTTGGTCGGTTGCGCTACCCGCATAGCTGAGCCATGAAAACAAACGCACTCGACACGGAGACTCTGCTCATCGGCCTTGACGACGACGCGGCGGCACTTGTCATGCGCTGGCGGCGCTACTTGGAGAGCGAAAAGCGGATGTCGGCCCACACACTTGACGGCTACGGACGTGACTTCGCAGGTTTTGTCGGTTTTGTTGCAGGCCACACCGGCGGTGCAGTTAGCCGGCGCACGTTTGCAGAACTCGGCGTGCGTGATTTTCGTGCTTTTCTTGCAGGTAAACGCGGTTCCGGTGTTGGCGCACGCTCAACGGCCCGCGCTCTTTCAACCGTGCGTAATTTCTACCGCTTCCTTGCACGCAGCGAAGGCATCGAGAATGACGCCATCAAAGCCATTCAGGGACCAAAGCTGCCACATCGCGTGCCACGCCCTTTAACGGAAGAAGGCGCGCGCACGGTGATGGAAAGCATCGGCGACCTCGCGGAGGAGGACTGGATTGCCGCGCGTGACACCGCCGTGATCGCACTGCTCTATGGCTGTGGCCTCAGGATAGCGGAAGCCCTTTCAATGAACGTCGAGGACATCCCCACCGGTGACACCATGCGCATCACCGGCAAGCGCGGCAAGGAGCGCGTGGTGCCGGTATTGCCCGCCGTGCATGACGCTATAAACCTTTATAGAAAGCTATGCCCCTTCGCCTTGACCAAGGCTGGCGATGCGCTGTTTGTAGGCAAGCGGGGCAAACGGCTCAACCCTCGCGCTGTGCAACTGGCGATGCAGAAAGTGCGGGCTATTCTCGGCCTACCGGAAAGCGCCACCCCACATGCTTTACGGCATAGTTTCGCGACCCATCTGCTGTCACGCGGCGGCGACCTGCGCACTATCCAGGAACTTCTGGGCCATGCCGACCTCAAGGCAACACAGGTTTACACAGAAGTCGATAGCGCACGCCTGCTTGATGTGTATGATAAGGCCTTCCGCCGGGCATGATCACGCCGTGAAAGCACGAACACGCATAAGGGAGAACCATCTGTGTCACTGCCACCTGAGACCCCCAATATAGACCGTTTTCGTGGCTGGGCGCTGACAGCGCTATATGGTTCAATGACTCTGTTCAGCCTGCTTCTGGTGGCGACAACCTATATGATCTATCCCTCCTATCAGGGTGACAGCATGATGGTACTGGGCACCGGCCTACTGGGTCTAGCAACTGCAATTTTCAGCCTGCGTTCAATGCTTGCATTCGTCAGCGCACTACGTGCGCGCGACGGTGATCCTGGCGTTGCTTTCATGCCTTTTGTTTTTATGACCCTGACAGTTCTTGCCGCAAGTCAGGTGTTTGGCAGCATGTGATGAACCACAGCTTTTCAGGAGGCCCGGCGCATCCCGCCGGGGCCGCCACTTCCGTTTTTCCGACGTTCCACCCCGTGGTGGATCTTCACCACCTCGCGCCGCCTGCAGGGCCCAATGTAAGACGCGGCCCGAATGAAGGGCTTCGGGTTACCGATCATATGGTTGAGGCGGCCATGCAAAAGCTTGGCGGTTAGCGGCAGACCGAGAATCTCATGAGCCCCGGCATCGCGGGCAGCCCATACTTTTTCCTTGTCCGGGTTAGGAATAACCATGACAACAAATGCTTCCGACATCGGGCCATCAACCATGCGGATAAACTTGATAAAGTCTACGCCGCCAAAATCTGGAAGCTCATAATCAACAAAAAAAAGCGAAAATCGCGCCCGCTCCATGCGCACGACAGCATCGCGTGCGCTGGTTACCAAACGCCCGCCGCCAATCCCCTGTTCCCGCAAAAAGTGCCATATGGTGCGGCCAAGCTGCACATTTGACAGCGCCACCATGGCATTAAGCGAGCCATAATCAACTTGTGTGCGTTGCATCAACTGTTCCTCGACGGCAGTTAAAACTACGCCTGATACTGAACCCTTACCCGTGCCTGAAAGGTCCAATTTTAGCTAAAATAGTAATTGTGTTTTTTAAGGTGCGTTCCGGCCTTAAGTCAAAAAACGATTAAAATTTTAAATAAAAACCCCGACCAACAAGATCAGGGCTCTCAGATTTATATCCAATGCAGAAATTACATATGAATGGTACGCTTGTGCACCGCAAGTGCAGCTTCTTTCATTGCTTCGGTTTCGGTCGGGTGCGCATGGCAGGTCAGCGCGATATCCTCGGCGGAAGCGCCAAATTCCATCGCAGTTGCGGCCTGCGCAATCATGTTACCCGCATCCGCACCAATGATATGTACTCCAAGCACCCGGTCTGTTTTCTTGTCAGCAAGAATTTTTACGAAGCCTTCAGTCTGCAGGTTAGCTTTGGCGCGACTGTTGGCCGTGAAAGGAAATTTGCCTGCCACATAGTCAATCTTGGCATCCTTGAGTTCTTCCTCGGTTTTGCCAATACCAGCAACCTCCGGGAATGTATAAACAACTCCAGGGATGACATCGTGGTTAACATAGCCGTTGAGACCCGCGATATTTTCCGCGCAGGCAAGGCCTTCATCTTCGGCCTTATGCGCCAGCATCGGACCTTCGATCACGTCACCAATCGCCCATACACCCGGCACGTTGGTGGAAAAATCGTGGTTAACCTTGATGCGGGAGCGGTCGTCCAGTTCGACGCCTACGGTCTCCAGACCCAGCCCCGCAGTATAGGGGCGACGACCGACGGACACGAGAACAACATCGGCTTCAAGCGTCGTCGCATCACCACCTTTAACTGGCTCGAACGTAACCTTCACGCCTGATTTAGTGGTTTCCACCGACGTAACCTTGGAAGACAGATTTAATTTTATGCCTTGCTTTTTCAGACTGCGGCCAAAAGTTTTCCGTACTTCACCGTCCATGCCAGGCAGCACCTGATCCATGAACTCCACCACAGTCACTTCAGAGCCAAGGCGCTGCCACACGGAACCCAGCTCAAGCCCGATCACACCGCCACCAATTACGATAAGATGTTTGGGCACCTTGGGCAGGCTCAGCGCGCCGGTTGATGAAACAATTTTCTTTTCATCTATCTCAACGCCCGGCAGGCTCGCGACATCGCTGCCGGTGGCGATGATGGTATTATTGGCCTTGAGGGTCTGCGTGCCGCCATCATTCAGGTCAACGTCAATGCTGTCCTTGGCGGTCATACGTGCCGTACCCTTCACCCAGGTAATTTTGTGTTTCTTGAACAGAGATTCGATACCGCCCGTGAGGCCGTGAACGATCTTGTCTTTCGTCGCCATCATTTCCTTCAGGTCAAAGGAGACGCCTTTGGTAGTGATGCCGAACTTGCCCAGATCATGCGCAGCTTCATGATAGAGATGCGAAGCATTGAGAAGCGCCTTGGAGGGCATGCAACCCACATTCAGACATGTCCCCCCCAAGGTATCGCGCTTGTCGATACAGGCAGTCTTGAGACCAAGCTGGGCTGCGCGGATGGCGGCAACATAACCGCCGGGGCCTGCGCCGATGACAACTACGTCGAATACGTCAGACATTTCATGTCCCTTCTTATCGCAACAAAGGGTGGGAAACACGGCCCCACCCATCACTATTCATCTCACAAATCGGGCTGACCGCCTTACATGTCAAGAAGCAGACGAGTCGGATCCTCAAGCGCTTCTTTCACACGCACCAGGAATGTCACAGCCTCGCGGCCATCAATGATACGGTGATCGTAGGACAGTGCCAGATACATCATCGGACGGATAACAACCTGCCCGCCAATCGCTACCGGACGTTCCTGGATCTTGTGCATGCCAAGAATACCAGACTGTGGCGGGTTCAGGATCGGGCTTGACATCAATGACCCGAAGATGCCGCCGTTCGAGATCGTGAAGGTACCATTTTGCATATCGTCAACGGTCAGCTTGCCGTCACGAGCCTTGCGGCCATAGTTTGCAATCGACAGTTCTGTATCGGCAAAGGACATGTCCTGCGCGTCTTTCAACACTGGTACAACAAGGCCATTCGGCGAAGAAACCGCAACGCCAATGTTGGCATAGTTGTGGTAGACAATCTCGTCGCCCTCAATCTGCGCGTTAACCGACGGAATTTCCTTCAGGCCCAAACAGCATGCTTTGGTGAAAAAGCTCATGAAGCCAAGCTTGATGTTATGCTTTTTCGCAAAAAGGTCTTTGTATTTGTTACGTGCTTCCATCACGGCCGTCATGTCCACCTCGTTATAGGTGGTCAACATTGCGGCGGTGTTTTGGGCGTCTTTGAGACGTTCTGCGATGCGTTTACGCAGCCGCGTCATCTTCACCCGCTCCTCGCGCGGTCCTGCCGCAGGCTGTATGCTCGCAGCCGCTGTAGGCTGCGACAAGGTACGTGCGCTGCCGCTCTCGATCGCGCCCATCACGTCTGCCTTGGTCAGGCGACCATCCTTGCCCGTACCCTCAATCGAGGCAGGGTCAAGGTTATAATCTTCCACGACGCGGCGCACCGCCGGTGACATGGGCATCAGTTCTTCGCTGGAGGAAGACGATGAAGGCGCAGGTGTTGGCGCAGGTGCACTTTCCTTCTTCTCTTCCTTCGCTGGCGCGGCTTCCTTGGCTTCTGCTTTGCTTTCCTTCGGCGCAGGACTTGGCGCGCTCGCAGCCTTGCCTTCGGTGTCAACCTTGGCGATTAACGCACCAATTTCAACATCCGTGCCTTCTTCTACCACGATCTCGACAAGAACACCCGCCACGGGGCTTGGCACTTCCATCGCTACCTTGTCGGTTTCAACTTCTACAATCGGCTCATCCGCTTCGACACGGTCGCCCACCTTTTTCAGCCATGTGCCGATGGTGCCTTCAGCGACTGACTCGCCCATCTGCGGGATTTTGATATCTTCGATTGCCATTGGGTGTGCTCCTACCCTTATCCTATTTTGTCAGTGCTTCGTTTACGAGCGCTTCCTGTTGCGCCGCGTGCTTGGACGCGAGGCCGGTTGCGGTTGACGCGCTCGCGGCACGGCCCGTGTAAATCGGCCGTTTGCACGTCATATCAAGGTCGATCAGTACATCTTCGAGCGGTTCATGGATGTGTCCCCATGCGCCCATATTGCGCGGCTCTTCCTGACACCAGACGATGCTTTCAGCGTTTTTGAAGCGCTGCAGTTCCATCTTGATCGCCCTTTCCGGGAACGGGAACAACTGTTCGACACGCAGCAGATAGGTGTCGTTCTGTTCACGTTTGTCGCGCTCTTCGAGAAGGTCGTAATAAACCTTGCCGGAGCAGAGAACGACGCGTTTGATCTTGTCGTCACTCTTGAGCGTGATTGAACCGCCATTCGGTGTTTCAGCACTATCCCACAGAACCCTGTGGAACTGCGAACCCGGTCCAAAATCAGCCAACTCAGACGTGCAACGCTTGTGCCTGAGCAGCGACTTCGGTGTCATGATCACCAGCGGCTTGCGGAAAGACCGGTGCATCTGACGCCGCAGCACATGGAAATAGTTCGCCGGCGTCGTACAGTTCACCACTTGCCAGTTATCTTCTGCAGACAGTTGCAAATACCGTTCAAGCCGCGCCGATGAATGTTCAGGCCCTTGGCCTTCATAGCCATGCGGCAACAACATCACGAGGCCCGACATACGTAGCCACTTTGCTTCAGCCGAGCAGATGAACTGGTCGATAATGATCTGGGCGCCGTTGGCAAAGTCACCAAACTGCGCTTCCCACAGGGTCAGCGAATTTGGTTCCGCCATCGAGAAACCATACTCGAAACCGAGCACACCAAACTCTGACAGGTGACTGTCAAGCACGGTGAATTGGGCATCGTTATTAACCGTTTGCAGCGGGATGTAGCGGTCTTCGGTTTTCTGGTCCACAAAGACTGCATGACGCTGGCTGAACGTACCGCGACCACAGTCTTGGCCCGACAGACGAACGCCATATCCCTCACGCAACAGCGTACCAAAGGCAAGGGCTTCAGCTGTCGCCCAGTCGAAACCGGCACCGCTCTCGAACATCTGCTGTTTGTTCTCAAGCACCCGCTTGAGCGTGCGGTGAATGTTAAATTTCTCCGGCACGGTGGTGATAATCTCGCCAACTTCCCGCACCATCATCTCAGCCACCCCGGTTTCAGCCCGGCGCTTCTCATGGTCTTTATCAGCGAGGCCAAGGCCTTCCCATTTCCCTTCGAACCAGTCAGCTTTATTAACGCGGTAGTCCTTCGCGGTTTCGAACTCGTCCTCTAGGTAACTGACAAACTCATTTTCCATCTGCTCGAATTTCTCGGCGGTAATAACGCCTTCTTCGATAAGACGGTCAGCATAAATCTTCACCACACTGGGGTGGCTCTTGATCGCGGCATACATCAGCGGCTGTGTGAATGCCGGCTCGTCAGATTCGTTGTGACCAAAGCGGCGATAACAGATCATGTCAATCACCACATCACGCTTGAAGGTCTGGCGGAATTCGGTTGCAAGCTTGGACGCGTAGGTCACGGCTTCCGGGTCATCACCGTTAACATGGAAAATAGGCGCCTGCACCATTTTGGCTACGTCACTTGGGTACGGGCTGGACCGCGCAAACTGTGGACTGGTGGTGAAACCGATCTGATTGTTGACGATAAAATGTACCGTGCCACCAGTGTTGTAGCCACGAAGGCCGGACATACCAAAACACTCAGCCACAATACCCTGGCCAGCAAAGGCTGCATCGCCGTGCAACAGCAGCGACAGGGTCGTGCCGCGCTTGGTATCTTTTTTCTGTTCCTGCTTGGCGCGGGTCTTGCCGATCACGACCGGGTTCACCGCTTCAAGGTGGGACGGGTTAGCATTCAGGGAAAGGTGGATTTTATTGCCGTCAAACTCGCGGTCAGCTGAGGTGCCGAGGTGATATTTCACATCGCCCGAGCCCTGCACGTCGTCAGGTTTGAAAGACCCACCATGAAATTCGTTAAAGATAGCGCGGTAAGGCTTCTGCATCACATTGGCAAGGACATTAAGACGCCCGCGGTGCGGCATACCGATGATGATCTCGTCAAGGCCATGCTGGCCGCCGGTTTTCATCACCGCTTCAAGCGCAGGCACCATGGCCTCGCCACCGTCCAGGCCGAACCGCTTGGTACCGGTGTATTTGCGGCCAAGGAACCGCTCAAACTGCACAGCTTCAATAAGCTTGTTCAGAATCGCGATCTTGCCGCGGTCAGTGAACTGGATTTCTTTGTCACGCCCCTCGATCTGGCGCTGTATCCAGGCCTTCTCCTCCGGGTCGTTGATATGCATGAATTCGACGCCGATATTGCCGCAATAAGTGCGTTTGAGAATATCGATGATTTCACGAACGGAGGCGGTCTCAAGGCCCAGCACACCATCCATGAAAATCTTGCGGTCCATATCACCCGGGCCAAAACCGTATGTTTCCGGCTTAAGCTCAGGGTTAACCGGCCGTTCCTCAAGCCCAAGCGGGTCGAGGTTTGCCATCAAATGGCCACGCACCCGGTAGGTACGCACCATCATCAACGCCCGGATGCTGTCAATGGTCGCAGAACGCACATCAGCCTGACTGACAGTAGCATCCGGCGCTTTCGCCGGGCGGCTGTCTTCGATGAACATGTCAGAACCGTCAAGCCCTGTGGTCAAGTCATCATCAGGCCTTAGCGGCCAATCTGAACGGGCCCAACTGGGACCAGACTTTGAAACACCGGCTTCAAGGTCGGAAAAATAATCAGCCCAGCCCTGATCAACAGAGCCGGGATCATTTGAGTATTTTTCATACAGTGTTTCAACAAACTGAGGGCTAACGCCTTCAAGCGCGGCGATGCGGTCCATATCTGCACCCATGGGCAACTGGCGCGGTGTTTTTCACCGCGCCCCTCTTCGTGACGGTTTAACCGTTGATGGCTTTCAGAAGCGTAGTACCAAGTGCTGCAGGGCTGTCGGAAACAATGATGCCCGCGTTTTTCATCGCTTCGATCTTGTCGTCGGCACCGCCCTGACCACCGGATACAATCGCACCAGCGTGACCCATCGTACGACCCGGAGGTGCAGTACGGCCAGCAATAAAACCAGCAACAGGCTTTTTGGTTTTGGATGCCTTGAGGAACTCAGCCGCCTCTTCTTCCGCAGAGCCGCCGATTTCACCGATCATAATGATCGAATGAGTTTCATCGTCACCAAGGAACATATCAAGACAATCGATAAAGTTGGTGCCGTTCACCGGGTCACCACCAATGCCGATACACGTGCTTTGGCCCAGACCAGCCGCCGTAGTTTGTGCAACAGCTTCATAGGTCAACGTACCGGAGCGTGAGACGATGCCCACGTTACCGCGCTTGTGAATGTGGCCTGGCATAATGCCGATCTTGCACTCACCTGGCGTAATAACGCCCGGGCAGTTCGGGCCGATGAGCCGAGTGCCGGAGTTTTTCAGCGCGCGTTTCACCCGCACCATATCCAACACCGGAATACCTTCAGTGATGCAGACAACAAGCTCCAGTTCGGCGTCGATCGCCTCTAGGATCGCGTCAGCGGCGAAGGGCGGAGGCACATAAATCACCGATGCGTTGGCGTCGGTTGCTTCACGGGCGTCAGCCACAGTGTCGAACACGGGCAGATCAAGGTGCTTGGAGCCGCCTTTACCGGGGGTTACGCCACCAACCATGTTGGTGCCATACGCAATCGCCTGCTCAGAGTGAAAGGTGCCCTGCGCACCAGTAAAGCCCTGACAGATAACCTTGGTATTTTTTCCTACGAGAACGGACATTACGCTGCCTCCTTCACGGCTTTTACAACTTTCTCAGCCGCGTCATTCAAATCATCGGCAGTGATGATCGGCAGACCGCTGTCCGCCATGATCTGTTTGCCTAGTTCTACGTTCGTGCCCTCAAGGCGGACCACGAGCGGAACACTGAGCGCCACTTCACGAGCGGCCGCAACCACGCCTTCCGCGATCACATCACAGCGCATAATGCCGCCGAAGATGTTCACGAGGATGCCTTCAACATTGTCGTCAGACAGAATGATTTTGAAAGCTTCGGTCACACGCTCTTTTGTGGCACCACCACCAACATCGAGGAAGTTGGCGGGCTCACCGCCCTTCAGTTTGATAATGTCCATGGTAGCCATGGCAAGACCGGCACCGTTGACCATGCAGCCGATGGAACCATCAAGGCTGATGTAGTTAAGGTCGTATTTGCTGGCTTCGATCTCTTTCGGATCTTCTTCCGATTCGTCCCGGAGTTCACGCACATCGGGGTGACGAAACAGTGCGTTGCCGTCGAAGGACATCTTGGCATCGAGTACGACCATCTTGTCGTCCTGCGTCAGCACAAGCGGGTTGATCTCAAGAAGCGATGCATCAAGCTCGGTATAGGCTTTGTAAAGCGACGCCACGACTTTCTGGCATTCTTTAGCGGCGGCACCTTCAAGATTGAGACCAAAAGCCACACGGCGACAGTGGAAAGGCTGAAGGCCGGTCACCGGATCGATCGTGATCGTCACAATCTTCTCAGGCGTTGCTTCAGCAACTTCCTCAATGTCCATCCCGCCTTCGGTCGACGCCATGATGGCGAGCTTACCAGAAGCGCGGTCAAGCAGCATGGAGAGGTAGAATTCGCTTTTGATCGCGCAGCCGTCTTCCACATAGACACGCTTGACCTCTTTGCCCTCAGGGCCGGTCTGGTGCGTGATAAGTGTTTTGCCAATCAGTTCCTTGGCAACCGCCTCAACATCATCAAGCGATTTCACAACCTTCACACCGCCGGCTTTACCGCGGCCACCAGCGTGGATCTGTGCCTTGACAACCCAAACCGGGCCACCAAGTTTTTTTGCTTCGTCAACAGCTTCCGCTGCTGTGTAGGCCACGCCGCCTTCAAGTACAGGCGCGCCGTATTTCTTGAGCAGGCCTTTCGCCTGATATTCATGGATATTCATCTGCTATCCAACTCCTTGAGTTCCATATCTGGAAATTCCAACTGTATCAGCGCCAACCGTTACTTCAGCGACGGGTCAATATTGATGCAAGCTTCCATCAGACCCTTAACCGCGTTCACGGAATGATCAAAGCCAGATTTCTCTTCACCCTCCAGCTCGATCTCAACGATCTTTTCTACGCCGTTCGCGCCAACAATAACCGGCACACCAACATACATATCTTCAAGACCGTATTCGCCAGAGAGGTAAGACGCAACAGGCAGCAGGCGGCGCTTGTCTTTAAGATAGCTTTCCGCCATTTCAATCGCGCTTGTCGCAGGGGCGTAAAACGCTGAGCCTGTTTTGAGAAGCCCGACGATCTCGGCGCCGCCATCACGGGTGCGCTGCACGATCTGATCGATCTTTTCCTGTGTGGACCAGCCCATCTTGATGAGGTCTGGTACAGGAATACCCGCAACAGCGGAGTAACGCGTCAGCGGCACCATGGTGTCGCCGTGGCCGCCCAGCACAAATGCCGTTACATCCTGAACTGACACGTTGAATTCTTCAGCGAGGAAGTGACGGAAGCGTGAGCTGTCGAGCACCCCTGCCATGCCGCAAACCTTGTTGGTCGGCAGGCCGGAGAATTTCTGCAACGCCCAAACCATCGCGTCCAGCGGGTTGGTGATACAAATAACAAAGGCA
Organism: Kordiimonas sp.; assembly: GCF_048260245.1. Lineage (GTDB taxonomy): Bacteria > Pseudomonadota > Alphaproteobacteria > Sphingomonadales > Kordiimonadaceae > Kordiimonas. Next base: position 61,566 of record NZ_JBLXGZ010000018.1, on the reverse strand, counting down.
TCTGGCGCATATTTGCCGATGCCTTCACCAACTGCCTTCATAACCTTCAGGTTGATGCCAAGAAGGTCGTCACGGCTCATACCGGGTTTACGCGGCACACCTGCGGTGACGATCACCACATCTGCGCCTTCGATGTCGGCATAGTCGTTCGCGCCCTTGAGGACCGAGTTGTAGCCTTCGACCGGAGCGCTTTGCGCGAGGTCGAGTGCTTTACCCTGCGGCAAACCTTCCGCGATATCGAAAAGAACGATATCGCCCATTTCCTTAAGTGCCGCGAGGTGTGCAAGGGTACCACCGATCTGGCCGCTGCCGATCAATGCAATTTTTTTACGTGCCATGAGAATGCTCCAGCCAAGTTTTGGGGCCACTTGAGATCAGTAACCGCGTACTGAAAAACGATGAATATTCTGGGAGGTACCTAACGCGTTTACCCCATTGAGACAAGTCATGAAGTGCTACCATCCCTCTTATACCTTTATGAATCGTTACCTTAGTGGGCTTTCTGTATGAATGGACATTATTTTTTGGTTAGCAGCCATGCAAATTATGCATGGCTTGAAATAAAGTTACCCAAAACCGCCTTGTTGGGTGATGTCCGAGTCTCTTGTGTGGCTTTCCATGGCTAGGTTGCCAACCGCCCCATGCACCTTTACAACATAGCAGGATGGAAACAGGGCAGCTTGAGCGCCCGGCAATCAGGAGCGGACGCCCGTTAGATGATCAATATCGCTATCGATAAACGGCATGATCCTGCCGAGCTTGCAAAACAGTATAAAAATACCGGCCGCGTGCAGGTGCCTGGCTTCTTTGCCGACGAGACCGCCCGCGCGCTTTATGAACTGATCGCGAGCAACAAGACGTGGTTTACCGCCTATAACGAAGGCGACAACTATTTTGAAGTACCTGTGGCCAGCATGATGGCGATGCCGCGCGACCAGAAAATTCACTTCATGAAAAAGGTACAACTGGGCGCGCAGAAGGGCTTCCAGTATTTCTTTGACCAATATTATATGACAGAGGCCATCAAAAACGGTCGCGAACAAGGCCATCCGCTTCACCAGATGCACGACTATGTCAATTCAGGCGAGTTCCTTGACTTCATGCGCATCCTCACCGGCGCGCCGGAGATTGACCGCTCAGACAGTTTCGCCAGCCAGTATCTGCCCGGCCATTTTCTCACCACGCATGACGACACCCACGCCAACGAGAACCGCGTCGCTGCATACACAATATCAATGACCAAACACTGGAACCCTAACTGGGGCGGCAACCTGATGTTCCTCGACAAAAGCGGCAACATCACCGGCGGCTTCAAGCCATCGTTCAACACATTGAACATCTTCACCGTACCGCAGTCCCACGCTGTGCAACATGTCGCCCCGTTCGCGGGCGAACGCCGCCTCAGCTTCCTTGGCTGGCTGAAACGGGCGTAGACAGTCTAATCAACCACTTTACCATGCCCGCGGTGCAAATAGTCTTCCGATTGCATCTCCATCAAGCGGGAAACCGTGCGGTCGAACTCGAAGTGGCCATCACCGGCTTCATAGAGCTTATCTGGTGCGACAGCGGCCGCGCACAGCAGTTTCACACCGTGCTCATACAGCGCGTCAATAAGCGTCACGAAGCGCTTTGCCTCATTGCGTTTCTCGGCCCCAAGCTGAGGGATCGCGACTAAAATGACCGTGTGATACGCACGGGCGATGGCCAGATAATCTGCCGCCCCAAGCGCATTGGCGCACAGGCGCTTGAACGAGAAAACCGCCACACCCCGCGCGGCCTTGGGAACAAACAGTTTGCGCCCCTGCACAGTCAGTTCATCCGATGGTACCTTGTCCCGGTCCTCGACATTGCGGTCGGTCAGACGGAAGAAGGCTTCCGAAAGTCTGGCTGTCGTTTCCTCATTGATGGGAGTATAGTAGGTATCCACGCCCTTGAGGCGGTCATAGCGATAATCGGTGGGGCCATCAAGCGGCACCACCTCAAACTCCGCTTTGATCTTCTCGATAAAAGGCAAAAAAAGCTGACGGTTGAGGCCGCCCTTATAGAGGTCATCCGGCACCCGGTTCGACGTCGCCACGATCACTACGCCGCGCTCGAGCATTTCCTTATAAAGCCGACCCAGCACCATGGCGTCGGCGATGTCGGTCACCTGCATTTCGTCAAAACACAAAAGTGTGGCTTCACGCGCAATCTGACGAGCCACCGGCGGAATAGGATCATCCTCGGAAGCCCGTCCACCCTTGGCCGCGCGCTCCTTACCTGAAAGGCCCCGCCACTCCTTCAATCGTGCATGGACATCCAACATGAACTCGTGAAAGTGCACGCGCTTTTTGTATTTCAACGGCGCCAATTCAAAAAAAAGATCCATCAACATGGACTTGCCGCGCCCCACACCACCATAGAGATAAAGTCCCTTGGGAGGCGTCTTGTCGCCCCCCGACCAGCGAAACAGGTTGGACAACCGCCAACTTTTAATGGACAAACCACCTGACCGGTCAGCCACTTCGGGATAGCCCGACAATTCATGGTACAGGCGTTCAAAATGATCGATCACCCGCGCCTGGTCGGCGTCTGGGCGCACCTCACCTTCTTCAATCAGCCGTCGGTAGGCCGCCTTGGGCGTCTCGGACATATATACTCCGCCAATGTTAATCGCGATTTATTCCTCCCTAGCACGCTGCCATGCTGCCGACAAATCGAAAGAAGGCGTGCTTGAATAGCCAGGCGGGCCGTTTTTATTTGGCTGATTTCCTTGACCTGTCGCTGCTTCGTCATATTCAACAGGATACATTCTGATAAACCCCGAAGACGACAAGGCAGCCCCCATGACCGTAAACAACCGCATTTTCCCTTTGGCCGGGGTCAAGAATTTCCGCGACATGGGCGGCTACAGCACTCGTTCCGGCGCGACTGTGCCGTGGCGGCGGCTGTTTCGGTCCGGGCATTTGTCAGACATGACCGATGATTGCGGGACCGAACTTGTCGCCCGCAATATCACCACAGTAATCGACTTCCGTTCAGACGCAGAAAAAGAGCGCCACCCCGTGCGCTGGGCACAGGGCTGGGTGCCCGATTATCACCCCCTGCCGATCGGCGGGAATGCGGCGGCATGGGTACATGAGCTGTTTGATCGGCTTTCTGTCAGCCCCTTCCCCGCCGATGAACTGCGGACACAATTCATCCTCGCTTTCGAGACGATCCCCATTAAAAATGCGGCGGGCATAAAACAGTTTTTCGACACATTGCTTGCACACAAAGATGATGGTGCCGTGCTCTTTCACTGCACAGCGGGCAAGGACCGCACGGGCATCACCGGTGCGCTTCTGCTGCGCCTTCTGGGCGTGGATGATGAGCAGGTCATGGAAGACTTCCTACTAACAAACGAAGCCGTGGACCTTGAGGAAACCAGCGAAAGGCTCGCAGGCTGGCTGTCCTCGCGCGCCGGTAAAACCATTGACCCCAAATCGGTTTTCCCGCTAGTCGGTGTGGAAAGGGATTTCCTGCACGCTGCCTACACAGCAATTGACAAAACATATGGAAGCTTCGACTCGTACACAGAAAAAGGGTTGGGACTGGACAAAAAACGCATCGAACAGCTTCAGATTTCCTTCCTGGACTGCTAGCCCCACATGCCAACAAAAACGGGCGCCAAAGGCACCCGTTTGCATTCTAGTGTTGAACGCGGTTTTAGCCCTTGCGTTCCACCATCATTTTCTTGATCTCAGCGATCGCCTTTGCGGGGTTCAGCCCCTTCGGACAAGCGTTTGCGCAGTTCATGATCGTGTGACAACGATAAAGCCGGAACGGATCTTCAAGATCGTCCAGACGGTCGCCTGTTGCTTCATCACGGCTATCAATAAGCCAGCGGTAGGCCTGCAGCAACACAGCTGGGCCAAGGTATTTGTCACCATTCCACCAGTAGCTTGGGCATGATGTTGAACAACAGGCGCACAGAATACACTCGTAAAGGCCGTCCAGCTTTTCGCGGTCCTCGCGCGACTGCAGGCGCTCATTCTCCGGCGTGGTGGATTGCGTCTGCATCCATGGCTTGATCGAGGCATATTGCGCATAGAAGTTACTGAGGTCCGGCACAAGGTCCTTCACCACTTCCTGATGCGGCAGTGGCGTGATGGAGACAGCGCCCTTGGCGTCTTCGATCGCGGTTGTGCAAGCGAGGCCGTTTTTGCCGTTGATATTCATGGCACATGAGCCGCACACACCCTCACGACAGGACCGACGGAACGTGACCGTGCTGTCCATCTCGTTCTTGATCTTGATCAGCGCATCAAGAACCATGGGGCCACAGTTGTCCATGTCCACCTCGAAGGTGTCCATGCGCGGGTTTTCACCATCATCCGGGTTCCAGCGATAAACATGGAAGTCCCGGGTGTTGGATGCCCCTTCAGCCTTGACAGTTTTGCCCTTGCCGATACGGGAATTTTTAGGAAGTGAAAATTCAGCCATTGTCTTCGTCCTCCCTTAATATACCCGAGCCTTGGGCTTGATATACTCGACCTCTTCCGAGAGCGTGTAATCATGCACCGGGCGCTCGCCAAGTGTTACTTTTTTACCGTCAAACCAGCCAACGGTGTGTTTCATCCAGTTGGCGTCATCGCGGTCCGGATAGTCTTCATGCATGTGCGCACCACGGCTTTCTTTCCGCGCCGCCGCACCGTGCATTGTCAGCACAGCCTGTCCTATGAGGTTCTGCAGCTCCAGCGTCTCGATAAGATCACTGTTCCAGACCAGCGAACGATCCGTCGTTTTGAGGTCATCAAAGGATGCCGCCACCGCGTCGATCTTTTTCACGCCTTCGGCCAGCACTTCTTCTGTGCGGAATACCGCACAGTTATTCTGCATGACCTTTTGCATATCAAGCCGCATGTCGGCTGTGGTAGTGGAGCCATGCGCATACCGGGCCGCATCAAGGCGACCAACGGCCATCTCGTCATAACCCTTTGGCAGCGGCGCCTGCGTGGCCCCCGGCTTGGTGATCTCGGCAATCCGGTGCGCGGTCGCACGGCCAAAAACGACAAGGTCGATCAACGAGTTGGAGCCAAGACGGTTTGCACCGTGTACCGACACACACGCTGCTTCACCCACAGCAAATAGACCCGGCACGGTTGCGTCAGGATTATCCTTCGTCGGGTTGATCACCTCACCATGATAGTTGGTCGGGATGCCGCCCATATTATAGTGCACTGTTGGAATAATCGGGATCGGCTGTTTGGTCACGTCCACACCCGCGAACACTTTCGCAGACTCAGAGATTCCCGGCAGGCGTTCCGCCAAAAGCGCAGGGTCAAGATGATCAAGGTGCAGGAACATATGGTCCTTGTTGGGGCCAACACCGCGGCCTTCCCTGATCTCGTTCGAGATTGAACGCGATACCACATCGCGGCTGGCAAGATCTTTGGCCGAAGGTGCGTATCGCTCCATGAAGCGTTCACCCTCGCTGTTGATGAGGATACCGCCCTCACCGCGAGCGCCTTCAGTGATCAAGACACCCGCACCGTAAATGCCGGTTGGGTGGAACTGAACAAACTCAAGGTCCTGCAGACCAATGCCGGCACGCAGCGCCATGCCGCCGCCGTCACCCGTACAGGTGTGGGCAGAAGTGGCCGAGAAGTAGGCCCGGCCATAACCGCCGGTCGCCAGCGTCACGGACTGTGAGCGGAAAGCGTGCAATGAGCCATCTTCCATGTTCATGGCAATAACACCGCGGCATTCGCCGCCTTCCATAATCAGGTCGATGGCGAAATATTCAATGTAGAAGTCGCTGTCGTATTTGAGCGACTGCTGATAAAGGCCGTGCAGCATGGCATGGCCGGTACGGTCAGCGGCAGCGCAGGTACGCTGGGCTGGCGGGCCCTCGCCAAACTCGGTGGTCATGCCGCCGAAGGCACGCTGGTAGATCTTGCCTTCTTCGGTACGGGAAAACGGCACACCATAGTGCTCAAGCTCATACACAGCTGCCGGTGCCTGACGCACCATATATTCAATGGCGTCCTGGTCACCGAGCCAGTCGGAGCCTTTAACAGTGTCATACATATGCCACTGCCATGTGTCAGGCCCCATATTGCCAAGCGATGCCGCGATACCACCCTGCGCCGCCACAGTGTGGGACCGGGTGGGAAATACCTTGGTGATGCAGGCTGTCTTCAGGCCCGCTTCCGCAAGGCCCATGGTGGCGCGCAGGCCGGAGCCGCCGGCGCCGACAACAACGGCATCATAAGTGTGTACTGTAATGGGATAGGCGTTGGTCATGACTTATCCCCCAAACGCTATACGAAGAACGGAAAAGATGCTGAGTGCCGCGATTAGCACACAGGCGAAAGTGATCACCAGCATGCTGGCGACCTTGGTGCCGTGATCGTGCACATAATCTTCTACCAGCACCTGCAAGCCAAGCCGCATGTGATAAACGAAGTTGGCAAAAAACAGGATCACCGCAACGGATGCCATTGGCTGCTTCAGCCAGGCCACCCATTCAGCATGGCTTTTGCCAACGTTGCCGATAAAGGAGATCACCATGAAGATAACCAGCGGGATGTTGGCAATCGCTGTGACGCGCTGCAGCCACCAGTGGTGAGTGCCCTCTTTTGCGGAACCGAGCCCGCGCACTTTTGCAAGTGGTGTTTTCATATCAGTCATGGCTTAAAGAACCCCCATCACTTTATAGGCCGCATACCAGACAATCAGCGTCAGGATGACCGAGCCGATGAAGGTGAACCGCGCCGTCGAGGTGTTGACCTTAAGCCCATAGAGTTTACCCATGTCCATGAACAAGTGGCGGATGCCGCTCAGCAGGTGCTGCATCAGTGCCAGCGTCATGCCGAAAAGCACGATACGGCCGATGACGCTTCCGGCATACCCCTGAACAGTGTTGAAATACTCGTGCCCCGTCGCCATGGCGACAAACCACCAGGTAAGCAGGACGGAACCCACAGCCAGCGCCGACCCGGTAACCCGGTGGAAAATCGACGCTGCCATATGCCATCCCCAACGGTAAACCTGAAGGTGGGGCGAGAGTGGGCGTTTCACTTGAGCCATGAAAAATCCCCTGACATTGATCTTATGGCAGAATTGCTATTTTGGCCCTGCGGCACGCCATATTGCACCGCAGAAAGAATCAGGCATTGTTTTAGCTCTCCATACGTACCAATCGCAAGAAAGGATTTGATATTTCGGGAAATTTGCCCATGCCTTCATGCCGTAGTGATCTAATACCGCACTGCTGCAAGTCAAATATCAGCGCTCGGAGATACGCATCCCGTTATACTTCAAAAGGGAAAAGCCGATGTCGCCTTGTGGGGCAAAACACAATTTGTGTGAAAGTTCCAGACTGCCATATTTTAAGTCGCTTGCGGCATTTTCTAACCTTCGCACCACGCAGTCGCGCAACCAAGCATTGCATCACCTGAATGTGTTTGCTACGACCTGATACATAGTGTCAATGCTGCACTTCGATGCTTTTGGGGGCCTTGAGTATGATCGCGATACTGTGCCAGCGTATGTGCTGGTCACTTTTTCTTCTATTTGTCTGTGTTTCAGGGTTGTTTATTACCCCCACCGCCAGTTTCGCTGCGGACCTCATACCGGCAGAGGCTTTTGCGCGCCTGCCACAAATGGCGCAACCGGCCCTGTCACCAGACGGCAGCCACATCGCCTATCTCGCGCCGATTGACGGTCAGCGGAATCTCGTGATTATGCCCCTAGGTGAACGTGGCAAGGCTCAGGCGATACCGCCCGTAGAAAAGACGGACATTATCTGGTTCGAGTGGGTAAACAATGAGCGGCTGGTAATTTCATACCGCTATACCAACGAAATTCGCGGCACCTATGCGCGGACTGCCCTTTTCAGCGTACACGTGCGCGAACCCGGCTATGTGGACATGGCCAAAGAGCCGAAACTGCGGGACGCACACCCTTACGCGCAGTATATCCGGCAACGGCCACAACTGCGGGATAAAATCGTCGACATGCTGCCGGATGACCCGGACCATTTCCTGCTTGCCATCGATTCCGACTTTGATGGACGCGCGGAAATCAGGCGTGTGAATGTGCACACGGGGCATTTTGTAACCTTATCGAAAGGGTACGATCACATATGGAACTGGATAACGGACCAGAACCACGAATACCGCTTGGGTTGGGGCGCGTCATTCAAAGAGTTCCGCTTGCTGTATATCGACCCTGACACCGGCAAACACCGGGAGATTAACAACAAGGACTGGTATGAAAATGCTAACATCACGCCAGTCGCCTTCACCGAAGACCCACACATCGCCTATGCCCTTGAACCCTATAATGGCGGCAAGCGCAGGCTGGTGACGTTGGATGTGCTCAACGGTCAGGTAAAAGACGTTGTCTTTGCGCATGCCGACGCCGATGTGTCCCAAGTGGTCACTGATCCAGAAACCGGAAACCTGATTGGCGCCACCTATACAGACGACCTGACTCATAGCGTTTATTTTGAACCGGGCCTAGCCGCGCTCAAATCACAGCTTGACGAATGGTTACCCGGCGGCAGCAACCGAATTTTGTCATGGAACCGCGAACACGGCCTATATGTGATCCGACATGTCAGTGACCGCGCCGATCAATATTACCTTCTCGATACACAAAACGGTGCCGCCGACCTCATCGCCAACGCCATATCAATCCCCGCTGAAATGCTTGCCGCAACAGAGAAGCATGTCATTCGGGCCAGAGACGGATTGAATATTCCCGCCTACCTGACCTTGCCGTCCGGCAAACCTGCAAAAGCACTGCCCCTTGTTGTTTTGCCTCACGGCGGGCCCCATTCGCGTGACACCCTGCACTATAATTACTGGTCCCAGTTTCTGGCGAACCGGGGATATGCCGTGCTGCGGCCAAACTTTCGGGGCTCAAGCGGGTACGGGTCGGTATTTGCAAAGCTGGGTGAAGGGCAGTGGGGTGGCAAAATGCAGGACGATGTAACCGACGCCACAAGGTGGGCCATTGAACAGGGATACGCCGACCCTGACCAAATTTGTATCGCCGGCGGGTCGTATGGCGGATATGCCGCGCTTATGGGCGCCATCAGGGAACCGGACCTCTACCAGTGCGCCGTGTCAATTAACGGCGTGACAAACCTCGTTAAAATAACCCGCTGGATGGTGCGGGAGTATCTGGAAGAAGTTGGCCATGATGGCCATAGCAAAGAGGATGTTTCCCCACTTTATCAGGCTGAACGCATCACCATTCCTACCCTGATCATTCACGCCAAAGACGATTCCGTCGTGCCCTATGAGCACGGCGAAAAAATGTACAAAACGATGAAACGCTTGAATAAAGACGTGACCTTCACACCCCTTGATACCGCAGACCATTATTTTGATACGGAGCCGTCGCGCGTCGAGGTGCTGACTGCACTTGAAGTCTTTTTGGCAGACAAATTGAAGCGATAAAAGCAAAGACACCAAAGATAAGCCCGCCCATTTCCATGTTGCTGACAAACGAATGTTATTAAAAACTCACAGGACCTTTTCATGAGCACTGTATTTCTTAAATATTTCAATTTTGCCGCCCGCGCTGCGCTTATAACTTTTGTGGCTGTGACAGGCCAGTCGGTCAAGGCAAGTAACCAACCCGCAAGCGTTGAGGTCTATGCGTCATTGCCCAACCTCCGCAGCGTGAAAATGTCACCCAATGCCATGCAGATTGGCTACGTGAGCCACCATGAGGGCCGCAAGGTTCTGGTGCTGGAAAATATCGACGGTAGCGACCGGGTTATGATTCCCCCGGTGGAAAAAGCCGATATTGTGACCTTCTATTGGGCCAACGACAAGCGGGTGCTGGTCGTTTATGAGATGTCAGGATCATGGCGCGGCATTTCGGGCCAATACTCCATGACCCGCCTCATCGGCGTTGATCGAGACGGAGGCAACCCAACTTGGGTTGTCAAAAACCACACAGTGACAAAAAAGGGGACGCTTGCGGGGAAAACCGATTACCCGCCAGCACAGTTTCAGCACCGAATTCCTGACATGCTAGCCGATGACCCCGACCATATTTTGCTGTCGCTTGATTCAGACCATGACGGCGCGGCCGAAGTCCGGAAAATAAATGTTGATAACGGTAACTACAAAATTGTCCGGCCCGACCAGCGCGGTGTGCAGCACTGGTATACGGACCACACCGGCGAAATTCGCTACGGCGCCGGCTATATCGCTGGCACCAGCACCCGCACCTCCACACTCAGGGATGCGAACGGAAAATGGCTGGCACTACGCAAAACCGACTGGGCTGACACATATGACTTTGAAGGTTTCAGCGAAGATCCCAATGTGGTTTATGTCTCAGGACCCAGCCAATATGGTACCGATGGCCTGTATAAATTACGCCTGAGCAGCGGCGATATCGTGGAAACGGTGTTTGAGCATCAGACATACAATGTCGGAGGCATTCTGGAGCATCCTGAAACCGGTAAACCGGCGGGTTATTTCTATACCGGAGAAGTTTCCCAAATCGTGTACTTCGACAAGACAATGCAGAAAGTGCAAGCGGCCATCAACAAAGCCCTGCCTGACACCAGTAACTTTATCTACAGCAAGGCAAAAGGCGCGCATACCTACCTGATATTCGCCGACAGCCCGACCGACCCCGGTGCCTATTACTGGCTGAACTTCAAGACCAAGGAAATGAAGGTTCTGGGCTCTTACATGCACGGTATCGATCCTGCGCAGTCCAGCCCAGTGAAACCTGTCTCCATACCTGTGCGCGACGGCAGCGAAATACCCGCGTACCTGATACTGCCTAAACAAGCGACGACAGCCAATAACCTGCCCACAGTCGTGTTGGTCCATGGTGGCCCTCAGGCGCGTGATACAGCAGACTGGAACTGGTGGGCGCAGTTCCTTGCCAGCCGGGGCTATGCGGTGCTGCAACCCAACTTCCGGGGATCAAGCGGTTATGGCAAAGCGTTTGAAGAAGCCGGTGAAAACCAGTGGGGCGGGTTGATGCAGGATGATGTCACTGATGCCACTCATTGGGCGGTAACCTCCGGTATCGCTGACAAAGACAACATCTGCATCGTCGGCGCATCCTATGGTGGCTATGCCTCGCTGATGGGGGTCATCAACGAGCCCGGCCTATACACATGTGCGGTGTCCATCAATGGTGTGACAGACCTGCCCCGCATGAAAGCAGAGGACAAATACGGCGTCATCGGTGGCCGCGACTGGATAAAAACCATTGGCCGCGAAGGGGTTTCAGACACTGATGTTTCCCCCTACCACCGGGCCAAGGACGTCAGTACCCCTGTGCTCCTAATGTCATCAAAGGACGACGCCCGCATCGACTACGAGGTGTCTGAAAACATGCACAAACGGCTGACAGGTCTCGGTAAAGATAGCCGATATGTGGAAATTGAGGATGGCGGCCATAACATGGATACTGCCGCCTCGCGCCTGACCATGCTGACCGAGTTGGAAAGATTCCTCGCGGACCATATTGGTCAGTAAGTTAGTTTTCTGCCAAAAAGGCGATGGCTTCGGCCATCGCCAATTGCTCGCGCGCTGTCTGCACATGCAGCTCTTCCACCATCCGACCATCCAGCACCGCGACACCCTTGCCGGCAGCCTTTGCTTCTTCAAACGCCGCGATCATGCGGTGAGCTTGGTCAAGCGCATCCGCTGACGGTGCAAACGTTGCATTCGCAGCTTCGATCTGACTTGGGTGAATGAGGGTTTTGCCGTCAAAGCCCATCTCGCGGGCCTGCCCGCATTCAGATGCAAAACCGTCTGCATCCCTGAAATTACCGTAAACCCCATCCAGAATGGCAAGACCATACGCCCGCGCGACCAGCAACGCTTGCGAAAGCGCCATCATCACCGGCATGCGGTCTTTAGTATGTTCGGCACGCAGGTCCTTCACAAGGTCATTGGAGCCAATAACCCATGTGGTTTGTCGGTCCGACGCCTGAGCCAGTGCCTCAAGGCGCAGGAAGGCCATCGGAGTCTCAATCATCGACCAAAGCGTAGTGTCATCACAGCCACCAAGCCACGCCATCTCTTCCTCAAGGCGTTGCATCGTCTCAGGCTGCTCAACCTTGGGAACCAGAATGGCGTCCGGTTTACCAGATACTGCCACTGCCAGGTCATCACGCCACCACGGAGTATCAAGCCCGTTAATGCGCACCACGCGTAAACGCTTGCCATAGCCGCCCGCCTTCAAAGCATCGGCTACCTGCGTGCGCGCGGCTTCCTTGGCATCAGGTGCGACGGCATCCTCAAGGTCAAATATCACGCCATCACACGTCAGGCCACGGGCCTTCTCCAGCGCCCGCGCGTTGGACGCCGGCATGAAAAGCATACTGCGTTTGGGACTGAACGGCCGCATGAGCAACTCCAGAGAAAGAAGATCGGCCTGCAAGATATTTACAGGCCGATCCAGAATTTTACCAACCGCAGGTGCGGTCTTTGTTTTGTGTGTCCAGCCATTCCTTGAGCGGGGCAAAATAAGCGATGAGCGCCTCACCGCTAATCTTGCGGCTGCCGGTGAAGGCCTCAAGTGCCTCAGGCCAAGGCTTGGAGGCACCCATTTCCATCATGGCGTTGAACTTTGCGCCCACTTCCTTGTTGCCGTAGATCGAACATTCATGCAGCGGGCCGGTCCAGCCAGACTGATCACAGGCAGCTTTGTAAAACTGGAATTGCAGGATGCGGGCAAGGAAATAACGCATGTAAGGCGTGTTGCCCGGAATGTGGTATTTGGCACCGGGGTCAAACGCATCCGCCGGACGTTCGTTCGGCGCCTTCAGGCCTTGGTATTCCTCGCGCAGTTTCCACCAGGCGTCGTTATACTGGTCTGGCGTTACTTCGCCGGAGAAGACCTGCCAGCGCCATTTGTCAACCATCAGGCCGAACGGCAGGAAAGCAACCTTATCAAGTGCCTGACGCATCAGTGCCGGGATCGGGTCGCTGCTTGTGGGCACTTCGTCAATCAGGCCAATCTGCTTCAGGTAGTCCGGCGTCATCGACAGCGCAACCATGTCGCCAATAGCTTCGTGGAAGCCATCGTTGGCACCGTTCAGGTAAAGCAGATCCTGATTCTTGTAAGCACGCTGGTAGAAATTGTGTCCAAGCTCATGGTGGACAGTCACGAAGTCTTCCGCATTGACTTTGGTGCACATCTTGATACGCACGTCATCCTTGTTGTCAATATCCCATGCGGACGCGTGGCACTGGACTTCACGGTCAGCCGGTTTGGTGAACAGCGAGCGTTCCCAGAAGGTATCCGGCAGCGGCTCGAAACCGAGTGAGGTGAAGAAACCCTCCGCCGTTTTGACCATCTTCTTGGCGTCATAGCCTTTCTCAACCAGCAGACCGGTGACATCAATGCTCGAGTCCGAGCTCGCACCCGGCTGGACGATATCGTTGATGTTGCCCCATTCCTGCGCCCACATGTTGCCAAAAAGGTGCGCCGGGATCGGGCCATTGTCAGGCACCACGCGGTCGCCATAGAAATCAGACAGCTTGGACCGAACTTCACAGTGTAGCGCGTCGTAAAGCGGCTTCACATCGGCCCACAGGCCATCAACCATGGTTGCAAAGTCGTCTGGGTCCATATCGTAACCCGACCGCCACATGGCCCCCACATCCTTGTAACCAAGCTCATGTGCTCCCTCGTTGGCGATATCAACCATGCGGGCATAATCGGCTTTCATAGGCTTCGATATCTTGTGCCAACCATCCCAGGCTGCCAGCAGGCGCTCGGGTGTACGGTCGGACGCGATGATGTCAGACACACCGCCAAGCGACAGCGTCTCGCCGCCCATCTCCACCTTGCCGGTACCGTAGGTGGCGTCAAGGTTTGCCTTGATTTTGGCGAGTTCCGCTGTCTTTACAGCGTCATCCGGCGCTGGCAGTGTCAGCCCGCCCTTGAGAATATTCATCTTGCGGCGGAGCTCGGCAGGTAGTTCAATATCAGCGAAGCGCTTGGTGTCATTTGCCAGCTTCACGCCCAGAAGGGTGAAAGCCTCATCGGCCTCGGCCACTATAGCGTTGGTGTCATGGGTGATGAAGTTGGCCTGCACCCATGCCTTGCGGCTGAGACTGACGCTTTCATCAAAAAGCATCTGCTCAGCTTCCTGCATGAAGGCTCGCGCTTCCTCCACCGTCGGCGCTTTGGCCTCTTCAACCGATTTATTGCCACATGCAACAAGAGCCAACGACATGCCGGTCATGAGTGCGATTGCTGACAGTCCTGATTTCCATCCAGCCATGAGGGTTCCTTCCCTTTTGCTTATTATTCCGCGTTTGCCGCCCATGCGCACACGCGGAGTTCCCAACCACAGGTCTGGCAAATGGCCCGCGAGAAGTCAACTCGATTGCAGCGACACATACTGACGATTCGTTAACCATCTTGTGCTGTAATAGTCGATGCTTAGGGAGACGCTTAATTAGAACCTGCCAGATGGTGAACATTTCGCCAACTGGTCACGCATGCAGGAGAGAATATGTCGGCTGCAAGGCAAGAGCGTCAAACCTCTCAATTCAGGTCTATCGTCGCTCAAGTATCCACGCACGTCGGTTTTGCTTATTTCAAAGCATTGGCTAAAGCGCTGTGTGAAGAATTAGGCGCGGATATCGCCTATATAGGCCACCTCCCGGGAGGGAATGAAGATACTGCTAAATCACTGGCACTGTATGAAAATGGTGAGTTCAAATCTGCAAAGCAGTTTCCGCTCTCCGGTTCACCATATTGGGAAACCGTCAATAAAGGCACCTGCTTTTACGCTTCGGGCATTCGGCAAGCTTATCCCATGGACAGCTACCTTGAAGAACATGAGATTGATTCTTTCTTTGGGGTTTCACTGCCCGGTGAGGACGACAAAAAAACCTGCGGTGTAATTGTTGCCATGCGCAAAGCCCCCATCGAGGAAAGCGATCCGCTTTGCAGAGTCATGCCAGAGTTCTTCAGTCGTGCGCGGTCCGAGCTGCTGCATTATGTCCATGAGAACAAGCTCAAGGAGACCATCAGCCAAGCGTTGCTGCTGAACTATTCCAAGTCAATGTTCATGGCGAATATCGGTCATGAACTGCGCACGCCATTGGGTGCCATGATAGGATATGCATCGTTGATCCGGGATGCCGACCTCGACACAAAAACGCTCCGCACGCACGCTGGTCAGATCGCATCATCGGGCGAGTCTTTACTGGCGCTCATCGGCGACATAATGTCACTCGCCATGCTCGAAATATCAGATGAAACAGACAAACAGGAACAGTTTGATCTGCTTGATATCGCCCGTACAGGCCACCGGTTGATCAGGGAACAGGCAGCAAGCAAAAATCTTGTTGTCAAACCGGCGGCACGAACTGAAACCCTGACAGTGACCGGTGACGCAGGCCACACCAAAAAGGCGCTGATGAACCTGCTGACAAACGCCGTCAAATATACGAGCCATGGCACAATTGATATCTCGGTAAACCGTATGGCAGACGGTAGCGCCAGACTCAGTGTCATCGACACCGGCGTAGGCATGGGGGAAGAAGAAGTTAAGACAGCATGCGAGCCACTGGGCACCTTCACCCACGCCTATGACATGCATCAAGAAGGTGCCGGGCTTGGCTTGCCTATCACCATGCTTCTCATGCAGCGCCAAAATGGCAAGCTTGTCATTGAAAGTGAAAAAGGCAAAGGCACCAGCGCCCACCTTGTCTTCCCCGAGCAGGCTGTCTCAGACGAAAAGAGCGACTTTATATAAAGCCGCCCCTCCCCTTATAGCTTCTCTATCGCCGGTGTCAGCCCGCTTTCAAGATCCCCTGATTCACCAGCGATTCCGCGATTTGCACCGCGTTCAGCGCCGCGCCCTTGCGCAGGTTGTCCGACACAACCCAAATGTTAAGGCCATTCTTGACGGTCGGGTCCTTGCGGATACGCGAGATGAAAGTAGCGAAGTCGCCCACACACTCAACCGGCGTGATGTAACCACCGTCTTCGCGCTTATCGACGACCATGCACCCGGGGGCTTCACGCAGTAGCGCACGCGCCTGCTTTTCGGTGATCTCATCCTTGAACTCGATATTAATCGATTCTGCGTGGCCCACAAAAACCGGCACGCGCACGCAAGTAGCGGTCAGCTTGATATCGGGGTCAAGCATCTTGTGTGTCTCGGCGACCATCTTCCACTCTTCTTTCGTGGAGCCGTCATCCATGAACACGTCGATATGCGGGATCACGTTGAACGCGATCTGCTTGGAGAATTTCTCTTTCACGATCGGGTCATTGACAAAAATCGCCCGCGTCTGGGAGAAAAGCTCATCCATGGCTTCGTTACCGGCTCCAGACACCGACTGATAGGTCGATACAACAACACGCTTGATCGTTGCTACGTCATGAAGCGGCTTCAACGCCACCAGCATTTGTGCGGTTGAACAGTTCGGGTTGGCGATGATGTTTTTCTTGATCTTCTTCAGGTGATGCGGGTTCACCTCAGGCACGATCAAAGGCACATCAGGGTCCATGCGGAAGAAGGACGAGTTGTCGATCACCATGGCGCCAGCCGCAGCCGCCTTGGGGCCAAACTCCTTGGAGACACCTGAACCCGCAGCAAACAGCGCAATGTCGATACCTTTGAAATCAAAGGTATCAAGCGCGACAACGCTCAATTCCTTCTCACCGTAACCTACCTTCTGGCCAATCGATTTTCGCGACGCGACGGCAATAATCTCCGTTGCCGGAAAATCACGCTCGGCAAGGATATTCAGCATTTCACGACCGACATTACCGGTCGCACCAACGACAGCGACACGAAAACCCATCTTAATCTCCTGTGGGGTTACATTTTCAGGCCCCCTTTTGCGGGGCGCCAGAGGCTTGGTCAAACTCTAATAGATGAACTCAGACGTTAGATTTACTGCGGCGTTGCGAGCGCGGCGAGAACAGCGTCGCCCATCCCGGATGTGCCCACCTTCACGAAACCATCGGCCCAGATGTCACCGGTGCGCGCACTATTCAGTGCACCAGATACCGCAGCCTCGACCTTGTCAGCCGCATCACCCATATCAAGTGAGTAACGAAGCGCCATCGCAAACGACAGAATAGCTGCCAGCGGGTTGGCAATGCCCTGGCCCGCGATATCTGGCGCAGAACCATGCACAGGTTCATAGAGCCCCGGCCCTCCATCACCAAGTGAAGCGGAAGGTAACATGCCCAGCGAACCAGTAAGCATCGCGGCAGCGTCAGATAAAATGTCGCCAAAAAGGTTGTCCGTCAAAATAACGTCAAACTGTTTGGGGGCCTTTACCAGTTGCATTGCACAGTTGTCGGCAAGAATATGTTCAAGCTTCACATCGGCGTATTCTTGTGCATGCAGCTTGGTAACTTCCTCGCGCCACAACAGGCCGGCCTCCATTACATTCGCTTTCTCAGCACTGTGCACAAGGCCGCCCCGCTTGCGCGCCATCTCAAATCCCACCCGCGCGATGCGGATGATCTCCTGATCGGTATAGCGCTGGGTGTTGATGCCCACGCGTCCGCCGCCCGGCAGGTCTTCAATGCCGCGTGGTTCGCCAAAATACACACCACCAGCCAGTTCGCGCACAAAGAGGATATCAAGCCCGGCGATATAGTCACGCTTCAGACTTGAGGCCTCAGCCAGCGCATCGAAACACATGGCCGGGCGCAGGTTGGCAAACAGATCAAGTTCCTTACGTAAGCGTAACAAACCAGCCTCCGGGCGCTTGTCATAGGCTGTTTTGCCGTCCCATTTCGGACCACCGACACACGCCAGCAAAATGGCGTCAGACGCCTTTGCTTTGGCAAGTGTTGCGTCAGACAGCGGCGTGCCTTCCGCGTCATAGGCACAACCGCCCACGAGACCCTCGTCAGTATTGAAGGTAACGCCGTAAGCGTCCGCAACCCACGCCATAACGCGCTTCACTTCCGTCATAATCTCGGGGCCGATGCCGTCGCCCGGCAGCAACATGATGTTATAGGTGCTCATGGAATATTCCTCGAATGCTGTCTGAACTGCTGGCTTATGCGCGATAAAGCCAAGGGGTTTGGATCTTTTGTTTGCCTTCAAAACCGGAGATGGCAGTTTTTGCCGTCAAGGTCTGGCCAATCTCGTCCAGCCCCTTCATCAGCATGTCTTTATGTTCCGAGTTGAAATCGAATTCATAATGCGCGTTGCCGCAGGTGACTGTTTGCGCCCCCAAGTCAACATCAATGACATGCCCGGCTTCCGCCGCCAGCACCAGTGCGTCAATGGCATCCTGCGGCAGTTCCACCGTCAGGATACCGTTTTTGATGCAGTTACCGGCAAAGATATCGGCGAACGATGGCGCAATGATGCAGCGGTAACCAAGGTCCGCAATTGCCCACGGTGCATGCTCTCGGCTTGAACCGCAGCCAAAGTTGTCCCCCGCAATCAGAATTTTGGCGCCCTTGTAGCGCTCGCCGTCGAACACATTGTTTTTGATGCGATTACCGTCAGCGTCGAAGCGCACACTTTCAAAAGCAAATTCGCCGAAGCCCGTCCGCTTGATAGACTTCAAGTGTCGCGCAGGAATGATGATGTCCGTGTCGACATTCGAACGCGGGAAAGGCGTGGCAATAGAACTGATTTTCGTGAACTTTTCCATTCTCTCTCTCCCGGCTTAAAAGGTGCGCACGTCAACAAAATGCCCGGCAATCGCGGCAGCTGCCGCCATGGCGGGGCTGACGAGATGCGTCCGTGCGCCCGGCCCTTGGCGGCTGACGAAGTTGCGGTTGCTGGTCGAAGCTACATGCTCACCCGCGCCGGCTTTATCTGGGTTCATGGCAAGACACATGGAACACCCCGGTTCGCGCCACTGAAAGCCCGCGTCGGTGAAAAGCTTGTCGAGGCCTTCCTGCTCAGCCTGTTCTTTCACCAATCCCGAGCCCGGCACAATCATCGCCTCTATCACATGATCCGCAACCTTGCGGCCTTTGATCACCGCAGCGGCCTCGCGAAGGTCTTCAATCCGGCTATTGGTGCAGGAGCCGACAAACACCCGGTCCACCTTGATGTCCGTGATGGGTGTGCCTTCCTTAAGCCCCATATAGTCAAGCGCCTTGACGACACCTTCCTGTTTGGTGCGGTCCTTGAAACTCGCGACCATCGGCACACTGCCGGTCACAGGCGCGACATCCTCGGGGCTGGTGCCCCACGTTACCTGTGGCACAATCTGACTACCGTCAATCACAACCTCGCGGTCAAATTTCGCGCCCTCATCCGAGCGCAGCGATTTCCAGTAGGACACAGCCGCGTCCCATTGCCCGGCTTTGGGCGCATAGGGCCTGCCGCGCAGATAATCAAACGTCTTGTCATCGGGCGCAACAAGCCCGGCACGCGCCCCTGCCTCAATAGACATGTTGCAGAGCGTCATGCGCCCTTCCATGGTCAGCGCTTCGATGACCGGTCCTGCGTATTCGATCACATGACCAGTGCCACCAGCGGTACCGATTTCGCCGATAATCGCAAGCGCCACATCTTTTGCAGAACAGCCCACAGGCAACTCGCCGGTGACCGTCACCCGCATGTTCTTGCCTTTTTTCAAAATCAGCGTCTGGGTCGCTAGCACATGCTCAACCTCGCTGGTGCCAATACCAAACGCCAGAGCGCCAAAAGCACCGTGGGTTGAGGTGTGACTGTCACCACACACCAGGGTCACGCCCGGCTGGGTAAAACCTTGCTCTGGCCCCACCACATGCACAATACCCTGGCGCACGTCATTCATCGGGATATAGTCAAGGTCAAATTCTTTTGCGTTACTCTCAAGCGCGTCAAGCTGCGCGCGCGACATCGGGTCCGGGTTTGGTTTATCCCGGTCCTTAGTGGGCACGTTATGATCAGGCACCGCGATAATGCTGTCGCGGCGACGAATAGGCCGGCCGGCCGCACGCAAACCGTCAAATGCCTGCGGCGAAGTCACTTCATGCACAAGATGACGATCGATATATAGTAGGGCAACATTGTCGCTTCTTTGTTCGACAACATGACCTTCCCAAATCTTATCGTACATCGTCTTCGGCATTTTCAGCTCCGCTTCATTGTTTACCTTTGCGCCGCTGCGCGTGAGAGTGTTTTTCTTTATCATGCTCAGGCAAGAGCACGGCCTTAGCTTGAGCCAAAAAGAAAAACGGGGGCAGGATCTGCGACCCGCCCCCGTTCTTTATAGTCACCCTCGGCATTACGCAAGAATTAAAAAGCTTCTTGCCGAAGTGTGTAATTTTATTTCGCGTCGTTTTTGCGGAAATCGCGCTTTTCGACGATCCGGGCAGACTTACCGCGACGGCCACGGAGGTAGTACAGCTTGGCGCGACGTACTTTACCACGGCGAACAACGGTGATCGCATCCACGGTTGGGCCATAAAGCGGGAATACCCGCTCAACACCTTCACCATACGAGATTTTGCGAACAGTGAAGTTGGAGCTGATGCCTTTGTTGGCGCGTGCAATGCAAACGCCTTCGAAAGCCTGGATACGCTCGCGCTCACCCTCTTTCACTTTCACATCAACACGCAGCGTGTCACCAGCGCCGAACTCAGGAATGGTTTTACCTTCCGTGAGACCAGCAATTTTCTCTTGCTCGAGCTTTTGAATGATATTCATCGGTCTATACCTTTTTTTCTTTTCCCCGCACATAGGTCGACCAGAGGTCCGGCCGGCGTATACGGGTTAACTCTTCTGCTTTTTCGCGTCGCCACTGGGCGATACGGCCATGATGCCCACTTGTGAGCACCTCGGGAATTTCCCGATCTTCCCAGACCTGAGGTCTGGTGTATTGAGGGTACTCCAGGAGCCCACTCTCAAAACTCTCCTCGTTGAGCGTGGCAGCCGCGCCCATAATACCGGGCAGCAGGCGCACAACCGCGTCCAACATAACGAGGGCTGCCGGCTCTCCACCTGAGAGCACAAAATCACCCACGCTTATCTCTTCAACACCGCGTGCTTCAAGCACACGTTCGTCAACACCTTCAAACCGACCACACAGAATGGTCACACCACCTGCGTCCTGCCACCTGTGAGCCTCCGCCTGATCAAAGCGCTTACCACGCGGGCTCATATAAACAAGGGGCCATTCCGGCTTGGCATCCACGCGCGCGGCATCAATTGCCTTGCCCAAAATATCTGCTTTAAGCACCATTCCGGGGCCGCCACCCGCGGGGGTGTCGTCAACTGAGCGGTGCTTATCGCTCGAAAAATCTCGAATGTCCAGCGTTTTCAGCGTCCAACGGCCTTCTTCAAGCCCCTTGCCCGCAAGCGACCCACCGAGGCATCCAGGAAACATTTCCGGGAACAAGGTCAGCACCTGTGCTGTAAAAAGCGGGTTCACGTGGCAGCCTCATCTGAAGCGCCGGAAGCATCATCTTCGTCCCGTTCGCTAACATGGATTGAGACCCAATGGTCAAACGCAATTGTCAGGGAGCCGCCCTTGATATCCACAACCGGGACAAAGGCCTTGCGGAAAGGAATGAAAGCAAAACGGCCAAGCCCCGGCAGGGCTTTGTCCAGCACCACTTCAACAAGATCTTCCGCACCGAAATTCTCGACTGCCCGCACAAAACCGACACGGGCGCCACTTTCATCTTTGGCATCAAGGCCAATAAGGTCCGCGAGGTAAAACTCGTCCTCGTCCTCTGCGGCAAAGACGTCGCGGGCAACATAGAGCCCCGTGCCCTTGAGCGCCTGTGCATCCTCGCGGTTTTTCACGCTGTCAAGGCGGGCGATAAAACCTTCCTTGTCTTCGCGCAACCGCTTGAGTTTGATCACAGGTCCGTTCGCTCCCTTGTGCAAAGACGTAAACGCAAAAATGGCCTCGGGATCATCAGTGAAGGACCGCAAGCGCACGTCACCTCGAACGCCATGGGCGCCCGCAAGAGCACCCACGCAAATCCAGCCATCTTCGACACCGCGCTGGCGCCGTTCTGAAGACCCGTTAGCCATTTTGGCATCACCTTAAGATTGCCCGGCACTGACGCCGGGCAACACTGAAGTCTGTGATTATTCAGCAGCAGCTTCTTCAGCTGGTGCTTCTTCAGCCGGAGCCGCTGCCGCAGCTTTTGCCGCTTCTTCAGCTTCCTTGGCAGCTTCAGCAGCAGCTTCAGCTTTCGCTTTTTTCTCTTCGATCAGGTCGAGAGCTTTCTGGCCCGGCTTACCCTTGTTAGGGTTGTTGCGGGTTTTAGCTTCCAGAACACCAGCCGCCTCGAGGAAACGAGCCACACGGTCCGAAGGCTTCGCGCCTTCACCAAGCCAATGTTTCACACGGTCAGCATCAAAGCTTACGCGGTTTTCATCGTCTTTCGCGAGCATCGGATTGTAGTGACCGATTTTTTCGATGAACTTACCGTCGCGGCGTGCGCGGGTGTCCGCAACAACGATGCGGTAGTAAGGACGTTTCTTGGCGCCACCACGGGCGAGACGAATTGCAACAGCCATTTTATTTTCCTTTCAGATGTCCGGTGCCTCGCAGGCGCTGACGGACGTATTCTCAAGTTTTCAAAACAATTCCGGTGAGAGGTTGGCTAACCGCTCACGAGAACAACTTGTCGAAGCCCGGCGGCAAGCCACCCGGCATTCCTCCCATACCTGGCATTCCGGGCATGCCGCCCTTCTTGCCCATACGGGACATCTTTTTCATCATCTTCGCCATCTGCATATGCATCTTGAGAAGCTTGTTCACCTCAGGCACGCTGGTACCCGAACCGGCGGCAACACGCTTCTTGCGTGATGCATTCAGCACCTGTGGTTTTTTACGTTCCTGCGACGTCATTGATGAAATGATCGCTTCCTGACGCTTGAAGACCTTGTCGTCAACGCCAGCATTCATGGCACCCTTGAGCTTGCCCATACCCGGCAGCATACCCAGCACACCCTTCATGCCGCCCATCTTGGACATCTGCTGCAACTGCGTGCGCAGGTCATCAAGGTCGAATTCGCCTTTGGCCATTTTCTTGGCCATTTTTTCAGCGTCTTCTTTTTCAATCGTCTCTGCCGCTTTCTCAACCAGGCTGACAACGTCACCCATGCCAAGGATACGGCTCGCGACCCGCTCGGGATGGAAATCCTCAAGCGCGTCCATTTTCTCGCCCGTACCCGCAAGCTTGATCGGCTTGCCAGTCACGGCACGCATGGAAAGCGCGGCACCACCACGGCCGTCACCGTCCATACGGGTCAACGCCACGCCGGTGATCCCGACCTGCGCATCAAATTCTTTTGCCACGTTAACGGCGTCCTGCCCTGTCAGGCTGTCCGCCACCAGCAGCGTCTCGGTCGGCATCGTTGCGTTGCGCACGGCCACAACCTCGGCCATCAGCGCCTGGTCGACATGCAGACGGCCTGCGGTATCAAGCATGACAACGTCAAAGCCCTGCAGCTTCGCAGCGTCAAGCGCGCGGCGTGCGATGTCCACAGGCATCTGACCCGCGACAATCGGCAAGGTTTTCACGCCGATCTGTTCACCAAGAATCTTAAGCTGCTCTTGCGCTGCCGGGCGGCGCACATCAAGCGACGCCATCAGGACCTTCTTGCGGTCCTTCTCATTAAGGCGCTTGGCGATCTTGGCGGTTGTCGTGGTTTTACCGGAGCCCTGCAAGCCGACCATCATGACAACAACCGGCGGCACACCAATCAGGTTCAGCCCGGTGCTTTCAGCACCCAGCATTGCAACCAGTTCGTCGTTGACGACCTTGATGACCTGCTGGCCCGGCGTCACCGACTTCAAGACATCCTGGCCAACGGCCTTGGTTTTCACTTTTGCGATGAAATCTTTGACAACCGGCAGCGCAACATCGGCCTCAAGCAGCGCGATGCGCACTTCGCGCAGCGCTTCGGTGACATCCGATTCCTTGAGCGCACCGCGGCGCTTCAAGCCATCGAGAATACCACTGAGCCGATCAGACAAGCTGTCAAACATAAGCAAAATCGCCTTGTGTCTTGTTCAAAGTTCCAAATTCTCCAAAGGCTTAGCCAAACCATAATGGCACCAGTGGGCGAAACTCGCTGACTGGTGGGCATCTCAGGGCGAACCATTGGAGACGCATGTTATGTCTGTCTTTCCCTTGGGGAAGCGTCGCTTATGTAGGGAGAAGCGGCCCGACTGTCAAGTAAAACGGCGGTTAATCGCGCTATTCAATGCTATCCTCAAGCCGGTGAGCGAAGAGTTCCAGCACGGCAGCTTCCAGTTCATGGATCTGGATCGGCTTGCCAACCACACTGTTCATACCCGCCACCTTATAGCTTTCAATGTCTTCCGCCATGGTATTGGCTGTCAATGCGATAATAGGGAGGTCGAGCAAGGAGCCGCCTTGGGCGCGAACCTCCCGCACTGCGGTGACACCGTCCTTGACCGGCATGCGCACATCCATCAGCACAAGGTCATATGCGTCATCCAGAATACGATTTACGGCCTCCTCGCCATTGTGGACAATGGTGATATCCCACCCATAGCGCACAAGCAGTTTCTCGATCAGCATCTGGTTGATCTTGTTATCTTCAGCCACCAACACCTTCAATCCCAGCGCTTTCAATACGTCACTGAAATCGACCGTAGGCGGTGTAGGGTCGTATTTACCTTCGGCCCTGGGCAGGACGACGGAAAAGCGAAACCGCGACCCCACGTCCGGTATACTGTCGGCATCTATGGTGCCATCCATAAGTAATGCCAACTCGCGGGATATAGCCAGACCCAGCCCCGCGCCACCCTGCCGCCTGCGCGCTGAGCCATCCACCTGTTCGAAACGCTGAAAGAGGCGTGCCCCCTTTTCCTTGTCAAAACCGACACCGGTGTCCTCAACCAACAAGGTAAGACGGTAAAGGTTACTGTCCTGAATATCGACCCGGACACTTACATCAACGCTCCCCTTTTCAGTGAACTTGATCGCATTGCCGACAAGGTTCAGCAAGATCTGACCGATGCGGATAGAATCTCCGACCAGTCGGTACTTCTCCGTCTCATCCATTAAGCAACTGAGTTTGATGCCCTTTTCCTCAGCCGAAGACCGAAGCAGGTCGGTAATATGCCCGACCAATTCATGGACGTCGAATGCCTGCGGGCTGAGGGAGAGCTTTCCTTCATCAAGCTTGGCGAGATCCAGAATATCATTGATAAGCGCGAGCAATGTTTTGGCACTGACCTGCGCCGCCGAGACCAATTCCCGCTGCTCTTCATTCAGGCTGGTATGCTCAAGCAGGTTCATCGTGCCCAATACCCCGGTCAGCGGGGTGCGCAACTCATGGCTGGTGTTCGCAAGAAAGACGCCTTTGGCTTCATTGGCCCTGCGTGCTTCCTCTGCCGCCTGTTCGGCTTCCGCCATCTTGAGATTGGCGGCCTCGTTCAGCGTCTCAAGTTGATGGGTTTTTGCTTTGTCCAGAATGCGCAGACGCTCCACGTGCGCAAGCGTGCGGTAGCGTTGCCCGAAGCAAAGCAAGCCCAGCAGGAGGCCCGGCACCAGCATAAAGGCAAAATGAGCCAGGGCTTCACCACCCAGCGAGATCAGGCACTGTATGTATAGTGCGACGGACAGTGCCGTAAGTGAATAGAACACCAAAGGGCGCAACGTGATAAAGCTGAACACCAGTAGGGCCAGGACAGCGTTGGTCATCTGCAACATGTCTTGAGCCAACGCGACATGGCCGTAAACATTGGCAACGCCCAGCAACCCGATGGGCACAAACACCGCGTGGGAAGCCGCTGCTGACACTTTTCCTTGCCGCACAAAAAAATAGGTCAGCAAACTGACGCCAGCGGTAACCGCAGCTAACGCCAGCAACTGGTGCTTGATTTCAGGGGGCAGGAAAAAGTAATGCATTACGGTCAGGAACGCATAATACCCGCCAATGAACAGTGCAATGATCGGTAGCTGTTGCAGATAGATGGCATCAATCGCCTTGCGGATAAGCAAACGCATTTCCGCCGGCTCGATTGATGTATCACTCCCTGCTTGATATTGATGTATGCTCAGATTTCGTCTTCCCGGCTATCGCCCCACCTAACTATAGCGTAGAAGAAAATTTGCTCTCGGTCAGCCAACAAATAGCCAAACGAAAGAAATAATCCCCACATATTAAAAAAGAGAGGCCGGATATCCAGCCTCTCTCCCGATCATGTGCGTTTCGCGGTTTCGCCCTGTTTTCAGCTGTTTTCAGCGATATAAGCGTCGATCTGCTCTTCCAGGATTGTCAAGGGTACCGAGCCGCCCATAAGGACCACGTCATGAAACTCCCGTATGTCGAAATTATCGCCAAGAGCCTGTCTGGCTTTGTCGCGCAGACGCAGGATAGTGAGCTGGCCAATTTTGTATCCACAAGCCTGCCCGGGCCAAACGATATAGCGTTCGATCTCGGTGACAACGTCGGTCATCGCCATTCCAGTGTTGTCAGCCATATATTGAACAGCCTCATCCCGCGTCCACCGCTTGGCGTGCATGCCCGTATCCACGACCAGGCGCACGGCACGAAACAGCTCTGACTGCAAAGCACCAATTTTATCTGCGTTGGTTTTCTGGAAACCCATTTCCATGGCCACACGTTCCGCATAAAGCGCCCATCCTTCAACATAGGCCCCATAGCCGGAAAACTTGCGGAAAAGCGGCAAGCCCTCCTGCTCAAGCTGCAACGCAATCTGATAGTGATGACCCGGCACCGCTTCATGATAGGTCAGCGCGCGCATACCAAACTTGGGCGTTCCCTTGATATCATAAAGGTTCGCGTAAAAACGCCCGGGACGACTGCCGTCAAATGCTGGTGGTTCGTAATAACCGCCTGGCGCGCCTTGTTCAATAAAGACAGGAACACGGACGACCTCAACCGGTGCATTGGGCGTCCGATTGAACATGCCTGCCACCCCAGCCTCAATCTCACGCGTCAGCGCAGTGTAGTCCTCAAGGATTTGCGCGCGTCCTTCATCTGTATCCGCGTAATAGTGCCGATCCTCTGCAGTGAAGGCGTTGATCAGTTCTGCAAAGGGAATGCCGGTGTCATAACCCTCGGCCTCAAATAACGACAGCATTTCGCCCTGAATACGCGCCACTTCCGAAAGGCCCAGCGCATGGATCTCATCAGCCGTCATGGTCGTTGTGGTATGGTGCTCAAGTTGTGTCTGGTAATAGGCCGCACCGTCCGGCAGCTTCCACACACCGGCGTCGTCCGTGGCAATGCCCTGAAGCTTAACCGTGTACGCCAGAAGATCCCGCCAGACAGGAAAGACCACCTCACGGATCGCCGCTTCAGTTTCGGCGAGAATGTTGCTTTTCTCTTCTTCGCTCACATCTTCGAGCTTATCGAGTTTTGCTTTCATTGCCGCATAGAAGGCGTTGTCTTTCGGGTCGTCCGTCATAAATGGCCGCAGTTGGTTTTCCACCTTCTGCAGGACAAATTTCGGCGGAACAATACCTAGCTTTTCCCGTTTCTCGAGCTGCTCCATATATTGATCAAACTGGTGCCGCAGCATGCGAAGCCGCTGGTTATAATATTCTGCCTCCTCGACATCCGTCACAGAATGAGTGCCGGTGATGAAACTTGCGATATTGTTGTGCCAGCCGTATAGCTGCGTCAGCGGATAATCATGAAACATGAACCGCTCGTTCCTGATGTCGCGTTCCATTGCGTAGGCCATCAGCCGCTTGTTAAAGCGCTGTTCTTCCGTCAGGTCTTCATCCGCGTAGGACATCAAGGTTTCATAGTTCTCCTTGGTGCGCGAAAGACTGTCGAGGCTGGCCTCGACAGTCAAATCATCCAGCTTCCCGTTGTGCGCGGTAATGCCATAAGGCTCAAGCATGCGCAGGCTCGACAAGGTCTGCGGGCTCCGGAAACCTTCCTCAACCACAACGCGGGTCTGGAAATGGTCAATGCTAAACGGCTTGAACCAAACCAGCTTTGCCAGCCAAACCCCGCCAACGATCACGAGCAACAAAAATGCAAGCCCGACAATTTTTCTGATGGACATAACAGCCTCCCCCTTATCTTTGTCTGGCAGCATACAAAAGCCTGCCTTGTGCACAAGCGAATGTTGCAGCTGAAACCTGTTTTGTGCGCCTTTGACATACCCGACACGAAGTTTCCCTTCACAGCATCGCCGATGTTCGCTATCCAAGGGTCAGCCTGCGGGGAGTGCGGGCCAGACCTGAGGGGGAGGAAATCATATGTCAGGTGTAACGCCAGACCACGAAGGCGGACGGGCACTATACCAGACGATCGGCCTGATTGCCGGACCCATTGTGTTTTTTGCGCTCTTGTTTTCGCCCACTCCCGATGGCTTGAATGATGCGGCCTGGAGCACAGTCGCGGTTGCCGCGCTGATGGCGTGCTGGTGGGCGACTGAAGCGATCCCTGTACCTGCTACCAGCCTGCTTCCTCTTGTGCTTTTGCCTGTACTTGGCATTACAACCTCCAAGGAAGCGTCATGGCCATACGCTGAACCTGTAATCTTTCTGCTCCTGGGCGGATTTCTCGCCGCGATGGGGATGCAACGCTGGAACCTGCACAGGCGTATTGCACTGCTGATCCTGTCCCGCGTTGGCGATCACCCGGCGGCGCTGATTGGTGGCTTCATGGCTGCCAGCGCGATCTTGTCGATGTGGATATCAAATACCGCCACCACATTGATGATTATCCCTATCGCAATCACCGTTGCCGACACCATTCTGCGGGAAAAGGCAACAGGCCACCGCTTCACGATCGCGCTGCTGATCGGCTGCGCATGGTCCGCATCCATCGGTGGCCTGGGCACCTACATCGGTACCCCGCCCAACCTGTTTGTGAAGGGTTTCATCATGCAGGAAACCGGCCGGGAGATTCTGTTCCTGGAATGGATGGCTTTTGCTATTCCGGTTGTTGCCGTCATGGTCCCGCTTGCGTGGCTTGTCCTTACAAAAATCTGCTTCCCTTTCCGGGCCGACATGGTGCGCGGGGGTCAGGATGTGGTGCAGGCCGAGCTTACCGCCATGGGCGCCATTACCACGCCGGAAAAACGTGTCGCCGTCATCATGGCAACGATGGCTCTCATGTGGTCCTTCCGGCAGGTTCTGGTTGAATTCGAGCCCTTGACAACGCTTTTGCCTTTCATGGCCAACCTGTCGGACATGCATATTGCCGTTGCTGCGGGTTTGGCCATGTTTCTTGTCCCTGCCGGAAGCCCCCTTAAGGGAGAGGCGCTTCTCAACTGGGGTACAGCGGTTACCCTGCCATGGGGGGTCATTTTGCTGTTTGGCGGTGGTCTTAGCCTCGCCGCAGCCATTAAGGCAACAGGCTTGGCTATCTGGGCGGGCGAGGCCATGAGCGGCCTTGCCACAGCCCATCTTTTTGTCATCATGCTTGCCATCGTGGCGTTGGTCATTTTTCTGACCGAGCTGACCAGCAACACCGCCACAACAGCAGCTCTTGTGCCGGTTTTGGGCGCTCTTGCCACAACCGCCAACATAGACCCGATCATGCTTGCGGCCCCAACGGCAATGGCAGCCAGCTGTGCCTTCATGTTACCGGTCGCAACCGGACCGAACGCCGTGGTGTTTTCCACCGGCCATATTCATGTGCCCGATATGGTACGGGCCGGCCTGTGGCTCAACATCCTTGGCACGTTTGTCGTGACCACAATCTGCTTCCTGTTGCTGCCCCTGATCTTCTGATCGGACAGGCCTTCTGAACAGGCAGGTCTTCTAAACAGATAGGCACAACGGAGTTGCTCAGGCTTCAAACATCGCGTTGATCCGGCCGAAAGGCAAGGCATCTTCGGCATATGCGAAGGTACCGTGGTCACGCATCTCCTCGCTTGCCCGAAGGAACGCGCCCAGCGCCACACGCGAGAGAGAACTGCCAGTGCTGATGCGCTTCACACCCATGGCCGACAGCGCTTGCTGGCTGAACTGTAAGCCCGAAAGGCCCATCACCACATTGACCGGTTTCGAGACGTTTTCAACCACAGTGCGGACATCGGCTTCACGGGTAAGGCCCGGGGCATAAAGCACGTCTGCGCCAGCATCTTCATATGCCTGCAGGCGCGCCACTACGTCCGCGATATCCGGTTTACCGACGAGGAAATTTTCCGCCCGCGCCGTTAATGTGAAGGCATAAGGCAAAGCCCGCGCGGCCTCAACGGCAGCCGCGATACGCTCTTTCGCAAAACCAATATCATACTGTCCGCTATGATGCCCCTTGTTGACAGAATCCTCGATCGAGCCGCCCACGAGCCCAACCTCCGCCGCCATGGCAATCGTGCGGGCGACTTCTTCGGGTGCATCATAAAAACCATTTTCAAGGTCTGCGCTTACGGGAAGGTCTGTGGCGTCAACAATCGTTGCGGAATGTCGTATCATGTCATCCCGGCTAATGTTGTTGTCTGGCACACCCGCTGAAAAGGCGTAGCCCGCGCTGGTGGTTGCAAGCGCCTGAAAGCCGCATGCCGCCAGCAGTTTTGCAGTCCCCGCATCATAGGGGTTAGGAATGATAAAAGCGTCATTCCCATAATGCATGTCCCGAAACAATTTACCCTTTGTCGCCATGTCCATCACTGCCCCCTGAGCTGAATATCTGGTACACGGAGTATAACCCGGCTTGGGTTGGACATAAAGAACAAAAAGAGAACATTACCAGATGTCGGCTCGGGCATTCACAAACGGGGATCCAAGGAAACGCTTGTTATCGTCATGAAGCAACGCCAACAGGCCCTGACGTTCCTCCTTGGTAAACGTAAAACGCATTGGCATGGTCATCGCCGCCCGCAGCACGCTGGCTTCATCATCGTCCATTTGCAAAAGGTCCTGCACCAATGCGGCGCCGTTCCCACTGCGGCTCCTGAGCACCGGGAACAGCACTTGCTGGCGCCAGCCCATATCAAGGCCAAGCGCACAGCGGTTCATTGCCAAGAGAAGTTCCAGCGCGTCTGTGCCGAAACGGCTGTTGCCCGAGCGCAGTCCACCGCCCGCAAGCGCTAGTCCCTCAAGTTCCAGGAATTCCAGCAAATGACCTGTCGCATTGTCCCGCGGCCACCCTTCCAGCACATCAATCTTTGCGGTTTCCGCAAAACCGGCATGGGCAAGGTTATCGGCAAGGCGCAGCCATGACAGGTCCATGCCCATGAACGGCTTCAGGAAAGTGCTGAATTCATCCCTGAGGCCAAACGCGACCCGGAAACCATAGATCGATTCGATGAGCTTGTCCTGCCGCCTGACGATCAGCCGGGGATGCACCTCCGCGACCTTGTCAAGCATGGCCAGCGCTTGGGTAAAATACCGGAAGTCGGGGAAAAAACCATACCCCTGATGGCCCGGCATGATACCCATCAGGTTCTCTTCACTCACAAGAATCGTGTTCTGTTCCACCTGCCTGATCGCGCGGGCCGTGGAGGCAACTTCGGCCCGGCGCGCCGGGTGCCACCACCGGTAACGGTAAAAGCGGTTCATCGCCACGCCATACGCCTCAGCTTTGAGCTCATCGCGCAAGATCATGCACATCTGCTGCTCAATTTCTGCACGGTTCCGGCGCAGCATTGCCTGCGTTGCGCTGGAGGCGCAGCGATGCGCGCCCATATGAATAATCAGCTTTTTCATGAACACTTTATTCCCATTCCCGCCACGCTTTGTCTACGGCGCGAGAAAAACTTGTTCAAAATAACGCCAGAAACGGGGGATTTGTGCGAGTAAAGCATAGACTCTGCCCCCCGGCTCACCATATAAGCAGCGCCATGAGCACGAGCCAACATAAACGCCGCTTCCTGAAGATGCAGGGGCTGGGCAATGACTTTGTCATCTTCGACGCACGCACAGAGCCGCTTGCGCTGAGTTGCACAGATGTGTGCAATATCGCTGACCGCCGGCGCGGGGTAGGATGTGACCAGTTGATCGTGATACGCGACAGCCAAGACGCTGATATCTTTATGGAAATCTGGAATACTGACGGTAGCCGCGTGGGTGCATGCGGCAATGCTACCCGCTGTGTGGGCAAATTGATGCTCGATGAACTCGGGCAGGAAAGCGTTACAATCCGTACCGACGCGGGCCTGCTGACAGCCGCCCATGCGCCCGGCGGCATCAGCGTCAACATGGGTCCGGCACGGATGGCGTGGAATGAAATTCCCCTTTCTGATCAGATGGATACACTGCATATCGACCTAAGGGTCGGGAGCCTGAGCGACCCGGTTGGCGTCAACATGGGCAACCCGCATGTGGTATTTTTTGTGGATGATGCGGAAGCGGTCGACCTTAAAACCCTCGGCCCACAAATTGAACATCATACCCTGTTCCCGGAACGGGTAAATGTCTCTGTCGCCACGATAAAAGATGGTATCATCCGCCAGCGAGTATGGGAACGCGGCGCAGGCATCACCGAAGCTTGCGGGTCTGGCGCCTGTGCCGGGCTTGTTGCTGCCGCGCGGCGGGGCCTGACAGGCCGCAAGGCCACCGTTCAGCTTGATGGCGGCGCGCTTGAGATTGAATGGCTTGCGGACGGCACGGTTCAGATGACCGGCGCCGCCATGCTTGCCTTTGAAGGGGAAATTGCGCTGTGAGTGCAAAACCCGACATCGTGACTTTCGGCTGCCGCCTCAACGCTTATGAAAGCGAGGTGATGCGCCGCCATGCCGAGGATGCCGGGCTGGATGATGTGATCATTGTCAACACCTGTGCCGTGACGGCGGAAGCCACCCGGCAGGCGCGGCAATCCATCCGCCGCATGAAGCGCGAACGCCCTGACACCCCCATCATCGTCACCGGCTGCGCCGCGCAGATCGACCCGCTGCAATTCTCGAAAATGCCGGAAGTCGCCACTGTGCTGGGTAATCAGGAAAAGCTTGAAGCCAAAAACTTTATCGGGCTTGAGCGCGCAGGGCTTGACCTTTCGAACGCGCCGCGCGTGCAGGTGAATGACATCTTCTCCGTCAAGGAAACGGCGGGGCACCTGATTGACGGCTTTGGCGAACGCGCCCGCGCCTTTGTGCAAATCCAGAACGGCTGCAACCACCGCTGCACCTTCTGCATCATTCCCTATGGCCGCGGCAACAGCCGCTCTGTCGCCATGGGCGAAGTGGTGGATCAGATCAAACGGCTGGTTGACCGTGGTTTCAAGGAAGTGGTGCTGACGGGTGTGGATATCACCAGCTTTGGCGAGGACCTGCCGGGCACGCCCACGCTTGGCACGCTTGTGCAGAAAATCCTCAAGCTGGTGCCGGACCTGCCGCGCCTTCGCATCTCGTCCATCGACAGTATCGAAGTGGATGAGCCCCTGTACGACGCCATCATCCACGAACCACGCGTGATGCCGCACCTGCACCTGAGCCTGCAGGCCGGGGACAATATGATCCTCAAACGTATGAAGCGGCGTCACATGCGCGAGGACGCCATCGAGTTTTGCGCCCGTGTGCGCGCCGAGCGGCCGGACATGGTATTCGGCGCAGACATTATCGCAGGCTTCCCGACGGAAACCGATGAGATGTTCGCCAACAGCCTGAAACTGGTGGAGGAATGCGACCTGACGTGGCTGCATGTCTTCCCCTATTCAGAGCGCGAAGGCACCCCCGCCGCCCGCATCCCGAACAAGGTGCCAAAAGCGGTGAGGAAAGAACGCGCGGCCCAGCTTCGCGCTGCAGGCGACGCCCGCGTAGCTGCGCTTTTCAAGGCGGCAGAAGGCAGCACCGCCAACGTGCTGATTGAGCGTGTGGGCCATGACGGGGAGGCCATGGGCCACAGTGAACAATTCATCCCCGTTGTGGTAGACACCGGCGCAGAGCCAGGCGACATTGTGCCCGTGCGCCTGACCGCACGCGACGAGAACGCCATGACCGGCATCAAACAAGACTGAAAACCTCAGGGGCTTTTATGGCAGAAGAAAAAAAAGGCTGGTTCAAGCGGCTGCGCGGCAAAAAGGAAGAGGTGGCCGAGGCCCCAGCGGCAGAAACGCCGACTGAAGAGACCAAAGCACCAACGCCCAGGCCGAGCCCAGAACCGGTGATGGCGGACGCGCCGGTGCCAAGCCAAGAACCAGCGCCTGAGCCTCAGGAAAAAAAGAGCTGGTACCAGCGCCTGAAGGATGGCCTCAAAAAATCTACCAATGCGCTTTCGGGCGGCATTACCGGCATATTTACCCAGGCCAAGCTGGATGACGAGACGCTGGAAGAGCTCGAAGACCTGCTGATCACCGCCGATCTTGGCGTGAACGTGGCTTCAAAGCTGACTGCCGCCCTTGCCAAAGGCCGCTATGACAAGGAAATCAGCGGCGACGAAGTGCGTGATATCCTCGCCGCAGAGATCGAAGCCATGCTGGCCCCTGTGGCTAAACCGCTGACCCTCGACAAGGCCAACAAGCCCCATATCATCCTGATGGCCGGTGTGAACGGCGCAGGCAAGACCACGACCATCGGCAAGCTGGCCAAAAAGTTCAAGGATGACGGCAAATCCGTCATGCTGGCGGCAGGCGATACTTTCCGCGCGGCAGCAGTTGAACAGCTTCAGGTATGGGGCGATAGGAACGGTGTACCCGTTGTCACCAAGGAAATTGGCGCGGATGCCGCGGCCCTTGCGTATGAAGCCGTTGACCGCGCGCAAAAAGAAGGCGTGGACGTCTTGCTGATCGACACCGCAGGCCGCCTGCAGAACCGTGACGAACTGATGGCCGAACTAGCCAAGGTGGTCCGGGTGATTGGCAAAAAGGTCGATGGCGCACCGCATGACACTGTCATCGTGCTCGACGCCACCACCGGCCAGAACGCGGTGCATCAGGTGGAAGTGTTCCAGCGCCTCGCGCACATCACCGGCATTGTCATGACCAAGTTGGACGGCTCAGCGCGCGGCGGCGTGCTGGTGGCGTGCGCCGAAAAATTCGGCCTGCCCGTGCATGCCATCGGCGTCGGTGAAGCCATAGAGGACCTTCAGCCGTTCAGCGCCCGCGACTTCGCCCGCGCGCTTGTGGGCTCGGAGAACTAGCGTTTGTGTACCAAAGACATAAATATGTTGCACTTTGAAGCTAACCGGTATACCGTCTGATCACGGAGCAGAATAGATTCTTAATAATTGGCTTGCAGATGAAATGTCTTAGAGATTCTGGATACGAATATCTTCTGCACTATAGCCCACTTCATTACCTACCTTTCATTATTAGAGATCAGAGGCTAAAATCTAAACAAGCCCTGCTCAATGAAGGTTTCCCAGCTACACATTTCCGATCAAAATCTAGCAGAACCGATTGCAGTAGAGGATTTAAAAATTACATACATTTGACGCTTAAGGACACGCCTCGCATACTGAAGGCAAAGCTGAAACAAGGCTTTCCACATTTGGAAATTAGGATTCCAATATCTTCGCTCCCCCATGACACACAATATGAATTGTGCAGATACAATATAGCCATGACACGCAGATTACCAAGCAGCCCTATGGGTGGGTTTGCAGAATCCGACGAGGACGGATGGTATCGCCACGGGCTACTTGTGCCTACTGCTCATAGCTTGCATGAGAAAATAGCGTTATTACAAAAGCATAGATATCTTGGTACGATGATTGAAGTGCTGATAAGAGATGGGCTCGCTCTTCCCCCAGATACAATTATTCGATGCTTTTCAACCCACGACCATGACGTGGTTCGCCGGGTCCACCTTGCATTAAATCGACCTCTGAATATTGAAATAAGTTCAGAAACTTACATAGCAAACGATGAATATAGAACGGCGACAGCTAATTTTCTTAAAAAGTCAGTTGCCAACCCCTTTTGGAAGGGTGATGGGTTGGAGTTTGACCGTGTCTAGTACCACCCGATTTTCTTCTGCGAATATTAGGAGAGAGTATTATGAGGCAAGTGGTGCTTTTGAGTGGACACTCATGTAACGGTAAAAGTAAACTGGCTAAAATGCTGGCCTGCCGTTGTGGTTTTCACGTATTTAAAACGTCGGATCATTTACGGACACCCAAAGCTCTGAACCGTGATGGCCTCAAAAAAAACGGCGACTTAGCCGACATTGTCTCTGGCCACAGGTGGGTACTTGATGAAGTAAAAAAACTTCATGGGAGATTGAAACGAGAGACGCCTATTGTTGTGGATTGCCTCCGTAATTTCAAACAGATTAGGCATTTTCGGAAACAATATGAATTCGAAGTCACACACGTTCACCTTTACGCTAGGCAGGGAGCATTAGAGTCGAGATTCCGAAAGAAACTCACGAATAAAACGGCAGAGTTATCTCATGCAGAAATGAGCTTGCTAGGGGAAGCCGATGATATCGAGAATATAAAGAACGATGCCGACATTAGAATTTTCACTGAAAGGTCAGATGTCGGAGATGTCTACACGCGAGTTCTCGCCTACTTAGGGCACTTCGCTTCTCCAGACTATCGAGGCGTCGATGTCATCGTAGGTGGGCAATACGGCAGCGAAGGCAAAGGCCAAGTCGCAGCATACCTAGCTCAGGAATATGACGTTCTTATGCGCGTAGGTGGACCCAATGCGGGAC
Source organism: Kordiimonas sp. (assembly GCF_048260245.1). Lineage (GTDB taxonomy): Bacteria > Pseudomonadota > Alphaproteobacteria > Sphingomonadales > Kordiimonadaceae > Kordiimonas. The sequence goes on along the minus strand of NZ_JBLXGZ010000018.1, from coordinate 25,138 downwards.
ATAGCGCAGCTAGAGCATCGGGTAAATATACCTATCACTCACTTCCGTCTGGATGCAGAGACACAACAGCTGACGTAATAATAGGTGCTGGTGCAACAATATTCATACCTGAACTGCTAAAAGAAATTCAGGACTGCGGCCTCGATGCAAGCCGCCTATTTATTGACCCAAGCGCGATGGTAATTACACCAGATGATAGGGCCCAAGAAGCTAAATTGGTAGATAGCATAGGTTCAACAGGTCGAGGAGGGGGAGCCGCAGCTGCGCGCCGTATTATGGGGCGCCTTAATTGTGTTGATGGCGCGATGTTGGCCGCAAAATACGATCAACTACACCCCTTTATAAAATCGGCACATGAGCGGCTTCAACTGGCCTTTTTAAAACGGGAGAGGGTATTGCTGGAGGGGACGCAAGGTAGCGAGCTGAGTCTTTTCCACGGTGAATACCCTTTTGTGACATCTCGTGACACAAACATATCTGGCTGCTTGGCTGAAGCGGGCATACCACCGGCTCGAGTGAGAAAAAGCCTTCTCGTTGTTAGATATACACCTATACGTGTAGAATCCCCGAAAGGCGGAACCTCGGGAACTCTGAAAAACGAGACAACATTTGAGACTGTTGCAAACATGGCCCTCATCCCAGAGGATCTCAATGAAAAAGAAAAGACCTCCACAACCCATAGGCAAAGGAGAGTAGCGTGGTTTGACTGGGAACAATTTAGAAAAGCGTGCGAACTAAATGGCCCCACAGATATCATTCTCACCTTCGCCGATTATCAACATGTCAAGAACCGTGAAGCTCATAGATTCGAACAACTGACGGAAGACACCATTAAATTCATCGAAGAGCTGCAACGCGTAGCCCAGGCCCCAGTCTCCCTAATCAATACTCGGTACCCTCATGACGAGGTGGGTCCGATGGACTTGAGGACATTAATCGATCGGCGACATTGGCGCATCAAACTATCAAACTGAAAAAGGTACATAATGTTTAGTGACGTAACCTATGCACATGCTGCGGTGAGCGGATTAGACAGTTTAGCGGATGCCCCCGCGTTGGTGAGCTCGGAAGACTAAAACAAACTCCAAAAAACCGGGGCTTTTTCATTTTACATCATGCGCTTGAGCGTACCATCCTTGAGGATGTGGGTATGGTAGATCACGCCGACAAGGTGCAAGCCGACAAGCCCCGCGAGCACATACCAGCCGTAGACATGGATATCTTCAAACAGGTGGTGGAGGTCCATATCACGCTCGAACCATGTCGGGATGACTGTCATGCCGAAGAAATCCACATTCCAGCCCACGGTCAGGAGCGTGAAGATACCCGCGCCGATGACGAGGAAGGTGAGCGCATAGAGCGCAAGGTGCGCTGCGTGCGCCACCTTTTTGAGCATAGCGGGCGTACCCGCCACCGGCTCAACCCGCGCACCTGACGCCCGTACACCAAGGCGCACAAACATGAAGGCGAGGATCAGGAGACCGAAGGAGGCATGAAGACGTAGAAGCTCGGTTTTGTCATCCCCGCGCGGCATATCCGCGAAATAGAGCCCCAAAACCGATTGTCCGATCAGCAGTGCTGCCAGCACCCAGTGCAATATTTTGGCTGGCGTGCCGTAAGCGACTGTTGTGTTCTTCATCTTCGCCTCCTTCAGTAAGCCGGACCGGCCTAGAAGGAGCCTGTCCAGCTGATACGTGCTTTCATGTTGCGGCCCGGGTCAACCACACCCGCGAACACCGTCTGCACTTCCGTGTCGAACACATTGTCAACACCAAGGTCAATGCGCAAGCCCTCAAGCGCTTCATCAGGCTGCCAGACAAGGAACAGATCCAGCGTCTCATAGCCGGGGCGCTCGTCCGCCGGGGCGTTCACCTTATCGAAGCGGCTGGCGATATTCACCCGTGCGCCCAAGCGGCTGTCAAGCGATGGCATCTTAGCCTCAGCCGACATATACAGCCGGTTTGGCGACAGGATACCAACATAGTCGCCGGTGTCTTTATCCTTACCGTCTACATCACTATACGATGCCATGAGGCGGAACCATTCGCTGTCATACATACCTTCAAGCTCAAACCCTTTAAGCTCTGCACTGCCGGTATTGATATTGCGGCTGGTACCAGCATTACATGTGCCCGGCATACCCGGCACAAAACACGGCGCCGAGAATTCGAAGTTCACCTCAAGGTCAATGAGATCAGTGACGTCGGAGTTGAAATAGGCCCCCTTGAATGTCAGCCGGTCGCCTGTGGTTAGAATATCAGTGAAATCAATGCCTGCACCAAATTCCCATGTTTTGGAATGCTCGGGACGAAGGTCCTGGTTCGGGATAAAGAAGTTCGGAGCTTCAACGCCCGGGCCAAGCGGGATGGTGAAGTGCAGGTCATCGGCAAAAATTTCATTATAGGACGGCGCGCGGAAAGCCTCGCTATAACTACCGAAAATCATGAACTCGTCCACCGGGCTCCAGCTCACGGCAAATTTGGGCGATGTTTTGCCCTCGGACGTCTCAACATCGACACCAACGGCAGAGTTTTTGAACTTGTCGTAGCGCACGCCGGGAATAAGGATAAACTCACCGATTGGCGTATCGGCCACCAGTTCGCCCTGAACAAAAAGGCCAAGCGTTTTAGCCGTCGCGTCCGGTACACCGCCACGGGTACCGTCGCTGGTGTTATTGTCGCTGCCGACCTGTTCATCACGGTAATACTCGCCGCCATAGGTCAAGGTGAAGCTGCTTTTTTCGCTGAATTCGAACCGGCTGCGGTTGTCAAAGCTGACGCCAACCGTTTCCACGTCACGGTTGATCACCCGGTCAGTGTCCAGGTCGCTTTCCTTGACATTGGCTTTGTTGACGTACCCAACAAGGGCAAAGTTAATGAGATTGGTCTCAGGATTGAAATCAAGCCCGGCGCGAAATGTATCGCTGACGATATTCTTGTCCATCAGGTCACCGGTATTGTTGCCAAGGCCGTTGTTGGGTTCAACCGCGTCGTTGCGGTAGCCAAGCCAACTACCGGAAAGTTTTAGCGCGTCGGTCACCTGATAGCTGGCCTTGACGATACCTGAAGCAATGCTGTCATCGGCTTGCAGGCTCGTATCGTTACCAAGGGCAATATCGCCCGAGTCGCGGAAACTGAGGCTGGCAACTGCATCAAATTTACCGTCAGCGCTGCGGCCAAAGACGGTGGCACCGTACAACCATTCCTCGTTCACGTCCTGATAGCCGCCGCTAAGCCTATAGCCAGCATTGCTACCGTCTTTGAGAAGGTCGGCAGCATCAACCGTGTTGAGCGAGATAACCCCGCCCACAGCACCCGAGCCATATAGCGACGAGCCCGCACCCCGAACAACCTCGGCGGACTTCAGAAGGTCGGGTTCGATAAAGAAGCGACCGTCATGGCCGGAGAGGAAGCTTTGGCGCACACCGTCGAACAGCACCACAACACCCTCACCTGCCATGCCACGAATGGCGGGTGTCTGGCCGTTGCGGCGCGGTCCACCGTCGAAAATCAGCCCCGGTACCGACGCAAAGACGTCAGAAATGTTAGACGCCATCAAGTCATCAATTTCATCGCGGGATACAACGCTGACGGAAGACGGGGTTGAGAAAGCCTCAACCGGGTTCTTGGTCGCGCTAACAGTGATCTCGGTAATATCCGCCGGCGCTGCGGCCAATGCCGGTTGCATGGCGGCGCTGGAGACCCCCAAGAGGAGGATAGTAAGAGTGGAGCGTGAAAGTCGCATGGTATGTTGCTTCCCGATCATGGCGTTTCCTTGCGCACTACATATGGTGCATATATTATCGTTGCAAATGATTCTCAGAATCGTTATCAGCGTTCATAAGCAATGCCTTTTCGTATTGCAAGTCAGAATCATTATTATTAATTGCAGTGACGCTGAGTTAGGAAAGACAATGAAAACGACACTGATCAAATCGGGCATCAAGGCTGGAGCCGCGCTATGCGCCGCTGTCATGCTGGCTGCGTGCAACACGACCAACCAAAACAGCGCGCCCATGGTGGCCGCGCAGACCGAAGCTGCGCCTCAAATCACTGCAGAAAAGTTTGAAGCTGACCGTAAGGCTATCCTCGCCATGACCGGCGACTATAAGGTCAGGTTCGACTTTCAGGAGACCGTCTCCTTCAAGTCAGATTATGCGCTTAAGGAACGTTATGTGACCGGCGCGCACGAAATGGTGCGGGTGATCGAGGACACGGGCGAGTTCATCAGCCTTCAACATATTCTCGTCGTGGGTGACGGCGAGAAAGTCCCCTTTATGCCGATCAAGCATTGGCGGCAGGACTGGCAGTTTGAACCGGCTGAGATTATGGATTTCATCGGTGCAAATACTTGGGTCAAAAGACAGGTAAGCACGAGCGAGCGTGCGGGAAAATGGGCGCAGATCGTTTATCAGGTTGATGATGCACCGCGGTATGCCGCAATCGCCGCGTGGGACCATTCGGACGGCACGGCTGTCTGGACTTCACCCAAAAGTTGGCGTCCACTGCCGCGACGCGACGCCACCAAGCGCGATGACTACCATGCCATTGCCGCCGTTAACCGCCATGCCATCACGCCCACCGGCTGGGTCCATGAACAGGACAATGCCAAGCTTGTGCTTGGCGGTGACCAGCCCGAACTGCTGGTGCATGAGATTGGCGTAAATACTTACGAAAAATTCGATGGCTTCAAAACCGAAATCGGCAGCGAATATTGGGCCAAGACGAAGGATTACTGGAAAGCCATCCGTGATGAGTGGAATGATATCTTTGCCGCCAACACCAGGTTCGGGCTGACCATTCAGGGCGAACCGGAAGAGCTTTACATGCAGATTCTCGGCATTGCCACAGATGTCGAAGAAGGTAACAAGTCTGGCCGGGAAGCCGCAGACGAAGCAATTGCAGTACTGCATTCCTACGTCACCACCAACCCAGGGTCGGTTCGCGAACGCCTGCATGAAGGTGCAGACAATGCCAACGGGGAAGCTTACAGCCGGTAGATACCCCTCAATGTGAACCGCAAGAGCAGAAGGGAGCCAGCATGAGGCTCCCTTTTTCTATGTCAGGGCACGGCAGGGGAACATGCTTTTCTCGCTGGTGTTTTGGCTTTGTCGGCTGTATAAGCCGCGCCCATGAGCACACACACCAACCAAACGTCCAAAGTCGGCTTTGTCTCCCTCGGTTGCCCCAAAGCACTGGTGGATAGCGAGCGTATCCTCACCAAGCTTCGGTCCGAAGGCTATGAGATATCGCCCGAATACCAGGGCGCGGATGTGGTGGTGGTAAACACCTGCGGCTTCATTGACAGCGCAAAGGAAGAAAGCTTCTCTGCCATCAAGGAAGCCATGGCTGAAAACGGCAAAGTAATCGTAACCGGCTGTCTGGGTGTTGATGAAGGCGCTGTGCGGGAAGTGGTGCCCGGTGTGTTGGCGGTTACCGGCCCGCACCAGTATGAACAGGTGGTGGGCGAAGTGCATAAGGCAGCGCCCCAGCCCCACGACCCTTATGTACACCTTGTGCCGGAAGCGGGCCTTCGGCTGACGCCGCGACACTACAGCTACCTGAAAATCTCAGAGGGCTGTAACCACCGCTGTAAATTCTGCATTATCCCGAGCCTGCGCGGTGATCTTGTCTCCCGCCCCATTCGTGCCGTGTTACGCGAGGCGGAAAAGCTCGTGGAAGCAGGCACACAGGAATTGCTGGTCATCAGCCAGGATACATCCGCTTACGGCCTTGACCTGCGGCACCAGACGGAAAAATGGAAAAACCGCGACGTGCGCGCCCATATGACGGACCTCGCCCGCGAGTTGGGAGAATTGGACGTCTGGGTACGCATGCATTATGTCTACCCCTACCCTCATGTCGACGATGTCATGCCGCTGATGGCGGAAGGCAAGATATTGCCTTATCTCGATATACCGTTCCAGCATGCCAGCCCGAGCGTGCTGCGCGCCATGCGTCGGCCAGCCAATGAAGCCAAAGTACTTGAACGAATTGAAAACTGGCGCAAGATCGTGCCTGAAATTGTGCTGCGCTCCACCTTCATTGTTGGCTTCCCCGGCGAAACAGATAATGATTTTGAATACCTGCTCGACTGGATGCGCGAAGCGCGCCTCGACCGCGTTGGTTGTTTCAAATACGAACCTGTCGAGGGCGCCGCGGCCAACGCGCTGGCAAACCCGGTTGCAGAAGAACTGAAGCAGGAACGCTGGGAACGCTTCATGGCCGTACAACAGGAAATTTCCGCAGAAAAACTCAAAGAACGGGTTGGGCTGGAAATGGCTGTGCTGATCGATGGGGTAACCGAGACCGGCGCAACCGGTCGCACCTACGCCGACGCACCGGAGATTGACGGGCAAGTGCACTTGGGTGGGGCGTCGGGACTTGGTGAGGGCGATATGGTCATGGCACTGATCACCGGAAGCGACGACTATGACCTGCATGGCCATGTTGTGGCGGGCGACCACGAGAACGACGACTGGGACTGGTAACGCTGTCTATTGTCCCAATTCGTCGGTTTGCAGCGGTGCCGCCAGATGATAACGCCCCTGAGCTTGCAGCCGGTTATAACTTCTCCGTATCCGACTTCTGAGCTCTGGAGATACATGCTTGCCACTGGCAAGATAGAACCCCGTCTTGCCGCCAAGACGGAGCGTAGGCTTCGTGACATCGAGGTCGAATCCACCGGCATGCCTTAAGCGCGAATTAGCGGCCAGCTCACTGATATAGAGATCGGCCCGACCTGCAACAACCAGGCGAAAGTCACCGGTGTTGCTATCGGATATATATACTATTCTCTCCTCCGGAATACCGGTTGTCGCCAACAGGTCACACGTCAAATCTCCCGTTACGCAGGCGGCGCTAAACATGCCGGACCGTAAAGCGTCAGGCGTTACAGGGCGCGGGTCATCTGCCCGGGCATAAAGGTAGAAATTTGATGTAGCGACGGGAACCAGCCAGTCGTATTGCTCCTCCCGTAGCGGCGTGCGGGTGATCGTATATATGAGTGCGTTATCTTGACGACCTGCATACAACACTGCCCTGCTCCAGGGAACCATCCTGATTTCGTAATCAAGCCCCGCCGCGTCCAGGACCTGCCTCACTTTCGCGGTGGCGATACCCTCGATAGTGCCATCATCACCAACATAATTATAGGGGGGATAGTCTTCCGTATAGACGGTGACTTCAGCAGAAGACGTCGGCGAAGTTAAAAGTAAAAAACTAAAAAGTATCGTCAGTTGTGCGAACCGGTATTTCATACTGTACACATTTCCAAAGCGCGTAATTCACGGCTTTCGTATAGATTGACGCCCCACCCCAATCCTGCAGCGAACAGGTTAACAAAATAGTGCAGTATCACTTAAAAGGTTTTTTTTAATCCCCATCGCCAAAAAATAACGGGCAGCCTAAAGGGCAAGGCCTATACCACCAAGCATGGCTCCCGCCGCAAAAAGGGACCATTGCGGCAGCTCCTGAAACCGCTGCTTTTTCCACACAATAAGGACGACGTTCCATATACAAAAGGCTGCCGACAAGCCAAATGAGACAACGGCAAGTTCAACCGCGTCTGGCTTTACGCTCGCCCAAAAGTACGCTCCGCTCATGGCAGCCAAGACGATACTAACCATGTGCCAGCAATAATAGTTGGTATATTTGGGCACGGTGTGCAAATCCCGCGCCCTAAGCAAAGGCTCTGCAATGTATTTTCCACCGAACCAGCAGTGGATAAAACAGGTTACGGCAGTGACAACTGCGGCGGAGCTGAAATAAACATTCATGACGTAGCCTCACTTGCGGGTTTAACGCAAGACTACGTCGCATCCGAGCCACAGGCTATGGGACTTAGTGCCGCAGCAGCCCCCACTCTATGAGCCCAATTGATATGGCCCGCCACGCTCAACTGCCCGCTTATAGGCAGGCCTGGCCTGCATGCGATCAAGGTACTTCTCCAGACCAGGAAAATGCGCGAGCGCGCCGCTAACCTTTGCCGCTTCAAGCACAAATACCATCATGACATCGGCACCGGTCAAGCCGTCGCCGACAAGAAAGGATCTGTCACCCAGAGACTGAGCCACGTAGCCAAGGTGATTAGCCACCTCGCTTTTAATCCTTGGGCCAAGCGGTGCTCCGGCGGCACCCAGTCGCCCAACATAGAGACCGAGCATGAAGGGCAATATGGCTGACCCTTCGGCATAATGCAGCCATTCCGCGTATGCCTCGTAGTTCGCATCGCCAATAGAAGGTCCAAAGTCGCCTTTGCCATATGTTCGGATCAGATAGTCAACGATTGCCGCTGACTCGGCGATTTTGACACCCGCATCTTCCAATACAGGTGATTTCCCCAGCGGATGTATTGCTTTCAACGTATCCGGTGCCAAGCGGGTCTCAGCATTGCGCTCATAGGAAATGATTTCATAATCAAGCGCCATTTCTTCAAGCAACCATAAAATACGTTGTGAGCGAGAGTGGTTAAGGTGATGGATTTTGATCATGAATATGCCTTCTTGGGACCGTTAAACAGCAGAATTATTGCTTATAAACAGCAGAATTATTGCTTAGAGATAGTATCTAGGCCATCTCGCGCATTCTGCAAGCCGCTAGTTTGACCGCCACGCAGTCGGCGCAGCGGCGACCCTGAAAATCCATTGGGTTACACTTCCACGCATGTTAGATTGTCTCTTGCTGACACCGTAAAACACTATTTTCTAGCCAGTCTGGCTGCATGAGGGACCTTATCCGCAATGACCATCGCTATTGAAGATTTTTATCCACAGGAAACCTTCGACCGCATCAAAACTTTTGCTGACACCAAGGAAACACCATTCCTGGTGGTGGACACCAAGATCATAGATGCTGCCTATGAAGAACTGAGCGATGCTTTTCCCATCGCGAAAATCTTTTATGCCGTAAAGGCCAATCCCGCGCCCGAAGTTATCGGCCTTCTGCGGGACAAAGGCGCAAACTTCGATATTGCATCCATCTATGAGCTTGATCGAGTGCTGGAACTGGGTGTGTCGCCTGAACGCATCAGCTATGGCAATACCATCAAGAAGTCCCGCGACATCCGTTATTTCTATGACAAGGGTGTCCGGCTTTTCGCAACTGATTCAGAAGACGACCTTCGCAACATCGCCAAAGCAGCGCCGGGGTCACGCGTGTATGCCCGCGTTCTGACTGAGGGGACGCATACCGCCGACTGGCCGCTCTCGCGCAAGTTTGGTTGCCAAAACGACATGGCGATGGATTTGATGGTGTTGGCCCGTGATCTCGGCCTAGAGCCGTATGGCATCTCATTCCATGTTGGCTCACAGCAGCGCGATATTGGCGCATGGGATGCCGCAATCGCCAAGGTTACTAACATCTTTGAGCGGCTGCGGGACGAGGATAATATCGTGCTCAAAATGATCAACATGGGTGGCGGGTTTCCCGGGAACTATGTGAACAGAGCACATGACCTGAAAACCTATGCCAGTGAGATCACCCGTTTCCTGCAGGAAGACTTCGGCGATGACATGCCGGAGATCATTCTCGAGCCCGGGCGGTCACTCGTCGCCAATGCTGGCATTTTGGTCAGTGAGGTGGTCCTGATTTCACGCAAGGCGCGCATGTCTCTACACCGCTGGGTCTTTACAGACGTTGGTAAATTCTCCGGATTGATCGAAACAATGGAGGAGGCCATCAAATATCCGATCTACACCGAAAAAAGTGGTGAGATGGAACATTGTATCTTGGCAGGCCCAACATGTGACAGTGCCGACATCATGTACGAGGACACAAAGGTGCCGCTACCGCTGAATCTTGCGATTGGGGATCGTCTATATTGGTTCTCCACCGGAGCCTATACAACGAGTTACAGCGCGATAGAATTTAACGGCTTTCCTCCGCTTAAAGCATACTATTTATAACCGAAAACCAGCCGCGGCCTCCTTGCCCGTTGCACATTTCACCTCATAGTGTAAAGAGGTGGCATAACAGGTTGGGGTTCGATGGGGCAGTCGACAGATATCAGTGGCAGAATTTCACCGGCATGGCTGTTTGTCATGCCGGCCCTGCTTGGCATAGCGGTTTTTATCTCCGCATTCCCGTTTCCAATCATTAAGGCACCCGTCAATCTGCTGCACACCGCGTGCTATTTTTATACCGACACACTTGATGAATACCCGAAAATGGGCCAATCGGTCGCACAGGAAAAGTGTGACGGATTGGCTGAACCCTCACGGAATACCGTCTGGCTGTCCATTGATGCTGCCCCACTCAGCCCCGAAACGGGAACAGAATACAGCCTGGTTCTTTTTCGGCACTGGCTTGAGGGCGCGGCAATTCAGTTCCGTTATGCCGATGGCACATATGTTAGCTACAATCTTGGACCTTATGACTTTGACCGTTATTGGTCGGTAGGAAATTTTGTTACCTTTGACGCACCTGCCCGGGGCTCAGCTGTGGAGCATATCTATGTGGGGCTGGAAAATCCTTCGTCGATAAAACTGTTTCGGCAGCTGAATTTTGTGAAAGCGGAAGACTGGAACAAGCGCGAGGTCACCGGGCATCTGATCATTAGCCTGATCATCGGCGCGCTTTTGGCGATGTTGCTCTATAACATTTCCCTCGCCGCCACCTTACGCTTTGACTTCCACTTGCAGTATTGCCTCTTCGTCGCCTCGATCTTTGTCTATACAGCAGTGGCTTACGGCGCTTTTGCACATTTTCTGCCCGGAATACTGACCATCGGGCAACAGATGAACATCACCATTCTAGCGTTGGGCCTTAACGGACTTACAGGGTTATTGTTCCTCCAGGCATTCATCGAGAAAAGTGTCTTCCCGCCATGGTGGCACCAATTTATCAAAATCGCCGCACTACCTTTCGGCTTATGGTCCGTGTTTTATGTATCGACCCGCGGCTGGCATGCCGATACGATTGACCTCATCTTCAACCTACTGGCACTGGGCGGTATCTCAGTTATCCTGGTCTCGCTGGTCGTCGCCATCCCGCGTGGTAGTCGGTCCGCGATTTTTTACGCAGCGGGCTGGTTGCTTCCTATCATCGGTGTTGGCGTCCGTGTCTTGCGCGGCCTGGACGTCATCCCACACAGCGCTTTTGTTGAATTTTTCATGCCGATCGGCATGGCGCTTGAAACTGTTATCCTTTCGATTGGCATTGCCGACCGAATTGTACAAATTCGCGCTGAGCGCGACGCCGCCCAGAGAGCCAGCGAACAGGCCAGAGCTGCAAACGAAGCCAAGTCGGACTTCCTCGCCCGAATGAGCCACGAGATACGGACTCCGCTTAATGCTGTGATCGGCCTCAGCGAACTAACCGCCACCACCAACCTGAACGAAAAACAGCGCGGTTATATCAATAATATCAAAGCGTCCGGGGACATCCTCCTCACCCTGATCAATGATATCCTCGACTTCTCGAAAATTGAAGCAGGTAAGCTTGACCTTGAACACATGACCTTCCGTCCTGCCGCCGTGCTCGACGTGGTAAAAACCATTGTCGAACCGAAGGCGCTTGAAAAAGGCTTGGCATTCACTGTGACCGGGCAAGAGCAGTTGCCGGAACAGTTATGCGGTGATCCGACACGACTGAGCCAAGTGCTCATCAATCTCGGCAACAACGCAATCAAATTCACCGAAGCGGGCGCAGTCACCATCGCAGTATCATGCACCAGCGCTGTTGAAGGGAAGGCCCGTTTCTCCTGTACGGTTACAGATACCGGCATCGGCATGAGCCCCGAAGAACAAAGCCGGCTGTTCCAGTCATTCTCCCAGGTTGATGAGACGATAACCCGACGTTATGGTGGAACCGGCCTTGGGCTCGCCATCTGCAAACAACTCGTTGAACTCATGCACGGCGAGATCAGCGTCAAGAGCCTGAGTGGCAAAGGGAGCGTTTTTAGTTTCAACATCCTGCTTGACCTGCCGCGTGAGGCGAAGAATAGAGAAGCCGCAATAGCGCCGGCACCACCTGCCTCGCCGCCATCCGTGCTGGCCGGCACGCATATCCTTCTGGCGGAGGACAACCCAGTCAACCGAATAATCGCCATCAAGCTTCTGACGGAAGTTGGCGTGATCGTGGACATCGCAGAAGATGGCCTGATAGCCCTCGAGAAGGGGATGCAATCTCGCTATGACGCCATCCTCATGGATATGCAGATGCCTGGTATGGATGGTGTGGCCGTCACCCGCGCGCTCCGGCAAACTGACGGAGGCGCACGTGTGCCCATCATCGCCATGACCGCGAATGTATCTATGGCTGACCGCGAACACTGCCTCAAAGCTGGTATGAACGATCATATTCCCAAGCCGTTCAAACCTGAGATGCTATACAGCACGCTAACACGCTGGCTGGTATAAAGGGGACCTATCGCGGCGAATACTGCAACACAACAGTTGCAAGCGGCGGTATAGTCACCATCGCCGAATAGGGCTGGATATGCCAGGGGACCGCTTCTGCCTCCACACCTCCGCCGTTTCCAACATCCGAACCGCCGTAAAAATGGGAATCCGTGTTAAGTTTCTCAGCCCAGAAACCTCCATAAGGCATGCCAATACGGTAGCCATGGCGCACCATGGGTGAGAAATTACAAAGCACAAGACAAGGCTTCGTATCAGCTTCACCCCATCGTAGAAATGAGATGACATTATCCGCAGAGGCCCCACCATCAACCCACTGGAAACCCTCCCTATCGCAGTCCCTCTGGTACAAGGCTGGCGTCTCCCGGTAAAGCCTGTTCAGGTCGCGGACAAGATCTTGGATATTTTTATGATCGGGGTTCGCCAACAGGTGCCAGTCAAGTTCGCTGTCGGCATCCCATTCTCGTTCTTGCGCGAACTCGCCGCCCATAAACAGTAATTTTTTGCCGGGATGTGTCCACATGAAGCCGAAATAGGCACGCAGGTTGGCAAACTTTTGCCACCTGTCACCTGGCATACGTTCGATGAGCGAACCTTTACCGTGCACCACCTCATCATGGCTCAGCGGCAAGACATAGTTCTCCGAAAACGCATACTGTATACCGAAGGTCAACTGGTGATGGTGATGGCGGCGGTGAACCGGCTCGCGCGACATATAATCCAGCGTATCATTCATCCAGCCCATGTTCCATTTGAAGCCAAAACCCAGTCCGCCGTCATAGGTTGGTGCCGATACTTTCGGGTAGGAGGTTGATTCTTCCGCTACCGTAATAATACCTTCATTGAGGCTATATACACGTTCATTCATGGCACGGAGCATTGCTACTGCATCATAATTCTCGTTACCGCCGTGCTCATTGGGTAGCCATTCACCATCCTTCCGGCTGTAGTCAAGGTAGAGCATTGAAGCCACTGCATCGACACGAAGCCCATCGAGGTGATATTCCTCAAGCCAGAAATGAGCGTTTGAGATCAGATAGTTGGCAACTTCGCGCCGACCAAAGTTGAAAATCAGGGTGTTCCAGTCAGGATGAAACCCCTTACGCGGGTCTTCATGCTCAAACAAATGCGTACCATCAAATTTCACCAGCCCATGATCGTCGGCCGGGAAATGCCCCGGCACCCAATCGAGCAGCACACCGACCTCAGCTTCATGGCAGGCGTTAATGAACGCCTTGAATTCTGAGGGTGTGCCGAAACGCCGGGTTGGGGAATACAGTCCAACCGGTTGATACCCCCAGGAACCATCAAACGGGTATTCGGTCACGGGCAGCAATTCAATGTGGGTGAAGCCGAGGCCCTTCACATAGGGGATCAGTTTTTCGGCCAGCTCCCCATAGCTCAGATATGGTGCATCGCTATCCCAGGTTCGCATCCATGATGCCAAGTGAACTTCATAAATTGAAATCGCCGAAGCACGGTGCTGCCGCTTATGGCGGATAGATATCCAGCCTGCATCAGTCCAGGGGTAGGCCTGCAATGCGCGGACCACAGAGGCCGTGTTAGGCCGATACTCCGTTCCAAAAGCAAATGGATCGGCTTTCAACGGCGTTTGCCGCCCCTGCGCATCAAATATGCAGAATTTATAATGTGCCCCGTCGCCAACACCCGGCAGAAAAAGCTCCCATACGCCACTTGCTCCGCGCGACCGCATAACATACTGGGCGCTATTCCAGTGGTTGAAATCACCGACCAAGGCAACCCTTGAAGCTGCCGGTGCCCACACCGCAAAACGTGTCCCCGCAACGCCTTCGTGATGACAGATGTGTGCGCCCAAACAGGTGTATACCCGCTCGTGCGTGCCTTCCGATAGTAGATGCAGGTCCAGGTCCCCTATGGTTGAGCCATACTGATAGGGGTCGTCATGGAACCAGCTTGCCGTACCTGCGCTGACATGCAACCGATAGCCTGACCGAGCCTTGGAGGCGGGCAGAGGTCCTTCGAACAGACCGGCATCATGAACGCGCCTCAAGCTGCACAGCGGTGTTTTTCCCTTGCGGGTATAGACGTCTACGCTTTCCGCACCGGGGATAAATGTGCGGATAATTGTCGATTTGCCGAAGGGATGCCGACCCAAGAGAGAGAACGGGTCGGCGTGCTGCCCGGTGACAAGGGCAGCGAGCTCACTGGCAGGCAGGGTATCCTGACTGGCAAGCGCCACGGCCTCACTTCTCATCCGGCAGCGCTTTCCATATCTCTTTTGCATAGCCACGAATGGTACGGTCCGCTGAAAACCAGCCCATGTTGGCCGTATTCAGTATCGCTTTGCGGTGCCAGTTCTCGGTGTCCTTGAACTCCGCATCAACCTCTCGCTGTGTATCCCAGTAAGCATTGAAGTCAGGTGTTACCTGAAAATAATCATGCGCCAGTATGTTATCCACGATACCGGCAAATCGCTCCATATCCCCTTGAGAGTAGAAGCCGGAGGAAATAAGCTTGACCACTTCCTGCAAACGCGGCGTCTCCGCGACAGTAATCCACGGCTGGCAACCTTCCTGCTGTCTGCGTGCTACCTCATCTGCCTCCATACCGAAAATGAAGATATTGTCTGCGCCAACATGCTCCTTGATCTCAACATTGGCGCCATCCAATGTCCCGATGGTAAGCGCACCGTTTAAGGCAAATTTCATATTGCCCGTTCCTGACGCTTCGAACCCTGCCGTCGATATCTGCTCGGATAAATCGGCACCCGGGATTAGCTCTTCGGCTACCGACACATTATAGTTCGGCAAGAATACCACTTTAAGCAGGTCACCAATGTCCGGGTCGTTGTTTATTTTTTCAGCAACATCATTGATCAGTTTGATGATCAGTTTTGCCAGCGTGTAGCTGGGCGCTGCCTTGCCTGCAAAAATTTTCACGCGCGGCTGCCAGTCGGCCTGTGGGTTATCTTTCATCGCCTGATAAAGCGCCATGGTCTCAAGTGCGTTTAGCAGTTGTCGTTTATATTCATGGATGCGCTTGATTTGCACGTCAAACAGCGCTGTCGGATTGACCTTGATCCCGGTCTGCTTTTCGATGAAGGCTGCGAGGCGAATTTTATTTTCCGCCTTCACTTGCGAAAACTTTTCCCGAAACGCCTTGTCATCCGCATAAGGCGTAAGTTTGGATATATGTTCTAGGTTCTCGATCCACTCATCCCCGATGGTTTCGGTAACCAGATTCGCCAGCAAAGGATTACATTCCAGAAGCCAACGTCGTGGCGTGATGCCGTTCGTCTGGTTTAAAATGCGGTCCGGGTAGATTTCATGCAGGTCCTTGAAGACCGTCTGCTTCATCAGTTCTGTATGTAGCGCGGAAACACCGTTCACATGACTTGAACCAATAAACGCCAGATTCCCCATTCGCACCGACCCTCCATGATGGGGGTCAATCACTTTCATCGGCTCAAGATTCTTGCCCTCAAACTTTGCGCCAACCTCCGCAGTGAATAGATTGTCTATTTCGCGAATAATCTGCAGATGCCTGGGCAGGCATCTTTCGAACAGTTCCAATGGCCACTTTTCCAGCGCTTCAGGCAACAGCGTATGGTTGGTATAATGAAGTGTAGCTCTTGCTATCTCGAATGACTTAACAAACTCCAGCCCGTGTTTATCTACCAGTAAGCGCACTAACTCAGGCACAGCGATGGCCGGATGGGTATCGTTCATTTGCACGGCTACATGCTGGGGCAGGTCGCTGAAATCGTCATTGTCGAGCAGAAAACGCCGCAATATGTCCTGCAGGCTGGCAGATGTGAAGAAAACCTCCTGCTTGAGCCGAAGCTCCCGCCCTTCCGCCGTGTGGTCGCCCGGATAAAGAACTTTGGTGATCGACTCCGCCAGTACCTGTTGCTGCGAAGCGGCCATGAAATGCCCCTGGTTGAATTGATGCAGGTTTAATACTTCCGCAGATCGGGCTGACCACAGCCTCAAGGTATTGACTTGTTTACCGCCCCAACCGGCAATGGGTGTATCGAAGGCACCGGCAAGGATGCGTTCGGACGGTGTCCACGCCATCTTGCCGCTGCTTTCGCGCTGAACCGAGCCACCGAACTCGACCGAATATTCAACCTCCGGACGTTGGAATTCCCAAGCATTGCCGAATACCAACCAGTCCTCCGGCTCCTCAAACTGCCAGCCGTCCTGAAAGCTTTGTCGGAAAATACCATGCTCATAACGGATGCCGTAGCCAATGCCGGCTACACCGACAGTGGCCATTGAGTCCATGAAACATGCAGCCAGCCGCCCCAAGCCACCGTTTCCGAGCGCCGGATCCGGTTCCGAAGTCAGGATGTCATTTAACCTGAAACCTACTCCGTCGAAAAACGCGCGCGCCTCTTCGGTTAAGCCCATGTTTGCAATTGCATCTTCTAGCAATCGTCCAATCATGAATTCCATCGACAGGTAGTAGACCCGTTTCTGCTTGGTTTTATATATGCGGCGGGTCGTATCCATCCACCCGTCGACCATTCTGTCCCGAATAGCCAGGGACAAAGCAACGCACCAGTCGCGGGCGACAGCATGCGACTGGTCTTTGCCGACTGAATAAACGAGATGACGCTGAACAGAAACGCCAAGCGGAACTGATGTCGCGGGCGAGGAGGGCATGGTATTTTCAGGGTTTGTCATATTACTTTAGCCTTGTCGGAGTAGAGGAAAAACAACCTGTCAGAGGTATTTTACAAGAGACTAAGAACCAATTTGTGACATCCGGTTTACAGAAGCCCGTAAGTTTCGTGTGAAACAAAAATTGAAACATTTTTTACTTCATCCGATTCTTTTATTGCGCAAGCGATCGCTGTTTTGCAAGAGTATTACAAGCACAGAACTACCTCGCCACAACCGAATTCGGGGGACATGTCTTGAAAACAACAGTATCAGCACCTTTTGCGCGCCATACAATGGCTTATGTTCTCGCTGGTGGTCGAGGTAGCCGACTGAAGGAATTAACCGACAAAAGGGCGAAACCAGCGGTATACTTCGGCGGCAAGAGCCGGATCATCGACTTTGCCCTTTCCAACGCCATGAATTCGGGCATCCGGCGTATAGGTGTTGCCACTCAGTATAAGGCCCACAGCCTTATCAAGCACCTGCAGCGCGGCTGGAACTTCTACCGTGCAGAACGCAACGAAAGCTTCGATATATTGCCCGCCAGCCAGCGCGTTTCCGAGACCCAGTGGTATGAAGGTACCGCCGATGCGGTGTATCAGAATATCGATATCATAGAATCATATGCCCCCAAGTTCATGGTTATCCTGGCCGGTGACCATGTCTACAAAATGGACTATGAGATGATGCTTGAGGAGCATGTGAACTCAGGCGCAAATGTTACAATCGGCTGCCTTGAGGTCACCCCCGAGGAGGCAAAAGGCTTTGGCGTTATGAACGTGGATGACGAAGATTATGTCACCGCCTTTCTTGAAAAGCCCGAGCAGCCACCCACCATCCCCGGCAAACCGACAGCATGCCTGGCTTCAATGGGCATTTATGTTTTTGAGACCGAATTTCTCTTTGACCAGCTTCGCCGCGACGCCGCTGACCCCAATTCCTCCCGAGATTTCGGCCAAGACATTATTCCCTATCTCGTTGAAAACGCAAAAGTCTTTGCGCACCGCTTCACCAAATCCTGCATTCGCAGCGTTCCAGGCGGCGAGGCATATTGGCGCGATGTGGGAACCGTGGACAGTTATTGGGAAGCTAACCTCGACCTAGCAACAATTGAGCCCGGGCTAAACCTGTATGACCGGGAATGGCCGATCTGGACGTATGCGGAAATCACACCGCCCGCCAAATTCATCCACGATCAGGAAGGCCGAAGAGGCGCTTCTATCAGTTCGCTCGTCGCGGGTGGTTGCATTGTTTCCGGCAGTCATATTGAAAGCTCGCTTCTGTTTACCGGAGTTCACGCGCATTCATACAGTCGGCTGAACCGTGTGGTGGCCTTGCCCTACGTCAACATTAACCGCGGTGCGCGCCTGTCAAATGTGATTATAGACCGCGGTGTGGAAATACCCCGTGGTCTGATTGTCGGGGAAGACCCGGAAGAGGACGCACTGCGCTTTCGCCGGACGGAAAAAGGGGTTTGCCTCATAACCCAAAAGATGATCGACGACCTGGAGCTTGATTGATGGCAATACCATCGCCCCACGTTTTGTTCGTCGCATCGGAATGTTTCCCCCTTATTAAAACGGGTGGCCTTGCAGATGTTATTGGCGCTCTACCGCTGGCACTCGAGGTGTCGGGGCATAACGTCCATGTGATGATTCCCGGTTTTCCCGCAGTCATGGAAGCTGCCCGCGACATCAAACAGATCGCAAAAATCAAGGCTCTTTTTGGTGGGCAAGGTACGCTCTATAGCGCGAGGTCAGACACAGGCCTCAATCTCGTCATTCTGGAAGCCCGGCACCTTTTCGGCGTGGCAGGCAATCCCTATCAAGGAGCGGACGGCAAGGACCGGCCGGATAACTTCCTTCGGTTTGCAGCACTGGCAAACGTCGCCGCAGACCTGGCCAATGGCGACCTTCTGAACGGTTGGCGTGCAGATATTGTGCATGCCCATGACTGGCAAGCAGGTCTGTGCGCCGCCTACCTCAGCACAAAGCCGTACAGTAAGGTCCAAAGTGTGTTCACCATCCACAACCTCGCTTTTCAAGGGCTTTTCCCTAAGGCGACATTCGCACACCTGGGCTTGCCCTCTGATATGTTTTCGCAAGAAGGTCTGGAGTATTGGGATCAGGTATCCTTTCTGAAAGCCGGGGTTATCTACAGCGACAGGATCACTACTGTCAGCCCGACGTATGCCCGTGAAATACAAACTGACGATGCCGGCATGGGGCTGGGTGGGCTGCTTAAAAGCCGCAGCAACAAAATATCGGGCATTCGAAACGGCATTGATACCAACATTTGGGACCCGCAGAATGACCCCGCCCTGGCCAAGCCCTATTCCGCAAGTGCCATTGCAAACAAAAGCGCAAACAAAGCCGCGCTACAGCAGGAATACGGCCTTGAACCAACAGATGACGCGCCGCTCTTTTGTGTTGTAAGCAGGCTGACAGAGCAAAAAGGCCTGGACCTTTTGGTCGGCGCCATCCCCCACATTGTCGGAAACGGTGGACAACTCGCTGTTCTCGGGTCCGGGGACGCTGACCTTGAACGCAGCCTGACAGCTGCAGCCAAGGCTTTTCCCGGCCAGATTGGTCTACGCATTGGCTATGATGAGCCCCTCGCACACCGCTTGCAGGCCGGCGCCGATGCCATCTTTGTGCCGTCGCGCTTTGAGCCCTGCGGCCTCACACAATTGTGCGCGCTTCGCTACGGCACCATTCCGATTGTCGCGCGGGTCGGCGGCCTGGCGGACACGATCGTAGATACGAATGAAGCCGCCTTAATGGCGAAGGCTGGCAATGGCATACAGTTCTCCCCCGTCACATTCGACGCGCTCATCGGGGCAATAGACCGTTTCTTCGCCTTATACCAAGACAGACAAGTTTTCGCGGCACTCAGGCGGCGGGCAATGAAACAAGACGTCAGCTGGGCCCAGCCCGCACAGGAGTATAGCAACATATACTCCGCCCTTCTAAGTCAAGCGGATTAGGGAGCCAACAATGACACCTTTTGCTGCTCCGTCGCCGGGTACCGCCAAACCACTGGGCGCAACACCGCAGAAGGAGGGCACAAACTTTGCGCTCTTTTCAGATAACGCTACCGGTGTTGATCTTTGCCTGTTTTCCGATGACGGCAGTCACGAACTTGCGCGCCTCGCTCTCCCGGCACACACTGATGGCGTGTGGCATGGTTTTGTTGCTGGTGTCTCGCAGGGGCAGTTATATGGATACCGTGTCCACGGCCCTTACGCCCCTCAGGAAGGCCACCGTTTCAACGCCAATAAACTTCTGCTGGACCCCTATGCCAAGCGTCTGACGGGCGAGTTTATCTTTGATAAGGCGCTATATGGCTTTGACCCTGATTCCGAAGAAAAGGACCTCAGCTTTTCGGAAAGCGACAGCGCGCCTTTCATGCCGAAATGCGTGGTCACATCACCAAACTTTCGCTGGGGCAGTGATGCAAGCCCGGACATACCCGCTGATCGGACGATCCTTTATGAGGCCCATATCAAAGGCGTAAGCAAACGCAACAAAACCGTACCGGTCAAAAAACGCGGGACATTTGAAGGCCTGTCCTCCCCCAAAATGCTGGATCACCTGGCCCGGCTTGGCGTCACTTCTGTGGAACTTTTGCCAGTGCAGGCCTTCGTTTCGGAACCCCGGCTGGTTGAGCTCGGACTAACCAACTATTGGGGCTACAATCCGGTTGCGTATTTCATCCCAGAACCATCCTACCTTGGCCCCGCTGGCGTGCATTCCTTTCAGCGAATGGTCAAGGCGCTCCATAGCGCCGGGATCGAAGTGATCCTTGATGTGGTTTACAATCACACGGCTGAAAGCTGGGAACTGGGCCCTACACTGTCATGGCGCGGCATTGACAATAAAAGCTATTACCGCCTTGAGGCCGATAGCCCACGTCACTATGTCAACGACACCGGGTGCGGGAACACTCTGAATGTTGCGCACCCACGCGTCTTGCAAATGGTCATGGATTCCTTGCGTTACTGGGTCACCGAAATGCATGTGGACGGCTTCAGATTCGACCTCGCCACGACGGTTGCCCGCACGGATGACGGCTTTCAACGGCAGGGTGCTTTTCTGAGCGCAATCGCGCAGGACCCTGTTCTATCAGGCGTGAAGCTGATCGCCGAACCTTGGGATATAGGCCCCGATGGGTATCAACTCGGGTCATTCCCGCCGGGTTGGCTTGAGTGGAATGACCAATTCAGGGACGCAACGAGAGCCTTCTGGCGGTCAGACCCTCATACGGCGCCCGATCTGGCAGGGTGCCTTTTGGGGTCAGCAAATCTATTCGATCATGGCGGGCGGAAACCGACCAGTTCAGTCAATTTCGTCACCAGCCATGACGGCTTCACGATGCGGGATGTCGCAAGCTATAGCCACAAACATAATGAGGCCAATCAGGAAGGTAATCGCGACGGTCATAACCACAATCTGAGTGACAACTGCGGTATTGAAGGGCCAACCGGCGATCTTGCCATACAGCGAAGTCGCGCCCGGCGCGTACGGAACCTGATGGCCACACTTCTGTTGTCGCAAGGCACTCCCATGTTGCTGGCCGGTGACGAAATCGGCCACACTCAGAAAGGCAACAACAATGCCTACTGCCAGGACAATGAGATCACCTGGCTGAACTGGGACGGCGCAGATAAGAGCCTGTACGACTTCTCCCGCCAACTGATTGCCCTGAGACAAAAACATTCGGCACTACGACAAGGTTGCTTCATGCATGGCGACCCTATTGATGGTGGCGACCTGAAAGACGTCTCCTGGCTATTACCAAACGGCAGAGAACTCTCCCCTTCGGATTGGCAGTCTGCGGATCTGCAGGCGCTTGGTCTGATGATAGCGCCCGACGACACTTCAGAAGTAGTCTTGATTGTACTGAACACCTCAACGGCTGCACTTTCTTTCCATCTGCCTGACATGCCGGGCTGGCGCAAAGTTCTCGATACAGCGCTGCGGGACGCTGAATTCACCGTCGAGGTGTGCAGGGGCCCTGCATATGACATCGCACCGGATAGCGTAACGCTTTTCACAACCGTGCGGAGCGTAACCAGCCATGGCGATTGATACCATACTGCTAGACAAACTATGTACAGCTCGCGGCATACTTGATGGTTACCATGACCTCAGCGGCACCTATATAAAAGCAAGCGACGAAACCAAACGCGCCCAATTGGAAGCAATGCACATCCCTGCCAGCAGCAATGAAGACCTACACTCGGCACTGCAGGAAATCGAAAATGAACGGCACAGGCTACTCCCCCGGTCTATTGTGGTTAAGCGTCAGCCCTCGCTTCAGCTTCATTTGCAGTCAGGTGTTCCAGCACACCTTGAATGGAAGCTCACCCTTGAGGACGGCACACACCGGAACGGTCGAATCGACGGAGAAGAAACCACCCTTGAACTAGGGCCCGATATTCCGCTCGGCTATCATGTGCTTGAATTGCAAACACAGGAAAAAAATGAAACCAGCCACCTGATCGTGACACCCCAACGCGCACTGGGCCTGTCCAACACGACCGCACAAGACAAGATCTGGGGGGTTACGGCGCCACTTTATGGCCTGACATCCGCGCGAAATTGGGGCATTGGGGACTTCGAAGATCTTGCTGTTTTCGCGGAAGGCGCGGCGGCACAAGGTGCAGATTTCGTCGGCATCAACCCGGTACACGCGCTTTTCCCCACCGTGCCCGAAATATACAGCCCATACTCGCCTTCCAGCCGCGAATTTCTCAATATCATGCATATTGCACCTGACCGGATTCCGGAATTCCACACTTCACGCGAGGGTCGGGAACAACTCGCCACTTTGATGAACGGCGAGATTTTTCAGAATGTACGAGCGGCGGAACTGGTCGATTATCCAGCTATTTACGCGCTCAAAACCACAGCGTTCGAGCTTGCTTACACGCTATTTAACGAAAGTGCGCCGCCCGAGCGTCACACTGCATTTCAGGCGTTCGTCACTGAAAAAGGAAATGCCCTGCAGCGGCATGCGCTTTTCGATGTTCTGGCAGAGGTACAGCAAAACGCAACACCGGACATGGAGGGCTGGTCAGGCTGGCCGGCTGAACTGCAATCGCCGGACAGTGTGGCAAGCGTCGCTGCACGCAAAAAATATAGCGGGCGCATCAATTATTATTGTTATCTGCAGTGGGTCGCACATGAGCAACTGAATGCCGCGCAACAACGGTCACGCGCGGCCGGCATGGCGGTTGGCTTATATCTCGATCTCGCGGTTGGCATGGTGCCCGGCGGTGCAGAGGCTTGGGGCGAACCAGATGCGGTCGTTCACGGTATAAGCCTCGGCGCGCCGGGAGACCCAGCCAACCCCGACGGCCAAAAATGGCATCTTGCGCCGCTTGACCCGACCAACCTGAGCCGGTCAGGGTTCCGCATATTTCGCAGAACACTGCGTGAGATCATGCGCCCTGCCGGCCTTGTCCGCATTGACCACATATTGGGCTTAAACCGGGCCTTCTGGTGCCCGCTTGAAAGTGAGACAAATGGCAATTATGTCGTTTACCCTCGCGAAGATATGTTGGGCGTCATTGCGCTGGAAAGCATCAGAAACAACTGCGTCGTGGTCGGCGAAGACCTCGGCACAGTCCCCGAAGGATTTCGCGAACGCCTTGCAGAATGGGGCTTGCTCGGCTGCGCCGTTCTCTATTTCGAACGTGAAGGTGAAGCCTTCAAAGCACCCGCTCATTTCGAAAAGGCTAAACTAGCATCGATTAACAATCATGACTTCCCAACCCTCAAGGGTTATTGGGAAGAGGAAGACTTTCGCTGGCGGGAAGCCCTGGGTATTGGCACCGATGGCGACAGGATCAAGCGTGATAAAGACGCCCGCCTGCACGACCGGTGGCTGATGTTAAAGCGGCTTGAGGCGGAGAACCTGTTGCCCAACGGGGTATCCCCGAACGCGGCACCAGCCCAGCTCTCTGACGACCTTTCGGTTGCGGTCCACGCCTATTTGGCCCGCACAGAAGCCGCTGTCATCACTGTTCAGGTAGAGGACTTATTGGGCCTGCGCGACCAAGCAAACGTCCCCGGCACCACCACAGAAGAGCCCAATTGGCGCCGTAAACTTCCTTCACCTGTAGAGAGCATATTCAAAGGCGAGCTTGCCTCCCGTATCCTGACGGCTATCCGATCGGAAAGACCGCAGATATAAAGGCTTAGACAGAGGGAACATCATGACGACAAGAACAATAGCCACGACGCCGTTTCCCGGACAGAAGCCCGGCACCTCGGGCCTGCGCAAGAAAGTTAAGCAATTCCAGCAACGCCGTTATCTGGAAAATTTTGTGCAGTGCATCTTCGACGGTGTCGGCGGCATGAAAGCCGCGACACTGGTGCTTGGTGGTGATGGTCGCTTCTACAACAAACAAGCCATACAGATCATTTTGAAAATGGCGGCTGCAAATGGTGTAGCACGTGTTGTCGTCGGCCAGAGCGGGCTCCTCAGCACACCGGCGGCTTCCTGCCTTATTCGAAAACTTGAGGCCAAAGGTGGCATCATCCTGTCCGCCAGTCATAACCCGGGCGGACCGGACGAAGACTTTGGCATCAAATATAACAGCAGCAACGGTGGCCCCGCGCCTGAAAGCATGACGGATGCCATCTTCGCCAGCAGCGAAACGATCGAGAGCTACAGCATCGTAGAAGCTGACGACGTGGCGCTTGACGAACTGGGTGAATGCCAGTTGGGCGGCATGACAGTCCAGATTGTTGACCCGGTGAAAGAATATCGCCGCCTGATGAAACGACTGTTCAATTTCAAGAAAATCAAAAAACTGTTCAAAAGCGGGTTTCGGCTGCGCTTCGACGCCATGCATGCCATCACCGGCCCCTATGCAAGAGATATCCTTGAGCGGAAGCTGGGCGCGCCGAAAGGCACAGTTATAAACGCCGAACCACTGGAAGATTTTGGTGGCCACCACCCCGATCCAAACCCCGTACATGCCCGTGCCTTGTTTGACGTTATGTTCGGTGACGACGCCCCTGATATGGGTGCAGCCTCAGACGGAGACGGTGACCGTAACATCATCCTTGGTCGCGGCATTTACGTTGCCCCAAGTGACAGCCTGGCGGTGTTGGCAGCC
>NZ_JBLXGZ010000017.1:0-76291 GCF_048260245.1 Kordiimonas sp. | reverse complement strand
CCAACGGTTCATCAGCCGAATATATGACATAAATTTTCATATACCCATCGGAGTCCCAAACGCCTTTCCAGTCCCGCCCGATTGTGACAGCGTCACCAGCCTCTACTTTGGTGACCGTGCCATCATTTGATGTCAAGGTGACACCGCCTTCGATGAAATACATGAATTCGTCGACGCCATAGTGGTCGATTGACATTCGCACGGGGCCTGACTTGTACATGCCGGTGTCGAATTTTTTATCGACGGACAGGAAATTTTCCAGGTCTTCAGTCTTGTATTGCCCTCGCTCGCTTTTGTGCATCTGGACAAGCGGCTTATGGTCTCTAAAAAACTTACCTGCGATCTGCTCTTTGCTGATTTTCTTCGGATGAGTATGGTCACCTTTGTCGGCCATGTCTGCCGCGACAGGTGACACACAAACAAGCGACAGCAGCAGTGCTGTTGTTGTTGATTTCATGGTCTGCTCCCTAACCGGTAATGCTGTTGAAACATGTGATCGGTGACGGGAACATACCATAGACTGTGGAATAATGTGATCACATTATGTGCAGGTTTTGAGCAACTGTGAATCAGTCCGTGGCGGCGATAACATCCTTGGCGATGATCAATTGCTGGATCTGGCTTGTGCCCTCGTAGATTCGGAACAGGCGCGCATCGCGGTATAGCTGCTCAATGCCGTAATCAGCAATATAGCCAGCACCGCCATATATCTGGACAGCGCGGTCGGCTACACGACCCACCATCTCGGAGGCAAAGAGTTTTGTGCAGGACGCTTTACGTTTGGTGTCTTCGCCACGGTCCCTTGCTTTTGCAGCATCACGAATCATGCACTCCGCTGCGTATATCTCTGTTTCGCTATCGGCGATCATCGCCTGAATGAGTTGGAAGCTGGCAATTGATTCCCCAAACTGGCGCCGGTCTTTGGCATAGCGTACTGTATCACGCAAAATTCGTCTTGCGAGGCCGGCACAAACGGCGGAGATATGCAGCCTGCCTTTATCAAGGACTTTCATGGCAGTCTTGAAGCCCATGTTCTCACGGTGACCGATAATGTTTTCGGCGTGCACGCGGCAGTTTTCAAAAACCACATCAGCGACGGGCGCTCCTTGCTGGCCCATTTTCTTTTCAGGTTTGCCAACCCGAACGCCCGGTGTGCCGGCTTCTACCAGAAAGGCGGAAACACCGCGGGCGTCTGTGCTGCCGGCGTCGGTGCGGGCCATAACGGTGAACAGGCCTGCGAACGGCGCATTGGTGATGAAACGTTTAGTGCCGTTGAGGATAAAATGCTCACCATTGCGGCGGGCACTGGTGCGCAGAGAGCCTGCATCTGAGCCCGCTTCCGGCTCGGTGAGACAGAACGAGCCAATAAGCTCACCGCTTGCAAGGCGGGGCAGATATTTGCTTTTCTGCTCGTCAGTTCCGTCCAGCACAATAGCTTGTGATCCGATTCCAACATTGGTGCCGAAAATAGAGCGGAAAGCGGGTGCGGCTTCGCCGATGAGCATCGCGACTTCAATTTCTTCCTCCATGGTGAGGCCAAGCCCGCCATATTCCTCGGGAATGGAAAGAGCAAAAAGCCCGAGGTCTTTGATTTCGGCCAATATATCTGAAGGTATTGTATCGGTGTCGGATACCACGCGCTCATTGGGGATCAATCGCTCGTGAACGAATCGGTTCAGCATCGTACACAACTGCTTCAACGTATCTTTTTCCAATGCCATACCCTGTCCTTTCGCCGTTTGAGATATATTTAATGCAATTGATTAGTCTGACAACCAAGCCACATTTCCAACTTTCTGAGAAAACAGGTGGTGTTTTGCGTCGGGCTATTTATTTTAGTTCTTAAGTAAATGGTCTTGGTCTAGGAGAGATATATGCAGGGCGCCTTTATTTGTGATGGATTACGCACACCGGTTGGACGGTACGGCGGAGGGCTTTCATCCGTGCGAACAGATGATCTGGCTGCGCATCCGATCAAGGCGCTGGTTGATCGTTATCCCGCCGCCGACTGGGCAGCGGTGGATGATGTGTTTTACGGTTGTGCCAATCAGGCTGGCGAAGACAACCGCAATGTTGGCCGTATGGCGGGCCTGCTCGCAGGGTTGCCCACGGACGTTCCTGCCGTGACAGTCAACCGGCTATGTGGGTCAGGGCTTGAGGCAACGGCACAAGGTGCGCGCGCCGTGATGACCGGTGAAGCCGACTTTGTGATAACCGGTGGGGTGGAAAGCATGTCCCGCGCGCCGTTCGTGATGCCCAAGGCTCCCGCCGCATTTTCAAGGCAGGCCGACATTTACGACACCACAATTGGTTGGCGTTTTGTTAACTCGGCCTTGAAAGCGGCTTATGGTGTCGACTCAATGCCGGAAACTGCGGAGAACCTCGCTGAAGATCTCAATATCACTCGCGAGGATCAGGATGCTTTCGCCTTCCGCTCGCAAGCTCTGGCGGAAGCCGCTCAGAAGAGCGGCCGGTTTGATCGGGAAATTGCACCCGTCATTATCCCGCAACGCAAGGGGCCTGCCGTAACCATCGCAGCAGATGAACACCCGCGTCACGGCACGACAATGGATGCGCTCGCCAAACTCCGTGCGCCGTTTCGTGAAGGCGGCACCGTTACAGCTGGTAATGCGTCGGGCACCAATGATGGCGCCGCAGCACTTCTGGTCGCGAGTGAAGCGGCGGCGGTGAAACACGGCCTAACGCCAATGGCGCGCATTGTGGGCACAACCTGTGCAGGTGTGCCGCCCCGTACCATGGGGTTTGGCCCCGTCCCTGCCACGCAAAAACTATTGTCTCGCCTTGGTCTCAGCCTTGACGATATGGATGTAATCGAACTGAACGAAGCGTTTTCCGCCCAAGCTCTCGCCTGCACACGGGCCTTGGGGATAGCGGACGATGCTGAGCACCTAAACCCTAACGGCGGGGCGATCGCCCTTGGTCACCCTCTTGGCATGTCAGGCGCACGCCTCGCGCTGACGCTTGCTCATGAGTTGAGGGAGCGGGGTGGCAGATACGGCCTTGCGACCATGTGCATCGGTGTTGGGCAGGGTATTGCCATGGTGATTGAGCGCGTCTGATCGCTATTTTCTGTGCCTGGTCACTGGCTTTGGCGCGATCGCGCCCTAGTCTCTCAATCAAGCACTGACCATAAGCGCGATGATGGCGCGCCAAGTGAATGAGGGAAATATATGTCTACTGTTTCAAAAGAAATCCGCGAAGGTATCGCGATTATAACCGTTGACAACCCGCCTGTTAACGCGCTGTCCCACAGTGTGCGTGAAGGACTGGCGCGGGAGATGAAAGAATTGGCGAGCAATGCAGACGTCAGCGCGATTGTTGTTGCCTGTGCTGGCCGCACTTTTATTGCCGGTGCGGATATTCGCGAGTTTGGCAGCCCACCGCAGCCACCGCATCTGCCGGATGTGGTTAACGATATTGAGGCAATGGAAAAACCTGTGGTCGCGGCCATTCATGGCACGGCACTCGGCGGTGGGCTTGAAGTTGCGCTTTCGTGCCACTACAGAGTGGCGCTGGCTTCCGCCAAGATCGGCCTGCCCGAAGTGAAACTGGGCATATTGCCGGGCGCAGGTGGCACCCAGCGCCTGCCACGCATCGCAGGCCCCGCCAACGCGTTGGACGCTATTATCAGCGGGCGTCACGTCAGTGCCAAAGAGGCCAAGTCTTGGGGTGTTCTGGACGAAATTGTAGAGGATAACCTGCTTGAGGCAGCCATCGCTTTCGCCAAAGCAGCCGCAGGAAACGGCCCGCGCCGGACCGGCGAGATGAAAATCGATGGCACCAAGTTTGGGCCCGAGTTTTTTGCGGGCTTCAGGAAATCCATCGCCCGCCAGACACGGGGCTATTTCGCGCCAGAGCATTGTATTCGGTGTGTGGAAGCCGCTGTCAGCCTACCGCTGGAGGAAGGCCTCAAGCGAGAACGCGAACTGTTCCAGGAATGCATGGCAAACCCACAAGCGAAGGCATTGCAGCATATGTTCTTCGCAGAACGTCAGGTCAGCCGCATTCCGGGGATAGATAAAAATACCCCGCGCCGCGATATCAGGCGTGTGGGTATCATCGGAGCTGGTACAATGGGTGGTGGCATCGCAATGAATTTTGCGAATGTGGGCATTCCCGTCACTATCCTTGAGGTTGAGCAGCCGGCACTAGATCGTGGCTTAGGCGTGGTACGCAAAAACTATGAACGATCCGCCGCGAAAGGCAAACTGACATCGGAACAGGTCGAAGGCCTGATGGACCAGTTCACTGGCACTCTTTCCTATGACGATCTCTCAGATTGCGACCTCATCATTGAGGCCGTATTTGAGACGATGGAGATCAAGAAAAAGGTGTTTGGCGAATTGGACCGTGTCGCCAAAAAAGGTGCGATCCTTGCCAGCAATACCTCCTATCTCGACGTCAATGAAATCGCAGCCTGCACAAAACGCCCTGAAGATGTGTTGGGGTTGCACTTTTTCTCCCCCGCCAATGTGATGCGGCTGCTTGAGATCGTCCGGGCCGATAAAACGGCACCTGATGTGCTCGCGACCTGTGTCGACCTTGCGAAAGCCATTCGCAAGGTTGGTGTGGTTGCAGGTGTTTGCCACGGCTTTATTGGCAATCGTATGTTGTCGCCTTATGGGCGTGAGGCTGCCCTGGCTGTTATTGAGGGCGCAAAACCGGAAGAGGTAGATGCCGCGCTATTTACCTTTGGCATGCCTATGGGACCAATGACCATGTCGGACATGGCAGGTCTCGATATTGGCTATCTGAACAGGCAGGGCGTCGGCCGGGAGAACTATGAAACAAAGGCATATGACTGGATGGACCGTCTGGTCGAATCTGGTCGTAAGGGCTTGAAGGTTGGCGCTGGTGTGTATGCTTATGAAGACGGCAGTCGTACACCAAAGCCGGACCCAGATGTTCAGAAGCTTATCGAAGAAGAGAGCGTCAAGGCCGGGATTGAGCGCCGCGCAATTTCGTCAGACGAGATTGTGGAACGTTGCATGATGGCCCTGATCAATGAAGGGGCTAAAATCCTGGGCGAGGGCAAGGCCTATCGTGCGAGTGATATCGACGTGGTTTACGTCAATGGCTATGGCTACCCAGCATACCGTGGTGGGCCAATGCATTACGCAGATAGTCTCGGGCTCAAGAATGTTTACGACAAAATTTGTGAGTTTGGCGAAAAGTTCGGGCCGCGCTGGTGGCAGCCGGCACCGCTGCTGAAGGAGCTGGCGGAAGCTGGCAAGAGCTTCGCTGACTTTGACCGTGAAAACGCAGGATAGGATCAGACATGAGTGATTATGTGAACGGAATTTTTGGCCTGAAGGGTCAAGTGGCGCTGGTGGCGGGGGCGTCTTCGGGAATCGGCGCAGAGTTTTCCCGTGCCCTCGCGCGTGCGGGTGCAGACGTCGTGCTGGGCGCCCGGCGCACAGACAAGGTCGAGGCGCTTGCTGTTGAAATCGCGAATGATACGGGTGGCCGTACATTGGCCGTGGCTCTCGATGTGACAGATCGCGCCAGCGTAGAAGCAGCTTTTGTGAAGGCAAAAGAGGTGCTCGGTACGCCTACAATCGTATGTAACAATGCAGGTATCGCCCGCCCCAACTGGGCGTTGGAGGATACGGAAGAAGACTGGGACGCCACCATGAACACAAACCTCAAGGGTATGTGGCGCGTGGGGCAGGTGGCCGCGAAAATGATGCTGGAGAATGGCAAGGGCGGCTCCATTATCAACACGGCATCGATCCTCGGCCTTGGTGTAGGCCCTCAGCAACTGACCTATGCGACAAGTAAGGCTGGTGTGGTGCAGATGACCCGTGCCATGGCGATTGAATGGCAACGCTGGGGTATTCGGGTAAATGCCATTTGTCCGGGTTACTTTAAGACCGAAATCAATGATGAGTTTCTTGAAAGTGAGCTTGGTCAGCAAATGTTGAAGCAAAGCCCTGCTAAACGGGCGGGCAAGCTCTCGGAACTCGTTCCTGCAATGCTGATGTTGGCCAGCCCTGCCTCAAGCTTTACCACAGGGGTAGCGTTGCCAGTTGACGGTGCGCATTCTGTGCGGCTCGCTTAAACGCCTGACAGTTCTTTATAAAAAGGTGACGGATTTCCGTCGCCTTTTTTATTGTTTCCCAGAAATGAAAACGGGGGCCAGTGGCCCCCGTATACGTTTACGTTTCGCTTTAAAACGGACTTAGAAGTCTGCGCGGAATGCAATACCCAGAACACGCGGTTCGTTAACGAAGCCGGTCAGGTTGTTGAAGTCGATCACACCCTTGACGTTTTTCTCGTCCGTCAGGTTACGGCCAAAGAAGGCAACCTCATAACGGCTGTCGTCCCAGCGATAACCCAGGCGCAAGCCAAGCTCATATGTGCCCGTGGAGCGGAATTCAGCCGCTTCATACAGCGTGAAATTGGTATCGCCCTGATATGCCCAGTCAGTAAAGACGAAGAATTCTTCGCCGTCGCCGGTTGGCAATACATATTCAGCCGTGACGTTAAACGTCCAGTCCGGGGCCTGTGGCAGCGGGTTGCCGTTGATAATGGCGCGGCCATTGTTATCCAGGCGGTTGGTAGGTGTGCACATGCCTGTTCCACAAACCGGAACCCGTACAGCGGTGTCGTAAATTCTGGTGTGGGCATAGGATGCCCCCGCGGTCAGCGTCAGGTTTTCTGTCGCCAGAAATTCGATGTCAGTTTCAAAGCCGTAGCCTTTAACTTTGTCGAGGTTTAGCAGGCGGACATTGTTTGAACCACCACCGACGGCCGTTACCTGCAGGTCGTCCATTTCATAATAGAAGAAGGCACCGTTCCAACGCATGCGACCTTCCACAAGGTCTGCCTTGAAGCCGGCCTCGTAAGACATGATGGTTTCTTCTGTCGCAGTTGTTGGTGCGCTACCGAAGGCTACGTCACGCCCTTGAATCGATGGCGCGCGGAAGCCGGTAGCTACGCGTGCATAAATTGAGAGGTCAGGATTGAGGATGTGATTGACTGCTACATCCCAACTGAAGTCGTTGCCTTCCAGTTCTACTGTCGGCAGTGCTGCGCCTGCTCCACCATCGAAAGCATCGGCAGTTTTTTGGTCATCGGTGTAGCGTGCGCCGACCGTAACCGTTGTGCTGTCTGTCAGGTCGTAGCTGGCTTGCCCAAACAATGCCCAGCTTTCGTTCTGGTGGCGTACGGTTGAATCCGGCACGAAGAAAGGACGGGTGCGAATGGTAAAGTCACTGTCAAAGTAGAAGAAGCCAACTTGGTAGAACAGCTTATCGGTACCTTGACCTGCCAGGCGTACTTCCTGAGTGTACTGGTCGAGGTTATCGATGCAGTCTTCCGTTGTGCTTGGGAACGGAATGACGCCGGGGCCCATTTCCGGAAGGAAAGCAGCGCCGTAGCCGCCATCGATGTCGCCGATGCCGCAGCCTTTGGTGGTTTCATAGGCGCTGACGGATGTCAGGCTCATGTCTTCGCCAAAATCCCAAACCAGCTTGGCGGACGCACCCCAGCTGTTGAAGCTTTGGGCGTTATGGTGATCGTCGTCATGGTAAACGGTGTCGCGATCAAAATTGTCGTTGAGCTCTGGCGAACCAGCGTCGAAGATATTGGCACGGAAAATTTCCGAAGTGCCATCCAGTGAGCGGTAATGAAAATTCAGCAGCGCATCGAAATTATCTGTCGGCTCAAACAGAACCTGTGCGCGCATCGCGGCTTCAACGAAGCCGCCCATGACGTCTTCTTCTTCAGTGTAGCCGTTATCGATCCAGTCGTTGCGACGTGTCATAAGCCCTGAGATACGAGCGGATACCTTTTCGCCAAGCCCGCCGCCATAGGCTGCCTCAATCGAGGATGTGCCCAAGCTGCCATAGCTGGCGCTGACATACCCTTCAGGTTCCTGCGTTGGCTTGCGGGTGTCGAACTTAACGATACCGGCCGGCGTGTTACGGCCAAAGAGGGTACCTTGTGGTCCGCGTAGAACCTCAACACGTTCAATATCAAAGAGAGGGAAACTTTTCAGGATCACGTTCTCAAGCACAACGTCGTCAACCACGATGGAAACTGGCTGTGAGGCGGCAAGGTCAAAGTCTGTGTTGCCAAGACCACGAATGTAAAAGCGTGGGGCGACGCGGCCATTGGAGGATTCCGCATTGAGCCCCGGTACGCGGCTGGAGAGCAGGCGAATGTCTTCGCCGCCAGCTGCGAAATCCTTCACTTTGTCGCCAGCGATCGCGCTTACGGAAATAGGAACATCCTGCAGGCTTTGCTCACGTTTTTGAGCCGTCACGAGAATTTCTTCCAGCGCATAACCTGAATCGCTATCCTGCGCTTGTGCAGCTGCGGACAATGCAATCATCGAGGTGCCTGCAATCAGGCGTGCGCTAATGTTAAACCAAGTTTTCTTCATGGTGTCTTTCCTCATTCGAAACACGCAGCTTCGTCTTCGTTATTATAACTTTTTTGGGATTCACCCGGACCTGCAGGGTTGTTGCGGGCATGGATATTTTACTGGGGCCACCCGGAGCTTTAGTTTCCACAGAACCCGATATTTAGCGACACAAAAGCGCAATATAAGTGTGCTTCTCGCAGCAGGCGAATGCACAAGTGTTGCACATTGGCAACCCGGCTATTGTCCATCGGGTCGTTGGAATTGAAGCAGGGGGTAAAATATGCCGTGATCTGCATTGCCTGCCCAGGTGTTGCTTGATTGTAGCTACGGCGAGAGGTTAATGTGCGCCCATGATATTTGAAGACACATTGCAAGAAGGCAGGCTGATAAAGCGTTACAAGCGTTTTTTGGCTGATATTGAATTGCCCGGCGGCGAAGTCGTTGTTGCGCACTGTGCCAATTCAGGGTCCATGTCAGGCTGTAAAGAGCCAGGGAGCCGCGTCTGGTTGTCACCGAACCGGAACCCCAAGGCAAAGCTGGATTGGCGGTGGGAGATGGTTGAGGTGGACGGTGTTCTTGTGGGTATCAACACCAGCCACCCAAACAGAATAGTTGCTGATGCAATTGGCGCGGATGAAATTGCCGAACTTGTCGGCTATGCTAAGCTGCGACGCGAAGTGAAATACGGGGTAAATAGCCGTATTGATATTTTGCTGGAGGAACCTTCCGCCCAAGGTGCGTCCGAAAAATGTTATGTCGAGGTCAAGAATGTAACCCTCAAGATGGGGGCTGAGGCACAGTTTCCCGACGCGGTGACCGTGCGCGGCGCCAAACACCTGCGTGAACTCATGGATATGGTTGATGAAGGCCACCGTGCTGTGATGTTCTATTTGGTGCAGCGTGGTGACTGTGAAGCGTTTGCTCCCGCAGAGCATATTGACAGTGCTTATGCCGAGGGACTTCACGAGGCCGCCGCCAAAGGCGTTGAACTGCTTTGTTATACGTGCGATCTGACACCAGAAAAAATTGTAATTAATGGGACACTTCCCATTCGGCTGTGACCGGCTTAAAATACGTTCATGTCGAGAAGGATAATTGAATGAACTATGTTGACGCACTAAATGCTCCTGAAACGCGCACGGGATCTATCAAGATCCATGGGCCTGAGGCGATGGACGGCATGCGTGCTGCGGGACGGCTGGCAGCTGAAGTGCTTGATTATATCACCCCTCATGTGGTGCCAGGCGTAACAACGGAAGAACTGGATCGCCTGTGTCATGATTTCATAACAGATCATGGCGCTGTGCCGGCGCCCCTGAATTACCGGGGTTTCCCGAAGTCAATTTGTACGTCGATCAACCATGTTATCTGTCACGGTATCCCGGGCCCTAAAAAACTGCGTGAGGGTGATGCGCTGAATATTGACGTCACGGTTATTTTGGATGGCTGGTACGGCGACACGAGCCGCATGTTTTTTGTCGGTAAACAGAAGTTGCTGGCCGAACGGCTGTGTAAAGTGACTTTTGAGGCAATGTGGAAGGGTATTGAGGCGGTAAAGCCGGGCGCAAAACTTGGCGACATTGGCCATGCGATCCAGACTCACGTCGAGGCCCACCGCTATTCCGTGGTGCGGGATTTTTGCGGCCACGGTATCGGCCGGGTTTTCCATGATGAGCCCAGTGTGATGCACTTTGGCAGGCCTGGTACCGGGCCCGAACTAAAGCCTGGCATGTTTTTCACCATCGAACCCATGGTCAATGCCGGTAAGCCGGGCTCTAAAATTCTGGCTGACGGCTGGACGGCGGTTACGCGTGATAAAACCCTGTCAATGCAGTTTGAGCATACGTTGGCGGTGACCGAGGACGGCTACGAGGTGTTTACCAAATCTCCGAAGGGCTGGTTTTGCCCACCA
The DNA here is from genome assembly GCF_048260245.1 of Kordiimonas sp. GTDB lineage: Bacteria > Pseudomonadota > Alphaproteobacteria > Sphingomonadales > Kordiimonadaceae > Kordiimonas. The sequence continues at coordinate 65,987 of NZ_JBLXGZ010000017.1, read as the reverse complement.
TATGATTTGAGCGCCTGAGCACGGTGGGTTGATGGGGGACGAGGTCAAAGCCGCAAACCATATGAACGGTCACCGGGCCCGCCTGCGTGAGCGTTTTCTCAAGGGCGGTGCCGAGGCGCTGGCTGACTATGAGTTGCTGGAACTGATCCTGTGTCTTGCTATTCCGCGACGCGATGTGAAGCCCCTGGCAAAACAATTGATCGAGCGTTATGGCAGCTATGCTGGCGTGTTGAGCGCCGATGTTGACAGTCTGCGCACATCGCCTGGCCTTGGCGATACCGCAGTGGCGGCAATTAAATCTGTTCAGGCATCGGCGTTGCGGCTTGCAAAGGCAGGTGCTAGTGCGCGGCCCGTGATGTCGAACTGGTCCCTTGTTTTAGATTATTTGCAGGGTGCGATGGCACATATACCGAGGGAACAGTTCCGTATTCTGTTTCTTGACCGAAAAAATGCTTTGCTAGCCGATGTGGTGATGAGTGACGGCACGGTTGACGAGGCAGCGGTTTACCCGCGGGAAGTGGTGCGCCGTGCGCTTGAGCTTGACGCGACAGCGCTAATACTTGTTCATAATCACCCGTCAGGTGACCCAACGCCAAGCCGCGCAGACGTTGTCATGACAAAGAATATTATTGAAACCTGCGACCGTATTGGTATCAGGGTTCACGATCATATTATTGTTGGTAAATCCGGCCAAGCCAGTTTTAAAGAGCTTGGATTAATGTAGTTTTAAAGATGTGGGGCGTATATAAACGCCCCCGACTGGGACGGAACGCAGAGGCAAGGCATGTCGCCGTGCCGTCCGGAGATTGAGAAACCTATGTATTGGGATCAGGTAAAATCCACCCGCGAGGCCCTTGAGGACCTTCCCGTTTCAGCAAAAGTTGTGTTGATGTCTGCCGACGGCAAGGCTCTTTTGATGCGCAAGGATAGTGGCATCTTTGATTTGCCTGGAGGTAAAGTTGAAACAGGTGAGGATCTTTTCGCCGCACTAAAGCGCGAAGTGAAAGAAGAGTCTGGGATCAAGGTCAAAAAGGTTGAGTTTATTTCCTCGTGGGTCAAACATCATCCGACACTTGGCGACCGTCTGGTTTTGGTTTTTCATGGTCAACTCAAAAAAAATGCAGCTGACATAAAAGTGACGCTATCGGATGAGCATAACTGGGGCGAGTTCAAGGGTCCCAAGGGCACATTCAAGATCAAAGATATCCAACCGGGTTATGCCAACGCCCTGCATATTTGCTTCGCACGCTACGGCAGACTTTTGTAACTTGCAGGTCTATCTTGTACGAGATTGAACGTAAATTTCTGGTCGATAAATCGCGGTTAAAACTACCGAGAAAATTCAAAGCCATTGAACAAGCCTACCTGATGCGTGCTGAGGGCCGCTCCCTGCGTGTCCGTAAAATAGATGGTGAGTATATATTAACCCTGAAGATAGGCAAAGGCGCACGACGCGTAGAGATAGAGCGTCCTCTTAGCAAAGCCGAAGGCGCGGAACTCATGAAAAGGGCGCTTGACCCGCCGATTTCCAAGAAGCGCTATGCAGTCAAGCATGGTGTGCACATCTGGGATGTTGACATTTTCAAGGCTGACAACAAGGGACTTGTGCTTGCCGAAATAGAGTTAAGCCATGAAGATGAAGCCTTCGAGCGCCCGAATTGGGTAACGCGGGAAGTGACTGGTGACAGGCTGTTTCAAAATTCGACGCTCGCGAGCCACCCGATTTCATTGTGGCGGGATGCATTTGAGGAGTTTTGCCAGCCTGTAGTCTCTGGCTAGCTACTGATTGGGCTGTCAAGGAAACTTGCGGCAGGCGCCGGTTTCTGATAGCAGGACGGCAGATTTTTTATTTCCGTACTTTCCCTGAGGAGCGCGCCCCATGATCCCTCGTTATGCCCGCAAACAAATGACCGACATTTGGGAAGCCGAGAACCGGTTCCGTATCTGGTTCGAAATCGAGGCCCATGCCTGTGATGCCAATGCCAAGCTGGGGCGGATCCCGGAAGCGGCTGCGAAGGCTGTATGGGAGCGTGGGCAGTGGGAAATTGACCGCATCGACGAGATTGAGCGCGAAGTAAAGCATGATGTCATCGCTTTCCTGACCAACCTGGCTGAGCATGTGGGCGATGAAGCACGCTTTGTGCATCAGGGCATGACGTCTTCTGATGTTCTGGATACCTGCCTTTCCGTCCAGTTGATGCAGGCGGCGGATATCATCATTGAAGACCTCGAGAAACTGCTTGTCGTGCTCAAACGTCGCGCGGAAGAGCATAAATACACCATTTGTATCGGTCGTAGCCATGGTATCCACGCCGAGCCGGTGACCTTTGGTCTGAAGATGGCACAAGCCTATGCCGAGTTTGATCGTTGCCTTAAGCGTATGAAAGACGCACGCGCCGAGGTGGCAACCTGCGCGATCTCCGGTGCTGTGGGCACCTTTGCCAACATCGACCCATTCGTCGAGGAATATGTCGCGGAACAGATGGGTCTCGCGGTTGAGCCGGTATCCACACAGGTCATTCCACGGGACCGCCACGCGATGTATTTTGCTGTACTGGCCGTGATTGCAAGCTGTATCGAACGCCTGTCGGTTGAGGTGCGCCATTTGCAGCGCACTGAAGTACTTGAGGCGCAGGAGTATTTCTCAAAGGGGCAGAAGGGCTCGTCGGCGATGCCGCACAAAAAGAACCCTATCCTGACCGAAAATCTTACGGGGCAGGCACGCTATATTCGTGCAATGTGCATCCCGGCGATGGAAAACGTCGCACTATGGCACGAGCGGGATATTTCCCACTCCTCCGTTGAGCGTTACATCGGCCCGGACGCCACCATCGCACTTGATTTCAGCCTCTCCCGCCTCACCAATGTTATGGATCAACTGCTTGTCTATCCAGACAATATGCTCGATAACATGAACAAAATGGGTGGCCTACCCAACAGCCAGCGCGTGTTGCTGGAGCTGACACAGGCTGGTGTGAGCCGTGAAGACGCTTATCGGCTTGTGCAGGCGAATGCGATGAAGGTTTGGGAAAGCCGCGGCGAGTTGCAGCTTCTTGACCTCTTGAAAGCCGATGAGATTGTGACTGCGAAGGTCTCGTCCGAGGAACTCGATGAGCTCTTTAATATGGATTACCATACCAAACATGTGGACACGATTTTCAAACGCGTGTTTGGCGAATAAGCTAAGCGTATGATGGGAAAGAAAAGGGCGGCCTTTGCGCCGCCCTTTTGCGTGCCTCATAGGGCCGCCGCGTGGTGACGCAGGTGGTCCTCGATAAAGGTAGCGATGAAAAAATAGCTATGATCGTAGCCGGGGTGACGCCTTAATACGAGTTTCTGGCTGACCTTCTCACACGCGGCCTCAAACAGTTCCGGCCTAAGCTGGCCTGCGAGGAAATTGTCCGCAAGGCCTTGGTCAATCAACACTTCCATCTCGTCCGCTCCGTGCCTTTCCAGAAGCGCACAAGCATCATAGTCAGCCCACGCAGTGCGGTCTGTGCCCAGATAACCAGAGAGTGCTTTTTCGCCCCAAGGACAATTCAGTGGCGAGACGATGGGTGCGAAGGCAGAGACGCTTTTATACGTGTCCCGGTTTTTGAGCCAGATTGTCAGTGCACCATGTCCCCCCATAGAATGGCCGGTAATGCCCTGCCGGCCCATATCTGCCGGAAAGCTGTTCGCGATCACGTTGGGTAATTCGCGTGTGACATAGCTGTACATGCGGAAATTTTCCGCCCACGGCGCTTCCGTCGCGTCAACATAAAAGCCAGCGCCCTTGCCAAAGTCATAGTCATCTTCGTCCGGCACATCGTCACCGCGAGGGCTGGTGTCTGGGCAGATGACCATCAGACCAAGCTCACTGGCTACACGCTGGAAGCCGGCTTTGACGGTTGCGTTATCTTCTGTGCAGGTCAGGCCTGACAGATACCATACTACCGGCACCACGCCGTGCCGGGCTTGCGGGGGGGAAAAAACGGAAAAACGCATCTTACACCCAAGCTCGGACGACTGGTGTTTATAGTAGCCTTGCGTGCCACCAAAGCAGGCCGTTTCCGAGGCAACTTCGAACGACATCAGTACATCACCACAGAGCGAATGGATTTGCCTTCGTGCATCAGATCAAATGCTGTGTTGATTTCGTCCAGCGGCATGGTGTGGGTGATGAGATCGTCAATGTTGATCTTGCCGTCCATGTACCAGTCTACAATTTTGGGTACGTCCGTACGGCCACGCGCGCCGCCAAATGCACTGCCGCGCCATACACGGCCGGTCACCAACTGGAAGGGGCGGGTGGAGATTTCTTGCCCTGCGCCGGCCACGCCGATGATGATGCTTTCACCCCAGCCCTTGTGGCAGCACTCAAGAGCCTGGCGCATGGTGTTCACATTGCCGATGCACTCGAAGCTATAGTCTGCGCCGCCATTGGTGAGGTCCATAATGGCCTGCATTACGTCACATTCCTTGGGGTTGAGGAAATCCGTCATCCCGAATTGGCGCCCCATGGCCTCGCGCTCAGGGTTGATGTCCACCCCGATAATTTTATTGGCGCCAACCATACGTGCACCTTGAATGACATTAAGGCCAATGCCTCCAAGGCCAAAGACGACAACGTTTGAGCCCGGCTCAACCTTGGCGTCAAATGCAACGGCGCCAACACCGGTGGTCACGCCGCAGCCGATGTAACAGATTTTATCAAACGGAGCATCCTTGCGCACCTTTGCAAGGGCGATTTCAGGCAGCACAGTATGGTTCGAAAAGGTGGAGCACCCCATATAATGCAGGATAGGTTTACCGCTAATGGAGAAGCGGCTGGTGCCGTCGGGCATCACACCCTTGCCCTGCGTTTCGCGTATGCTTTGGCACAAGTTGGTTTTCGGGTGGAGGCAATAATCGCATTCACGGCATTCAGGCGTGTAAAGCGGGATCACATGATCACCGGGTTTAAGGCTTTTCACACCCTCGCCCACTTCCAGCACAACACCGGCACCTTCATGGCCGAGAATGGCGGGAAAAGCACCTTCCGGGTCATCGCCCGAAAGCGTGAACGCATCGGTGTGGCAAACGCCGGTAGCTTTGAGCTCAACAAGCACTTCGCCCGCTTTGGGGCCTTCAAGGTCAACTTCTTCAACAGACAGAGGCTTGCCCGCGCCCCAAGCTATAGCCGCACGTGTTTTCATGATGTTTCCTTCTCAAACCTGATAGTTTTTAATGATCCAAGTGTCATATCTGAGTGTACTAAAAACGAATGACGGATTAGAGTGCAACCCTTCTTGGGAATTGGTGTAGCGAAATAAAGTGGCGCCTTCAAGGACACCGCACAAAGACGGGAGCAAATATGGCTGAGGACGTAAGTGCAAGCCTGCTGGTGATCGGGGACGAAATATTGTCCGGTCGCACACAGGATAAGAATATCGCCTATCTGGCAACCTGGCTGAATGAAGCAGGCATCCAGCTCAAGGAAGTGCGTGTGGTGCCGGACATTGAAGCTGAGATCGCTGATGCTGTGAATGCGCTTCGTACCCGGTATGATTATCTCTTCACCACGGGTGGTATTGGCCCGACCCATGATGACATAACTGTGGACAGCATTGCAGCAGCTTTCGGCGTATCGGTGGTGACGCACAAGGAAGCTTATGCACGCATGGAGGCCTATTACGGCACCGAGAACTTCACACCGGCGCGGCAACGCATGGCCCGCGTCCCCGAGGGCGGCACACTTGTTGATAACCCCGTTTCGATAGCTCCGGGTATTAATATAGAAAATGTTTTTATCCTTGCAGGCGTGCCTAAGATTATGCAGGCGATGCTTGAGGACTTGCGACCACTTCTGCGCAGTGGTCGCAAGGTCTGGACACAGGCGCTGACAATCCATGCCGCCGAGAGCAAGCTTGCCGACGGTCTGGGTAAACTGCAGAAGAAACATGGCGGGGTCAGTATTGGCAGCTATCCGTTCTATCACGCTGGAGTGGGCGCGCAGGTGGTTGTCCGCAGCCCCGATCAAACCGCCGTTGCGGATGCGATGAGCGACCTGCAACTGTACTGCCGGGACAATGGTTTCGCGACGGATGTACCGAGTGACGTTGATTAACCGGCAGCACGGTCACCACTAATTTTTACCGAACGTCAATTGTGCATTGTTCTGTAGGTTTTTTTTGGTCTATAACGCCATCTGCCTACACCGCATATGTGCCCGCATGGTGGAATTGGTAGACACACAAGACTTAAAATCTTGAGACCGTATGGTCGTGCCGGTTCGAGTCCGGCTGCGGGTACCACCTTCATCTACTATAAAGATCGCCCATCGCCAGCTTGAACAGCCGAACATAGGTTTGTGTACCCGCAATATAAAGGGTCTCTGGCGCCTCTCGCTCAATTATGCTGTCCAGCAGGTCGCGCATGGCCGTAATGTCACCGAAAGCGAATGTCGCCACAAGATTATTGCCTTCGGCTGTTTCAGCATAATTGAGGTAGCCCCGAGTCCCACTAAGGGCGACCTCATACACTCTTGGACTGAAGGCCTTGAATGTCGCCAGCAGGTTCTTGCGGTCCTTGTCGTCGGGCAGGGAGGCAAGCACTACGGTTTTGGCACCAAGTAGTTTGTTTTCATATAACGCGGTGTCCGCGGACATCGTGTTGATGATGGCTTCATAGCAGATAGTGCAGTTGCGGTAGCGAATCCACCCAAACGAAGGTGACGATAAGTTGATCTGTGCGCTCGCTTTCCGGCTTACCGTTCTGTCAAGAAAGACAGATGCTGCTGTGCGCGCCAGTTGCTCATTCCGGCTGAACCAGCCTGGATGGTCGGGAAACTGCGCCGGCTTGGCCAAGGGCGTACAGTTCGCGCCGACCAATGCAGGATAAGCAGCCATGACCTCAGGTGGACAAACAAGTGTGCCGGAGGTTTGCGCGATAGATAGTTTGTCACGGGCAATGTCATCAAGACCTGGGCCCAGGTTTGCCGGGTGTTCCAGAAATATGCTGGTGACAACGCTGACGGCGCTCGGGATTTGGCCAACTTCGTCGAACAAGGCACCCCGGCCTGTTTCCAGTACATAAAAATCGACCTGACGTTGCTTGAACCATGCGAGTGCGACCAGCATAAAAAGCCCTGAGGGGGACAGATAACCCCCTTCCGGCAGCCGTGCGAGGGCGGCGTGCAGGTCTGGCTGCAACGCGGTGTATATGGAAGAAAATTCGGTTTTGCTGATTTCTGCACCGTTTACCTGCATGCGGTCGGTATGGTCCAGATCCTCCGGGGAAACCATAAGCCCGACGCTGCTCTCCGAGGACAGCGCCGTAAGGTAGCGGGCGGTCAGGCGGCTCGTGGTACCTTTACCCTTGCTGCCTGTAATTCGGATTGTCTGTGGCGCCTGGGGCAGTAGGCCCAGGTTTTCTGCAAGCGAGACCAGAATCGCAGGGTTCCGAAATTCTCGGTCGAACTTTCCCTTGTGTTGTGGCTTTGCCTGCATATAGGACGTAAAGATGTCGTCAAGTGCGGCTTGGTAGGTAAGAGGTGTGGGCATAAAGCTGGCCTTTTGAATGCGGTATGTGCAGCTTTATGCGTCTGTACGCCGAGATGCAAGCCGCGACGCGTACCATGTCAGGCATCCATGCTGCCGATGATCAGCAATACCCGCAGGACTTCCTGGCGCGCAAACCTGAGTTCAGAAGCCGGGTTGAACTGCTGGAGTACCAGTGTATCTCCGTCCCAGCGGTCAAACTGTTTGACTAGACCGCGATGGCCCTCCAGCTCAACCAGCACAAACCGGCCTTTGTGCGGCTGCTTTTCAGGGTTGATATAAACCAGATCCCCGGCGGCATATTTAGGCAACATGCTTTCTCCGGTCACAAGTATAGCAAAAGCATCCGAGACGCCCTCCAGCGCTGTCGGACGGTATGCCCAGTCGATCGCGCCATCTTCCATAACGATGTTGCCATCGGCACCACCCTGAGCGCGGCCTAAAACAGGAAGGTCGCGAACGAACTGGGATGACCATAGGCCGGAAAGGCTGGGTCTTGAGGGTGAGCTGCCCACAGAGTTGCCCGCAGCAAATGTGCGAGGCGGAATGCGGTGAAGGCGGGAGCGGGCTCTTAAATGGGGTGATGCTGACATATATGTTCTCCTTTTGTTCTATTATGCAAATTTGGCAGGCTGAGAAAAGCGCAAAAGTTGTAAGGGTGCATTTTTCAATTAGTCAGTGGTAACTGCGGGCTTGGCATGGCTTTTGCTGATGACACTGTACTCAGTTTGTGTGGTTCACCGACGGCTGAAAAATGAACAAGAATGCCAAAAAGATAAGATAATGATTTTAAAGGAAAAAATATCACAATCAGACACTAGTGTCGCTGTTCCTGGCATGTTCGAGTGTGCGCATGTTGCCGGGGCGACCGGGGGTTTGACGGTATTTTTTGCCTTTGGGTGCCAACCGGTATCGGGGGAGGACGTCAATGTCGCTTAACAACATCCTGTCCACATCGCTTAGTGGTTTATTTACCAACCAGGCCGCTATCCGGGTTACCTCGAACAACATTGCTAATGTGAATACGGACGGCTATGCCCGCAACAGGGTTGTCACCGAAAGTCAGGTTGTTCAAGGCACGTCTGCCGGCGTCAGCATCTCCGAAATTCAGCGTGTTGTAGACCGGTTTCTGGAAAGTGCACTCCGGACGGCAGGTTCCAATACGGCAGAATATGCCGTTCAGCGTGAATTCCACGACCGGCTTCAGGGTATTCTGGGTGACCCGGCGTCGAACAGTTCGCTCTCAGCCCGTATCGATGACATTTTCGCCGCAGTGTCAGACCTCGCTCTGAATCCTGCTGATGTATTGCGGCGTCAACAGTCCCTCTCCGAAATCGAAAGTTTTACTGACCAGATTAACCTGTTTCAGGACCAAATACAGACTCTACGGGCAGATGCCAGCCAGCAGATTTCCGAGACAGTTGATCAGATCAACACCCAAATTCAACGTATCGCTGAATTGAACCCGCTTCTGGTTCGACAAAACGGTACCGGCGGCGAGACGGGCGGCCTTGAAGGGCAACTGGCACAAGTGCTTAATACGTTATCTGAACTGGTAGACATCAGGGTGGAGCGTACGTCGGCCGGGGGTGTCGCAGTCTCGACGCAGTCGGGTTATCCGCTTTTTGATTCGGCGCCATTGCAGCTTGAGTATGATGCACCGGGTATTGTCGACGCGGGTACAGCGTTCCCAACCATAAATGTTTATTACGTTGATGGTGATACCTATACTCAGACCTCATCATCCAAGGATTTCACGCAGCATATTCGTTCTGGAAAACTTGCAGGACTGCTTGCCATGCGGGACGAGCAGCTTGTGGACCTTTCGCTGTCTCTGGGAGAGCTGTCAGCGCGGACGATGGACGAGTTTAACGCGGTCCAAAACCAGTTTTCAGCAGTGCCACCGCCTAATAGTATGCTGGGTAAACAAACCATTGTTGATGGCAGTCACGCCACCGGGTTCTCGGGCATTGTGACATTTGCAGTGGTCGACGCCGACAACGAGTTGGTGCAGAAAGTCACGGTAGACTTCGATAGCACACCGCCTGCGGACTTCGACGCTCTCGTGGCTCAGGTCAATGCGGCGCTCGGCGGAGCTGGTAGCCTGTCACTTGATAACGGTGTTATGAGCTTCAGCGCGACGAATGCGGCCAATGGCGTTGTCATTGCCGATGATGCAGTAAGCCCCAGTGATCGCGCAGGTCGTGGGTTCAGCCATTATTTTGGAATGAACGATCTGCTTTCTGCCTCGGCAAGCGGGATATACGAAACCGGCCTTAGCGGAACAGAAACGCATGGCATGGGCGCGACCGAGTCGATCAGTTTCAGGATACTGAAGGAAACAGGCGGTGAATTTGCAACGGTAACAGTACCAGTGGGGGCGACCACGACATACAATGATATGGTCGCGGCGCTAAACGATGGCGCAACCGGACTGGGTAACTTTTTTAATTTTAGCCTGGGGGCAGATGGTCAACTATCCTACGCTGCGAGCGGTGGGTACGCCAATCTCAGCTTGCAGGTGGTCTCCGACAGCACCAACATCGCGGCAACAGGCCTAAGCTTCACAAAAGCCTTTGGTGTTGGCGACCAGTACCATGTCAATGCTGCGTCAGGTGTGGAGCTGAATCAGGCTATCCAGAATGACCCCAACCTTCTTGCTCTCGCCGTTTTTGACACCAGCGCCGCGGTGGGCGAGGTTGTGCTGACAGACGGTGATCAGCGGGGCGCACTTGCGTTCCAGCAAATTGAAACCTCACTGGTTAACTTTGCCGAGGCTGGAGAGCTGAAACCAAGTGCTGTTACGCTCAGCCAATACGTCGCGCGTTTTCTCGGGAATGCGGGTTTGCAAGCTTTGCGTGCAGAAAACCTTGAAGCTGACAACATTGCTTTGCAGCAGGAAGTGGCGCAGCGCAACGCTGATGTCTCTGGCGTCAATATGGATGAGGAGTTGGCAAACCTCATAGTCTACCAGAATGCTTATAGCGCCGCTGCGCGAGTACTTTCTAGCGTGCAGGAACTTTACGATAACCTCCTCGCGGTGGTTTAAGGAGACGAAAAATGGTTCGTGTATCCTCATTTGGCCAGCAGCAGCTCATGATCAGAAGTATCATGAACAACCAGCAACAGCTGTTTGATGGCCAACGTCAGATTTCGACCGGAAAAAAGACCGACGAGTATAGTGGCTTGGCAGGTGAGACCAGCACAGTGCTCGGCGCGCGCTCCTTTAAGGCTCGGGTTGATACCTACCAGCAAACGATATCCACGATACGCGGTAAGCTGGATGCCAATGATGTTCAGCTCGACGGTATGATCGATGCGATGCAAAAAATGAAGGAGTCTATCCAGACGACGTTGGCAAACGGTCAGGCGGAAGGTTTCTCCGAACTTCTGGAACAGTCTTTCAAATTTGTGGTGAATTCACTCAATACCAATTTCGATGGGACCTACCTTTTTTCCGGCGCTAAAACTGGGGCTGAGCCGGTAAATGTGGACGATCTCGCAGGCTTGTCGGGGCTGGGAACCGTTGCAGATGCTTTTGATAATGGTAACGTCGCCTTTGAGGCGCGTATTGCAGACGGCGTCGATCTTGAGTTTGGTCTGCTGGCAGACGATGTTGCGGGTGGCATTTTTCAGGAAATGCTAGACCTGTACAACTTTGATCAGTTAGATCCGCTTCAAGGAGAGTTGTCCCAAGCCCAGTTTGATTTTTTGCAAACCCAACTTGGTTCTCTGGATGCTGCCATTGACGATATGCGACAAATTCATGTCTCGAATGGCTTGGCCTATGAGCGGCTTGAGGTGGTGGGTGATCAGCATACGGATACTGCAGTCTTTCTTGAAACGTTTGTCTCGGACTTGGAAGATGTGGATATTGCGGAAGCCATCACCCGGCTAAATAATGATCAAATCGCGCTTGAAGCGTCTTATCGAGCTATTGGCTCGCTTTCGCAATTGTCGCTGTTGAATTTCCTTTAGATAGGCCAAAGGCGTTGCAATTCTCTCGCGGCGGGATAGATTGGGCATCCCAATCTTGGTGAGGAAATTGAATGCCCGTTTCAGCTGAAGAGTTCCGGCAAGGTATGCGCCGCCTTGGTGGCGCGGTGAATATCGTGACCGCGGCGGATGGAGACGTCTGGGCTGGCTTAACGGCAACGGCAGTAACCTCGTTGTCGGCTGAACCGCCACGCCTGCTGGCTTGTATAAATCGTCAAGGCGGAACTTACGACATCGTATCACGGGGGCGCACCCTGGCGGTGAATGTGCTGGGAAGTGCGCACAAGGACTTGGCCATGAGGTTCGCGGGCCTGAGTGGCGAACCGGAAACTGAGCGTTTCAGCGACGGTGATTGGGAGACGGCCGTGACCGGGGCTCCTTTGCTCAGAGATGCACTTGTGGGTTTCGACTGCCGCGTCGAGAGCATTCTGGATGCAGGCAGTCATGCCATCGTAATTGGTAATATTGAGGCCGTAAGGTCGCTCTCTGACCAGGTCGCTGCCCCTCTCTGCTATATGGATGGCAAATGGGCGACACTGGCTCCGCTCGGCTGATATAGCAGTGACTTTGGCACCTGACGGCTAATTGTAGAACACGAATCGCTATATATAGACTCTGCGAATCTATATGATTCGATATATAGTGTTTTTTCATTGGCTTAGCGATTGCTACCTGAGCTTTTTTCTCTAAGGTATTGATTCTTAGCTTGGAATCTATATTCTTGCCTTTGATGTATGGGTGCGTGAGCGCTTTATGGCCTCCAGGTGGGGGTGGCGCAGCCTTTAAGGGGCTGCCGGGAGAGAGTCGTTGGTCAGCAAGGAATTGCAAGAATTGCTGTTGTTGGCGAAGAATAAATCTTCGGCGGGACGGGCGCGCCTTGCTGAAAATATTACGGACCTATTCTTGTCTGACGATGGTCGTCTGAGTGAGCACGAGCGTGCCCTGATGTCAGATATTCTTGGAAAACTCGTTAGTCAGGTTGAAACGGATATTCGTAAGGAGCTGTCTACTTCACTGGCAGCATCAGGTGTAGATTTGCCCGATATTGCAACGGTTTTGGCAAACGACGATATAGAAATCGCTCGCCCCATTCTTGAGAGAAGTGCCCTTCTTAAGGACCCTGATCTTATTGAGATCATCCGGATGCGAACAGATGAGCACCGTATGGCTATTGCAATGCGGGAAGGCGTTTCAGAGCAGGTCTCCAATGCATTGGTCGAATATGGCAGTGAAGATGTCATTGAAACGCTTCTTAATAATCACGACACAACTATTTCCATGCGCGCGATGGAATATCTGGTGGCAGAATCCCGTAGGGTAGACCGTTTTCAGGAGCCATTGTTACAGCGCTCCGACCTGCCAGGGGATCTTGCTTATCGGATGTATTGGTGGGTGTCTGCCGCGTTGCGCAAACGTATTCTTTCAGATTTTGAAGTTGACCCGCTGCTGTTTGAACAGGCGGTGCGCAGAGCTGCGAACACCGTTCTTGTCGACCAAGGCGATCAGCAAAGTGCCTATGTACGGGCGCAAAAGCTTGTCCGCCGTATGGTAGAAAACGGTGAGTTGACGATCCAGTTTTTGGTGAACGCGTTGCGGCAGCAGCGGGTAGCAGTGTTTATAGCGGGGCTGGCCGAGCTTGGCGGGATTAATTTCCGCACTGCATGGCGTATTTTCACCGATAAGGGTGGGGAGAGTTTTGCGGTTCTTGCCAAGGCCGTTGGGGTCGACCGCAACCAGTTTACCAGCATTTACCTGCTTGTCGTGCAGGCCCGTGAGGGCGGAGGGGCTAAATCGCCCGGTGTACTAAAAGATATTTTAGCGCTTTTTGATGCAACATCCGAGGCCAATGCAAAGGGAGCTTTGCAGGTGTGGCAGCGCGACAATGCTTATCAGGAAGCAATCGAAGAACTAGAGAGGGTGGAGTAGTCTCGGCCTGTAGGGGGCTTGATGGGGCATGCTCGGGAGGACATCTGAATGAAGACGAAAAGTTCGTTGGATGATCATAAAATAGTAGACCTTGCTGTGCATAGGGGCAGTGAAACGTTGGAGGGTGCGTTCGGAGCGACACTGCGTCGTGAGGATAGCCGACAACCTGCAGCCAATGAACAAGTCATGGGGCTTGTTGCCCGGATCATTGTTGATGAGTCATTGCCGTTTTATGTTTGCACCTTAGACGGAACGGTGATGCATGTGAACGACCACTACAAGTCTGTTGACAAGGCGCTTGGTGAAGTCACTTTGGCACCGGGCGAGGCGGTGGTCGCGGGCCGTTTTCAGGTGCCGTCACTCAAGCCCGTTATCGACGATGTGCTGGCAAGCAACACCACTGTTCGCGCCGAAGAAATCGTTCGCATCAACGGGCATGACCGTGTCTTCCTCGGTCGTCATTCTCCCGTGCGAAATGAGCGCGGTGACATAGTCGCTGTGGCCGGAACCTATGAGGACGTCACAGCGCAAGTCAGGGGCATTGAGGAAGCAAACAGAACCCAAAGCCGTTTTCAGGATTTTGCACGTGCAAGTTCGGATTGGTTTTTTGAATGTGACGCAGATATGCGTGTCCGTTCGCTGTCGGATCGTTTTACTGCAATCGTCGGGCAACCCGCTTCTCTATTTATCGGATCACGGTTTGAGCAATTCGGCCGATTTGAGCCGAACCTTGACGGACGGCTCGATGGGGCGAACAGTATCAAGTCGCGTAAGCCATTTAGGGAACAGTTGTTTGTAATCGCAGAACCTAGCGGTGGAGAACTGAAGTTTCACCTGTCTGCGGTGCCGGTTTTTGATCGGCAGTCTGGCGATTTTCGCGGTTATCGCGGGGTCGGCATGGATGTTACAGCGCGGTATAAGCAGGCGAGAGAGGCTGATTGTATCAGGCAAAACCTTGAGACCTTGCTGAAGGAGTTGACGCGCAAAAACCTGGCGCTTGATGAAGCGACCGTGCAGGCAACGAGTGCACTGCGTACTAAAAATGAGTTTCTTGCAGCGATGAGTCATGAGCTCAGGACACCTCTGAACGCGATTATTGGTTTCGCGGAGGCTTTCGAACACCAGACCTTTGGCGCTATCGAAAAGTCGTATCTCACATACGCGACTGATATTCGGAAGTCTGGTCAGCACCTTCTGGGGTTGATCAATGATATCCTTGACGTCGCTGTGATTGAAAGTGGTGGTTTGTCATTGTCGATCGATGACCTTTCGTTGGAGCAGGTGTTTGCCAAAGCGGTAAAAATGAACGAGGACGTGGCACTTCGAAAAAAGCTTGATATTAGCGGACTGAAGGTTGCTTCAGACGCGTGGATTCGTGCAGACGATCGCCGCACCACCCAGATATTTGTAAACCTTTTATCAAATGCGATTAAATTTACCCCGGAACAGGGGCGGATTGGTGCAGAGATCAAACAGGGTCTAGCAGGTGGGCAGGTCGCAATTACCGTTTGGGATAATGGGGTTGGGATTGCGCCAGATCATATGGAATATGTTTTCGAGAAGTTCCATCAGGTGACGGATCATATCTATTCGCGCAAGCAGGAAGGCACCGGTCTTGGCTTACATATAAGCCGCGAACTTGCTCGCAGGATGGGCGGAGATATTACGCTTGAAAGCGAGGAAGGTAAGGGCAGCCGCTTTACGGTAACCCTGCCAGTTGCAACGGGTGTGAACGACGATACAGACTTTATCTAGAATAAATAACCCGGAAAAATTCGGGACGGGAGTTGGGGCGTGCGCGGGATAATCTGCGCCGCCCCAATTTTATTCTATTTACCCTCTAGGAAGGTGCGAATGTCGGTCACAAGCTTTTCTATCGATGGCTGGTGCACATACATCATGTGGCCGCTTTCATAATAGGTGAACTCCACACGACTTGTGTCTATACCGTTGGCGTTGAAAGTATTTTCCGTCGCGAAGAAAGGCGTTGCGAGATCGTAGTAACCATTCGCAACCAAAACACGGAAGTCCTTGTTCTGGCGCATGGCCTCGCCCACATGGGGGGCGACATTGGGATAACCTTCGCTGTAGCCGCGCTTGCGTGGTTCAGCCCAGTGCTTGCCCGGTGTGCCGGAGAGCACTTCGTAGCGACGCTCGATATCCACACCAAGGTCATTTTGCAGGTACTGGTAGATACCTGCGGTGTATGCAGCGTCGATGCCATAGCCTGATGGGTCGCCGTCAAACCGCTCCCCTGTACCTTCATAGTCCTGACCTTTGTAGCGGCTGTCGAGGCGTCCTGTGACATAACCCTCGTCACGCAAAAGCTCCTTCATGAAGCGCATGTTGTTGACGCGCAGATTCGCGTTCCTCACATATTGCAGCTTTAGGCCGGTATAGCCGGCCAGCCTGGCGGCGATATCATCGAATGCGGCTTGGCTGAGCCGGTTTCCCTGCAGAAGCGCACTGGCGTAATCGCCCAGGGTAAAGGCCCGAACCTCATCTAGAAAACCTTCAAGCGTACGGCCAGCCCTATCGACTTTGCCGTGATACCATGCTGTCGCGGCCATAGTTGGCAGGTAAGAGATATAGGGTGTGTCGTTGCCGGGCTGGTAGCGCGCGGTCTGGAAATCAAGGATCGAGGAGATGAACACAATGCCGTTCATCGCGATGTCAGACCAGCCACCCTGCAACTCTTCCATGAGGGCGGCTGCTCGTGTGGTGCCGTAACTCTCGCCAGACAGATATTTGGGGCTATTCCAGCGCTTGTTTTTCACCAGCCACAGGCGGATAAATTCCGCGATTGATTTGGCATCATTTTCTATGCCCCAGAAATCTTTGCCTTCGCCTTTCCCAATGGCGCGACTGTAGCCGGTACCCACCGGATCGATGAATACCATGTCGGCAGCATCAAGGATAGAAAGAGGGTTGTCTTCTAGGCGGTAGGGGGCTGCGCCGTCGTCCACTGCGTCGGACGGCAATACTACCCGTTTGGGACCGTATACACCGAGGTGCAGCCAAAGGCTTGCCGAGCCCGGACCGCCATTAAAAATAAAGAAGACCGGACGCTCAGAATTCGATTTCACGTCTGTCCGCAGGTAGGTCACCGAGAAGATCGAAGCGGTCTCTTCGCCTTTGTCGTTTTTGAGGTGTGTTTCGCTCGCGATGGCCTTGTAGCGCAGTTTTACACCGTTAAAAGTGCCGGATTTTTCAGTTTCATAGGTCCTTGCAGCCTCAACGGGCGCCGCCTTTTCCTTCGATTTATGCTCGTCTGCATATGACGGCAGTGCTACAAGGCTAAGCAGCGTTAAGCTGGTCAGAATTTTCGGTAGTTTATTCACTGTCTGTCCCCCTGAATTTTCGTTGCTCCCTCGCTAACGCAGCGAGGATGGTCTGTCCGCCCAAAAGCGACAAATTGTGCATATCAGTAGGCGAACTGTTCGGTAAAAATACGCTCCGCGAGCGTGTGTTCTTTATCAAACATCAGCGTGAAAGAAACATCGCGCGCTTCTTCTACCACCACGTGCCGCACATCGCGTACTTCATGCATGTCGGCCACAGCAGACACGGGCCGCTTTTGTGGCTGGTTGACGGTAAAAGACACGCAAACGTGATGGGGCAACAAAGCGCCACGCCAGCGCCGTGGTCGGAAGGCGGAAAGTGGTGTCAGCGCCAGCAAGCCAGCATCCAGCGGAATAATGGGCCCATGCGCGGAGAGGTTATAGGCAGTACTGCCTGCAGGTGTGGAGACGAGCACTCCGTCCCCCACCAGTTCCGGCATGCGTACTTTTCCGTCGATCGAGATGCGGATTTTTGCTGCTTGCCGGGTTTCCCGCAGCAGGGAAACCTCATTCACGGCAAGATATTCAACCACTTCACCGTCACAGCGTGTGGCGCGCATGCGCAATGGATGCATGGTGTAGCTATCGGCACTGGCTATGCGGTCGGTTAATTCCTGATCATCAAACTCGTTCATCAGGAAACCGACGGTGCCCTTGTTCATGCCGAAAATCGGGATGTCGCGGCCCATATAGGCATGCAGCGTCTGCAGCATAAATCCGTCACCACCAAGAGCAACGATAACGTCGGCATCCTTTGTACCGACGGCCTTATACCGGTTCCGTAACTGTTGGGCCGCCTTGGCGGCTTCGCCAAATTCGCTGGCGATAATCGCGATTTTCATATGTTTCCGTCCCTATATGCGACGCAGTATAGGGAAAAATTGCGCGAGGGCGAGGGGATTTTCATACCAGAAAGGGAAGGTGATCAGCCGCCGGTGTGGCTCATGTGACGGTTGACCTGACCGACCATACGGCCCTCAGCCATGGCAAAATCGTGGCCTTTTGGTTTCGCGCCAATCGCCCTGTCGAGTGCTGAGTGCAGATTAGCCTGTGGATTGTCGGACCTCAGTGCGGCGCGCAGGTCCACGTGATCATCCTGCCCCAGACACATATAAATGCGACCTGTACAGGTGACCCTCACGCGGTTACAGCCATCGCAGAAGTTGCCGGTCAGCGGCGTAATGAGGCCAAGTTTTCTGCCAGTTTCTACAATGGTGTAGTAACGCGCGGGCCCGCCGGTACGGTGGTCGGAAGGTGTAAGTTTCCAGCGCGTCTCAAGTCTGGGCAGCACCGCAGTCAGCGGAAGATAATGGTTTTCCCGTGCATCTGCGACCTCCCCCAGCGGCATGGTTTCTATCAATGTCAGATCAAGGTCTTCGCTGATGCACCAGTCAAGAATATCGGGCAGTTCCGCCTCATTATTACCTTTAAGCGCGACAGTATTGATCTTGACCCTGATGCCAGCGTCGCGTGCAGCTTTGATGCCATTAAGCACATCTTCAAGCCGGTCCCGCCGTGTAATAGTGGCGAACTTCTGCGGATCTAGCGTGTCGAGTGAAACATTGACACGCCTGAGCCCAAATTGTGCAAGTTTTTGTGCCATGTGCGCCAATTGTGTGCCATTAGTCGTGAGCGTGATTTCATCCAGATTTCCGCGCTTTACTTCTTCACCAAGTTGCTCAATTAGCCACAGGATGTTCTTGCGCACGAGCGGCTCACCGCCTGTGAGACGAATGCGCCTCACGCCGCGCTCCATAAACGCTCGTGAAAGGGATAACATCTCCTCCAGTGTCAGCACTTCAGGCTTGGGCAGGAAGGTCATATGCTCCGCCATACAGTAGCGACAGCGCAGATCGCAGCGGTCTGTAACCGACAGGCGCAAATAAGTTATCTCACGCCCAAATGGGTCCCTTAGCGGCATTGAAGCCGATGTATGTGAAAAACTGTCAGGCATTGCGCTAATGTTGGCGGTGATCAGCGCGTCGTCAAGTCATTAGAATGTGATAAGGTTATAAACCTCAGCCTTCGTCGTCCAGAAGCGAACCAAGGGTTTCATCGATGCGCTGGAAAGCCTTGGCATTGGCTTTGAAGGATTGTTCTTCAGCTTTGAGGTCAACCATCTGCTGCAAAAGCTCGGAATAGCCGGGAGTGTTACTCGTGCTTTGCGCCAAAGGTGTGCCACCTGTCGCGGGTATCGGCGGGGCCTTATCAGCAATGCCCTCGGTTACATCAAGTGTGAATGACGCTGCTTCGGCCGAAGACTTGAGAATATCTCTGGCGATGTCGGTTGCGCGGCGTTCGGCCTGCAGCATGCCGGTGGTGGCGGTGTTTAGCGCTTTGATCATATTCTTTGATCCTTTGGATTCATCGTCATCATACACATATTTTGCTAAAATACGCGTTAAGAAATAGACTCAATTTTAAACGGTTAGTTGAACGAATGCTGAAGTGGAACGGATGATGGAAATAGATGTGGTGATAGATGTTGTTTGCCCTTGGTGTTTTGTAGGGAAACGTCAGCTTGATCGCGCGCTTGAAATGCGCCCTGGCGTGGTAACCGAGGTGCGTTACCGGCCTTACCAGCTTTCACCGGAAACCCCGCCAGAAGGTGTTGACAGGAACGCCTATTATGAGCAGAAGTTTGGCAACAGTCCGCAGTTTCAAACAGCCCGTAAACATTTGCGTGAAACGGGCGAAGACCTTGGGATCACTTTTGATTTTGACAGCGAATGTCGCATTGCAAACACGCTGGATGCCCACCGTCTGATGCGTTGGAGTTTGAGTGCGGGAGCGCAAAATGCGGTGGCAGAAGGCTTGATGCAGGCCTATTTCGAACAATGCAAATTCATCGGTGATCACGACCTTCTCGCTGTGATTGCCGCTGATGCCGGCATGGATCGTAAGTTGGTTGCGGAGCTTTTGGCCAGTGACCGGGACAAGGAGCTCATCGCACAGGAGGTGGCCAATGCCCGACAAATGGGCATATCCGGGGTGCCCATGTTTATCTTTGACGGTAAAGGCGCGCTTTCCGGCGCTCAAGGGGCGGAGATGATCGTCAAGGCGATTGATCAGTTGGAAGCAGCTTAAATACATAAACTAGTGGGGTGGAGCATCCCTCAGGGAAAAGGGATGCTCCGGCTCGGTACAATGGGTACTCGGAACGCCGACCAAGGGGGTGGCCGGATAGTCACCCGAAGGGATAGGGGACCCCTCGGGCGGGTGGGCGCTGTTTTCAGGAGGACAGGCGCCCAAACACCTGAGTTTAGAAGCTTGCAAGCAGGCCTGCTTTACCTGTCCACTGTTTGATGCCGTCACCATAGGTGGTGTAATCAAGGCCGGTGCGGAAGCTCAGGCCGTTAGTGAGCGCGCGTTCGTACCCGCCACCAAAGCGCCAGCCGCCCTCGTTGTACGCACCGCCATCGGCAGAGTCCGTCAAGTCAAAACGTGTGCGGACGTACCCTGCCTTGCCGTAAACCATATTGCGGCCATCATCACCGAAGGCCTGGCCAAGAATGAGCGAGCCGCTATATTCATAATCGGTGTTGCGGGCATCAAGTTGGTTATAGCCAGTATCACCAAATGTGCCCTCCAGGCCAAACACCATGTTGGTGTCGGACTGCATGCGGTAACCCAACACACCACCATAATAGATGCTGCGGTCTTTCTTTTCCCCAGCGCTCATTTTTGTCCAGTCGACGCCAGCCTCTATACCGCTATAGATGCCCTCAAAATGTTTGACGTCCTGTGCTGATGCCGTGCCCGCGAGCAGAGCTGCTACTGTGGTCGTGGCGACAAAGGTTTTTGCAAATTTCATAGGTATTCTCCACCTTCTATCCATTGCTGCTAGCCACTTGTAATGTGTGGCTTCGATTGGTGGACTGTCGCGCCGGAGTAAGGCTCGGAAATGGATGGCAAGCGGCGGAATTAAGAAAAATTGTGTCTTATTGTGGCGACCAGATGAATGGTTGTTCAGATAGGCGAGATGCAAAGCGCTGACGCCCGCTACATCAGGGCCAGTAAGGACGATGGAACGTTCATTTTGCAGCCCTGACCATTCGGCTTGGGCAAAGATGAGGTTACCGTCGTTCGCGCAGAATGCAAATCCGGCCGCTATTCCTGCGGACCATTCAAACCTATGGTCAGTGTAGTAAAAGCTGCTGTTTTACAGCGGGCCGAACGGCCTGCCAGGGGTGCCCTCATGACCCTATACCAGTCCGCAAGGGTGTTTTCAGCGGGGCTTAGGGTGAGCCACGAGAACGATTGTGGCCGCGATCGCTGATAACAAGCTGGCGGCCAGTACGCCGATACGGACATCTGCGGCCATTTCTATCGTACTATAAGCAAGGCTGCCGATGAAAAGGCTCATGGTAAAACCTATTCCGGCGAGGTGGCCTGCCCCCCAAATGTGCTGCATGGTCATGGTACCGGGCAATTTGGCTTTTAACATGTAGACAGCAACAAGTGCACCCATCACCACACCTACTGGCTTGCCTATAGCCAAGCCAGCCAATACGCCCAGGCTGATGGGCTCCATTAGGCTGGCGGCAGAGAAACCGGAAAGCGATACACCGGCGTTCGCAAATGCGAAAATTGGCAATATCATCAAGTTCACCGGATTGTATAGGTTATGCTCCAGGTCCTCTAGCGGTGAGTGCCCTTCATGATCTTTGGTCGCAGGGATTGCGAGACCGACAGCAACACCGGCCAACGTGGCGTGAATGCCCGATTTAAGCACCAGAATCCAGATAAGCGCGCCAAGGAAAAGGTAAGCAGAGGTATTGCGTACACCGAAGCGGTTTAACAGAAATAGCCCGATGCAGCCAGCCAGCGCCAGCAATAGGGACATTGTTGACAGGTCGGCCGTGTAAAACGCGGCGATAATCACAACGGCACCCAAGTCATCCAGAATGGCGAGGGTCAGCAGAAAGAGTTTCAGTTCGGGCGGTACGCGGGACCCAAGGAGCGCAAGCACACCAACTGCGAAGGCAATGTCTGTGGCGGTGGGGATTGCCCAGCCAGCCATCGCCGCGGGGCTGCCTGCGTTAACATACCAGAATGCCAGCGCTGGCACGACCATACCCCCGACGGCCGCAAGGCCGGGTAGGGCAAGCGCGCGCATATCCGACAGTTCACCGGATGTCACCTCCCGTTTTATCTCAAGCCCAACCAGCATGAAAAAGATCGCCATCAAACCTTCATTGATCCACAGCAGAAGTGGCTTCGAGAGACCATATTCCCCGATGGAAATTGTGCCTTTGGTCTCCAGTAACTGGTCATAGAGCGGGGCAAGGGCCGAATTATCCATTAGGATGGCAACAAGTGCCGCAGCTATTAAAAGCAGGCCGCTGATGGCCTCGGGCGAAAGCTTGAATTTCATGCGGGTCTCCTGATGCATTCCACCATATGGAAAGCGGGGCGTGCATTACAAGTATATTCGAACCCTGTCTGTATGGCTTCGGAGCCTCAGTTGGCGAGCGATGCGAGCTTTCGGGTAACAGCAGCAACAGTCTTGAGCCGCGCACCAGTTTTGTCCATGCGGGCAAAATATACCAGCTTGTGATCAGGGCGTAGCTTAGCTGTCGCCCCGGTAGAGGAAATGAATTCCACCAATCCGCCCGGGTTGGGGAAAATGTCGCCGCGGAAGGATATGGTGACGCCTTTGGCGCCAGCCTCCAGCTTCTCAATGCCCGCTCGCTTGGCGTGGCCCTTGATGATCATGATGGCGGCCAATTGTTTGACCTCGCTTGGCAGGTTGCCAAAACGGTCGATAAGCTCGGCACAGAAGGCATCCACATCCTCGCGGGTATCAAGGTCGGCGAGGCGGCGGTATAGCGCCATGCGCTGCGTAAGGTCGGGCACATAGCGTTCGGGGATCATTACAGTGGCGCCAAGGTTGATGGTTGGTGACCACTGGGTGTCTTCATACTCTTCGTCGCTGCCGCCTGCGCGGGCTTCAGCCACAGCTTCTTCGAGCATTTTCTGGTACAGTTCCACGCCAACTTCCTTGACGTGGCCTGACTGTTCATCCCCAAGAAGGTTGCCGGCTCCACGGATGTCCATATCGTGACTGGCAATGGTGAAGCCGGCGCCAAGTGTGTCCAGAGCCTGCAAGACCTGAAGGCGCTTGTCGGCATTTTCTGTCAACATGCGATTGGCAGGAGTCGTAAGATACGCATAGGCTCGGGTTTTTGAACGCCCGACCCGGCCCCTGAGCTGGTAAAGCTGTGCAAGGCCAAACATATCCGCCCGGTGAACCACCATGGTATTGGCGGTGGGGATGTCGATGCCGCTTTCAATAATAGTAGTCGAAAGCAGCACGTCATATTTGCCGTCGTAGAAGGCGGTCATGACATCCTCGATCGTTTTGGGCGGCATCTGGCCGTGGCCTGTGATGAACTTTACCTCAGGCACATGTTCCTTAAGGAACATGGCCGCATCTTCCAAATCGGCGATGCGCGGCACCACATAAAAGCTTTTGCCGCCACGGTAATGTTCACGCAAGAGCGCTTCGCGCACGACCACCGGGTCAAACGGCAGTACGAATGTGCGCACTGCAAGGCGGTCAACGGGCGGTGTTGCTATGATCGAAAGGTCGCGAATGCCGGACATGGCCATCTGCAGGGTGCGCGGTATGGGGGTAGCAGTCAGCGTCAGAACGTGCACATTGGCCTTGAGTGCCTTGAGTTTCTCTTTATGGGCGACGCCAAAGTGTTGTTCCTCGTCGACAATAAGAAGGCCCAGCTCCTTGAACTCAATGCCTTTGGCGAGAAGCGCATGGGTCCCGATTACAATATCGAGTGTGCCCAAGCGCATTTCTTCCTTTGTTGCCTTGGCTTCTTTGCCGCTGACTAGGCGTGACAGCTGCGCAATGCGCACGGGCAGGCCTTTGAAGCGATCAGCAAAATTGAGGAAATGCTGCCGCGCCAGAAGTGTAGTGGGCGCGACAACCGCCACTTGATGGCCAGCCATCACCGCGAGGAAAGCGGCCCTGAGCGCGACTTCGGTTTTACCGAATCCTACATCACCGCAAATAAGCCGGTCCATTGGCCGCCCGGACGACATATCTGCTGCGACATCGCCGATGGCGCGCAGCTGGTCGTCTGTTTCCTGAAACGGGAAGCGGGCGGCGAATTCGTCATAGATGCCCTCGGGCGTTACAATACGCTGACCTTCTCGCATCTCTCGTTCGGCGGCCAGTTTGATCAACTGCCCGGCCATTTCGCGGATACGTTCCTTGGCCTTGGCCTTGCGTGCCTGCCACGCCACACCGCCGAGCTTATCAAGCGCACTGGCAGAGTCTTCACCGCCAAACCGTGACAGTACCTCGATATTCTCAACCGGGACATAAAGCTTGTCACCTCCGTGGTAAGTCAGCAGCAGACAGTCATGTGCGGCACCTGAGACAGTGACTGTCTCCAGGCCTTCAAACCGACCGATACCGTGGCTGGCGTGCACAACCAGATCCCCGGGCGCAAGCGCACTGGCTTCCTTCAGGAAGTTATCCGCGCGCTTGCTGCGCCGGGCTTTCCTGACCAGCCGGTCCCCCAGCACATCCTGCTCTGCGATAATGGCTAGGTCTTTGGTCTCAAAGCCATGCTCGAGCGGCACCACGGTAACTGCGATGCCGGTTTTATTTTCTCGTCTGATCTCTTGCCAGTCGTCCGCCAGTCCTACTGGCATCAGTCCGTGATCTTCCAGCACGCCTTTGAGCCGATCGGCGGCTCCTTTCGAGTAGCTCGCAAAGACCACACGCTTGCCTGCGACGCGGAGTGCCTTAACATGGTCGCGCACGGCGTCGTAAACGTTGATGTCCTTAGTATTGCGCTCGGGGCCGAAGTCACGGCCTTGCCGCGCCTCGAAACTGACCACGTTGATCGCGGGTGGTTCCTCGAACGGGGTGAAGCGGCGGGCGTTCAGGATATCTTGCAGGTTGTCCCACTCTGCCTCGAGCAGATACAGAAGCTGGCTTGGTATCGGTTTGTAGGGTGGGGTGGTGATGTTTTTGGTCGCGCGCGCGATGTCCCAGGCTTCCTTACGCGCGGTGTAATAGTCGTCGACAGCCTTGAAGCGTTCAGCCACGGCTTCATCTACCTGATGATCGATAGTGAAAACAGGGTCGTCAAGATAGTCGGGGAGAGTTGCCAACTCATCATGAAAGAAAGGAAGCCAGTGCTCAGCGCCCTGATATTTGCGGCCTTCGCTTATGGCTTCATAGAGCAGGTCGTCGCCTTTGGCTGGGCCAAAGGTGTTGACATAGTTGCGGCGGAAACGCTCGACCCCTTTCATGCCCATGGAAAACTCGCTCGCCGGCTTGAGGTGCAGGCGTGGTGCTGTGCCGATAGTGCGCTGATCCAAAGGGTCAAACCGGCGGATGGTATCAAGTTCATCGCCGAAAAAATCCAGCCTGAGCGGGCTTTCCTCGCCCGGGGGGAAGATGTCGAGCAACCCGCCGCGCACGGCAAATTCGCCCGGTTCCATCACTTGGCCGGTCCGGTTATAGCCGTTTGAAGCCAAAAATTCCGTCAGCACGACCATGTCCACTTCATCGCCCGGTTTGGCATGAAAGGTGGCATCTGCGACGGCGCCCGGTGCTGGTACACGTTGCAATATTGCGTTGACCGTCGTGATAACCAGCAGCGGCGCCTTAAGGCGATGGGCCGAAAGACGAGACAGAGCAGCCATGCGTTTGGCGACAATATCGCCCTGCGGACTTACCCTGTCATAGGGCAGGCAGTCCCACGCGGGAAATTCAACAATCTCAAGCGTGGGGGCAAAAAAACGAACAGCGTTCGCGAGTGCCATAAGGCGCCCGTCATCACTTGCAACATGCAGCACGGCACGTTTTGTGTCGCCAAACGCGCGCGCGGTGAGGTCGGCCAAAAGCATGGCGTCATAGCCGCCCGGCACACCGGCCACAACAAGCGGCATTTCCGCGCTGACAAGCTCCTTGAGTTGCATGAGGTCTTTTGCCTTACCGTGCCTTGAGCGTCATAAAATCAAGTTTTTTGAGCCGGTCCATCATCGGGCCTTGAAATGCTTTGGGCACATCTTCGCCCTTGGTTACCCACCCAAGGATTTCATGGTCCTGCTCCTCGAATAGGCGCTCAAACCATGCACAGTCTTCAGCATCAAAGCTATCCATGTTGGCTTCGATGAAGTTACCGAATATGAGGTCCAGCTCCTTGATGCCGCGGTGCCACGCGCGAAATTTCAGCCGCCGCCTGCGGTTTTCAATATCGAGATCGCCGTGGGGATCATAGCTGTTTTTTTGCATCACTCGCGCCTCTGTCGTCATCTTTATGCTTGCCCGATTGCTGGGCGGCACACCATAAGCTAAGGTCTGTGCTCATTAAAGCAAAACTTCTGGATTACTGACGGGGATTTGGCCTTATGCGGCCCGAGGCGCTGTTTGACTATTTTAAGGACATTGAACGCCTGCCGGGCATTGGCAAGCGTAACCGGCTTGCGATTGAAAAGCTGGCAGGCACGCGCACGCGCGACATTTTGTTTCACCTGCCGACGGGGCTGATCGACCGCCGCTACCGCCCCACAGTAGCTGATGCTGCGCCCGGCAGTATCGCCACCCTTGAAGTCACGGTGGAGGTGCACCGTCCCTCGCAAAATCGTCGTGTACCCTACCGTGTGGTGTGCCGGGACACGTCGGGCGAGTTGACGCTGGTATTCTTTAACGCTCGCGCGGATTACTTGCGTAAACAGTTGCCCGAAGGTGAAGTGCGGCTGATCAGCGGTAAGGTTGAACACTACCTCGGACAGGTGCAGATCACCCACCCTGATTATATCGTCTCGGCGGAGAATGCAGCAGAGCTTCCCGCAGTGGAAACTGTATATGCGCTGACGGCGGGCCTCTCGGGCAAGATTTTGCGCAAAGCCATACATGCCGCCATTGAGAGCGTGCCGGAGCTCCCGGAATGGCAGGATACGAGTGTGATGGCACGCGAAGACTGGCCTACCATGCTGGAAGCCGTCACTGCCATCCATCACCCCGACGGCCCGGAAGTATTGGCGGCGTCCAGCAAGCCACGCAAAAGGCTCGCGGCAGACGAGTTGCTGGCAAGTCAGCTTGCGCTGGCGATTGTCCGCGACCGCACGCGTAGAAAACGAGGGCGGGTGCTCAAAGGCGGTGGCCGTATCCGCGACCGTATATTGAATGCGCTGCCATACAGCCTGACAGGCGACCAGAAAACTGCGCTGGATGAGATTGTTTCCGACCTTGAAAGTGACCGCGCCATGCTGCGGTTGGTGCAGGGAGACGTGGGCAGCGGCAAAACCGTGGTGGCGCTGCTTGCCATGGCAGCGGCGGTGGAGGCGGGAGTGCAGTGCGCGTTGCTCGCCCCTACTGAAATTCTTGCCAATCAACACCTTGAGACTATACAGCCTCTTGCCGAAGCTGCCGGGTTGCGTGTGGCGCTTCTCACCGGGCGCTCCAAGGGTAAGGCCCGTAAGGCCGTGCTTGAGCCCTTGGCAGCGGGCGATATTGATATTCTGATCGGTACCCACGCGTTAATACAGGGTGACGTGGAGTTCGGGGACCTTGGTTTTGCAATCATTGACGAACAGCACCGCTTTGGTGTGCAGCAACGCCTGGCGCTTGCTGCCAAGGCGTCTGCGGGGATTGACGTGCTGGGCATGACCGCTACGCCTATCCCGCGCACGCTGACACTCACGGTTTATGGCGATCTTGATGTCTCCCGCATTATGGAGAAGCCGCCGGGACGCCTGCCGGTCGATACCCGTGTGGTGGCGCTTGACCGACTAGCCGACGTGGCGGCAGGTGTGCAGCGGGCTGTGCAGGGCGGCGCGCGCGCTTATTGGGTATGCCCTCTCGTGGAAGAAAGCGAATTGCTTGATGTTGCCGCAGCGGAAGAACGCTTTGCCAGCCTTAAGGGCATGTTCGGTCCCCGTGTAGGGCTTGTGCATGGCAAGATGAAGGGGCCAGAGAAAGACGAGATCATGGGACGATTCCAGCGCGGCGAGATCAGCGTGCTGGTTTCTACCACCGTGATCGAGGTAGGCGTAAATGTGCCTGAAGCGACGATCATGGTGATCGAACATGCCGAACGTTTTGGCCTCGCGCAACTGCATCAGCTTCGCGGTCGGGTTGGGCGGGGCAGCGGCAAATCAAGCTGTATCCTTTTGCGCACAAACGAGATTGGCGAGGTTGCGCGCGCACGCCTCAAGATCATGCGTGAAAGTGAGGACGGCTTCCTGATCGCAGAAGAAGACCTTCGCCTGCGCGGCGGCGGCGAGATTTTAGGCACCAAACAATCCGGCCTGCCGGAATTTAAACTGGTGGACTTTGCCGAGCACGCAGACCTTATCGAGCTTGCTCGAGACGACGCCCGCCTTATCATTAACAAAGACCCGAATTTGGAGACAGACAGGGGGCAGGCGCTTCGGCACCTTTTGTACCTGTTTGAACGCGATGAAGGCGTCAGATTAATGCAATCAGGTTAGGCAGGAAGATAGTATGGCGTGGGATAAAGAGCTGGAAGAAAAACGTAAGCGGGAATCCCTGGCCGAGAAAATGGGCGGCGATGACAAGGTCGCGCGCCAGCACGGCCGGGGCAAGATGGACGTGCGCCAGCGTATCGCCAAGATGGCGGACCCCGGCTCCTTCCGCGAAATTGGCAAGCTTGCGGGCAAAGGCAGTTATGACCCTGAAGGTGAGCTTGAGGACTTTAAGCCCGCCAACTTCCTGTTTGGCCGAGCCGATATTAACCGCAGGCCGGTTGTTCTCACGGGCGATGACTTCACCGTGCGCGGCGGCGCGGCGGACGCTGCCATCTGGCGCAAGGCCGTGCTGGCGGAACAGATGGCGCATGAATATGGGCTGCCGCTGATCCGCCTCATCGACGGCACCGGCGGTGGCGGCAGCGTGAAAATGCTCGAAGACATGGGCCTGACCTACGTGCCCTACCTGCCGGGCTGGGAACATGTGGCCAAAAACCTTGACAGCGTACCGGTTGTGGCGCTTGCGCTTGGCTCTGTCGCGGGGCTTGGGGCCGCGCGGGTGGCGGCAAGCCACTATAGCGTGATGGTGCGGGGCATGTCGCATATCTTCACCGCCGGGCCCGCGGTTGTGGCGGCAATTGGCGAAACCCATGACAAGGAAGCCTTGGGCGGCGCTGACATTCATGGCCGCAATGGCACGGTGGATGATGTGGTGAACACGGAAGAGGAGGCGTTCGAGGCTGCGAAACGTTTCCTCTCGTACCTGCCGTCATCAGCGGGTAGCCTGCCGCCACGCGGCGAGACGACAGACGGTGTTGAACGCCGGGATGAGAGCCTCTTGGCCGCCGTGCCGGAAGACCGGCGCGCGGCATACTCTATGCGCAAGATTTTGAACACCGTGACGGACCGCAGCAGTTTCATGGAAATCGGCCGCATGTGGGGCCGTAGTTCGATCACCGCGCTGGCGCGACTGAACGGATGGCCGGTGGCGGTGATCGCGAGCGACCCGTCCTTTATGGGCGGCTCCTGGTCGGCGGACGGCGCGCGCAAGGTGGAACGCTTCGTGAAGCTCGCCAATACCTTCTCGCTGCCAGTGGTGCATTTTGTTGATAACCCCGGTTTCATGATCGGGCTTGAGGCCGAGCGTGCTGCCACCATCCGCTTTGGTGTGGAGGCCTTGAGTGGCATCTACAAATCCACCGTGCCTTGGGCCAGCGTGATCATCCGCAAGGCTTACGGCGTGGGTGGTGCCGCGATGAGCGACCACAGCCGCTTCCAATACCGTTTCGCCTGGCCGTCAGGCGACTGGGGCAGCCTGCCGCTTGAGGGCGGCATCGAGGTTGCTTACAAGGCGGAGCTTGAGAAAGCCGAGGACCCGGCAGCAGCACTCCAGGAGATCAAGGCGCGGCTCGACAAGGTGCGCAGCCCTTTCCGCACCGCCGAAGCCTTCATGGTCGAAGATGTCATCGACCCCCGCGACACCCGCCCGCTGCTGTGTGAATTTGCCGAGCTAGCGCAGGGGAAGATGGCGACTAGGTAATTGAGTTCATCTCCTCAATAAACCCTTCCAGCGTTTTCACAATGGTGTCGCGGTTTTTGGCGGCTTTGATCCATGTGGGCAGGTTGGTGAAATAGCTGTGCCGGCCTTGATCCGCCTTGAACTCGCGCAAACCAGCGCTGATGTATTCCAGAAGCGCTTCGGCGTGTTTCGCGTTGAACACAAACAGGGTGCCGTCGCGCAAGGTTTTCTGCAGGAATAGCTCACAGCCGAAGGCAGGGTCGCGGACGTCATGGCTGCTGTAGGCTGGGTGCCACACCGGCGTGAAGCTGTTGTCGAGGCCGCAGCCGTCACACGTGAGCGTTATGTCGCGCGGCAGGTTGGCTGCGTTTGACCGAATGGCAGGGGCCGCAAGGTCCTTGCCGCAGCTAGAGCAGGTGTAGCGAAGCGGTGTGCCGTCCTTCAGTTCAAGCACCGGCTTTACATTGCCAAGCCAGTTCTTAACACCGGCACTGGTCTGGAAGTTGCCGATCAGCGCGGATGCGCGTGCGGGCGCGTCTTTCGCCTCGATGCTAGCATGACAGCTGGTGCAGGTAAGGCGCGTGCCGCGGATGATGGCGGCGGCACCGCACTTGGGGCAGCGCACTAGAAACTCACCCGTGAAGCTTGAAAGCGCCCGTGCTTTCCCGCGGTCTTCAAAGCGTGTGATGTTTCCGGTCATATATGCCCCTAATCAGCCAATCGCTTTCTCGTAAACCCGGTAGGTTTTGTAAACCTCGCAGCCGATCTCCTCAAGGATGGAGATCATGCCGTCGTTATCCTCCAAAATCCAGCCGAGCTCGCCGAAGGTGGCGCCGCGGTCGACTACGTTTTGCTGGCTGACGCGGATCATCCACATCGCCATGGCGGCGCCCAAGGGGCCTTTCTGGAATTTTTTGCGCACGCCCATCAGCGGCACGCGGCAGCGGTCTTCCTTGCCGTTCATCATACGGTACATCAGCTTGAAAATACCGAAGGGGAACAGTTTGCCGTCAAGGTCGCGGATTTTGTGGTTCACGTCCGGGATGGTCAGCATGAAGGCAACCGGCTCGGCGTCATATTCACAGATATAGGTGCGGTAGGGTTTCACCACCGGCTTCAGGCCCTTGGCGCCGTGCTCCACCTCATGGGGGGTGAAGGGCACATAGCCCCAGTTGTCGGACCATGCCTCGTTATAGATATCTAGGATGGTGGCAACCTCGGCGTTGAAGTTTTTCATGTCGATGGGGCGCATGGTGACGCGTTTGTTCTTCTCGGCCATTTTCACGATACGCACCGCGCGTTCGGGCGGTGGCATAGTCAGGTCAAGCCGGAAGGCGTGCATGTCACGGGCTTTATCAAGGCCGTGTGCCTTCAGCCAGCCGTCATACTCAGGCCTGCCATGGGGCATCATCACACACGGCGGGGTGTCGAAGCCGTCAATAAGCGTGCCGACTTCTTCCGCGGTGGAGAAGGACCATGGCCCCTGCATGCGCTTCATCCCACGCTCAGTCAGCCAGCCTTGAGCGATTGCGAGCAGTTTGGCGGCGACTTCCGCGTCAGTGGCTTCAAAAAAGCCGAAGTGGCCGAGGTTTGGCCCCCATTTTTCCTGCGCCAACTTATCGATCTGGGCAGAGATGCGACCTACAAGCCTGCCGTCTTGCTGCGCGACCCACAGCGCCACGTCGGCGTGCTCATAGTAAGGGTTTTTGTCAGGTCGCAACGCATCCATGCGCTCCATCATCAGCGGCTGGACCCAATTAGGATCGTCTTTGTATACCTCGCGGGTGACGTTGATGAAATCCTTGATGCCCGCGTTGTCGGTGATCTGGCGGATATTGATGCTGCTCACGGTTTTTCCCTTAGGTATGGTCGCGTATGGTCTTTGGATAAAGAAGGGGCGTGAAATTGCAAGCCTAAAGCAGGCGGGTGCCGTTCGGCACTGGCTGACTGGGTGTGATCAGGACTGTTCGGTCGTCATCTTCAACGGTGGCAAGGGTCAGCACTTCTGACTTCACACCCGCGACACGTTTGGGCGGAAAGTTGACAACGGCCAACACCTGCATGCCTGGCAGGCTTTCTATTTCGTGGGCTTCGGTGATCTGGGCGGACGTGGTTTTAATGCCGTATTCACTGCCAAAGTCAATCTCCAGCACATAAGCCGGTTTCCGGGCCTTTTCGTTCAGTCGCGCACTCAGGATAGTGCCTGCGCGAATATTGACCTTCAGGAAATGGTCAAAATCTATCGTATCGTTCATGACAACTTCCGTTTTTTGACCTTGCCAAGTTTGCCCAATGCTTCCGCATCTTCATGATTTAGGCCTACCCGTACAAGAATGAGCACGGCAAGTAGCAGGCCAGCACATGCAGCAGCGATCCCGGCAGGAGCAGGCCACATGGCGCTTGCAGGGACAAGAGCCATCAGCGCGCCAGTTGTGATAAGGGAAACCAGAAGCGGGCGAACCATATGCCGGTCATAGGGCCATAGATGGAATAAAAAATGTCCCTCCAGCAAGGCAAGGAAGGCGGTGGTGTTCAGGCCGGCTGCTGCTGCGATGGCTGCGCCTGTCACACCCATCAGCGGGATGAGCCAGATACCAAGGCCAAGCAATGCCGCAAGCCCGACGAGACCGTTGATCGCCGGAAGCAGACGGTGGCCGAGCATTTCAACGATTGCGGATGAGGGGCCGGTGGCTGCTTCTATCACCCGGCCAAGACACAGGATGGCGATGGCCGCCGCTGCTGCCTGAAACTCGGGGTCCATGGTCATCAGGATGTCATGGCGTGCAAGAACAAGCGCACCGCCGAAGGGCAGGGCAAGGCAAAGCGATAACCGTGTCGCATAGCTGTACATATCGCGAAGCGCCTCATGGTCACCGTGGCCATCTTTCTCGGCCGCAAGAGGCGCCATGACATACTCAAACGTCAGGCGTACGGCCTGTAACGCGCTGGCTATTTTGCGCGCTACGGCATAATAACCGCCGGCCGCTGCGCCCGCTGCGCCCGGCAACAGAAAGTTGAGGAACATTACAGGAAACTCGCTGAACAGTTTCTTGATCGTGTTTGCGGGCATGACCGATATTCCATACTGCCGCATTTCGCGCGCCAGTGGACCCGTGACGGGGGCCATTATCACAGCTTTGAAGTCATAGTGCTTCGCGATCAGTCTTAGCGCCAACATGGCGGCAAGGATGACGCTGACCAGATGGGCAAGAAATAAGCCATAGGTCATGTAGCCCATGAAGCCAAAAGCCATGGCGGCAATAAGACGTAGCCCTTGCTCGTAGAAGATGCGGACGCGTATTTCTGGTCCGAAAGTGCGCCGTGCGCGGACTGCAGCGGTTGCGACCTCAACCATCGTCCAGAAAGGTAAGACCCATACATACAGGCCGATAACCGTTGTCAGGTGGTCTGCGTCAGCGTCGCTCGCGCTGATGAAGCTGGAGAGGAAAGGCGCAAAATAGTAGCCCAGCGCAGCTAGCAGTGTGGAAATGAGGAAGCTAAGTTTCAAAGCATGGCCCGCCACCATGTTGGCGGTAGCCTCATCCGCTTTTGGCACAAAACGCTGCAGCGCCGTTGTCATCGCGAGGTCGGAAAAGGCGGTTGAGACTTTCACATAACTCCAGAGTACGGCGAACAGACCGAAGGTGGTGGCGCCATATACCCATGCGAAGGCGATTACCGAGACCGCCTCCACCAGTGCGCCCAATCTGCCTAGGAACGCAAAGCCAGCGCCACCAGCCACCCTCGCCCGGTGATGGTTGGGGGGCATGCGTTCAGTGCTCACTCGGTAGCACCCTTCCTTTTAGACTTGAATTTTGGTTGCCCTTCTTCTGTGTAGAAGATCACGCTATAGCCCAACAACAGGAACAGGAGAAACGGTGCCCAGGCAGCAAGAAAAGGTGGGGCGACGCCGAATTCGCCCATTGCGCGCATAAAGTTGTCAGCGACAAAAAAGCTGAAGCCAAGCGCCATGCCAAAAACAATGCGAATAGCAAGGTTACCGGCTCGCGTAACGCCAAATGCGGCAACCGCCGCCAGCAAAGGCATCAGGAACGTCGACGCTGGCCCTGCAATTTTGTGTAAAAAGGATGCCATCAAGCGGTCTGTTGGCAGGCCATCTTTTTCGAGTTCTTTCATGGAAAACCACAGGCTGGGGAAGGAGACATGATCCGGCTTGATGGTAAGGGCCAGAAAGCGTTCGGGCCGTGTCGGGATGTTCCAGTCCTGCGTGGCATTAATTGTCAATACGTGGCTTTGCGGATCAAATTTTCGGACCTCGTGCAGTGTCCATTTCCCGTCTTGATACCAGCCAAAGTCAGCGCGTACCATACCAGTCAGGCGTCCGGTATCATCGCGCTCAAATAGCGAAACTTTATCCAGAACAACGCGGTTGCGGATGCGGCTAACCGCTTCCACCAGCACAATACTGTTGCCTTCTTTCAACCACACCCTTCCGGCCAGGCCTTCATTGGGGGGAAGGTCTACGGCATAGTCGTGGGCTTCCCAGTATTCAAGTTCAGCGTTCGCTTTGACGACGACGGTCTCATTGAATGTGAAATGAGCGATGCCAATGATCGCGCTGGCAATGCCTAAGGGCAAGAGGATGCGATGCGCCGACAGGCCGCTCGCTTTCATGATTACCACTTCGCTATGCTGGTTCAGTGTCGCGAGTGTCAGCAGTGACGCGAGGAGTGCTGCGAAAGGCGTGAATTGACTTATGAGTTGTGGCGCACGCATGCTGACGAAGGATACAAGCGATACCCAGCTTGCACCGTCGGCCGCCATGATTTCATCTGAAACTGCCATCAGTACAAGAAGTTGCAGTATAGCGGTCAGCCCAATCAGGATGCCAAAAAAGCGTCCGAGTTGCATGCGAACCATGTAGCGCGCCAAAGTGCGGGACGGCACAATATAGCGGCGGATTATTCTTAATGTTTCCATCAATCACTAACCCCCATAAGCCTTTTGGAGACCTTTTTAATCGGCCCGCTGATAACAGCCCAGCTTTTGTCGATCCATGCCAGAGGTTCACCGCCAACCCTGTAGGCTGCGATTCGGAAGAAAAATAAGCTTATTACTGTAAAGATACCGAAGAGCAGCCATGTTGTTGCATAAGGTGAAGCGCCTGCCGAGACGGCTGTCTCCATAGCCTCCATAAATTCATTATAAAGGATGAGAAGTGAGAGCCCGACAACGATGCCGGTGCCACGTCCTGTACGTTTGTTGGTTAGTCCCATTGGTATCGCGAGAAATGGTAACACGAGAAAAGTGACGCTGTGCATGAGCCGCCAATGGAAATTGGCGTTGAAGGCATTGAGTTCCGCGACGCTGAGTTCCGGATTATAACGCTCGCGATTGAGTTCAGGCAAGGTCAGCTCCAACTGTTCTCCTCCTCGGTCCCTGAAGGTTTCCTTCGCTGGCAGGGTGACAGTCAGGTCCTGCTGGTCAAAGCTCAGCACACGAGGTTTGTTCTGGCTTTCGTTCAGGTCCACAAGCACGCCGTTGTATAACCTTAGCAAGATCGTTTGATCGTCACCGGTGGCGTAAAATCCGCCGCGTTCCGCTGTGACAGATATTGTGTTGTCCTGATCCCGACGTTCAAGGAATATACCGATAAGCTCGGCTCCCTGTTGGCGTGATTCTTCAATCATCAAGGTGATATTGTCGCCAATGTCGACAAACTCGCCCACCCGAATACTTGCACCAAGTGCCCCGCTTCTAAGATCAAAGACAAGGTTGCGATAGGCGTAACGACCATAGGGCTGCACCCAGCCAACCAGTACTGTGTTCACCAGCATCATGACAAGGGACAGGAACAGCACAGGCCGCATCAGGCGCGGCAGTCCAACTCCGGACGAAACGATGGCGTCATACTCGCTGGAGAGAGAAATTTTCCGGAAGGCGAGTAGTGTGCCAAGCAGCAGACCAACCGGTAACGCCAGACCCAGATAGTGCGGTATCTGGTTTGCCAGCATTTGGAAGACTACTTCAACCGGCCCTCCTTGGTTGACGACAAAATCAAAAAGTTTGAGCATGCGCTCAAGGATCAGCAGCAAAGCAGCGACACCTAGCGTGGTGAATAGCGGCCCCAGTATCTGGCGGAGAATATATCGGTCGATGCGAGTAAACATGCTTTGGCGCTACACCTGTTATGACGCTGTTTCAAGTGACATTTCATTATCTTTCAGTCGCCGAACGTGGCAAAACCATGAAGTTCTTATACCGAATTTGCTGAAATGGGGACATATTTTCGCCACCATCAAGCCTCATCAGCTAGGCGGATGCTAACCTTCATGGCCCTATGCCAGGAGAAAGTAATGCTGAGTAATATGCGTCAGGTTTTGAGTGCGGCTTTGGTTGTGGGGATGAGCGGTGCGGTGTTGGCCGCTGATCGTGACCCTGCCCGTGCTGAAAATAACATGGCAAATTGTGCTGATGGCATCGCAGGTGCAGCAGTGTTGTTGTCCGTTGAAGGCCTTAAAGACAAAGATGGCAATGTGCGTGCCCAGATATACGGCAGCGACCCGGATGAATTCCTTGAGAAGGGCGCCAAGCTTGTCAGGGTGGATGTGCCGGTGACAGGCGAAGCTCAACAATTATGCGTTCCTTTGCCTGCGGCTGGTCGGTATGCGCTGGTCGTGCTGCACGACAGGAATGCCAATGGCAAAGCTGATTTTTTCAGCGAGGGATTTGGCTTTTCCAATAATCCCAAGCTTTCGCTGGCACCGCCCGATGCGGAAGAGGTCATGTTTGAGGCAAAGGCGGGCGTGACTAGAATGTCAGTCACTCTTACCTATATATTTCGGGGCGATGAAGAGCAGAAAGAAAAGCGTCGGCAACTGCGGCGTCGCTAACCTTAATGTTACAAATTTGCTAAAAGAAGCATATGCGGTTATAAGGCACCCCGAAGGCCACTTGGCTGGCACCTGAAAGATTTACTGTCGTCGGCGACTTCGCGGGTCCCGGCGGGTTTTGTATGGAGCACCACGTCTCGTGAATGTGGATCGTGAAAATATCGTATCAGGCACAGTTGTGCCACTTGTGGCTATCATCTCAAATCCGAAGAGCACAACTAACGCTTCCCGTATTGATGCGGTGCGTAAGGTAGTGGA
This sequence comes from Kordiimonas sp., assembly GCF_048260245.1. GTDB lineage: Bacteria > Pseudomonadota > Alphaproteobacteria > Sphingomonadales > Kordiimonadaceae > Kordiimonas. Next base: position 29,101 of record NZ_JBLXGZ010000017.1, on the reverse strand, counting down.
CGAAAGCCCGAACGTCGTTCATTACGAACTGGATGGGATTGATTCAATTCCGGACGCTCTACAGCTATTCGCGCGGGCCAATCCTGCCATCCTGGTTGTCAATGGGGGCGATGGTACAATTGGTGCCGTTCTCGCAGCCTTACTGCACAATAATCCTTTCAGCGTGACGCCACCAATAGCATATCTGCCAGGTGGCAAAACGAATATGACGGCTGCCGACCTCGGTTTCAAAGGCCAGCCCGAGAAAGTGCTTAAAAAGCTGATTAGCTTGACAAATGGCGGCAAATTACCCGAGCGGTTGACCCGCAAGCACCTGATTGAAATGGATATCGGCGACGGCAAGCCTGTGCGCGTTGGTATGTTCTTCGGTACGGCGGGTGTCGTGAAGGGGATAGAATGGTGTCGTGAGCATGCTTACAATGCCGGATTACCAAACGGTTTGGCGCATTCTGTTGCCATTATTAAACTGATTTTGTCCGCATTTGGGATTGGCAGAGATAAAACATTGATGGTCTCTGATCCGATGACAATAACGGTCCCGGGCAGTGGCCGCATGGTTGGCCAGTTTTCTGCGGTCATGACCACAACGCTTGATCGGTTGTTGCTTCGTCTGCGCCCCTATGGCCAGGAAGGTCGCGGGGGGTTGCGGTTTTCCGCAGTCGAAGCCGGTGGCAAAAACGTGTTTGCGGCGGTGCGTGGGTTGATATCAGGATCTTACGGTAAGAAGACTATCGATGGTGTACACACTCGTCGCTCTAATGAAATTCGTGTGGAGGGTAGTGACCCTGTAACACTTGACGGTGAAATATATTACCCGGTTCCCGGGAAGCCGATTATACTGAAGGGTGACCGAACTTTGACGTTTGTTTCCTTGAGGTAAGATAAATCATGGTCGTTGACTCGAATAAAGAGATACAAGATTTTATTCTGCAGGAGTGGCGTCGTCAGACTCCCGAAGAGGTAAGTATTGCTGCAGAACGTATCGCCGACCGTTTTAACGGCGCTGTTTGCGGTATCCTGTTTTACGGATCATGTCTGCGCACCGGTGAGATCATTGACAAGGTTCTCGACTTCTATGTGATTGTAGACACCTACAGTTCTGCTTATGATAGCAGGTGGCTGGCGATGGCCAATCAGGTCTTGCCGCCAAACGTCTTTTATCATGAAACCGAGGTGAATGGTGTGACAGTTCGGTCCAAATATGCCGTACTTTCACGTGCAGACTTTGCTTTTCGCGTTAGATCAGAATGCCTGAATGTTTCTGTTTGGGCGCGTTTTTGTCAGCCGTGCCTTCTTATGCTGGCGCGCGATGAAGAAACAAGGCTGAGTATTGCTTCGGATGTTGCACAGGCGGTCAAGACCATGTTGGGTAATTATCTTGATCTCGTGCCCACGGCGAAAGAATCCCGCGATCTCTGGGTCGGTGCGTTTGAACAGACCTACTCGGCTGAGCTAAGAAGCGAGAGAAGCGGTAAGGGGCTTGAAATCTACCTTTTGGATCAGGATCGCTATGATGCGCTGACAGCTCTGGTTGAAGAAGTGCTGAATGTTGTGCCTGATCCGTTCCCGCCGCTCAAGCAGCCGTCTCGTACCGAACGTCTCGCACCACGGATTCGCTGGATGCTGCGCCGTTGGAATGGCAAAATTGTCAGTTTCCTGCGTCTCGTAAAGGCATCCATGACATTTGACGGCGGGATAGATTATCTCGCTTGGAAAATAAAGCGCCATTCAGGTGTGGAGGTCGAGGTAACGGACCGTATGCGGCGCCGACCGGTTCTGTCTGGTATACGCCTTTTCTGGGGCCTGAAGCGCCGCGGTGCCTTCAAATAAAAAAGGCGCCCGATGCGGCGCCTTTTGTCTGAAAAGTTATCGCCCTACGGATTGAGCCCAAGCCCTACTTTTTCTGCTGTACGCGCGAAACGTGCGATGATTTCGTCAACTTGCCCGGTTGTGTGTTGTGCGCAAACGCTGACCCGCATCAGAAATACACCTGATGGGGTCGCTGGCGGCGCAGCCATGTTGGCATAAACGCCTTCAAGTAGTAGCTGTTCCCAGAAGCGGGTCCCGACCATGGGGTCCGGTAGGTGCACAGCGATAATAGGACTTTGAGCCTCAGGCGTGGCAAGATGAAAACCTGCCTTCTTCAGGCCTGCGTGCAGGCGGCGTGCATTCTCCCACAAGTGGGCGCGGCGATTACCGCTGCGTTTAATCGCTTCAATAGACTTTGTCGCAGATGCTACTACGCTGGGCGGCAGGCTTGCGGTGAAGATATAGGGTCGGCTGACAAATCGAAGAACATCAAATTTTGGGTGATTTGAAACGGCAAAGCCGCCGACCGTTCCGACGGATTTGGAAAAGGTGCCGACATAAAAATCAACGAGATGCTCAACACCCAGATGTTCCGCCACGCCGCGACCGTTCTCACCACAGAAGCCCATTGAGTGGGCTTCATCAACTAACGTCATGCAACCGTATTTTTTTGCAACTTCGAGAAGCTCTTTGAGGGGCGCGGAATCTCCAAGCATCGAATAGATACCCTCAACGACAAGAAGCTTCCCGGCGTCTTCTGGCAGGCGCCTCAAGCGGCGCTCCATATTCTCAACGTCGTTATGACGGAAGCGAACGATGGTGGCATTGCCCATTGAGCAGCCGTCGTAAATCGAGGCGTGGCTGTCCGCGTCAATGATGACAAAGTCATCTTTGCCACCGAGCGCCGAGATCATGCCCAAGTTGGCCTGATAACCTGTGGAAAAGACCATGCAGTGTTCCATGCCGTAAAAGTCGGCGATGGTTGCTTCCAGGGCCTTGTGCCCGCCATAAGTGCCATTGAGAACACGAGATCCAGTGGTGCCGGTTCCGAAACGATCAAGTGCGTCCTTAGCTGCTTCGACAGACTCTTCGTGAAAAGTCATGCCCATGTAATTGTTCGTGCCGGCGAGAATGGTGTGCCTGCCGTCAATCACGGCTTCCGTTTCTGAAATGATTTCTTCCATCACGACCTTGAACGGGTCGGCTTTTTCAAACGGTAGCGAGTTACGCAGCGCCACCGTTGAGTCAAATTTGTCGAGAAGGTCCACGGTTGATCAGCCCTTGTTGATAATTTTCTCTACAGCATTGGCGACTTGCGCAATGGTCTCGAGTTCGGGCAACAGATTAAGGGGCAAGACGATGTCAAATTCGTCTTCGATGTCAGCGACAAGATCCATGACGGTAAGTGAGTCAAGTTCCAGATCTGAGGCAAAAGTAACGTCTGGCTTCAGCTCAATGCCCTTCCTGTTAAGTGGGGCAATCAATTCATAAATCTTTTCGATGATTTGCTCGTTAGCCATCCTGTTTGCCTACCTGCGGTTTGGGTTTTGTAAATTTGTTCAACCCCGTCTTATATCGGGGACAGCGCTATCATAAAAGCCCGTTTTTTCGATACCAGCCAATGGTGTCCTCTAAGCCCGCTTTAAGGTCAAATTGCGGCGCCCAGTTTTCGAGCGACGGTCGCCGGGAAGAGCGGGCGGTCCAATCACTGTGACATAGATAACGCGCCGTCGAGAGGGTCAGCATGGCAGGGCGTCTCGACAGTGCGGCCAGTATGCCATTGATGAGTCCGATGAAGCCAAGAATGGGGAAAGGGAGGGGAATAATGAACGGTTTTCTAACTCGGCCACTGGGCAGTGCTGCGGCTATATCACCAAGAGTGTAGCCGCCAGGCTTGCGGTCATCCACTTCGACAATGGCTTTTTCGTTACCTCCATGAGCAAATGCAACGAGTGCCATCGCCATGTCGTGGCCGTGAATCATCGCAAAGCGATTGGTTTTTCTACCTGGCGCGGGCAGGATACCAAAACGTGTTGCGGTCAGAAGTTTCAGAATTTCCTTGTCGCCGGGGCCGTAAATCGCTGGAGGACGCACGATGGTCCAACTGAACGGCCAGTCGCGAGCGCTCAACAACAGCTCGGACGCGGCTTTGCTGGCGCCGTAGTGGCTTAGTTGTGGCTCCCGAGCGGCAAGAGAGGACACATGAATAACACGTGCAATACCCTGATGCTTGGCCGTTGTCAGTACACGTTTTGTGCCGCCCACGTTAACATCGAAGAATATATCGCGCGACAATGCCTTGGTAAGCGCAGCCATGTGAACAAGTATTTGTGCACCCGACATGAGCGTGTTGAGGGCGGCTTCGTCCTCTAGGTCGCCGCGTACCCAGGTCACCCCGTCGCGGTCTGGCTGTTCACGGCGAGTGAGGGCCCTGACAGCGAATCCAGCTTGAAGAAAACATTCGATGCTATGGAGCCCGAGAAATCCGGTGGCGCCCGTTAGCGCGACCGTAGGCTGGTCTGCCAGAAACGGAGATGGTGCTGTCATGTGTCGTGCACCCTAGCTTGCGAGCGCCTGCAGGTTCCCGGATAGATATTGGTTGCGGGCCTTTACGCGGCTCAGTTTACCACTTGACGTGCGCGGCAGAGAGCGAGGAGGTACCAGCTCAATCATACAGTTGATGCCAGTAGATTTCTGAATATGACGCTTTAGGTCTTCGACAAATTTCATGCGGTCTGTTGCCTCTGAAAAGCGACACTGCGCAAGGATCATCGGTACCTCTTCCGCGTTCTCGCCAGGAACAGAGATTGCAGCAACATCACCTGTTTTTACACCGGGAAGTTGCTCGGCGGCCCACTCAATATCTTGAGGCCAGTGATTGCGGCCGTTCACGATGATCATGTCTTTGGCACGACCAACGATGTAGATATTGCCATCTTTCAGGTACCCCATGTCACCAGTGTCGAGCCAGCCTTCAGGACTCAGCACAGCGCGGGTGGTTTCCGGGTCGTTGAAATATTCCCGCATGACGGAAGTGCCGCGAAGGAAAACACGCCCCACTTGCCGCTCGGGCAGGGCGGTATCTTCTTCGTTGCGAATTTCGATGTCATATTCAGGTAAAGGCTTACCACAATTGACAACTTCGCGGATACGCGCGTTTTCGTCCTTACCGTTTACCAGTACATGTTTGTCGCCGGTAAGGGCGGCTTCTTCGATCAGGTCGACCTCAAGACCTACCCCAACGTTGCCAAAACTGACGCCCAAGGTACACTCTGCCAAGCCGTAACTAGGCAGGAACGCCTCCCACTTGAAGCCAATTGGTGCAAAAGTTTCATGGAAATAACGCAGCACATCAGGGCGGATCATTTCGGCGCCGCAGCCAGCAACCCGGACGCTTGATAAATCAAGATCTTCCAGCGCGCTTGAGCGTAATGCGGCGCGGCGTGCGCAGATGTCGAAGCCAAAAGTGGGGCTGTAAGTGATGGTGCCCTTATTGCGGGAAATAACTCTCAACCAGCTCAGAGGGCGCCGGGCGAATTCCTCGGTCGGTATAAAATCAACAGATATTTGACATGTGATGGTTGTCAGTAGCGTGCCGACGAGCCCCATATCGTGGTAGAATGGTAACCAGGAAACACAGCGATCATTCTCACCAACCTTGACGCCGTAATACGCCATGCCGTGTGTGTTTGCGAGTAGGGAGCGGTGCGTGACGGACACGCCGTGAGGAAACCGGGTGCTGCCTGAGCTGTATTGCAAATAAGCAAGGTCGTCAGATGAGGGAAGGCGTAAACTGTCGCCTGCCTTCTGAGCCATGTAATCATCATAGGCCCCGGAAAAGCGCAGTTCCATACCTTGGGTGGCGTCATCAATGATTTCTGTCATGAATTCTGGCGCCATCAGGCCGTTGGCATCACAGCTTTGCATTTGCATTCTAAGTTGGGAGACATAGCCGTCCTTGCCGCCAAAACTGGTTGGCAAAGGCAAGGGCACCGGCAGTACGCTCGCGTACTGGCAGCCAACAAAAAAGGCGACAAAATTGGCGCTGGTTTCAGCGATGAGCGCTATACGGTCGCCAGCCTGAAAACCCATGGCCACAAGCTTACGCCCAATGAGTTCGGCCCGATCGCGCACGTCTGCCCAAGTCACAGATTCGGTCAAGTCACCGCGGGCATTATAGAAATTAGCCCCACGCACCCCCTTGGCTGCATACTCTATCGCTTCAACAAGCGTATCAAAATCCGCAAACCGCCGCTCGAGCGTGGGATCTTGTGTAGGTGTCTCTACCTTCATACCGTTGGCTTCAACCATAATTGTGCCGGCATACTTTAGCCGGACCCTACAAAAACAACAATAGCAAGCCTTGGAAAGCCCGAGGCTATGGCTAAACTTCAAACTGGCACAGTAAACCTGAGGTCAAAAAACTCTTGCTTTCGACCAGCTTTACCTTGTTCACTCACGAACGGTCGCGTGCCTGGATATTAGGGCTGAATTACATTCTGTATGCGGGCTGCGCAAGTTAATTCTGGCCTAAATCGTACGCGGCAGGGCTGGATAGGGTAGGATTACGGCTAAAAAATGACAAGCGATCGCGAGGAGGAACTGTGCACGATACGAGTTTTGGCAGCGACCGCCTAAGCAGTGTGAGAGCGGATACATCGGCGGTTTTGAAGCGATTACACTTGGATAATTGTGGCTCATCATTGATGCCGAAACCCGTAACTGACGCGATAAAACGGCATTTGCTACTTGAGGAAAATGTTGGTGGTTATGTTGCGCACGAGCAACAGTCCACTGAGCATGAGCGTGTTTATCAATCACTTTCGCAGCTTTTAGGCGGCACGCCAACCAACTATGCGCTGACAAGCAGTGCCGTGGACGCCTGGAACAAGGCCTTCTATAGTGTGCCGTTTCAGGCTGGCGATAATCTGATCACAGCTTTTAACGAATATTGCAGCAACTTTGTCGCCTTTTTGCACCAGGCAAAGCGGCGTGGTGTTGATATCCGTGTAGCGAACCCCGCTGCAGATGGCACCCTTGACCTGAAGCACATGGAAAGCCTTGTCGACAAGCGAACGCGTCTGATAGCCGTCGCGCAGGTCCCGTCTTCAAGTGGGCAAATTAATCCGGTGGCCGACGTGGGGCGCATAGCGCGGGCCCATGATGTATTATACCTTCTCGACGCCTGTCAGGCCGTGGGGCAGTTACCTGTGAATGTCGAAACTATAGGGTGCGACATGCTGACGGGAACTTCGCGCAAGTTTATGCGCGGCCCGCGCGGCGTTGGCTTCCTTTATGTCAGTGAGAGGGGTTTGGCGCGACTTGAACCAGCCATGGTGACTAATCAATCGGCCGCTTGGGTTGCAAGTGACCGATTTGAGTTGCGCGAAGATGCGCGAATGTTCGAGGACTGGGAGCGCAGCGTCGGTAACCAGCTCGGTTTTGGTGCCGCAATCGATTATTTGCTGAAATTGGGCCCGGCGGAGGTGTTCGAACGCACGCAGGCAGTGGCGCAGTATCTGCGCAGCAAGCTATACGCTGTGAAAAACATAGTGCCTACCTGTCCGGCCTCGGCATCTGCTGCGATTGTCACTTTCAATAAAAAGGGTATACAGGCTGCAGAAGTAAAGAGACGGCTGGAGAGCCTTGGTATTACTGTACAAGTGGCGAGCGTGGTGCATACGCGTCTGGACCTTGAAACGCGTGGCATTGAGACCACAGTCAGGGTTTCACCCCACTACTATAATACTAAAGAAGAGATTGACCGCTTTGTCGCGGTAGTCGAGGCCCTGGCCGTATGAAAAAAGCTCATGCTGAGAGCCGCAGGCCAAAAAAAGTCAGCGCCGCCTACCTCGAACGTGCTGCGCTTCATTATCTTGGGCGTTTTTCCAGTTCCGAGGAGAATTTGCGCAAGGTGTTGGGCCGCAAGGTGCGCCGCCGTAACGAAGAGGGTGATCCACCAACTGATGAGCAGGTTGGCTGGATCGAGGATGTTGTGCGAAAGTGCGTGAGCTATGGTTATGTGAACGATGAGGTCTACGCCCGCCAACGTGCGGAAAGTCTGCTGAGAAAAGGCAAACCATCTAGGCAGATATTGCAGGACCTGATGTACAAGGGGGTTAATGAGGAGGTGGCTGCGGCGAGTGTGGGGAACCTTGTCGAGGATGACCGCGATCTCAAGGCTGATGAAATTGCTGCAGCCGCCTACGTTCGGCGGCGCCGGTTCGGGCCATACAGACGGCATGACCGCAAGGTCGATGACAGAGTCGAAAAGGAATTGGCTTCAATGATGCGAGCGGGTTTTTCATACTCTTTGGCCAAGCGCACACTCGAGTCCAGCCTTGAAGAACTTGACGACATACAGCCCTAATTGTCTTCTATGCCGAATTGCTCCATGGTTGCGGGTGTATCCAGGTCAATCAGAATGCCAGGGTCGGAGACAGGGACCTCACAAACAAGGTCTGCGTAGGCATGAATAATGTCCCGGCCTCCTTTGTCGCCGGTAATCTTCAAAAGTTCGCGAAATAGAGAGCGATGCCACAGGACAGGGTGCCCGCGTTTACGATTGAAGGTGGGAATGAAAATGCGTGCTTCGCTTATTCTTGCCGCAGTATCGGCGAGCGCTGTGATGGTATCAGCCCGGATAAAGGGCATATCTCCCAGACAGATGAGGCTGAAGGCCGCATGCGGTTCGACCATCTCCAGGCCGAGCCGAAGACTGGATGCCATTCCGTCATTATAATCGGGGTTATGTATAATGCTGGTAGTGTGTCCGCTGAGTGACCTTTCAACCTTCTCATGGTCATGACCTGTGACCACCACTGGGGGAGAGGCAGTCGCCGCGCCTATAGTTGAAACCGTCTGTGTGATCACTGACTTGCCATTCAGCGTTCGTAACAGTTTGTTGGTGCCGCGTGACCGGCTTGATCGACCTGCTGCGAGAATAATGGCTTGAATATCTGTTTTGTTTGCTGTGCGAGGTGATCTCGGTTCAGGCCGGAGCGCTGTTTCTTTTAAAAGGCCGCCAACCCCCATCCCGCGTATGACCTTGGCATCAAGGGGCAGGCGTGCACTAAAACGTTCCAGTACCCAGTCGAGTCCGTTGAGGGCCGGTGACCGCGCGCATCCGGGCAGGCCAAGTACGAGTTTTCCTGCAAGGCGGCCGAGCATCAGTAAATTGCCGGGGTCTACAGGCATGCCGAGTTGGCTCACTTCTCCGCCAGCCTTGACAAGAGCGGCGGGTAACACATCCTGTCGGTCGCTAATTGCGGAGACGCCCATTAGCAGGATTATGTCGCCATCTAGCGATGCCATGCCCAGAAGGGCATCACTAACAGCGCCGGTGGTGTGGGCACACTGAAGGTAACTTTCAAGGGTGCCCTTCACTCTGTTGATACGGCGTTCGGTCAACCGCCTTACTTTGTCTGGAAGTTCCTGCCCGCTAACAAGGAAGCGTGCCTTGAAGGGCTGAAACGGTGCGACCTCTATTCGGGCTTGGTTCTCTGTGGCTGCAGCAAGCTGTGCAGGGGTAACAGCATAAGGAATCACCTTAGCTGTCGCAACCAGTTGCCCCTTATAGACAGGACTAAAGCTTGGGAGCGTAGCGACGGTCAATGCTTCATCGGTTTGATTCAGCGAATTAAGAGCATCATTGGCCAGTAATAGTCCGTCCTCTTCAGCATGCAGGTTGCACCGTCCCTTATGGGCGTGGCCTAGTCGGACGTTTCCCCCTTTAATGTGTGTCGCTATGTGATGGGCGGCAACATCTTCCAAAATATCATTCTCATCCAGGCAAAACACGTGCACGGCCTCGACGTTATGTTTGCGCAACAGGTCTGCATAATCTGCATCCAGCTTTGTGCCTTTGGCCAGCCGTGTCCGGCCCGCCAAAATGCTATGGGCCAGCCTCCAGCCGGTGGCATCTATTGGCTGGCGTTCTTCAAACCGCATTGTAGGCCGCTCCGGTCCGTTGGGATTGAATGATCTGGGATAGAATCGAAACTGCTATTTCTGCCGGGGTTTTTGAGCCGATATTAAGGCCGACCGGGCCATGAATGCGCTCAAGAACCTTTTCATCGACCCCGCGCGCCTGAAGCCGTGCCAAACGCTCAGCATGTGTTTTTTTGCTGCCAAGGCAGCCGATGTAAAAAGCTTTACTGCCAAGCGCCGGCATGAGGGCGGTGTCATCAAGTTTGGGGTCGTGCGTCAGCGTAACGACCGCAGTAGTACTGTCAGGTGGCGTGCGGATGAAATACTCGTCTGGCCAATCGGTTATCACCAAAGCATCCGCAAAACAGCGCGCTTCAGTAAAAGCGCTTCGGGGATCGACGACGGTTACATCAAACCCGCATTGGGCGGCCATAGAGGCAAGGGCCTGAGCGATATGAACCGCTCCTATAATATCCAGGCGAGGTTTCGGACGCACTGGCAACCTTAGCGCATAGTGGGAATCAGCCAGTTCGGCTATTTCTCGTCTCTCGAAATGGGCGGCCTGCCCTGTATGGTGGAGCGACAGAACACCCTGCTGACGATCCGCAATAGTTGCCATTGTCGCGGAGATGGCGTGCAAACTGTCCGGGCCGAGAGGGAAGAGCGAGATATGAATTGTGCCGCCGCACGCCAGGCCAACAGCAAACGCATTATCGTTGGAAACCGCATAGGTCAGGCGTTTGCTGCTTCCCTGACCGATAATGGATGTTGCTTCGGCGATAACACTGCCTTCCACGCACCCACCCGATACAGAGCCTTCGAAACTGCCGTCGGATCGGACAAGCATCATACTGCCTGCCTGCCGGGGTGCGGACCCCCATGTTGCCGTCACGACAGCAACAGCAGCAGTCCGCCCGGCGCCAAGCTCTTCCATGAGGAGATATAGGATATCAATCATGCGCTTAATCCTTGCTCGCTGCCAGTTTGTTTTAAAAGCGGTAACGGGCGCGCCACATAGTTACAAGCCGTGACCGTTTGCTCACAAGCTGCTTTTGCCGACTTTGGCTTGATTTGACCTCCAGCCACCTTTAAAAGCAAGCAAAGTAAAAGTACATGCCTGAGCATGGGGCTAATTAGTCAAAAGGGATATATTATGGCGTCGCTTTTTGCGAATCCGGCAGGAAGAAATTTCCTGGGGAACTCCGCCGAGTGGTATAAACTTACCATTCTGGCCTTTCTTATCATCAACCCAATCCTGTTTTATATGGTAAATCCGTACGTTGCAGGTTGGGCGCTCGTGATTGAGTTTATTTTTACGCTCGCCATGGCGCTTAAATGTTACCCGTTGCAGCCTGGAGGTTTGCTCGCGTTTGAAGCGATCGCAATTGGCATGACATCGCCCGCAACATTGCAGCACGAAATCGAAGCGAACCTTGAGGTTATCCTGCTTCTGGTATTCATGGTTGCGGGCATCTATTTCATGAAGAACATGCTTTTGTTCGTGTTCACCAAGATTCTGGTGAAAGTGCGTAACAAGGTCATGCTTTCCCTGATTTTCTGTTTTATGGCGGCGTTTCTTTCTGCCTTTCTTGATGCCTTGACAGTGACGGCAGTTGTTATTGCGATTTCTGTTGGTTTTTATTCCATCTACCACAAGGTGGCATCGGGCAAAGAATTCCATCATGATCACGATCACATGCACGACGGTGAACTTGATAAGCTGAATGAGCAAGACCTTGAGGGTTTTCGCGCATTTCTCCGCAGCCTGATGATGCACGCCGCAGTGGGTACCGCACTCGGCGGTGTCATGACGCTGGTCGGCGAGCCGCAAAATATTCTGATCGGCACACAGGCCAACTGGCAGTTTGTCGAGTTTTTCTGGCGTATGCTGCCGGTAACGGCGCCTGTGCTGGTCGCAGGTTTGGCTACATGCGTTGCACTTGAGATAACCGGCATATTGGGTTACGGCGCAAAAGTGCCACCTAAGGTTCTTGCCATTATTGTGGATTATGACGCCTATACCAGCGAACGTCGCACCTCACGTGACAAGGCGGCGCTGGTTGTTCAGGGTATCGTTGCGCTTTGGCTTATTGTGGCTCTCTTGTTCCACTTTGCTGCAGTTGGCGTTATCGGTCTTTCCGTGATTGTTTTGGCCAGTGCGTTCACTGGCATAACCGAAGAGCATCAAATCGGTCACGCGTTTGAGGAGGCTTTGCCCTTTACCGCACTCTTGGTCGTTTTCTTTGCGATCGTGGGCGTTATTGCGGACAATGGCCTTTTTGCGCCTGTTACAAACTTCGTACTTGGTCTAGATGGTCACGGACAGATCACGGCGCTCTATATCGCCAATGGTGTACTCTCCGCGATTTCGGATAACGTATTCGTGGCCACGGTTTATGTCAGTGAGATGGCTAAAGCACTTTCAGCAGATGTGATCAGCCGGGATACATTCGATCTGATGGCTGTCGCGATCAATACAGGTACCAATATTCCGAGTGTGGCAACACCTAATGGGCAGGCTGCATTCCTCTTCCTGTTGACGAGCGCGCTGGCGCCGCTCATCCGCCTTTCCTATATGACCATGGTAAAGATGGCGCTGCCATATACGATTGTGATGTCTATTGTAGGGTATTTCGGGGTCTCTTATTTGCTGGAGCCAATGACGGAAAAGTTGTATGAAAACCACTATATTGAGCATCACCACGAGAAGGTTGGTGAATTGAATAGCGCGGGGAAGCACTGAAAATAGCCCGCTAAACAATAGCTTGACCAAGGGCGCCCGTGACAAAACAGTTGCGGGCGCCTTTTTTTATGACTAGCATTATACAAATTTTACTATTGTTCTGAGCTAGTGCGTGAAATTCCTAAGGGGGGAATAGTATGGACGGCCGTAGTACGATCTGTTCTGAGGAACGGCCCGATGAAGTTGGCCAGCATGTTACTGGCAGGGTCAAGTGGTTTGACGCAGTCAAGGGATATGGGTTCATTGTTCCGGATGACGATGACGGTGATGTGCTTCTGCATTTCTCGGTTTTGCGTAACGTTGGCCGTCGCTCCGTGCCTGAAGGCACGACAGTAATTTGTGAAGCCGTACACCGTGACAAGGGCCGTCAAGCTGTATGCGTGCAATCGCTGGACCTGTCCACGGCCGTCGCACCTGAAGACCTTGGCCGCTCCTCTTTCTCGCACCCTGGAATGGAAATTGATGTTTCGCCCGAGTTCGAGGACGTGGTCGTGAAGTGGTTCAACAGAACAAAGGGATATGGCTTTGTCTCGCGCGGCGAAGGCACTCAGGATATTTTTGTACATATCGAGACATTGCGCCGGGCAGGCCTGACCGACCTTGAACCTGCACAAGAAGTACGTGTTCGTATCGGAACTGGTGAGCGCGGCCCGCTTGTCGCGCAAATTGCCTTGCCGGGTGATGCCTAAGGATACGCCCATACTTTCCGATGATCATAAGCCTGAAAGGTCCATATGTATGTCGGTAGCACGCATGGTTCTCAGCTTGGTGCTTCTCTGTCTCTATACACTTCCAACGTTTGCAGACGCGCTCCCTGATGACCGGCTCGCTGTTGTTGAAACGCCGACAGGTAGGCACGAATTTACTGTCGAGCTCGCGCTGGACGATCAGCAGCGCGCACACGGTTTGATGTATAGGGAAACACTGGCGCCGGACCGGGGCATGTTATTCGTTTTTGATGAATCGGCACCGAGATCTTTCTGGATGCGCAACACCTATATCCCGTTGGACATTATCTTTATTCGTTCAGATGGCAGGATATTGAATATTGTTCGGAAGGCCCGTCCAAGAACCGACACGCCACGCCAGTCTGTCGGGGCCGCAGTGGCGGTTCTGGAGATCGCAGGCGGTCGCGCAGCAGAACTTGGGATTATTGCCGGCCACTATGTGCGCCACCCGTTGATTGATCGCTGGCAACAGCCCCAATGAGGCCGATGCGATGACCCTCGCCCCGAGAAGGGCGAGCCCTGCAATGATCGCTGCGGCCAAACCGCCATCAGGCTTTGAGCCCATTCTGTCGAATAGCCCCTTCGGTTGGGAAAATGGCCCGATATTCGAACGCATAGTTGCGGGCAATAAAGAACGTGGTCTGCGTATTGCTGAACGGCACATCAACGCTGGCGGCGCATGCCATGGCGGTATGATCATGACCTTTGCTGATATCCTGCTGGCAACCGCCGTGTTTGACATTGTGTCGCCTCCTTTTGTGACAGTGCGAATGACAACAGACTTCATCGGCCCGGCTTTTAAGGGCGAGTGGCTTGTCGGGGCAGCGCAAGCCAAGCTTGCAGGAGAGGGTATGGTTGCGGTAAGGGGTGACATGAGGGTAGATGAACGTGTCGTCGCTGTGGCTAGCGGGCTTTTCAAGGCCGTGCGCAACCGGTAACGTCGCCCCTCGTTTAAAGGCAGGAACCTCATGGCTCATCAGAAAATATATCAAGACTTTCTCGGCGTATGGGAGCTGGAGCCTGATACGTGCATATATCAGCAAAGTGAACCGCCCCGGGCAGGACATTATATAATAAGCGAAGTTCGGGAGGGGCTGAACTTCCAGATGAGCTGGACTGATGCTTCGGGTGAGGAACAGACTCACAGTTTCACCGGTGTGCCGGACGGGGATGCCCGACCATTTGCCGGGGGGGAGCTGGCTGACTCTTTATCCGTGTCTGCACCCAGTGTAACGGAACTTAACACCGCGGCGTACTTCAAAGATAGGGAGCTGATGTCGGTGAAACGTGTTCTGCTGCCTGGTGGTACCCATATGGAAGTGTTGCAGGCTGTGCATCTGCCTGATGGAACTACCCCCACCAATATTGCTCGTTATTGTCGACGACTGCACTCGTGATCAGATCCAAAATGGAACAGTGAAATTTTTTTCATTTTTCTGCTTGCATTCACACGGGCGCAACATTAGAAAGCGCGGGCGTCGGGGAGTGGCGCAGCCTGGTAGCGCACCTGTTTTGGGTACAGGGGGCCGGAGGTTCGAATCCTCTCTCCCCGACCACTTAACCGCTAAGTGGTTCAGAAGACGGTCCGGCCTTATGGTCGGGCCGCTTTTTTTGTGGCCGGTTAGATGCATGGAGCCGTTTTTCTGTGTTCACATTCCGGCAAGTTTGGGATAGGGTGCGCTTCCGTTTGGCAGACTAGCGTGTCCACCATATAGGCAATTTTAAACAGCCGTAACTGGTAGTGTACTGCTACCCGAGATACAGGCGAAGTTTGGAAGGATAGAAGCCCGTGAAAGCGCGCATTTATCAACCCGTAAAAAACGCGATGCAGTCAGGAACTGCCAATACCCAAAAATGGGTGCTGGAGTTTGAACCTGAACTCGCGAAATTTATTGATCCCCTGATGGGGTGGACCGGCTCACGCGATATGCGGGGGCAGGTGCGCATTAAGTTTGAAAGCCAGCAGGAAGCTGAAGCTTATGCTCAACGCAATAGCTTGCCTTTCGAAGTGCTGCCAACGCATAAGAAAAAGCGCCATATTCAAGCGTACGCAGATAACTTTAAGTGACGATGGAAAACCCTGCCCTTACCATTGCGGTCCCGTAGCTCAACTGGATAGAGCAGCTGACTTCTAATCAGCAGGTTCGGGGTTCGAGTCCTCGCGGGATCGCCATTCTTATATCGGATGAACCGGAAGATGGTTCTCAATACATTGGCGTATGTCATTCAGTTTGATGGGTTTGGTCAAAAACGCATCTATTCCTGAGCGTGTGCTTTCTTCCCGGGCATCTTCCATGGCATCGGCTGAAACCGCGACGATGGGGAGCCTTACGTCCCCTGTTTCCCCTTGTCGGATAGCCCGGGCAAGAGCAAAGCCATCCATATTAGGCATGCGAAGGTCAGTTAGTACGAGGTCATATTGACCGTCTCTTAATCTTTCAAGGGCTTCAAAGCCGTCACCTGCAGTATCGTATGTGCACGACAGCTCTTCCAATATCTTTCCGATAACGATCTGGTTGATATGGTTATCTTCAACGACAAGAATATGTGGTGCCGAGGCATTCCCCGAAGCAGAGGAAGGAGGTACAGCAGGAGTTGTCTTGTGCTCGCCTTCCTCCTGCCCATGAGTGGGTTTCAGGGGTAGCGTGAGCGTGAACGTCGAGCCTTCCCCTTTTGTGCTCACTACCATGATTTCGCCGTCCATCAGTTGAGCGAGTCTTCGGCAAATGCTCAGGCCCAATCCCGTGCCACCGTATTGCCGGGCAACCGATGAGTCAGCCTGTTCGAAAGGCTGGAACAGCCGTTGAAGCACATCTGCATCAATGCCGATTCCGGTATCGGTTACCATGACGCGAATGATGCTGACTTGCGTATCGGGTGCCAGAGTGGCGCTGGCGCTGATGGTAACGCCGCCGCTTTCGGTAAACTTGGCGGCATTCCCAAGCAGATTAAATAAAATCTGCCGAATTCTGTTGGCGTCGCCATGCACATATCGGGGGAGGTCGGCGGGCAGTTCAAGGTCGATGCTTAGACCCTTTTGGCTGAAATTCGCCCTTAACAGGTCTGCGACGCCTGTAATCACAGCAGGAAGGTCGAAGTCGAAATTATTTATTGCGAGCTTTCCGGCTTCGATTTTGGATAGATCGAGGATGTCGTCGATGATAGTGAGCAGAGTTTCGGCCGATTGGTTGATGACACCGACAAGTTTTTTCTGCTCCTGCCCCAGGGTGCCGCGTTCCAGTATCTCAGCCACCGAGATAATACCGTTCATGGGGGAGCGGATCTCATGGCTCATCATTGCCAGAAAACTTGATTTAGCCTGCGCTGCGGCTTCGGCGCGCTCGCGGGCACTCCGGAGTGTCTCTTCCACGCGTACCTGATTGCTCACATCAACAAAAATGAGTTGCCGGGCCTGCTGCTGCTCCCAGTCCACTGGGCTGGATGCCAGATCAAGCCAAAGAGTTTCGCCGTCCAGGAGGCGGACCGGGTGTCGGTCTAGAACTACGGTTTTATCGCTTTCTTCCAGCAGGTTGGGTGGGATATGGTTCAGAGTGTCAACTAAACCGCTGTGTGAAGGCCAAAGTGCTGTGAAGGCTTTGTTATGAAACAGGACCTGTGTGGGGGTAGCAATGCACATTGCTTGCGGAGACAGGCGTATAACATCTTTTACCTGTTCTGCGCTCGCAAGCAGGCGGTTCTGGCGGTGATCAATCTCCGTGATGAAGTATTGTACCGCTTCTGATATTTCAGTAATTTCATCGTTGTCTTCGACCGGTATGATAACTGGCTCACCCGCAGTTTGAGCGTTTACTGCGTCTTTCAGGTTTGTCAGCCGCTGCAGGACCCTCCGGTCGATGTAGACAATACTGCCGCTGGCAATAAGGATGGCAGCAAGCAGGGTCAATATCAGCCAGGTGATATCTTTCTCTGCCCTTTCAATAAGCCTTTGGGTGGAGAGCTTTGCCCGCTCGCTTTCCTGGACGGAAAGAGTGTTCGTCTCCCGCAGCAGCTCACTGGCGAGCACACGCATCTGCCGGGACAGGGCCTTTGAGCGCAGGTCGAGTTGATTGAATGTGCGCAGGGTGGTTATCACCCCTTGTTTGCCGCTCAGTCTTGCCTTTAGTTCGGTGACTATTCCTCTGGCGGCGGGCTGTGCTGAGGCGGGTAGTTGCGTGATGTCATTTTCGATGGCAGTCAGTCTGCGGTTGATTGCCAGAATATCCCTGCGTTGCAGGCGCACATTGTTGCCGGGGGAGAGGGAGGCTGATTGAAGTACAAGCGCTTTCACACTATTGACCCATAACAGATAGGCCGTGCCATCGTTAGTGGAGGTTTCAAGGCCATTCACAGCCCATTCGTTAAACCGCTCACGTCGGGTGTGTACGTTTGTCGATGCATTGATGCGCGCTTTGATCAGGTTATTCATGTCGTCGGCTGTCGTAGAGAGAACCGCAAGAATTGCTTTGAGATCCTTGGTTGCCGCGACCGTCTCACTCTCGTTTGCGAGGTTTGAGCCGATGTCGATACTATCTTTGGTGGCGTTGAAGGCGATACGGCGTGCGGCTTGAACGTCTGCGGTCATCAAGCGCTCCGCGTTCTGCAGTACGTCTTCAAGCAGCGTCGTCAATTCCATTGTTGCGGCGAGGGAGGGCAGGGCCTCCTCCGATAGCTGGTTTGCCTGATCAGTAAACTTGCGCAGCGATGTATACGACAGCGCCGATACGAACAATAATAATATGACCAGCAGACCAATGGCGCCCTTTACCCTGAGACCAAGTCGACGACGGTTGTGAATTATTTTTTTCGTAGATTTTGTCATTCGTTGGTGGCACCGTTGGTGTCAATGAGGCGCCCCTCAAGAACCGGAACGATCATCCGTTGCCTTTCCGTGTATTCCGCGACAAGATCCCACATGGCGCGGTTGCTTCCACGAATGGATACACGTTCCTCGTTTGCGAACATCTCATAGCCGTCATTTCCTGCTGCCATGAAATCCGACATGGCCACGCGGTAGTAGTGTTCTTCGTCAAGTCTCTCTGGCCCAACCTTGATTTCCTGTATGCGGGCGCCGGCGGGAAGAGTGCTGTCATATGTGACGGTCAAGTTTGAAACCTGTAGCGCACACCCGTCAGCGTGAGCTGCGCACTCCAGGCCATATTCCAGCGCTTCCCGAAGGATGCGGCCCTTTACATTCAACAGCACGATACGGTTACTGAAAGGTAACTCACGCTGAATATCTCCGCGGTTGAGAGTGTTGCCTGCTTTATATTCTCTGTTACCCCTTATGGAGCCGCTGTTCAACAAGACGGCATCTGCTTCCACGAAACTGCCAAGCGCATCCGCAACAAAATTCCCGAATCCGTTTTCTCGGGTACGGACATTCTCCCGCAGCGTATTAAAGGATGTACCGATCTCAGCGATGGGCGGACTAAGCCTTTCCTTCAGGCGATTGCGGTAAGACTGGATCAGGGATGAAATCAGCTTGGTGGGGGCATAGGTCGCAATGTCGATAAAGCTTGTTTCGCTTTTCAGGGTATTCGTGGCATCGTCCAGCCATAGGTCTACAGCAATCAGCTTGCCGTCCAGGGGGCCTTCTTCGTAGAGGGCACCCTGCAAGTCGAGTGAATAAGGGTTGCCGAAGTTATGAGTATAGAAAATGCCGTCAACGATGCCGTTTTTGCGATATTCGCTCAAGTCGTCGTAATCGGTGTCCGCCAGCAGGAAAATGGCATCTGCTTCCATGTCGCGTAGTTCTTGCGCCCATTGGCGTACGGCGGTGGTTTCGTCGCGTGCCAGTGCCTCATTCGCACCATATTCACTGATTGCGTTAACCGACGTCAGCGCAATAAAGCCGACCTTAAGATTGATACCTTCCAACAGGAAATATGGATCGGTACCGTCTATGAGGTTTTCGGTTTGCCTGTCGACAAGGTTTGAACTCACAAAAGGGAAAGCGCTGGCTAATGCATTCACGACCAGTTCATCGTATCCATAGGCAAATTCTTTTTTGCCGACTGCCATGAACTCAGGCTGCATGGCGTTCAGTATGTCCACCATATGCGCGCCGCTGTCGAGCGCGCCCAGAACGCTTGGCCCGAGGGAGGCTCCTCCGTATATGAAGTATGCATCCGGGTGCAGTCGCTTTTGTTCCGTGACGGCGGTTGCTAGTTCAGCAAGCCCAGCCTCGTCGTCAGGCTGTACAATTTCCGGGTAGGAGGAAAAATATAAAAGGCGTGTGGCGTTTTCCGGGGCATCTGCTTGAACCGGCATCAATGAAACCAAGCTTACAAAAGAAGCCAGCAGCAACGCAAATGCAGGGCGGGGTCGTCGTGATCTCATGAATAGGTCCAGCTTGAGTTTATCGTATATTTTCAACGGAATATTAAATTTAGTTTAATTCCGTCATTATCACAGAAATTCTTGCTTCGGGGGTGCGCTTATAACTTGAATGCCGCATGGGGATAGCTAGTGTACAGGCTTGTGTATCATGCAGTATTAATTTAGTTTCATATGAAACAAACGTGCACTGCAAATAAATTTCAGACGGAAAGGGCCCCTGATGTTCTCCCATCTTACCAAGTTGCCAGCTGATCCCATTTTGGGTCTTTCTGCCCTATTTAAGGCTGATCCGAATCCTGAGAAGGTAGACCTCGGTGTTGGAGTCTACAAGACAGCAGATGGCCGGACACCAATTTTGGGGGCAGTAGAGCAGGCTTTTGTCCGGCTGTCGAAAGAAGAAGGCAGCAAAGTCTATATTGCGCCTACCGGATGGCCAGGGTTTACGGAAGCTTGCGCAGAACTGGTTTTTGGTGCCGACTTGCGTTCTGACCTTGGTGGACAGTTGGGAGCAATCCAGACGCCAGGTGGGTGTGGCGCGCTGCGGTTGGCGTTTGAGCTGATCGCCCTGTCCAAGCCAGAGACGACTGTTTGGGTCAGTACGCCGACGTGGGCCAATCATGTGCCAACCCTAGCCGCTGCAGGGCTTACTCACAGCCCTTATGCTTACTATGACCATGGCAGCGCCAGCGTTGATGTTGACGCTATGCTGAACTCGCTGGAGGGCGCGGCTGCTGGCGATGTCGTTCTGTTGCACGCATGTTGTCATAACCCCACGGGCGCCGACCTTTCTATGTCTGACTGGAAACGCGTGGCGGAACTGCTGCAAGCTAGAAAGCTGATCCCATTTCTGGATATGGCCTATCAGGGTTTTGCTGCGGGTCTTTCCGAGGATGCTTTGGCTGTCAGGCAAATTTTTTCCAGTCAGCCAGAGGCGCTGTTGTCTTATTCCTGTTCTAAAAATTTTGGCCTGTATCGGGAACGCACTGGCGCGTTGTTCGTCAAGGGCGAACAGAAAGACGCAAAGGAAGCTCTCGTCACAAACCTTGCACAACTTGCGAGGGCCAACTATTCGATGCCTCCGGCGCACGGCGCAGCGCTTGCAACAACAGTATTGGAAGATGACGAACTTCGGGCTTCATGGATTGACGAGCTTGGCGCGATGCGGAGTCGAGTGAACGGCTTACGCCGAAGCCTCGCGGAGGCTTTCAAAAAGGAGGGCTGCGGGGACCGGTTTTCAGGTGTCGCCCGTCAAACAGGCATGTTTTCCCTGCTGAGCCTAACCCCCGAGCAGGTGGCAGTCGTGCAGAAAGACAAGTCGATATACTTCCCGGCGAATGGACGCATCAATGTCGCAGGGTTGACCGACGAGAACATCCCGTATGTCGCTAAAGCGATAGCCAGCGTTGTGTAAAGCCGTTCCAGTCTTGTTTGGGCCAATGATTTTTGCCATCGTTGGCCCATGGCTATCTTTATAGACCCTCCGCTGCATTGGGGACATCGCTTCGGGCCGTCTTCTCATCTTCTCTCCGACCTACCGGGGCTAGACGGTACATGCGAGCTCACGGCATTTGGTCATGACATCGGGCTAATGCCCGGCTGGCTGCAATATCAGGGCCGGGACAAAGAGCACTATGACCTGTTCGGCCCCCGTATCAACTGGGCTGTTGAGGCGGGGGCGGTTGTTGTGCACCGCCGTGAGCTTGTGAAAATTATCCGCCAAAAACGTGTTTTTTACTTGTCGGCAGAAATGGGGCCCCACTCACCTTCAGGCGAAATGGTTTGAAGCCATGCGATAAGGTCGGCGCGGTCAGAGAGTTCGATTAAGCGTTGAAAGGCCAAATGCGATCCTTGGTCAAATTTCTTGCTTTCGAACATGAAGGCGTTTAGCCGCTCTGGTGTCCACACTCCCTTTAGCCTGATAATGCGCTCGCCATAGGAAAAGCCATTTGCAGAGGCTATGGGGCGTCCGACAATACCATACAGATTGGGGCCGATTTTGTTGGGTGCGCCTTCTTGATAGCTGTGGCAGGCTGTGCAGGGCTGAAACAGTTTCCATCCATGCGCGGCATCGCCTTGCATCAGGCTTTCTTGCAGATGGTCGGATACCGGTGTGGACCGACTACCGGGGCCCTGCGTTGCCAACCAGTTGATGAGATCCTCGCGGTCTCCAGGGTTCTGTATGCCACGGTATGACATATCGGTCCCTGCGACGGCATGATTGGGGTGCGACAGAAAGTTATCCAGCTTGCCGGGGCTCCAGACACCATCAACAGCGGAAAGTGCGGGGCTGTAATCATAATCCTGCAGGCTTGCGATGCGTCGTCCCATAATGCCGTATAGGTTGGGGCCTATCCTATCAGGCTCTCCCGGCGCTATAGTGTGGCAATTTACGCAGCGCGCAAAAACAGCCTCGCCCCTGACAATGGAGCTGTAGGTTACATTGGCGTGGACGGAAGAGGTCAGCACTAGCCAGAGAAAGAAAGTGAAAAAACGCATAAATTTAACCAGTTATGAAATCGTGAAGGCAACCTACCGATGACGGCAATGAATGGGAAGACCTATATCCTGCATGAGACAAATTATCCTTGTCGTTTTATATTGCGCCTGTTGTTATGTGCTGAAACTGTGTGATGGGGTGAAAAATGCATTTCTATGACTACATGAGCAGCGCAGACATCGCAGCACTTGTGTTTTTCCTCATTCTTGTCAGCACCTATACGTTGATAACCGACCATAGTGTGCTTAAGGCAAAGTCTATTTCTGCGGCAATAGACCGACAGCGCGAACACTGGATGGAGCAGGCGCGTCGGCGCGAGTTGCGCATGCTTGATAGCAATATCCTCGGTGTTCTGGTGTCGGGGATCAGCATTTTTGCCTCGACCAATATCTTTGTTATCGGCGGGTTGATCGCGGGTCTCGCGTATAATGAGGAGTTGAGCGCCGCTTTTTCTTCTGTCCCGTTCGCCGACCCCATATCCCCGGGACGCTGGGCCATAAAGCTTACGTTGCTGTTGGCAATTTTTGTCTATGCGTTTTTTAAGTTTGCTTGGGCGATACGGCTCGCCAATTATTGCGCGATTTCCGTCGGTGCGATGTCGGCCCCGGAGGACGCTGAGACCGATGTGGCTGCTGCACGTGCAAAGGCAGCATCAAAGCTTGCGGCACTGTGTGGCCACCACTTTAACCGTGGCTTGAGAGCCAATTTTTATGGGCTCGCCGTTCTGGGATGGTTCTTTAGCCCGTGGCTTTTTATCGCCGGGACGTTGTTTGTTGTAATCATCCTGCTGCGGCGTGAATTTTTTTCCAGAGCACTGCTCGCGGTCAAGGATACGCCCTGAAGCCTTCATATTGTGGCTGTAAAGGCACATTGGACCAGCATCGCCGGGTCGTTAAAAAACGTTCACTTCTCCTTAACCCTACTGTCACATTGCGGGTGGATCAGAAGCTGAGCCGCCACTCATGACGTGTGCGGACGCATACTCATAACCAATTTGCAGGTTCAGGGAAAATTCATGTCTTTTGATACGCAACGCAACAAATTGCGCCGGGCAGCGATGGCGTCGGCCAGCGCGCTCGCACTCCTCACAGCGACCGCCGCCCACGGTGCCGATGTCACAGGTCAGGTTAAAACCAAAAACACAGCGACCGCGCTTGAAGGCGCGGTGATTAAAATTGAGGAACTGAATCGCCGCGCTTCCACAGGCAGCGACGGAACGTTCCGTTTTAATAACATTCCCGCCGGCGAATATACCGTGATTGTCTCCTACATTGGTGCTGAGCCAATGATGAAAAAAATTACGGTGACAGAAGAGGGGGGCAAGCTTGAATTCACCGTCGCGGGTGATGAGAAAGATATAGAAGAGATTTTTGTGATGGGGCAGCGCGGCAGCCTCAACAGCTCGATCTCCAAGCAGCGCGCATCTGATAATGTGGCGAACTTCCTGTCGGCGGATGCCGCCGGAAACTTCCCTGACCAGAACGTGACAGAAGCGGTACGCCGCATTGTCGGTCTGTCGGTTGAAAACGACCAGGGCGAAGGCCGTTATGTCATTATCCGTGGTCTTGACCCGAACCTCAGTTCATCGTCGGTGGGTGGTGTGCGTCTGCCATCTCCTGAAGGCGGTGACCGCAAAGTTGCACTTGACGTTATCCCGTCTGAACTTCTGGAAACTATTGAGGTTACTAAATCGCTGACGCCAGAGATGGACGGCGACGCCATCGGCGGTAATGTCGATATCAAGACGCTGTCCGGTTTTGACCGGGATGGTCTGTTTGTCAAAGCCAAGGCCGAGGGCAGCTACAATCGTCAGCAGGACGAAATTAATCCCAAGTTTGGCCTGACAGTCGCTAACGCTTTCAATGAGCGCTTTGCCATTGCGGGTTCCGTCAGTTTCTATGACCGGAAATTCGGCACGGACAACATTGAGGTTGATGGTGACTGGCTTAACGAAGACGACGAAGATCAGGAAATCGATGCACTCTACCCGGAAGAACTTGAATTCCGCGACTATGTGGTGGAACGTCGCCGCATTGGCGCTGCGCTGAACCTTGATTTCCGCCCAAATGACAATCACGACCTATATGTTCGTGGCCTTTATTCCAACTTCAGGGATTCCGAGGTTCGTACCCGTACGGAAATGAAGTTGAGTGACGGTGAGTTTGATCTTGATGCCTCTGATATTGGTGCGGGCTACGTCTATATGGGCGGCATCGAAGCCGACCGGGATATGAAGGACCGGGTCGAGACGCAGAAGATACTCAGCGTGGTTGCAGGCGGTGAGAGCCGGTTCAATGAGCTGACCGCAACATATTCGGTCGCCTATTCAAGGGCGGAAGAAGCCGAACCCGACCGTGTCGATAGCGACTTCCAGGGCGAAGATTTCAATGCGGGCATTGTGTTCTCAGACCGTATGATGCCTAGCTCAACTTTCAAATCGCAGGCTGATCTTGATGGTTTTCAGGACCTGAGCGCTTATGAGCTGGACACCATTGAATATACGGACAACATCAGCACTGACAAACAGCTCGCCATGAAACTGGACCTTGCTTACGACACCTACTGGGGTGACAATCCGGTGCAGCTTAAATGGGGTGCCAAGGCGCGGCTGCGTGACAAGATGCTGGATGCTAACTTCACCGCGTATGAGGACCTTGGCGACTACTCCCTTGCAGATTTTGCGACAAGGATTGACTACCCGCTTGATTATGCCGTGGGGAATGTCGGGCCGGATAATGTTGCACTGCGTCAGTTCTTTGCTGCCAATCGCGACAATTTTGAGGTCAATGCGATCGACAGTGCGCTCGGCGATGAAGCCATCGAATATGACGCGACCGAGAATATCTACGCAAGCTATGTGCAGGGCCGCATTGACGTTGGAAGCCTGCGCATCGTCGGCGGCTTGCGCTACGAATACACCGACTTCAAAACCAACAGTAACTTCGTCTTTGCTGGCGAAGAGGTGGTGACCGATCCATTGACGGGTGCGCCTGTGCTGGATGAAGACGGCGACCCGGAAACCGATGACGTCTTGACTGTCAGTCCGGTAGGCCGGGAGCGCGATTATGACTATTTTCTGCCAAGCCTGAACCTGCGCTTGGAACCGGCTGAAAGCATCGTGACCCGTCTGGCCTACTTCCGGTCTGTTGTCCGCCCCAACATCAGCAAGATCGTGCCCACGGGCGTGATTGAGTATGAAGAAGAAGTGGATGACGGTGAGGTAGAACGCACGACAGAAGGCGAGATCGGCAACCCTGGTCTGGTGCCCATGTGGGCTCACAACCTTGATGCCAGCATCGAATGGTACCCAAATAACGACGCGGTGGTTTCCGTTGGTGTATTCTACAAGGACATCCGCAACTTTATCGTCGACCGCACGCTTGAGGAAGTCACCATCAACGGCATCTTCTTTGATGAAGTAGTCCGCCCTTATAATGGTGACAAGGGCACGATCAAGGGCGTGGAGCTGAACTATCAGCAAGCGTTGACTTTCCTTCCCGGCCCGCTTGACGGGTTGATCGTCGGCCTCAACTACACCTATGTTGACAGTGAGGCAGAGATTTTCGATGGCGAAGAGACACGGGTGATCCCGATGCCAAAAACGTCCAAGAATATCGCCAACGTGGTGCTGGGCTACGAGAAAGGCCCGATCAGCCTGCGTGCAGCCATGACCTACCGCGACGAGTATCTGGATGAGCTGAACGCTGGTGGTTTTGGTGACCGTTACGTGCTGGACCACACGCAGTGGGACTTCTCGGCATCATACGCGATCACCGACAGCATCAAGGTCTACGGTGAGGTGTCTAACGCCAATGACGCACCGTTTCAGGCGGTTTACCGGAACGATGACGGTGATTTTCTCATGCAGCATGAACAATACGACTGGACTGCCAACATGGGTGTGAAGGTCAAGTTCTAGGCTTGTTGATATCAACCAAGTTAAAAGGCGAGCCGGATTGGCTCGCCTTTTTTGTTGCACAGTTGCTGCGCGTTTATTTACCCATGCGGTCGAGAATTTTCTCGGCTTCATCCATCAGTCGGTTCATGCGGTTGATGAGAGTGGTGTAGGGTACCTCGGATGCAAGGTCGATTTTTGCGCTTTTCAGAAGCTCGTAGGGGTACTCGGACCCACCTGCCTCAAGCACACGGATATAATCGTCCCGCGCGGTATCGTCGCCCGCCAGCATGCGCTCGGCAAAGGCGGTGCCGCCGGAGATCGAGGTGGCGTACTGATACACATAGAAGTTGCGGTAGAAATGCGGGATATAGGCCCACTCTACCCCGTAGGTGTCGTCAATCTGCATTACGCCCTCGGCCTCACCATGATACTTGCGCAGCAGCTCAAGATACAGTTCGGTCATCTTCTTGCCTGACAGAGCCTCACCCTTTTCTGCCATCTCGTGGATGCGCAGTTCAAATTCTGCAAACATGGTCTGGCGGAAGAAGGTGCCGCGAATGCCCTCCAGCGCGCGGTCGATATAATACAGCCGTTCGGCGTCCGGCAGCTCTTTCGCCAGCATATGTTCCTGCAGCAATACCTCATTGGTAGTTGAGGCAAGTTCGGCGGTGAACGTGGTGTAGCTGAAGGTCTCGTATGGCTGGTTCTCACGGCTCAGCATCGTGTGCACGGCATGGCCCCACTCGTGGCTAAACGTGGATACATCCTCAAAGCCGCTATTGTAGTTCAGCAGCAGGTAGGGGTGCACATCATAGGCTGAGCCAAACATATAGGCGCCCGGGCGTTTACCTTGCTGCGGGAAGACATGCATCCACTGGCCTTCAAAACCTTTGCGCAGATGGTTCAGGTATTTTTCGCCAAAAGGCTCAAGCGAGACGAGGGTCATTTCCTTGGCATCATCAATGGTGAAGCTGCGGTCAAGCTGTGTCACTTCAGGGTAGATGTCATAATAGTGCAGGTCTTCAAGGCCGAGCAAGCGCTGGCGCAGTTTAAGGTACCGGTGCATGGACGGCAGGTTATCATTCGCCGCTTTCACCAGTGCGCGGTACACATCGGTGGGGATATTGCTGCCCGACACCGCGCTTCCGAGCGCATTCTCATACCCGCGGGATTTGGCATTGAAAATATGGCCTTGAACGTGTGTCGACAAAGTTGCACCAAACATGGCTTCGTACGTTTTCCAGGTACCCCAGAAGGTATCGAACACCAGCTTGCGGTCATCACGGTTTCCGACAGCTCGGTATTTGCTGTAGGCGGACTGGTTCAGTGTCACTTCTTCGCCGCTTGACAGGGTCGCTGTCGGCCATGGCAAGCTGGCGTTGGTCATGAGGCCGTAGATCTGCCCCGGACCAGACAGCACGTCCCCTGCGTTGGCAAGTACGCTCTCGGCTTCTTCGCCAAGGGTGTATTTTTCCTGACGCAACGTGTCTCTGAGCGCAAAGGCGTGTTTTGCAAGACCGGGCTCACGGGCGATGAATTTTTCAATCTTCTTGCTGCCCACCTTGATAAGCTCCGGAGAGACAAAGGCTGTTGCCTGCCCGAGAGACGAGAGTAGTGATTGTGCCAGGCTGCGTCGCTCCTGCTTTTCGGAAACGCGAAGGTCTTCGTCCGCAGCCAAAACGGCAAACACAAGCAGGCGCACTGCCTCTTTTTGTACCGTGGAAATCTTGTTTGCGGCCGCGAGCAATGTTTCAGCGTTATTGCCTAATTTGCCTTTGAAGCCTTCGATTTCTTTCATCTCCTCAAGTACGCGCTGGCGTTCCGCTTCCCATGCCTCGGGGCTGGTATAGAGGTCAGTCAGGTCCCACTCGATTTTTGCATTGTCTTCGGCTATGGCGACCTGACTGGGCACAAGTGCCGCCGTCATTAGCGCGGTCGAGGTGGCCAGTACCACAACAGAGCGTTTAATTTTTTTTGTAATCCCCATTGGTATATCCTCCCATTATTGTCGTGTTTAGTTTCCTTAATTGAACTAGATGATGCAAGGTGCACAAAAGTTCAAACGCATATTAGCGGCAAACGTCGCTGGCTTGCCATAACCAATAGTTGATTGGTAGGGTTGCACGGTTTTCTGTAGTGATTACCTACTGTTGGGTGCAAAGGGGAAGTGGTTTTGACACGGTTTTTTCTGGCGATGCTTTTGTGTTGTACCTCCTGTGTGGCTGCATTCGGCGCAGACATGACCGTGCAAATTCGTTCTCCCGAAGGGGCGCAGGTTCAAAACGCAGTGGTCAGCCTCAAGCCGCTTTCACCCAATCTGGTGATGCCGGCGGTTACAACTGAAGCCACGATGGCGCAGCAAAATACCCTGTTCAGGCCATTTGTGCTCGCCGTATCGGTAGGAACAGAAGTTAGTTTCCCTAATCTGGACGAATTCCGTCATCAGGTTTATTCCTTCTCCAAACCCAAGCGGTTTGAACTAAGGCTTTACGGCAAAGACACCACTAATAAGGTGCTGTTTGACAAGCCGGGCGTCGTCGCCCTTGGTTGTAATATTCACGATAATATGCTGGCGTTTATTTATGTCAGCGAACACCCGGTTGTAGGTAAAACCGATGACAGCGGTGATGTGGTCTTCAAAGACCTGCCCGCAGGCGCCTATGAGGTCCACGTCTGGCACCCGGATGAACAGCGGGGCGGCGAGGACATGAAAACCGTTACTCTTCAAGCCGAAGCATCTGATACTGTTGCGCTATCGGTGAACCTGCGGTCGATCAGTAGACAGCAGCAGCCACCAGCGGATGAAGGATATTGAAGATGTTCAAGGTCAAATTCCAAACCAAACTGACCATTGTTTATCTCGCATTATTCCTGATGGTGATGGGCGTGATTGCGCTGTTTTTCTACCGGTCGGTAACCCAGAATGTACGTGACCAAATCCAAAACCAGTTGGATGCATCGGCCCGGACGTTTGAACGTATCTTGGACGACAGGGTTGAAAAGCTTTCAGCCAGCGCGCTTTTGCTGTCGCGCGACTATGGCTTTCGCGATGCCATCAACAACCCCGATGATCAGGCAACGGTAATGTCTGCGCTGCGTAACCACCGTGCACGGCTTGGCGCAGACATGGCATACATCCTGGATCTGGATGATGAGTT
>NZ_JBLXGZ010000016.1:0-80311 GCF_048260245.1 Kordiimonas sp. | reverse complement strand
CACAGTCGTGCATGGCGTGGTTGGCTTCCCAAGTACCGTGCATGCCCAGCATGCCAAGGAACTGTTTGTCCCGCGCCGGATAAGCGCCTAGCCCCATCAGGGTGTTGGTCACCGGCGCACCGGTCAGGTGGGCAAATTCCGTAAGCAGGGCAGACGCCTCAGGCCCCGCATTGATAATGCCGCCGCCTGTATAAAGGATAGGGCGTTCTGCGCGGGCGAAAGCTTCTGCCGCCGCATGCAGCGCGGCCTCGTCGCCGTCCAGTTGCGGGCGGTAGGTGCGGTGTTCACCGCGCAGGCCTGAGCGCTGGTAAACCGCTTTTTCGATCTGAACGTCTTTTGGCAGGTCAATCACCACGGGACCGGGACGGCCATTGGTGGCAACATAAAAGGCTTCATGGATGATGTCCGGCAGGCGTTCGGTGTCCTTGACCAGATAGTTATGTTTGGTGCAGGGCCGCGTGATGCCAACGGTGTCGGCTTCCTGAAAGGCGTCATTGCCGATCAAATGCCGTGCCACCTGCCCGGTCAGACAAACCACTGGGATAGAATCCAAGAGCGCATCCGTCAGGCCAGTCACCGCATTGGTCGCACCGGGGCCCGAAGTCACCAGCACAACGCCCGGCTTGCCGGTGGACCGGGCATAGCCTTCTGCCGCGTGTACCGCCGCCTGTTCGTGCCGCACGAGGATATGGCGGATTTTATCCTGCTTGAAAATTTCGTCATAGATCGGCAGCACCGCGCCGCCGGGATAGCCGAAGATGACCTCGACACCTAGCTCCGCCAGCGCTTTTAGGATCATTTGCGCGCCACTCAGGGTCGGCGCATCATCTGCCTTCGCATTCGCTTTACCGTTAGCCGGTGTAGTGGTTGTTGCCGTCATCGTTCTATCCGCTTGACTGTTTGTCCTGTATCCTTATCTCGCTTTCCTTCCCGAAGCGCGAGATGGTCTTCGCCACCCAATAACAAGCTACCCCCATGATCACAACGGGCGGCATTATCAGAACGCCAGTTCCCTATAATAGCCAGTTCCCTATAATAGTAAGGGGCGCTACAAGAGCGCCCCTAGGGGTGGGTCTCGTCACAGTTGGAACCGACTTGGGCTGCTGGTTCCAGTATCAGCACCTGGGCTGGCTTGGTGCCGATACCGGTTTTTTAGGTTATGAAAATTACTCAGTCAACGGGTTTTTGATATTTTTATTCACAAAATCCCGGTACTGGCTTTCCGAAAGTTGCGCAGGTAACCTTTGCCATGAAAAAAACTGGTTGCGGAACCATGTCAGTTGCCTTTTGGCAAAACGCCGGGTTTGCATCTTCGCATCCTCCCGGGCTTCATCAAATAGCAGGCTTCCGTCAAGATAGGCGATCAATTGCGGTACGCCCAGCGAGCGCATCACCGGCAGGCTGCGATCAAGCCCGCGTGCCATCAGGGTGCGTACCTCATCCAGTGCGCCCTGCTCCAGCATCGCATCGAAACGGCGGTCACAGCGCTCATACAAAACCTCGCGCGGCGGGTCCAGCACCAGTTTGACCACTTGCCCCCTGTCGTCACAAGGTTTCATCGGGCCGGGCTTTGTGTCCGCCTGCCACATGCTGATCGGCTTGCCGGTTGCGTGATATACCTCAAGCGCGCGGCAGATGCGCTGGCTGTCGCCCGGTGCCAGGCGCTCTGCTGTGGCGGCATCCACTGCCACAAGCTCGCCGTGCAGCATCTCGCTGCCCTCCTCGGCACAGCGGGTGCGGATCATCTGCCGTATATCATGCGGTATGTCTGGTATGGTGGCGATGCCGTCCAGCAGCACTTTAAAATACATGCCGGTGCCGCCGATGATAATCGGCGTCTGCCCGCCTTGCCAGGCGGCTTCTATCTCCGCCACCGCGCGTTCGGCCCAGAAAGCGGCCGAGCAAACTTCAGCGCCGTCCAGAAAGCCGTATAGCCTGTGCGGTGCCTGTGCTTCCTCTTCTTTGCCCGGACGCGCGGTAATCACCCGCAGGTCACGGTAAACCTGCATGCTGTCAGAATTAATGATGACACCGTTAAGATCTTCTGCAAGGCGCAACGACAATGCCGACTTGCCGCTCGCGGTTGGACCTGCAATAAAAAGGGCTCGTTTCAAGGCCACCTCGCCAAAATGATGTCATATGAAGGATGTCTCCCACCATGCATATCGCTTTGACCCTTGTCGTCAACCCCGGCTGTGACATGCCGATTGAAAAGATCGCCGATGATGTGAAAGTTGCGGCGGCCACTGGTGTGGAAACGAGCATTTTGAGCGAAGGCAAGGCGCTTGATCTGGTGTTTGCACATGATGCACAAAAGTGTCCTGATCCTTGCACAGATCCTGCACAGAATCCGGCATATCCTGCACAAAACCTGCCCATATCCGGCACAGTTTTGGCACACAATCCTGCCCTGCGCCGCTCGCTGGACATACCGGGCCTTGACTGGTGCCTGCAGGCGGCGGAAGGCCGGCGCAAGAAACTTATATTGGCCGATATGGATTCTACCATGATTACGGTGGAATGTATTGATGAACTGGCAGATTTTATTGGCCTGAAGGACAAGGTTGCCGCGATCACCGAAGCCGCCATGCGCGGCGAACTTGATTTTGAAGGCGCGCTCACAGAACGGGTTGCGCTTCTCAAAGGCTTACCGCTTCTGGACCTTGAGCGTTGTTATAACGACAGAATTCGCCTTATGGGCGGCGCGCGCGTCTTGGTGCAGACGATGAAAAAACATGGCAGTCATGCGGTTCTGGTGTCTGGCGGCTTCACCTATTTTACAGAAAAGGTCGCCGCTGAGGTTGGCTTTGACGTTCACCGCGCCAACGTGCTCGAGTTTGACGGTGACAGCCTTTCGGGCACAGTCAGGCAGCCGATCTGCGGCGCGCAAACCAAGCTCGACACGCTCGTGGAATTCAAAAGCAAACTGGGGCTTGAGGTGCATGACATCCTTGCGGTCGGCGACGGTGCCAACGATATCCCGATGATCGAAGCCGCAGGCCTTGGCGTGGCTTACCGAGCCAAACCCAAAACCCGTGACGCGGCCGCTGCGGCCGTCAGCCACGGCGACCTCACCAGCCTGCTTTACTTCCAAGGCTACCGTGACGCAGAGTTCGTCACAGACTGAGGCTGCAACCACCCTTGTTGATAACAAAAAAGGGCCGGAAAACCGGCCCTTTTCTTTTTAGTTAGGCGAAGGGTGTGGGGTTTACTCCTCACCCGACACCGCATCGTCATCCATCAATTTAAGTGGAATATGCACCGTATTGCCGCGATAGTTCACCAGCACCAGAATACGGTCCCGACCTGCATCACGCGCTTCGTCGATGATATCCACCACCTCCGACGCGCTTGTGACATCACGCTGGTTGACACTGATGATCACCGTGCCAGGACGAATACGCACACGCGCCGCAGGTGACTGACGAGCCACACGCAGGACGATCACGCCCTCGACACCTTCATCAATCTCATACTGACGACGCAGGCCATCATTGAGGGGCGCAAGTTCCATGCCCTCGACAAGCTGGCGGTCTGCACGCTCGTCAGGCAGGCCGTCACCGTCACTGTCGGTCTGCGGACCAAGTTGGGCAAGCTCCGCTGGCAACTCACCAGTAGTCACTTTCAGCGTCACACGTTCCTCATTACGGATCACGATCACATCGACCGGCTTGCCGATATCGGTGCGTTTCACCAACAGGCTCAGACGGTTGCTGTTTTCAACATCCTGACCGTCCCATTTGATAATGATGTCGCCATCTTTGATGCCGCCGTTCGCCGCCGGGCTGTCAGGTTCGACCCGTGTCACCATCGCGCCTTCGTCCTGCTCAATACCGAGCGAGTCTGCGATTTCCTTGGTCATGGGCTGGATGCCAACACCGAGCCACCCACGACGAACCTTGCCGTGTTCACGCAGTTCACGCATCACCCGTTCCGCATCATTGGACGGGATGGCAAAGCCGATACCCACGTTGCCGCCAGATGGAGAGAAGATTGCGGTATTCACACCAATCACATCACCATCCATATTAAAGAGCGGCCCACCGGAGTTACCCCGGTTGATCGACGCATCTGTCTGGATGAACTCCACATCGTTGGTATTGATACTACGATTGCGCGCTGAGACGATACCGGCCGTGACCGTGCTTGACAGGCCAAACGGGTTGCCGATCGCCATCACCCAGTCGCCAATGCGTTCTTTATCGCTGTCACCCCAGGTTACGAATGGAAACTTCGCCCCGTCCTCTGGTTCGATCTTGAGAACCGCAATATCCGAGAGGGAATCACGACCAAGCAGTTTGGCTGGATACTCGTCGCCATCAGCAAGGATCACTGTAATTTCATCAGCTTCCTCGACCACATGGTTGTTCGTGACCACGATACCCATTGGGTCGACGATAAAACCTGAACCAAGGGACTGCGCCTGACGTGGTTCTGCATCTTCATCCATCCGGTCGCGGAACTGGTCCCAAAGGTCGCCAAATGGCATACCTTCAGGCATATTCGGCATACGGCGACCCTTGCGGGCAGGGATTGTCTGAACCGTTGATATGTTCACAACTGCGGGGGAGAGCTTCTCCACAAGGTCGGCGAAGCTTTCAGGTGCGCCGCGTGCTGCGGCAGGCCTGACAGAGATCATCGCAGCTGCCAGAACCAGCGTGGCAGTCAGCATGATGCGAAGCATGCCTGTCCATTGTCTCGTGTCGATCGCTTTGCTCAAGTTGGTGCTCAAGGCACTACTCCTTTAAATTATTTTCCGTTACTCGCGGTGGCCGGTTATTGGGTCCTCCCCCTCAGAGGGACCGGACCATCCATATCATGGCAACACCTAATGCCGCCAGGGTCAAGCCCATGACGCGGAGCTTTGCGGCGGGTTGCCCCGCGGCTGCGACAAGCAGCTTTTTAAAGCTTTCCGGCATTATGGCATAGGCCGCGCCCTCCAGAAAGAGAGCGAGGCCCAGCCCAACAAATAACATTTCCCAGTTCATTTACTACCGCTTGGATGTGCCGTTTTCATTCATAAACAGTTTGAAAAACTCACTATCCGGCGACAGCACAAGCCGGGTGTCATCTGTGCCGAGCGCTTTTTTGTAAGCTTGCATAGTACGGTAGAATTCGAAGAACTCTTCATCCTTGCCAAACGCTTCTGCAAAAATCTTCACAGCTTTCCCATCCGCCTCACCGCGAATAGTTTGGGACTTGCGCTCAGCTTCTGCAATGAGCTCGGCCACTTGCCTGTCGGCTGTTGCCTGGATTATCACCGCATCACGCTGGCCGCTGGCCCGTTTTTCCATCGCTTCCCGCTGACGCTCTGTTTCCATACGGCGGAAAATGGCCTCGCTGTTTTCTGCTGGCAGATCCACGCGTTTCAGACGCACATCCAACACCTCAAGACCAAAGGTCTTGGCGCGTTCGTTGGTTAGCTCACTGATGCGTGTCATAAGCGCAGCCCGTTGGCCGGATACGGTTTCAGCCATCGGTTCCTGTGCCAACACCTGCCGAACGGTCGACTCCATTGCGTTTTCGAGCAGACTTTCAGCCCCCGCATCCGTACGGGCAGCCTGATAGCGCTTCAGCGGATCAACAATGCGGTACCGCGCAAAACTGTCAACCACAATGCGACGTTGATCGCTTGCCATTACCTGCTGTGGCGGCACGTCGAGGCTCAGGATGCGTTTATCGAGGAAGATAACCTGCTCAACAAACGGCACTTTAAACTTCAAGCCAGGCTCGGTCACCGTGCGTTTGGGCTCACCGAACTTGACCACGATGGCCTGATTACGTTCATCAACCTGAAAAACACTGTTGTAACCGGTAATGACGATTGCACTCAGAAGAACAAGGCCGATTATTCCTTTGGGACCCATGGCTTATTCCCCCCCGCTTTTAGAATTGGATTTTTTGGTGCCTAGCTGGTCAAGCGGCAGATAAGGCACAACACCAGAACCGGCTTTACCGTCAATAACCACTTTATCCATACCGGACAGGATTTCCTCCATCGTTTCCAGATAGATGCGTTTCTTGGTTACATCTCTCGCAGCGACATATTCACTGTAAACCGAGAGGAACCGGGCAGCCTCACCCTGGGCACGCGCGACGGTCTGGGCCCGGTACGCTTCCGCGATCTGGACCATACGGTCTGCCTGACCTTCGGCCTCACGGACGACCTTATTGCTATAGGCATCGGCTTCGTTCTTGAAACGTTGCTGATCTGCCTCAGCACGCTGCACGTCGAGGAAAGCATCTTTCACCTCAGAAGGTGCCTCAGATTCGATAATCTGTACGCGCAGGATATCAACGCCAGCATTATAAGAATCAAGTGTGTCTTCAATACCGTCCAGCGCTTCCTGCTCAAGTTGACCACGGGCCGTTGTAATAATTGGCGTGATGCGGGTTTTCCCCACAATCTCGCGCATGACACTTTCGGACACCGCTTTGATGGTACCCTCCGGATCTTCGAGCTGGAACAGGTAGTTTCCCAGATCCTTGATGCGCCACACGACGTTGAAACGTACATCAACGATATTTTCGTCCTGTGTCAGCATCAGACTTTCGTCAAGGGTCGCAAAGCGCTGACGACCGTTTGCCCGGCGGCTATCCTGCTGGGTACGACTACCAATCGAGACTGCCTTCTCGTCTGTCACGCCGCGAACTTCGACATCCTCGATGATCGGAAAATGGAAATGCGCTCCCGGGCCAGCCGAGTCGACCCATTTGCCAAAGCGCAGGACAACTGCTTGCTCGTTAGTGCCAACGAAATAAACCCCGAAGGCAAGATACAAAATCGCTGCCACCAAAAGCCCAAGCGACGCCATGGGGCCTGCGCCACCCGGCAGCGCAGACTTGATACGCTCCTGTCCTTTGCGGATGTAATCGTCAATATTCGGTGGCTCACCACCGCCACCACCGCGACGCGGACCGTTACCCCAAGGATTGGGACGTCCACCATCGCCGTTATTTTGCCAAGGCATAAAATTCTCCCCTATTGCGCATCAGCGCCTCAGAACTCATCTGTTTCAATGTGAACAGAAAGACCGTGTCTTGCTAGACTATATATGGTACCCCTCCTGCCGCTGCAACGCCTGCAGGACAATTTGGCCCGGTTTTTCGCTGATTTGCGAGGTTTTTATGTCGAATTCCCCAAAAGAGATTTTAAAAAAGGCTGTAGAGGATGCTCTGCACGCCGTCCACACCCCTGATGGACGCTCGATTGTCGCCGCTGGGATCGTCAGTGCTGTAGTAATCGATGGCGACAAGGCCGGTATTATTCTCGACTTTGGCGACACGCCACCGGCGGACATGGAAGCGTTGCGCCTGGGTGTAGAAAAAGCTGCAACCTCGGTAGAGGAAATCAATGCCGCCAACGCCATTGTCACCGCCAACAGAAAGCCCTCACAGGCTGCAGCACCCGCTGCCCCACGAGGCAAAGCGCCGCCAACACCGGTCGAAATTCCCGGGGTGAAACATATTATTGCGGTAGCCAGCGGCAAAGGCGGCGTGGGAAAATCCACCACGTCAGTCAACCTGGCGCTTGCCCTGAAGGCTTTAGGCCTGAAAGTGGGTGTCATGGACGCGGATATTTTTGGCCCCTCCCTGCCGATGCTGATGGGAGTAGATGAGCGCCCTGAGATCAAAAACAAGGTTATCCAACCGCTTGTCGCTCATGGGATCAAGCTGATGTCCATCGGCTTTCTGATTGATGTTGACCAACCCGTGGTATGGCGTGGCCCGCGCGTCATGGGAGCAACGCAGCAGTTGTTGCGCGACGTGGCCTGGGGGCCACTGGATGTGCTTGTCGTCGATATGCCGCCCGGTACTGGTGACGTGCAGCTTACCATGGTGCAACAGGCACCGCTTACCGGGGCTGTGATTGTCACCACACCGCAGGATCTCGCCCTTATTGACGCCCGCAAGGGCCTCGCG
Organism: Kordiimonas sp.; assembly: GCF_048260245.1. Lineage (GTDB taxonomy): Bacteria > Pseudomonadota > Alphaproteobacteria > Sphingomonadales > Kordiimonadaceae > Kordiimonas. The sequence goes on along the minus strand of NZ_JBLXGZ010000016.1, from coordinate 72,388 downwards.
ATGTTCCGCAAGGTTGATGTGCCCATTCTCGGCATCATTGAAAATATGAGCACTTTCATCTGCCCGCACTGCGGTGAGGCCTCGGATATCTTTGGCCACGGCGGCGCGCAGGAAACAGCCAACGTCCTGGGATGCTCTTTCCTTGGCGGCATTCCGCTGGAGATGAGCGTGCGACAAAACGCCGATGCAGGCACACCGGTCATCATGCAGGAACCTGACGGACAACCAGCCCGCGCTTATCACGCCATCGCCGGCCAGATCGCCAAAAGCCTAACGCGGTAGTATCCGGTTTCGCGTCTCAGCAAGGAAGAATGGCTCCACGGCGAATCGCAGATGACCAGACGCGCTAATCACGACTTGCGGTCATAGGTGACAAACCCGTACGCTGGGGTCTCGCCTTCGGCTGGAAAGTCCCTGCGTTCAGTCTCCCGCCACTCTGTTGTATCAAAGACCGGAAAAAAGGCGTCGCCATCAACCTCAAGGCCAACTTCTGTAACATACAGACGGTCAGCGTGTGGCAAGGCCTGCTGGTAGATCTGTGCCCCGCCCACGATCATGACCTCGTCCACCGTCTCCGCCAGTTCGATGGCGCGTTCAAGCGAATAAGCCACGTCCACGCCATCTGTATGCCAAGCCGTGTCGCGGGTTACCACAATAGTCCGTCGCCCCGGTAACGGCCGGCCGATACTATCAAACGTCTTTCGCCCCATGATCATCGGCTTCCCCATGGTCACGGCCTTGAAATGCTGGAGATCCGCCGGCAAGTGCCACGGCAGGTCATTGCCCTTGCCAATCGCACGATTAGATGCCATCGCCACAATCATTGATATCACAGCCTTATACTCCTTACTGAACTGAACTTTATATCATGCCATCGTCATCGTCTGAATTCATGGGCTCTTCAAGTGGCAGGTGCGCGCGCATGACGGTTCCCACATCTTCCGTACTGGCAACACTGATTTTACCCTCCATACGGTCAACCAACTCCCGACAAATCGCGAGACCCAGCCCCACGCCCCCATGACGGCGCGACAAGGCAGCGTCAACCTGCGTGAAACGGTCAAAGAGCGTGTCCTGCTTCTCCTGCGGAATGCCAATACCTGTGTCGTGCACCTCCAACAGCCAACCAGGCCGGCCACTGGGAAAGGGTTCGGGGCGCAGTTTTATGGTCACGCTACCCTGGTTGGTGAATTTGATAGAGTTGGAAGCGAGGTTGATCAGGATCTGGCGAAGACGCAGCTCATCACCATATATTTTATCCGGCATATTATCCGCAAACTCGGTCTCAAGTTTGATGCCTTTCACTGACGCCTGCTGATTGAGCAGAGCAATCGCCCCTTCGGCCAGAAGTCGCGTTGACAACACTTTATGTTCAATGCGGATTTTACCAGCTTCAAGTTTCGCGAGATCAAGAATGTCGTTGATAATCGATAGGAGATGCGTGCCGCTGGAATTGATATCCCGTGCGTATTCTACATAGCGCTTGTCGCCAATGCTCCCAAGCGCTTGCTCCTGCAGCAGCTGGGAAAAGCCCAGAATTGCATTCAGGGGAGTACGCAACTCGTGACTCATGGTCGCCAGAAATTCGGACTTCGCCCGGTTGGCAGTCTCTGCCGAGCGGCGCGCCTCTTCAACGTCCCGGTTAAGGTTTTGCAGCAGCTTGTAGTGCTGCTCCAGCTCTTCGTGCGCCTCCTTAAGCGCACGTGTTCGCCGGTTCACGATCTCTACAACCCGCTTGGCACGCTGTGACTGCGACCAGACGATAAAGATCACCAGTGCGGTCAGTACAACACTGACCCCGGCAGTAAGGAAAGCCGCGCTATAGTCAACTTTGAAACCAATGTAATGGGCCCATGGCGTAACCTGCCACGTATACGCACCAACCTGCATATCCTGCGCACTAACCCAAGGCCGCGGTGTGTCTGACGGCATACCCTCGTCTGAAAGTTTCCAGTCAATGATCTCGACACGTTGCCGACGATCGCCATCCGCCCATTGCGATAAAAAACTCGCATTCAGACCAACAAGGCGGTCTGCCTCAAGCGCGAACCGTGCCATTTTTGGCAAATCAATCAGTTGCACGACCAGACCACTGGCATTTTCGCGACTTCGCCGGAACGGAAAAGCCAGTAAAACGCAGCCTGTTTCCTTTGCCCCATGCTTCGGCAACAAGATGCCGCCCGGACGATCCAGCCTCAGCATTTCCTCGAAAAAGGCATTCAGGTCGGCATGTGCTCCGAGGTTGACCCCCTTCCAACGCTCCTGCTGTTTAAGATCAGATGACCAGGCGTAAAGCAGCGGAAACTTTCGCGCGTCCTGATAGGCGGCTGAAGCCGGTTCAATCGCAGACTTAAGTTGATAGGCCCCGGCATACTTGGAACGCGCATAACCAAGATAACCTGCCTCGCTATCCTCGTTAACCGCTATAACGACGCCAACCAGCTTACGGTTGCGGTGTAGTCCGCTTGATGTAGAGACCAGCCTTTCGAAGGTTTCGGCATCAAAATCCTCATAGGCTTCGTAGTAGCGAAACAAATCCTCGGAGGCGTCAAGTCCATGATCAAGCTCGTTCTTGATCCGGTTGACATAGAGCGCCGCTGTTGATTCAAACCGGGCACGGGCTTCTTCATTGGCAGAGCGTACACTTTCACGGGTTGCAGACCAGGAGAGAATCGCGCCGATAGCCGTGACCGCAACCAGCAGCGCGATTTGACGAAAGTCTATATCATTTTCCCGTGCCACGGATTCGGCCCCTTTCGCCTAAACCGCTACAGCAGCCTTGATATGCGGATGAGGGTTGTAATCATCAATCCGGATGTCATCAAATGTGAAAGAATACAGATCGTCAATGACCGGATTCAGCCAAAGCTTTGGTAGCGGATGCGGCTCGCGACTGATTTGCAGGTCTGCCTGCTCCAGATGATTACTGTAGAGATGTGCGTCGCCAAATGTGTGTATAAAATCGCCAACCTCAAGCCCGGTTACCTGTGCCATCATATGTGTCAGCAAAGCATAGGAGGCAATATTGAAAGGCACACCAAGGAAGACATCCGCACTACGCTGATAGAGCTGGCAGGAAAGTTTACCGTCCGCAACATAGAACTGAAATAGACAGTGACATGGAGGCAGGGCCATATTGTCCACATCCGCAACATTCCAGGCCGAGACGATAAGCCTGCGACTGTTGGGGTTATTCTTGATCTGCTCAATAAGGGCTGTGATCTGGTCTATCTTGCGGCCGTCCGGTGTCGGCCAACTGCGCCACTGGTGTCCATAAACCGGCCCGAGATCGCCTTTCTCATCGGCCCAGTCATCCCAGATAGAGACACCATTATCCTTGAGGTATTTGATATTGGTATCGCCTGCAATGAACCATAGAAGCTCGTGAATAATCGACTTCAGGTGCAGCTTTTTGGTTGTTACTAAGGGAAAACCGTCTGCAAGCTTGAACCGCATCTGATGACCAAAGACGCTATAGGTTCCTGTGCCGGTGCGATCACCACGATAAACTCCCTCATCGCGGATACGTTGAAGCAGCTCAAGATATTGCCGCATGTTGCCCCCTGATACAGCCAGACTTGTGAAATAATGTACACCAAAGCTATAGGACGACCACCGCCCGGAGGCAATAGCCGGGGCACAGGTTGGCAAAAATAGAGCAGTCTAACGTCCAGTCGGTCAGCCACACAGCTTACGGCAGCGGCGCTATTGCAACAGGGGTGGTCCATGCAAATGCACGTCGCGGCCAGCGTGGCGGCGTAATATTTCAAGCGCGCGCCGTTCCTGTTCCTGACTTCCGGTGCGAACCCACAACAATAATCCGCCCAGCGATTTTTCCGCCTGAATACGCGCCCGCCTCTCGCTAACGAGTTTGGTCACATAGAACCCAGCACCAACCACACCCAGAGCCCCCAATCCGACAATCAAAACAATCGCTTCCCAGGTCCCAAGCCCATGGCCTGCGGCAAAAGCAGCTCCCGCCAATAGCAACAGGTAAAGTGGTGTCAATACAGCCACCATCGTGATTCCGGTACGGCTGTTATTGTCATCCACTGGCTCACGCGGCACTCCGGCGTTATCCTCCAGGTCCGCCGTGTCAAAAACCGGCTGATGAATGGCCGCCGCCACCTCTTCCGGAGGGACAGGCCGGGATATGGCCGCGTTTGAAAAACCGTGGCTTTCCAGATCATCCACAGCGGCCTGCATATTCTCTTCGGTGTCAAAAAGGGCGACTGCTTCGCGCAGATTGCCGCGGGGACCGGTCTCATTCGACCATTCCCAATGCCCTTGTTCCTTCATGATCAGATCTCCTCTCAATTAGTCACAAGTCGGAACTATTATGACATAAACCGGCCTTTGACTCGAATCAGAAAAATAAAGCCCCGGCGCGATAGGGCTTTAAATTGCCGCAAACTATGCTTATATCCGTCTTGCTGGTTTTCCAGCTATGGCGATAAACGGCGCGTTGAGTACGTATTGCGGACCCGGGGGCAGTGCCCGGCGCCTCCACCAGGAACGGCCAGAGAGAGAAATTCTGACCTTTGCTGACGGGGGCGAACCAGGATCGACGTGTATCGAAAGATGTTTGCTTTTCGCCCAGGATGGCACCGCTGTAATGGGCCACCATTAATAAATGCTAACGACAACAACGTCGAGTTCGCTGTTGCTGCGTAAGCAGTCACACGAACTACATTTATAAATTCCTGATAGTTGACTCTATCAGGTGGGGGTTGGGCCACCTAGCAACAGAACGGCCCACTTTATCCCCCCACGCTTCTAATATGCTGACCCGAATAAGAACCGCCGAGCGCGGGTCACCACACCCGGCTCGGCGGTCTAATTCCCTGTTCAGGGTCCTGAAATCCGAACAGAGATACCAGAGTCTTCAAAATTCTAGCAGTAGTTCACCTGCGCCTCGATTTCATCGCACGCACCAACAATCATCGCCTGGGTCTCGGCGTAGGTCAGTGCAAACATGATATCCGCGTAAGGGAGGCCGACAACCGCATACAAAAGGCGGGCCACGGCCTGCTCAATCACTGAACGCCGTGCATTCGAGCCGATGGCGGTGATGGCATCTCCGGGGGGAGCCCCTATCGCGAACTCCACGCGCTCAACAATGGCTTCGACCTGTGCGGGATCAAGCTGTGCAAACAGGAAAAATATCTGGTCCGCCACTTTGTTAACGATGGAGGGCTCCGAGAGCCCATTCTGTGCATCGGCAATAGTCATACCGCAATCTCCCACTGCTCTTCCCGCAGGCACGGCGTATACAACACACTGCCCGCAATTTTCCGGTTGCGCGCGACCGTCTTATAATCACGCCTGTTCAGATCGATAAGAAACGCCAGAATAACTTCTTCATCAGTTACCGTGGGAAGGCCCAGTGGGGTTACATCCCAACCGGCTTTCAAAATAGTTGGGAAAAGCACCATGCTGGCAACACAACTCACTTTCTCGATCGCGTTCGCAAGAGCGTATTCGTAGAGTCCGCAAATCAGCTCAGAGGCTGTTTTGTCCCGCTCCAACATCATGTGCCGGCCGGTCAGGCTGTAAAATCGTGATATTTCCCATGTCGTCTCGCCCGCCGGTACGCCGTCAGCGCAGAGACCTGAGAATAGTTCACTCATCAGGTGAGGTTTTGTCGTGGGCAGTAGCCGCATTCCGCCTTTAAGTCTGCCCGCGTCATCTATGCACAGAAGATATACAGTATCGAGACGGTCAAACTGGTCGCGCTCCACACCATCGGCACAATCCAGGCTCCATCCCATTTTCTCTACAAAGACGTCATAGCGTTGCTGCCACATCTGTCGCAGATAACTTTTATACTCGCCCCTGTTATGAGCACTCACAACGTGGATCATATCAGCCCCCCTGCTTGCTTCGGTGGCTTGATGATCTGAAATCCCGCTGCAGGTCGCTATCGGCTAATCAGACTAGGTTTTTTTGATAGATTGCGTAAAATTTACTTAAAGTAGTAATTGCTGGACAAAAAGGCTTTGACAATAGCCTGCAGACGCGTGTGAACGCCCAGCTTTCGTTTTGCATTTTCGATATGCGCATGCACCGTTCGCTCGGCAATACTCAAGATGCCGGAGATCTCCCAATCGGTTTTTCCCGATGATGCCCACTTTAGACATTCCAACTCCCGCGGGCTGAGATCCCGGCGGGGCATGCCGGTAAAGCTGTTGTCTTCCCCTAGCTTGACGGCACAGTCATGCATGTAAACGCCCATCAAATACAAGGCATGCTCCACTGCGGGGTCATTTTGATGGAATTCGCCAACGACGTTGACGGCACCCGGATAAGCCCCCACAACATGAATGGGGACGGTCACGCCATACACCAGTCCCGCGTCCTCCGCTTCATCAAAGAACCGTTGCTGATCACTGGTGCGGCCATTAACCACGGTATCGTGATCCCAGTTGAAGGGCATACTGGAACCAAGTGAAACCTGCAGAATACGATCGATCCGATCATATTTTTTGTCGAGATAATACTTCGTCCAGTCTTCGGGATAGTGTGCGAGAAAGACAGCATCCTCCGGTAGCGCGTCAAACTCGAGACAGGAAACGCATGCATAATTCGCAAAGCCGAGTTTTTCTGCAGCCGCTTGAAAAAGCCGGCCCAAAAGGTCAAGGTTATCAGCCTTTTTTGCCGCCTCAATGAACTCGAGTGCAACCTGAAAGCTCTGAAGATCGCCCAATGTTACCCCGTCCCCTGATTGGCGGCCCATACCCGCCGTCCCCAAGCTGCCCGATGACCAAAGCGCATGAAACTGCACCCACTACCGATGTTCGGACAGGTCGAACCTTACAGCAACCGATGTAAGCTGCCTCATTTTATAAACCGGAGCGTGCGCCTCAGTAAATCAAATTGCTAAGAAAAGCTTTTACCACGGCCTGTACCCGTGAATTTACCTCCAGTTTAGCCTTGGCGCTTTCTATGTGATTGTGAACAGTTCGTTCAGCGATCGAAATGATGCTGGATATCTCCCAATCGGTTTTGCCCGCAGCAACCCATTGCAAACATTCGCGCTCCCTTGGCGTCAGCCTGATAAGGGGGCGCGTCTCGCGACCCTCCTTTTTAGCCAGGCGGAGAGCGGCATCATGTAAATAGACTCCCATCAAGTGAACAGAATGTTCTGCCGCAGACGTGATATCACGTGCGTGCCCAATGACATTGACCGTACCAGGGAAAGCTCCAACAATATGGACGGGTACAGTTATTCCATAAAGCAAGCCATCTGATGCCGCGGGATCAGGGTCATCCTTCATGCTCAGAATGGTGCCGGAGCTATCCCAACTGAACGGCATGTGTTCCTTCAGCGAAACCTGCAAAACCCGGCTTGCACGACCAAAATGTTCCTCAAGATAATAATTGGACCAATCTGAAGGATAGTCGGCCAGAAACACAGCGCCTTCAGGCATTGCCCCAAACTCCACTGAGGAGATACAGGCATAATGCTCAAAACCCAATTGGCGGTTCGTCGCCTGAAACGCTTCTCCCAGCGCTGTCAGGCTTTTCGCCCTTTTTGACTTGTCGATAAAATCCATCGCCAGTCTAAAATATTCGAGTTCCGTGGACACCTGATACACTCTACCCTACCTCAAGCCTGTCAGCAGCAACGCCATCCACCCCAGATAGAAGCGGCTGCAATAGGAAACACCAAAAAGGCACTTCGTTTGGATATGTAAGCCGATGTAAACCATAGCCTATTTTTATTCACCATAGCGTTAGTATCCTACAACCCAAACAAGTCTTTTTGCACCGTGCTGCTTTTTTTTCGTGCTTTTGTGGCACACTTTGTTTGCCAGATATGCTATCTGCGCTGGAGAAACTCTGATTTTCCCCTTCACCCCGTGACACCTTGGCACTATAAGAACCGAAAACCGTATGTATTGTAACGGGAGCTAGGCTCGGTATGTCTGAAACCTACATCGACTATGACGCTAAAGTGCAGGATGCCCTGCGCGGCGTTGTGCGTGCTGTACTTAAAGATACAGAAAAAGATGGCCTTATGGGTGAACACCATTTCTATATCGCCTTCAAAACACAGGCCGAAGGCGTGGATATTCCCGCTCACCTTGTCAGCCGCTTTCCCGAGGAAATGACCATTGTGCTGCAGCACAAATTCTGGGGCCTGAAGGTTGAGGAAGATCATTTCATGGTTGGACTTTCTTTTAATCAGAAGCCGGAGCACCTGCGTATTCCGTTTGATGCGGTTGTCGGTTTTGTCGACCCCAGTGTTCAGTTTGCCCTTCAGTTTCATGAGGACGCCGAGTTCGAAGACGACGACGGCGAACCGGACCAACATGATGAAGCGTTCGACAAGGATATCACCGCCGATTATGACGACGCGGCGCCCACGCCCGACAATCAGGACGAGCCAGACAATCCTCAAGGCGACAAGCCCGAGCCAACAGGCGGCGACAATAATGTCGTCACGCTCGACGCTTTCCGCAAAAAATAACGGCCAACAGCTCCTGTGGTGGGCGCTTGCGCCCTTCACACACTGTGATATCCGACCTTCCGCATATGCGAACAGCAGAATAATGAGGCATCCTTCATGAGCGACTGGACATACAGCGACCTGTTCCAGCTGGGCAAAGACAAAACCACCTATCGCAAGCTAACATCCGATCATGTTTCAACGATCGAGGTAGATGGCCGCGAGATCCTCAAGGTAGATGACAAGGCACTTGAACTCATTGCCCGCAAAGCCATGGCGGACATTGCACATCTGCTGCGTACCAGCCACCTTGAGCAACTCGCCAGCATCCTCAAGGACCCCGAAGCCAGCGAAAACGACCGCTTTGTTGCCAAGGAACTGCTCAAGAATGCCAATATTGCCGCTGGCCGCGTGTTACCAAGCTGTCAGGACACCGGTACAGCCATCATTGTTGGTACCAAGGGCCAGCATGTCTGGACCGACGGCAGTGACGCAGCACCCCTGACAAGAGGGGTGATGGGTACCTATACCGAGACTAATCTGCGCTATAGCCAGATGGCACCCTTGTCCATGTACAAGGAAGTGAACACCAAGAACAACACCCCGGCGCAGATCGATATCCACGCCAGTGAAGGTAATGAATATAAGTTCCTGTTCCTCGCCAAAGGTGGCGGCAGCGCGAACAAAACCTTCCTCTTTCAGCAGACGCCAGCAACCCTGCGAGAAGACCGCATGCTGGCCTTCCTTGAAGAGAAGATCAAAACGCTCGGCACTGCAGCCTGCCCGCCCTACCACCTTGCCATTGTCATCGGCGGTCTGTCGGCGGAGCAGAATTTAGCCACGGTCAAAAAAGCCTCCGCGCGTTACTATGATGAACTGCCAACTGAAGGCGATGCGTCAGGCCGGGCCTTCCGTGACGTTGACATGGAACAGCAGATCCACCAAATGACCCAGCAGATGGGCATCGGTGCGCAGTTTGGCGGTAAATATTTCTGCCATGACGTGCGGGTCATCCGGCTGCCGCGTCATGGCGCCAGCTTGCCTGTGGGCATCGGTGTGTCATGCTCGGCAGACCGCCAGGCCAAAGGCAAGATCACCAAGGACGGCGTGTTCCTTGAGCAGCTTGAGACCGACCCTGCGCGCTTCATGCCCGACGTGGAGCACGACCACCTGTCGCAGGAAGTGGTCAAGATTGATCTTAACCGCCCGATGAAGGATATTCTCGCGACGCTGACGCAATATCCGATCAAGACGCGGCTAAGCTTATCCGGCACCATCATTGTGGCGCGCGATCTGGCGCACGCCCGCATTCAGGCCATGCTGGAAGACGGCGCGGAAATGCCCGCCTATTTCAAAGATCATATCATCTATTATGCTGGTCCTGCCAAAACACCGGAAGGTTATGCCTCGGGCTCGTTCGGCCCGACGACCGCCGGCCGCATGGACAGCTATGTCGGCCCGTTCCAGAAACTGGGTGGCAGCATGATCAGCCTTGCCAAGGGTAACCGCTCCCGCGATGTGACCAAGGCGTGCCATGAAAATGGTGGTTTTTACCTAGGCTCCATCGGCGGCCCGGCAGCTATTTTGGCTAAAAACAATATCCGCAAGGTGGAAGTCCTGGACTTTGAAGACCTCGGCATGGAGGCGGTATGGCGCATTGAGGTTGAAGACTTCCCTGCCTTTATCGTTGTCGACGACAAGGGTAATGATTTTTTCAAGAACCTCTAGGCAAAAGGGCATACACATTGCAGGCCACCATTCGACAGGCGACACGCGCGGATGCCACAGCGGCTTACAGCCTGGTGTGCGCCCTCGCTGACCATGAAAATGCAGCTGATTACCTCAAAATAAGCGAAGCCGGTTTTACCGCGGCGGCGTTCGGCGAAACGCCCGCCTTTCATGTTCTGATCGCCGAACATGAAGGCCAGCCGGTCGGGATTGCGACCTATATCACGCGTTTTCATATCTGGACCGGCAGTACCATCATTGAGCTGGATGACCTCTATGTCAGCCCAGCCGCCCGGGGCCTTGGCATCGGCACCAGCCTGCTGAAAGCGGTGGGCAAAATCGGCAAAAAGATGAAAGCACCGGTGAAATGGCAGGTCAACACCGACAACACAGGTGCCATCAACCTCTACAAACGCATGGGCGCAGATTATGCCGAACGCGGCATATGCTTCTGGCGGCCTGAAAATATCTGCTAATTCCCCAGCACTGCCTGTTTCGCTGCCGCAATCGCCCTGAGCGAGCGGTCAACATCTGCCTCGGTCGTGCGCCAGCTTGAAACACTGATGCGGATCGCGTGCCTGCCTTTCCATACCGTGGGGCCAAACCAGCATTCGCCGGATGCTTCCACATGGGCGCGAATGGCGGCCAGTTGCTCAGCCGTGCCGATGGTGGCCACAACCTGATTAAGCACCACGTCATTGAGCACATCAAAACCAAGCGCCTCAAGGCCGCTGGCAAAACGCCGTGCATGGGCGCAGCAACGGGCGATCATATCAGTCACGCCGTCGCGGCCCAGTGTCCTGAGGGCGGCCCATACTTCCACACCACGCGCCCGGCGGGAAAACTCCGGCACCATATCCTTGGGTGCGTAGGCGCCATCTTCACGGAAATAGGGCGCAACCGTCGCCATCGCCTGCTGCAACATTTGCGCATCGCGGCAGATCACCACACCGCAGTCATAGGGCGTATTGAGCCATTTGTGTGCATCGGTCGCAAAACTGTGCGCCTGCTCAACGCCTTCGAACAGCGCCGCATGTTCTTTGAGAAGCTTGCCCCACAGACCGAAAGCACCGTCCACATGCACCCATGCTCCAGCTTTCTCCGCCCGCCGCGCGATGCCCCCAATCGGGTCAATCGCGCCGGAGTTCACGTTGCCAGCCTGCGTGCATACAATGCTCATATCATCTAGCGCAGGCAACTGATCAAGCCGCATGGCGCCATTGGAGTCTGTCGGCACACGGGTTACCCTGCCTTTGCCAAAACCAAGCATGGCAAGGGCTTTCTCCACCGTGACATGTACCTCTTCGGACACAAGCACCCTGATTTCCGGCGCGCCATATAGCCCCTGCACTTCAACGTCCCAACCTTTACGGGACAAAAGTGCTGTGCGCGCCGCCGCAAGGCCGGTGAAGTTGGCCATGGTCGCCCCTGTTGTCATGCCCACGCCACCGTCAGCCGGCAAGCCCAAAATATCGAGCAGCCAGCGGTTCGCGACAGTCTCGACCTTCACGGCAGCGGGAGAGTTCATTTCCGAAGACGGGCTTTGGTCCCATGCAGTGGCCAGCCAGTTGGCGGCGGTGCTTGCGGGCAGTGCACCGCCAACCACAAAGCCAAAATACCGTGCGCCGGTGGTGGCGGTCGTGGCTGGGCTACCGGCGCTGTGCAATAGTTCCAGCGTTGCTACCGCGTCCTCACCGGTCTGAGGCAAAGCTTCATCGAATGCACCCAGACCTTCACGCGCTTCAGCGCCCGGGAACACCGGCATGTTCAGCACCTGAGCAAGATACTCCTGCGCCAGCGCGGCGGCGGTTTGCAGTTCCTTTTTATAGGTTCCGTCCATGTCAGATTTCCTCGCGTATCGCCATTTTAAACCGGTTGATGGCATCCTCATCCCGGCGGTAAAAGACCCAGCCCTTTTTGCGGGTGGGAATGATGAACCCGGCGTCCGTCAGCACCTTCAGATGCCGCGCAGCGGTTGGTTGGCTTACCGCAAGACGCTCGGTCAACCAGTTAGCGCAGACACCGTCCACCTTCAGATCACCATCTACCTGCGGCGGGAAGTTACCCACCGGGTCTTTCAAAAGCTCCAGCACCAACAGGCGCTTGTCGCTGGCCAGCGCTTTAAGTCCGGCCTCAACATTTAGAATCATAGCCATATAGCTAAATTGCTATATAACTATTCATTATACAAGCGAGAATTGCTGACCTTCATCAGAAGGCTCGCTTAAGCGTTTCTGTTTACTCGGGCTTTTCAAGGACGAAGGGGGAAGACGCCATGGAATGGCCGTTCACAAAAACTTCTACAAGATGCTCCCCGGCATAATACCGCCGCGTCGTTATAGGCTTGATGACATGACGCTTGGCGGCGGACAGCCGCGACGTGTTCATTTTGGTATCTTTCCACTTGAAAACCTTTGGCGTGCGCTCGCCACCAGCTTTCACGAAATGAATGGCATAATCAAGCATCAGGGGTTTGCCTGCCGCATCGCCTTTCAGATCGATTTCAAACTCAAGCGCTTCACCATAGGTAACATGCGGTGTTTTAATGGTCAGCGCGCACGACAGACCATCAAGCGGCGTATAGCCAAATGCATCAAGCGCCCCCGTGTGACCGGCCTTGATAAGCGTGCGGCACGCATGCCGCAGCAGCCGTTCACGGTCTCGGCCCGCGCCCTGTATCCAGTCTGACGCAATTGCACTGACATGATCAGGGTGGTCTTTGGCGATATCATTGAGACTGTTGGCAACAGACCGCCGTACATACTCCTCCGGGTCATCGCGCAGCGCAGCCAGAAACGGCATGATGGGCGTAGGGTCCACGACAAAGTCATGCAGGCGAATACCCCACGGCAACCGCGGACGAGTGCCTTCACTCACCAACCGTCTTACATGCCGGTTTCTGTCCTCGACCCAACCGTTCAGGACAGAGAGCGTATAGTCGCGGTGCGAAACCAGAAACGGGCGAATGGCAAATTCCGCAGTGAAACGTTTGGTCACTTCCTTCAGCAGCGGCAACGCCTTCTCTGGCTCAGCAATACCACGTTTGCCGACAAGTTCGGTCACCGGCCAGGCAGCAAACCCCATCAAACCGCTACCGTCAAAGCTCAGTCCCTCGCCGCTCGGATCTTCGCTTTTATGCAAACTTGCCAGCACCCTATCAGCGAACACATCGAAGTCAGTCGGCAGGGTCGCATCCAGCGCCCGCATGATCTGTTCCACCCTCGCCTTGAGTTCCAGCCGTTCAAGGCCGTCGGTCGCGATCTCCGTGAAACGGGCCTGATCAAACCCGGCATCATCTCGGCTGAAAATCGCTGCTGTCTGTTCTATAAGGGTTTCATTGAAGTAATTTTTCAGTGGCTCCACAGGGAAATCCTATCCTCGCACATTTTTGTTCTTTTTTTGTTCTTATTGTGAAGTCAGGCTTCCGTCAAGCAGCTTGACGCAAAAGCGCACGAGTGCAACATGGGCGCATGTATGACCTTTCAGACGCCAAGCTTGAAAAGCACTCAGTGACCCTCGCAGGCCACCGCACGTCCATTTCGCTCGAGGTTTGTTTCTGGCGGCACCTGCGGCGCATTGCGCAGGGACGCGGCCTCTCGGTCAATGAACTCGTGCGCCAAATTGATGAAGCACGCGATGGCTCGCTCTCTGGTGCCATCCGCGCCTTTGTTCTTCAATCTCTTGAGCGGGAACAGCGAGGAGATTAAGTCCCGCTGTCGTTTTTCTCTTTCTGCTCCTGAGCTTTTCGTCTTGCCTCTTCCTCATTGCGCTTTTGTTCTTCCTGCTGCTCCTTGAGTTTATTCAGAAAGCCAAACGCACGGCCAAATACAGCACCCGCCGGATTTTCCGTCACCTGCCCGTTATCACTCTCGCGGCTCTGCTGTTCCTTGAATATCGCGCCTCTAAGCTTGCGTTCGATACCCGACAGAACAAAACTTTCAAGCGCACGGCTGGTCCAGTTGGCGGACGGGTTGTTGAGCGCGCCAGAGTATTTCACCGGAATAACCGGCGCGTCCTCAGGGCTGGTGAGGTTAAGGTTTCCCTTGAGGTCCAGCAGGCTTTGCGGGAAGTTTACCTGCCCGTCAAGATCAAGTGCGCCCCATGGCCCCGCAGCAGTGAACGCCTCCACCAGCGCTACGCCGCTATCCAGTGTAAAGCTGGTCTCAAGTTTGGCATAGCTGGTTGTTCCCTGCCTCAGGAAACCTCCAATCGATGACAGAAAAGCAGTCGGTGTATCCGCCTGCGACATCTGGCGCACAAGTGATGGCACACTGAGGAAATTAAGCGCACCAGCATTGCCGGTAATCTTGCCCTGACCGCGCAGGCCAGACACCATCGCCTCGGGCGTCTCGCCCGCCGCCTGAAAATCCAGCACAAAGGACGCGGTGCCATTGGCGATCTTGCCAAACCCTTCCGACAGCAGCAATGCTGCAATGTCAAAGTCCTGAAGGTTGATCTTGCCGTTCATCTTTGGTGTGCCGTCAAGCGTCAGGTCCACCGCGAAAGTCGCGGGGTTCCCATTCAGCTTTGCCGAAGTTCCAAGGTCAATGCGGATCAGGCCATCACCCGCTGTAATCGCGGCATTTGGCGCCGCCAGGCGCTGCCCGGCCAGGGTGATGCCATCAAGATCAATGTCCACCTGACCGGTATAGCCGCTCAACTGCTCAAACCTGAAAGGTTCTGGGGCTTGCGGGGCAGTCGCGCGTTTTTTAGCGTTGCCCATCAGGTTTTCAACCACAAAACCTGCGCCGCGCAGCTTGCCGAACAACCGCTGTTTGCTGTCGGCACCCACATTGCCTGCAAGCTGGGCATCGCCGTTCCTGATATCCAGCGATTCGACCGACCATGCAGCATCCGCAAGGGTCACATTGGCGGCGATACGCAGCGGCGCATTAGGCGACGGCATGGTCAGCATAGGCAGGAACTTGTGGGCTGCTGTCTTCGCCGTCGGATGATCATAGCTGATCTGCCATGTGCTTTTGGGATCAGCCTGCTGACCCTTAGCCAACATCTGACCGCCAGCAAGGCTACCGTTGGCTTCAACAGCCATCGCGCCGCCGCTGGCTTGCCCGATGCTGAAGCTTAGGTTCGCCGGGGCTGCACCCTTGAATTCAAACCCGGTCAAGACTGCCAATGGTGCGAGATCATTATGTTTGAGCGTGCCGCGCATATCATAGCTAACCGGCTTATCTGCCGAGTAGGAGACCATGCCGTTAACAGTCAGTTTCTTGGCATCACCCTTCTCGGCATTGGCAGTGACATAGAGTTTTGAGAGCGGCCCCTGCATGCGCACGTTCGCGTTGAGGCCATTCAGTGCCGCTGCCCGGATATACTCCTGCATATCCGGCATCACAGCATTCACGAAAGGAAAAGACCAAGACGTGACCGACGCTTGGGTATCCATTTCCCAATTGTCGGAAACTACCTTCACCTTGGATGAGACCTGCAAGGCACCGGTACGGTTTTTAAGATGAAAACTGGACAGGGAAATCTCGGCACGTGAAAGTTCAAGGTTGACCCGTGCATCCTGGAAAGACTGCCCGGACCACTGAAGCGCCCCGGCCCGCAGTGCCACTTTGGTTGGCCGTGCGGGAAAGCTTTGCAGCAGTGAAGGCGCTGGCAACACTATCGGTTCATCGTTATTTTCCGGCAGATAGGCGTCGAGGTTAATATTGTCAGCGGTGAGCGCGACGCTGGCGGGCCATGCCTCGGTATAATCACCACGCACTTCACCGCTGAGGTTGGTCGTATCCAGCCGACTTTGGATGCCGGTAACTTCCCAACTGGCAGGTGACAGCGTAACCGTCGCGTCCAGATCGGCGGTAGCCAGACGCCCGACAGGCAACTGCCCTGCCGGGTCATACCCGGCCCAGCGCAGGAGGTCTGGCAGGTTGCCCGACGAAACCGTCAGCGTGCCTTTGCCGGTTTTATTCATGCCGACGCGTCCAAGAAAAACGAGGTTTGTCGCGCCTGGCAGCAAGGCTTGCAGGTCGCTTACAAACGGTCCGCTGTCATTAACCCCAACAGCGAAATCCACCTGCTGGATAATATCCCCCTGTGTTTGAATACCTTCAATTGTCACATCCACGGTGCCAAATACCGGTAAGTCGCTCATGCTATCAGTTTTGCCGACTGCTTCGGCCTGCTGAGCTTGCGGCGCTGTTTCCGTCGCTGCCAGCCAAGGAGCCAGGTCAACAATACCCAGCGACAGAGTGCCCCCCACGTGCGTTTTGCCGCCGCGCGGTGCGAGTGTGAGATCCATCCGGCCATGTGTGTCGCCAATGTGCAGTGTGCGGGAGGTCGCCTTGGTCACGCCAGATGTGCGTTCTACCTGCACATCAAGGGCAAATGCCTGCTCAGGGAGCGCCACCGCGCTGCCCTCACCCGTTGCAAGGCTTTGAATTGCCGATACGAAACTACTGAATTCCGCGCCCTGAACCTGCAAGCGCCCGGTAAATCCGTCGTGATCCAGACGACCTGATAGATCGGCATCACCACCGCGAATGCCGATGTCGGCCTTGACCGACATGATGTCACCATCCGCTCCGGGCCGCAGTTTGCCCGACGTTGTTACTCGCTCATCACCTGTGGTGAAACCGCCTTCCCATTCAAGCGGCCCCGATGGCAACGTGCCGGAGAGCTCAAGGTTTATGCCGCTGATCTGGCGCTTGCCGCCATCTGCAAACATAATAGTGACCGCGCTGTTCGACAGCGACAACCTGTCCATCTGAACGGGGGCGCTGCTCTCCTCCGCCTGCCCGTCACTTTCTGGCCAGCCGCGCAAGCCAATGCTGCCGTCCGTGCGCTCTTCCAAGGTTACAGCGATACCGCGCAGGCCCAAGTGCTGCACTTCAAGCTCTCCCCTGATCAATGCACCAAGGCCAAGGCTCGCCTCAATGAGTTCAGCGGTCGCGACGGGGTCAATCGCGCTTTCCTGTGCGGGTAACAGCCTAACTGATTCGGCGGACATGGACGGACGCGGGAGTATGCCCAAGCGAATGTCCCCGGCGAGCTCAACACGCATGCCGAGGCGGGATGAAACCAATTCAGCCAATTTACCGCGATACTGATTCCAGTCGAGAAAGCTGAGGACGGCCGATGTCAAAATGACCAGGGCGGCAAGCGACCCCACTACCCATAAAACAATCCGTCCCGGCTTTCCAATTTTCATTCGACCTCTCCGTTTCAATAAAGAGTGCGCATTAGAGCACAGGATTGCAAGCGTGAGTGCTGATACGAACATATCAATGGGGCAGCCATGGGGCGAATTTTCTTAACCTTTTTGAAAAGCCACAC
This sequence comes from Kordiimonas sp., assembly GCF_048260245.1. Classification (GTDB taxonomy): domain Bacteria; phylum Pseudomonadota; class Alphaproteobacteria; order Sphingomonadales; family Kordiimonadaceae; genus Kordiimonas. The sequence goes on along the minus strand of NZ_JBLXGZ010000016.1, from coordinate 54,912 downwards.
TAAGGTTCAAAATCAAATTTTGATCCGGTTAACACATCATATGCTGAAACAACTGTTTTACACTGCGATTATTCATGCTGGATGGAGGCAAAATCAGGCATGACCAGTCGCCGCACCAAAAAACTGCTCTCCAAACTGCGCCGCCGTGTCAGAGCCTCACTTTTTAGTTCCGGCGGCTATGAGTTTGGCGCGATTACCGTTATTGCGGCCATCACTGGCGTTGTGGCCGGCTATGCCGCGATCGCCTTCTATCTCGGCATAGGAGAACTGCTTCAATTTGCTTTCGGCCCAGATGAAGATGCTCTTGCGACAGGCGCGGCCAGCTTGCCCTGGTACCATTTGCTGGCTGTTCCCGTCATTGGTGGTCTTGCCGTCGGACAGTTACTGCGCTTTTTGCCAAACCACCAGACACGCGCCGTACCAAACGTGATTGAAGCGGCCGCCCTGAACAATAGCCAGCTTAGCCTGCGTGAAGGCCTGCTGAGTGCGGGAACCACGGTGATTTCGCTCGGGTCCGGCGCGTCTCTTGGCCGGGAGGGACCGGTGGTACACCTCGGCGCGACGCTAGCTGCAGCGATTACACGCGTACTACACCTCAACCCCGCAGTTGCGCGCACCTTGCTAGGGTGTGGTGTAGCGTCAGCGGTCGCCGCGTCTTTTAACGCTCCCATCGCTGGCGTCTTTTTCGCGCTAGAGGTTATCATCGGACACTATGCCCTGCATGCGTTTGCCCCGGTGGTTATCGCGGCCATTGCAGGTACACTTGTCAGCCGCGCGCATCTGGGCAATTTCCCCGCATTTGAAACTGCGGAATATTTCATTACCAGCTTCTGGGAATTTCCGGCCTTTTTCATTCTCGGCATCGTGTCAGCCCTCGCTGCAGTTATTTTCATGTCAGGTATGAACTGGGCGGACCAGATCAGAGTGCGCCTGAACCGGATTCCCTATTGGCTGCAACCCGCAATCGCCGGGCTTTTTGTCGGCCTTATCGCGCTCTATTTTCCCGAGATTCTAAGCGTAGGCTACGAGGCGACCAGCAAAGCGCTGAACGGCGAATATGGTTTTGAACTGCTGATATCATTGGTGGTCGCCAAAATGGCTGCAACGATCATCTCTTATGGTGGCCGGTTTGGCGGCGGTGTCTTTTCTCCGTCCCTGTTTCTTGGCGCCATGGTCGGCGGAGCATTTGGCATTGCTGCCGGGTCTGTATTCCCGGCCCTTGCATCCACCCCCGGCCTATATGCCGTGGTCGGCATGGGAGCTGTTGCTTCAGCGGTACTTGGCGCGCCGATATCCACTATGTTGATCGTGTTTGAAATCACCGGTGACTATAATGTCACCATAGCCGTAATGATTGCGTCGGCTATCTCCAGCATGGTCACAAACGCCTTTTTCGAGCGCTCCTTCTTCCACATGCAGTTAGCCAACCGCGGCGTGCGCCTTGAAGGCGGCAAGGCAACCTATCTGCTAAAGTCTGCTCAGGTCATGCACCATATGACCCGGGACTTTTTCACCCTGCGCGACAATGAGCTTGCGATCAAGGCGAGGGAACTTCTCGTCACACAAGGGGGGGGTATGCTTGTCATTACAGACGATACCGGAAAAATGTCCGGTGTGCTGAGCATTGGCCAGTTGCCTATGGAGATTTTCGAGGGCGACACGGCGCTTCAGCACACGGTATCCGAATACATGCGAGACCCTCCCCAACTTGTCTACGCCAACCAGCCGCTACAAACAGCGCTGCATAAGCTGGAAGTAAGCGGTGAAGATATTCTGCCGGTGCTGTCGTCAGCGCAAGAAGGAATCGTCGTTGGCCTTATCCGCCACAGAGACGTGATGAAGGAATATAACCGGGCATTGCTCGAAAGTCAGGGCGGGGATATGGAAATCGGCCGCCGACGCTAAAAAAGCGACCGTAATCGCCCACAGGAACAAGCCGGGAACAAAAGTTTTTCGTCCCAAGGCAATCCCACACTTTGCGCACTGCCACATGGGTGCTATAGACACCCAATGATGAGTGATCCTTTTGACCTAGATGACCTCGGTGAAGACCTGCCTCCGCAGTCCTTGCCTGCAGCAGATATGCCACCACCATACCTGAACGGCCTGAACGCACCGCAGCGCGATGCCGTTCTGGCGACCGAAGGTGCTGTGCTGGTGCTTGCTGGCGCAGGCACCGGGAAAACACGGGTGTTGACCACGCGCCTCGGCCATCTGATGGCGACAGGGCGTGCGGCACCGTGGAATATTCTTGCTGTGACCTTCACTAACAAAGCAGCGAAGGAAATGCAGGAGCGCGTCGCGCGGGTGATCGGCCGCCCGGTTGAAGGTATGTGGATCGGCACCTTCCATTCCGTATGTGTGCGTATTTTGCGCAAACATGCCGAACTTGTCGGCCTCAAATCCAACTTTACCATCCTTGATACCGACGACCAGATCAGGCTACTCAAACAGCTCATCCAAGCTGAAAACATTGACGAGAAGCGCTGGCCTGCCCGCACGCTTGCCGGGCTGATCGACCGCTGGAAAAACCGCGCGCTCACCCCGGCAAAAGTCCCGCAAGGTGAAACCTTTGCTTTTGCAAACGGCCTGGGCGGCACCTTATATGAACAGTATCAGGCGCGCCTCCAGGTATTGAACGCCTGCGACTTTGGTGACCTTCTGATGCATGTCATCACCTTGCTCCAGAACAACCCGGATGTGCTGCGCGAATACCATAACCAGTTCCGCTATATTCTGGTCGATGAGTATCAGGATACCAATGTCGCGCAATATCTTTGGCTTCGTCTGCTCGCCCAAGCATCAAAGAATATCTGCTGCGTGGGTGATGATGATCAGTCTATTTACGGGTGGCGCGGCGCCGAAGTTGGCAACATCCTCAAATTCTCCACCGACTTCCCCGGCGCCAAGGTTGTCAAGCTTGAGCAGAACTACCGCTCAACCGGGCATATCCTCGCCGCCGCCGCCGCGCTGATTGCCAGCAACGAAGACCGCTTGGGCAAAACCTTATGGACAGAAAGTGACGACGGCGAAAAGCTTGATGTGCGCGGTGTTTGGGATGGCCCCGAAGAAGCGCGCGCCATTGGCGAGGAGATCGAGAGCCTACAGCACAAAGGACAAAAGCTCAGCGAGATTGCCATTCTTGTGCGCACTGGCTTCCAGATGCGCGAGTTCGAGGAGCGCATGATCACCCTTGGCCTGCCCTACCGCGTGGTGGGCGGCCCGCGTTTTTACGAGCGCGCTGAAATTCGTGATGTGATGGCTTATCTACGTGTGATCGCGCAGCCCGATGATGACCTTGCATTTGAGCGCATCATAAACGTACCCAAACGCGGGCTTGGCACAACAGCTGTGCAGAATGTGCACCATCTGGCGCGATCGCATGGCATTTCCATGACCCGGGCCGCACGGCAGATCACCGGGCTTGATATGCTGAGGCCACAGGCGCGTAAATCCATCACAAACCTGATGGATGATTTTGACCGCTGGCGTGGCCTTCTGCACTCCCACAGTCATGTTGAAGTTACCGAGATGATTCTGGAAGAATCAGGCTATATGGAGATGTGGCAAAACAACAAATCTCCCGAAGCCGCAGGGAAGCTTGAGAACGTCAAGGAAATGGTCTCCGGCATGGGTGAATTTGAGAACCTTGGCGGTTTCCTTGAACACATCGCGCTGGTGATGGAAAACGACAACAACAGCACGCTTGAAAAGGTCACCCTTATGACCCTTCATGCCGCCAAAGGCCTTGAATTCGATACTGTTTTTCTGCCCGGTTGGGAGGAAGGCCTGTTCCCGAACCAGCGCGCACTGGACGAAACAGGCGTGCGCGGGCTTGAGGAAGAACGCCGTCTTGGCTATGTGGGCATCACCCGCGCCAAACGGAAAGCCTACATCTATTTTGCCGGCAACCGCCAAGTATTCGGCCAGTGGCAGTCAAGCCTGCCGAGCCGTTTCATCGAGGAACTGCCGGCTGAGCATATCGAGATGGAAACTGCCCAAGGGTTATATGGCGGCCGCAGCCAGCGCAGCGGCTGGGGTGAAGAGCACAGCAGCTTTGGCGCCGGGGACGACACAGGGTATTATACCTCAGGCGGCGACAAATATGGCCCCGGCTGGCAGCGGGCGCAAAGCTGGCGACAAAACCAGCAAAGCAGCTATGGCCGCACCATTGAGGCAACGCCAACCCGTCCTAAAAAGAAAAAAACCGCTGCACCAAAACTGAGCGATATCGCAATCGGCGAACGGGTATTCCATGATAAATTTGGCTACGGCCTTGTCGAGGATGTGGAGGGCAACAAATTGCTCGTCGCTTTCGACAAGGCTGGAAGCAAACGGGTGGTTGACACCTTTGTAACCCGTGCCTGACGCGCACTTAGGAGCTTACCATGACCGACAACATCTGGTGCCTTAAAGGTCAACTGCCGCTCGAGCGCGCGCAGAAACTGGAGACACTACTTGAGACCATGGGCGATGAACGGGGAGAATTTCCGCCAACCCTGTCCTACTTTGAGCAGGCACCCGGCCAGGACTGGATGGTAGAGATTTTCTTCGCCGAACAACCAGCCGATACCTTTGTGGATGAAATCCTGAAACGCGCTACGCTGGAAGCTTGGCCACATGAGTTCAGCCGGGTTGAGAACAAAGACTGGGTTAGCGAGAGCCAGAAGCTGTTATCACCGGTTGAAGCTGGCCGCTTTTTTGTCTTTGGCGCACACGATGCCGACAAAGCGCGGGACGGCGCTATCAACATGCAGATTGATGCCGGACAAGCATTTGGAACCGGCAAACATGAAACCACCGCTGCCTGCCTTGAAGTCCTTGATAGGTTAGCTGGCGAGATCAACCCGGATACCGTTCTTGACCTTGGTACCGGCTCCGGCGTTCTGGCACTTGGCGCACACAAGATATGGTCGGAGGCCAAAGTCGTTGCAAGCGACATCGACCCCATCGCCGTCGAGGTTACAGATGAAAACATTGAGATTAATGATGGCACCGCCAGAGCTATAGGCGACAACAAAGCCGGCATTGCAACACTCGCCGCCGACGGCCTGGATGATCCGGCCTTCACATATGAGAAGCCATTTGACCTGATTATCGCCAACATTCTGGCCGGGCCGCTGATCGACCTGTCAGACGATATCACTGCAGCGCTGGCGAATGGGGGCACCCTCGTGCTATCCGGCCTTCTTGTCAGCCAGAAAAAAGAAGTCCTCGACGCCTATCAGGCTCGAGGACTAGTATCTCTGGGCAGAGTAGAGAAGGGAGAATGGCTCGCGCTTACTATGAGCAAACCATGAACCTCATTTGAGGTTCGGAAGGTGCGGGCGATCCAACGGGAATGGACCGCCACGCTGTAATCTCTAGTGAGCTAGCGCACCGCCACCGAAGGTACCGCCACCCATACCGCCAAAACCACCGCCGAGGCTGCGAGGCCGCGTGATCTTGAACTGGGAAGGCTTACGTGCTGGCTCGGCGCGCATCATGCCGTTCGCTGTCATTAGGGTGAAAAAATCACCTTTAGCGGTAAGGTCAAGGGCGAGTTCAATCGCTGCTTCTTCAGCTGCGACCAGAAAGAATTCCTTGGCTTTCGAACCACATACGGCGCCCGGCACTTTGCCATTGGCAGCCATGAGGCCCATAAAACTGAATGCATCAACCGTTTCGAATTCTTTTGCTGCGTTAGCCATCGGCTTTCTCCTTCACCTGTCCCGCTAAACTTTTGCGCCGACCACTGTCGGCACCGGGTAGATAGGCTTGTAGAGGGCGATTAAGTAGCTATTAAAAGCGCAGACTAGCCATGCGTTAAATGCATACGTTAAAAGGAAAGCCTCCCATATTACGCACGTCATGAAATGGTAGCAGTTTGACTGTTTTACGACAGGTACTTGAAATTTACCGCGCTTTCAGGAAACGGACCGAATATCGATGACAAAAACAAGCAAGATCAGCAAAGTCGCCCAAACGCCTATTCCGCTTAACAGAAACGGAATTGCCATCCGGCGCTCAAACCACCGACGCGGCCTTATGCCTTTCGCAAAGAAAACCAGCAAGCCAGAGAGGTTGACGCATACAACGTTGGAAACCAACAACAGTAGCGCGCCATAAGCTAACATAAACTCCCCGCGCCCAAGCAGAAAACCAAGGGCCGCGGCTGGGGGTAGTAGCGCGACGGCAACCATGACACCGACAAGCGTCATCGAGAGCCCCGAAGTCAGAGACAGCACACCCGCCATCCCCGATGCGGCCGCAAGCGCTAGACTGCCCAAGTCTATCTGGGTGCGTAGCATGAGTTCCTGACTATCAGGTGTTTCATGCCAGACATAACCCATCAGCGCTGAACCGCCGACCGCAAGAGCAATACCGCCAAACGCGGTCAGGAAAGCACGGCTCATCATCTCTTTGTCACCCAGAGATGTACCAAAAGCGAAGGCGAGGTTTGGGCCCAACAGTGGCGCAATTACCATAGCACCCACCACGACCGCGACATTATTCTGGATAAGCCCGACCAGCGCGACGATGGTGGACAGAAGGGTCAGCGTAAGATAGTTCAGGTCAGGACGCGCGCCCTGCCGCATCTTGTAATAAAGTTCCTCCCGACTGTCATTTGAACCACCCACCTCAACATGCGGCAACGTAGTATCCACCGGCAGAATGGTGATACGCGCCTTTGTGGAGGTGCCCAGGAGCGACTGCAGATCATCAATGATTGCCTGGCGTCCGTCAGCATTGGTCAGGAGGAAGAACACTGCATGATCGTCCTCAAGCGGCACACCCTTGTAATAAGAAATCACACAATCATGCTCTGTGGCCAGTTTACGAATATTAGCCTCGATAGAGACCGGAGCCACCACCTCAATCAATTTGAGCGACATGAATAAATTCCCCTAAGGTTAGATCGCCACACTAGCGGCGGGCAACTCACCTCACAAGCGTCAAAGCAGAGGAAAGACAATTAGCCAGCGATATGGGCCAGCCACTCATCCTCGCTCATGGTGCGTACACCTAAATCCTGCGCTTTCTTGAGTTTGGAGCCAGCGCCAGGACCCGCGATTACAATGTCTGTCTTTTTCGACACCGAGCCAGCCACTTTAGCGCCGAGAGACTCGGCCTTGGCCTTTGCCTCATTCCGCGTCATTTTCTCCAGACTACCGGTAAAAACCACTGTCAGACCGGAGACAGGGCTGTCGCTGGCCTGTGAGGCCGCTTCACCAATACTGAGTTCCGCGACAAGGCGCTCAAAAGCTGAACGGTTCTGCGGTTCGGCATAAAAATCCTCAATGTTGAGAATGGCATCCACGCCAATACCATCAATGTTGGCGAGTTCCTGATTATGGGCATGCAACGCACGGGCGGTATCCGCCGGAAAGCGGAAGTTATTGTTGTTCAGGAACCCTGCAACTGTCTCCAGGTGTGCCACCTTGATATTATCACCTTTGAGGCGGCCAGCTTTTATACGCTGCACGCGCTCGGCGATTAAGCGCACATAAGCGTTGGGGTCAGCGAGCAAATCTCCCGGACGCAGGGCATCCTCAAACGCCTTCAAGGTACCAAACTTCATCAGCACGTAATTGAGCGAGGACAATTCCTGCGGGCTGAACTGCGCCTCAAGGTCCTCAATAAGCGTTAGAGCCTCAGCCAGATAAGCCCTGAACGCCGACACATTGCAAAAGTGCCGCGCGAGCAATTTTGCAGTTTCCTGTCCGATCGACGGGATACCGAGGCCAAACAGGAAGCGGTGGAAATCGATCTTGCGGCGCTCTTCAATCGCTGCCATCAGGTTATCGACTGACTTGTCGCCCCAGCCCTCTTTCTGCTTCAACTCATCGGTGCGGGCAGACAGGTCGAATATGTCACCGGGTTCCTTCACCCAACCCCATGTTACAAAGGCTTCGATCTGCTTGGCGCCGAGTCCTTCAATATCAAAGGCGTTACGGCTTACAAAATGGCGTAGGCGTTCTGTAAGCTGGGCGGAGCAGATCAACCCACCAGAACAGCGTACGACAACGTCATCGCCCTCCGCTACGGCTTGCGAGCCGCAAACAGGGCATTCTTCGGGAAACTCAAACGGCTGAGCGTCAGCCGGGCGTCTCTCCATGACCACAGCCACCACTTGCGGGATCACATCACCAGCGCGCTGGATGATGACTGTATCACCTATACGTACACCCAAACGTGCGATTTCGTCCCGATTGTGCAAGGTGGCGTTTGAGACAACCACGCCGCCGACAGTCACGGGTTCAAGCTTGGCAACGGGCGTAAGTGCCCCTGTGCGGCCAACTTGGATGTCGATATCACGCAGGATTGTCATTGCCTTCTCTGCCGGGAATTTGTGCGCAATGGCCCAGCGCGGTGCGCGTGCCACCATGCCCAGACGATCCTGCAGATCAAGCCTGTCTACTTTGTAGACAACGCCGTCAATGTCATAATCAAGCGTTGGTCGCTCTTCCTCAATCAGGTGATAGCGCTTTGTTGCCTCACCTGCCCCCTCGCAGCGGATCATCAGCGGGTTAACTTCAAAACCCCAAGCTTTGAAGCACTTGATCATGCCCATCTGCGTATCAGCGGGCATGTCGCTCACCTCACCCCAGGCATAGGCAAAAAACCTGAGAGGCCGGGATGCCGTGATACTGCGGTCAAGCTGACGCAGGCTGCCTGCAGCGGCATTGCGTGGATTGGCAAATACCTTGGCGCCCTTGGCCTCCTGCGCCTCATTGAGCGCAAGGAAGTCAGCCTTGCCCATATAAACCTCGCCGCGCACCTCAACGACCTCCGGCCATCCGTCGCCAGCCAACTCATCGGGTATATCCGCAATCGTGCGGGCGTTCGCTGTCACATTTTCGCCCACCGTCCCGTCGCCGCGCGTGGCCGCCTGTACCAGCTTGCCCTTCTCGTAACGCAGGGCAAGCGAGAGACCGTCAATTTTGGGTTCTGCCGTCAAATAGAGCGGAAGATCAGCAGCCTGCCCCAGAAAGCGGCGCACTCGTGCAACAAACTCGCTCACATCGTCATCGCTGAACGCATTCTCAAGCGACAACATGGGTTTTGAGTGGGTAACCTTCGCGAATTTGCTGGCACGTATTTGCGCACCTACACGCCCAGAAGGGCTGTCGGTCCGAACCATGGCTGGAAAGCGCGCTTCTATTGCTTCATTGCGCTGTCGTAACGAATCGTATTCAGCATCTGACACCGCCGGGTCGTCCTGCCCATGATAAAGCTGGTCATGGTATGCGATTTCCATCGCGAGGCGGGCAAGCTCTGCGCGAGCCTCTTCCTCCGAAAGCTCTTCAACAGGCAGGTCGGATGCTTCAGCCATGGATCGGTCCTATATTGTCGCGGTCAGTAATTTGTCAGCGGCAGCGCGCGCCTCATCTGAAATAGTCTCTCCCGCCAGCATACGGGCTATTTCCTCGCGGCGTTCGGCATTGCTCAGTTTAACCACACGTGTGCGGGTTTCTCGGTCCGTGTCATGTTTGGATATCTGGAACTGGCTATCGCCGCGCGCGGCGACTTGCGGGCTGTGGGTCACCACAAGAACCTGCGCGCCTTCTGTCAGCCGCTTAAGCCGTTCCCCAACGGCGCTGGCTGTTGCCCCGCCAATACCGCGGTCCACTTCGTCAAACACCATGACAGGCACGCTGGACTTTTGCGCAAGCACTACCTTAAGCGCCAAAATAAACCGCGCCAGCTCGCCACCCGAAGCGATTTTGACAAGGGCACCAAAAGGCGTACCCGGGTTGGTTTTGACTTCAAATGTGATCTGGTCCGCTCCCGAGGAAGACCACTCACTTTCCGGCAAGGTATACACGGATGTGCGAAAAATCGCTTTCTCGAGCTTCAAGGGCGGCAATTCGGCCATTACCAATGTATCCAGACTCCCAGCCGCCTCCGCGCGGCGTCCGCTCAAAACCCTGACAGCTTGCGCAAAAGCCTGCGACGCTGCCTTTGCTGTTGCACGAAGCCCTGCCACGGTTTCATCTCCCGCCTCCAAAGCGGCGTGACGGGCTTCAAGTGCTGCCTGCATAGAAGCGAGGGCGTCCGGCTGACAATTATGCTTGCGTGCGAGGCGGCGAATTTCGAAAAGCCGTTCCTCCGTTCGCTCCAGCTCCAGCGGATCAAACTCCAGATCCCGGGCCAATGTTTCCAGAGCGGCGATGCCCTCACTGAGCTCTATGGCTGCGCGGTCAAGCGCTTCCATAACCGGGGTTAGCAATGTGGCCACCTCGGCCTCAGTGCGTTCCATTCGTCGCAATACGCCGCGAACGATACCATCCACGCCGCCATCAGCCGCAAGGGCCTCTTGATATTCACTCAGGCTTTCGGTCAATTTCTCGCCCTGCATCATCAGGGAGCGTTTATCGGCGAGCAGGCTTTCCTCCCCGGCTTCAGGGCTGAGGCTCTTCAGTTCTTCCACAGCATGAGCGAGGAATTCTTCATCACGGCGCGCCTCCGCTAGATTTTGTTCCGCCTCTTCAAGTGCCCGCGCTGCCTTGCGGCTTGCCTCATATGCCGCAGCAACAGCGTTCATATCGGCTTGGTAGTCGCCAAAAGCGTCGAGAAGCGCACGGTGTGCTCCGGCATCCAGTAGCCCGCGGTCGTCATGCTGGCCGTGCACTTCAACCAGCAACGCACCGAGGTCGGAAAGCATACCCTGACTGATCGGCTGATCATTCGCCCATGCACGGCTGCGGCCATCTGCTGTGATTTGTCGCCGAAGGATAACCAAACCATCGCCTGCGTCCATCCCTTGCTCTTCGAGAAGCAGGCAGGCCGGATGCTCGGGCTCGATAGAGAATGCGGCAGAAACACTGCCCTTCTCCTGCCCCTGCCGCACGAGGGCGCGGTCAGCGCGGCTCCCTGTCGCAAGACCAAGGCTATCAAGCAGGATTGATTTGCCGGCCCCCGTTTCGCCGGTCAACACAGTTAGACCTGCCGCAAACGACAGGTCCAGCTTATCAATTAAAACAATGTCACGAATGCTGAGACTTGTCAGCATCGCGCCCCCCTTGATGCATTAGAACGGCCAGATTTTGCTGAGCCAGGATTTATCACTATATTCAGGCACCATGTCCTTACCGCTCAGAAGCGAATAGCTGTAACGGTACCATTTGCTGCCTGGGAAGTTGTGGCCCAGCACAGCTGCCGCCATTTTAGCTTCTTCTGTAATGCCAAGAGCAAGGTAGACCTCGACCAGACGGTGCAAGGCTTCCGGCGCATGGCTTGTGGTCTCATAGTTTTCGATCACAGCCCGGAAGCGGACCTCGGCGGCCAGAAATTCATGTTTATTCTGGTAAAAGCGGCCAACTTCCATGTCCTTGCCGGCCAGGTGGTCGCGTGTCAGGTCAAGCTTCAGCTTCGCGTCCTTGGCGTAATCCGAATTCGGAAAACGCCGGATAACTTCTACAAGAGAACTCTCGGCGTCGATCGTCTTTTGCTGGTCCCGGCCTACGTCCGAAATCTGTTCATAGTGGCATAGTGCGATAAGGTAATAGGCATAAGGTGCGCCGCGGTTACCCGGATGCAACTGCAGGAAGCGTTGCGCCGCAAGTATGGAATCGTCATACGCATTAGTCATATAGTGTGCATACGCTGCCATCAGTTGTGCACGGCGTGCCCACACGGAATAAGGGTGCTGCCGCTCAACCTCATCGAAGGCTGCAGCCGCAAACTTATACCGTTTTTTCGCAAGGTTATCCTGTGCCAGATTATACAGAACCTCAACATCCCTCGCTATATAGCGGTCTTCGTCATCTTTGGAACTGCAAGCAGCAACACTCATCAAGAGCACACTCAATACAGGTATCTTCAGCCAATTTGCTGTCATGGCAGTCTGTAACTCCCGTAATAGGCGAAATGTCCCCTTGCATTTCACCCATAAGGTTATAATCTCATAAACATGCAACCAATAGTATAGTTTCACCAACCACAAGAAGGAGATACCTGGCCGCATCGGCGTTGGCGAAATCTCTAGCACAGTAAGTCGCAAGCGCCAACGGAGAATCCCCATCGGCAAAACTGGAGCAAAATGTATGGTCAGACATAGTGACGAAATTGAGGAAGGCTTGCTCGAACTTTCAGCGAGAAAAGCTGACCTCATCGACAAACATGTAGGACGCCGTCTTAGGGACCGACGTCGCACACTAGATCTCTCGCAGCAGGATATTGCCAACATTCTCAGCATTTCCTACCAGCAGGTTCAAAAGTACGAAAGCGGCCTCAACCGCATCAGCGCCGGGCGGCTGTATCTGCTTGCGCACATCATGCGCACGAATGTGGGGTATTTCTACGAGGGGCTGCCCTCAGGTGATGAAATCCTTTCCGGTCGTATCACGGAAATGGACCTCATCATTCCTGAACTGGATACCCTGCCAAACGCCAATGTTCGTGATGCGCTCAGCGACCTGGTTCGAGCAATCAAAGAATCAAAGATGTTAAGCTGAGATCCCGGACCAAACCCATACGGGGAAAGAGGTCAGGCTTTCCCCTTCACCAATGCATCATAATCAAACATGAGTGTCTTTGTGATCTCCCCGACTTCAAAGTTATAGGGCCCGATTTCGGAAAGCGGCGTAACCTCGGCTGCTGAACCCGTCAGGAAAGCTTGCTCAAAGCCTGCCATTTCCTCCGGCATGATCGCACGTTCGATAACTTTGATATTTCGCTTTCTAGCCAATTCAATCACAGTCCGGCGCGTAATGCCGTCAAGAAAGCAATCTGGTTTAGGCGTGTGAAGCTCGCCATCTTTTACGAAGAAAATATTGGCGCCCGTCGCTTCTGCCACCTGCCCGCGATAATCGAGCATGAGTGCATCATCATAGCCTCTGGCCTCCGCCGCATGTTTAGACATGGTACAGATCATGTAAAGACCAGATGCCTTGGCATTCGTTGGCGCTGTATCAGGAGCTGGGCGTCGCCACGTTGATATATCGAGCCGCAACCCCTTCAGCCGTGCTTCTGGGGAGAAATAAGATGGCCACTCCCAAACTGCGATTGCCGCATGAATGGTATTTTGCTGAGCGCTGACCCCCATCATTTCACTGCCACGCCATACGACTGGCCGACAATAGGCATCTACCAACTCGTTCTTGTCCAGCAAAGCCATGCAGGCTTCGTTAATTTCCTGTTGGCTGTGGGGGACCTCATAACCAAGGATATTAGCGGAATTGAATAACCGCTGTGTATGCTCCTTGAGCTTAAAGACGGTTCCATTGTATGCGCGCTGGCCCTCGAAGACCGCGCCCCCATAATGCAGGGCATGTGTCAATACATGAACGTTGCAATCCCGCCAAGGATGAAACTCACCGTCCATCCACATCCATCCATCACGGTCATTATAAGGCGCACTTGCCATTTCTATTCTCCGAAAACACCTAACAAATAAGAATATTTCGCTTTTTGCTTGATCGGTGTAACATTGTGTCGATATTATGTCAATAACACTGACATAAATTCAATTGGGCCGCTATGCAACGAAAATTACCACATTCCAACTTATATCTTCGTGAAGAAGAACTTCGCCGCGGTGTCGAACTGCTCTATTTTGCTTATCGCGACTTCACCAGTGATCCCGACGAAATTCTTGCGCAGTCCCGGTTCGGGCGGGCGCATCACCGTGTCCTGTATTTCGTCGGCCGCAACCCCGGCACAACAGTGTCCGGACTATTGTCTCTGCTGCGGATCACCAAGCAAAGTCTGTCCCGCGTGTTGGGCCAATTGGTAGAAGAAGGCTATATTCGGCAGGATGCGGGACTTGAGGATCGCAGACAGCGTTTGCTTCACCTGACAGATAAAGGCAAAGCATTTGAACAAGAGCTTTTTGCCAGTCAAAGGGACCGTGTTGCCGAAGCATATAAGCGGGCTGGACCAGAGGCTGTTGCCGGCTTTTGGGAGGTTCTGCTCAACATCGTGGATACTGACGAACGTGATACGGTGCTGCGACAGATTGAAAAGTGACAAGATTACAGGCATGATGCAGCGCTAAGGAGTAGCTGCAAGGTGCCAGATCTTGATCCTGAATTTGACAGTTTCCTGAATTGTTGGCGCGGCCTACCCAGGCGCGCTCACCCTTTCATTCCATGCCGCTCTGATATTTCCCCCGCCACATTTGGCGCACTACTGCATTCAATTTGCCTTACTGAAGCTCTCGGCGCCAAAAACCTCAGGATATGTTATGCAGGTAGCGGCTTCGAACGAAACGCAGGCTTCAGCTTGACCGGCAAAAATTACTATGACCTTCTGCCTGCATCCTTTCATAAACCTATGTCGATTTTCCACAACAACATGCTCGATACACCGTGTGGTGCCTATGTCGCAGATGTCATCGGAACGACCGCCGGAACCAGATATATACATCACACCCTGCAGCTTCCTGCGGCCGACGAAGCCGGTAATATCTGCTACCTGATTGCCTTTGGTCTTGCCCGTCGGCCCTACGGTGACCAAGGCATTAGAACCGAAACCAGTCACCAGCCTTCTAACATAAAGGAATTATTTTATATTGATCTTGGTGCCGGCATGCCGTCTGCCTACATCAAAGACTTCGAGTTTCACGCACCCGCCAAATCACGCGACAAGCGGAAAACCTCGACCTCCACCCAATAGACCACGCACCAGATTGATAAATCCTGCAAAACAGGCATAATGAGCCTGAAAGGTATGCTGTTGTCCTCGCTTGAACTTAGTGAAGAATTTGACACCTTTTTGGCGTACTGGGATGCCCTGCCCAGGGAACGGCACCCGTTCCTGCCCTCTAAGCAACACATAACCCCGGCGCGTTTTGGCGGCGTTATACAAAACATTGGCATTGCCGAAAGAATTGGTGACCTCGATATGAGAGTTCTTTTTTACGGCAGCGGTATCGAGAGGGTCTCAGGCATAAAAGTGACAGGACAAAACTACTACGACTTGCTGCCGCAGGAATTTGTCAAACCGCTTTCCATTTTTCATGCTTATGTGTTTGAAATCCCCTGCGGCGCCTATGTGGGAGATATTGTGACCACCTCCTCCGGTGCGCAATATCTGTATGAAACAATACAGTATCCTATGGTAAACGAAGACGGCGAGGTGAAGTATCTCCTCGTATACGGACTGGGCCGCAAACCCTATGGCGAAGAAAGTGACCGAGTCAGCGCAACCATAGGTCGCGCCAACATCAAGGAAATGCATTATATCGATATGGGCGCAGGCGCGCCGTCTGCCCACATTGAAAATTTTAAATTCTACCGCTAAGTCGTTTAGGCCGCTGGTGAAAAAAAGCCGGCGAACCCAGACAAAAAGCACACATTGAGGGGCCCCGAATAGATGAGTATTGATGAAAGATTACAGAAGGGATATCGCACCTTCAAGGAACAGGCTTTTGAGCGGGACCGGCAAATTTACGAAGACCTAGCCACCCACGGCCAGACCCCGCACACGCTGGTGATCGCCTGTTCGGACAGCCGTGTGCTGGTCCAGCAAATTTTAACCGCAGGCCCCGGCGATCTATTTGTTGTACGCAACGTCGCCGCAATGGTCCCGCCCTATGAGCGAGACTCGGGATATCACGGTACCTCTGCGGCAATTGAATTTGCGGTAACGGCCCTTGAAGTTGACAATATCGTGGTCCTGGGCCACGCCGGGTGTGGCGGTGTCGCCAGTGTCGTGGACCGTAACATGCCCGAGGACAGCTTTGTTGGCCAATGGATGCGCCCACTACACAACTGGCTGAAGCATTATGGCCACCTGACAGCCGAAGATCCGGCCACCCGCAAGCGCCTGCTTGAGCGGGCCGCTGTATATCTTTCCATACAGAATCTGAAATCCTTTCCCTTTGTGGCCGAACGGGTCAGCGCTGGCACCTTGGCGCTTGAGGGGTTGCTCTTCAACATTCACACCGGTGACCTTTCAGAGGTCATTGCCAAACATGATACAGCTTTCAGCCTGCGCTCGGTGCTTGCGTCCAGTGACTGAAACACAGAAATCCATCGCAACCTGGGCCGAGGATACCTTTGGTCCCGCCCAAGAGCACAGCGTGCTGGTCCGCCGGGCAATGGTAGAGCTGGAGGAACTGCTGGAAGCGACTGACGCCGGTGACCCATGCGAGATTGGCAAGGAAACAGCCGATATCGCCATCCTGCTATACCGCCTGATGGAGTTGAACGGCCTATCACTGGCTGAAGAGGTAGACAAAAAAATGGCCGAAAACCGCAGCCGTCGCTGGCTGGCCAAAGGGGACGGCACCGGCAAGTATATAAAGGGGTAAGTAAAGGTACATACTCAGGACTGCATCTGCGCGTTGTTGTCACAAGCTTCAGCAACGACAAGCGCCTGTTAAGCATGCTATATTTCCACTGGACACAATCATCGTATGGATAATGGTCATGACACGGCTGACAAACGGCTTTTTCAGACGATCCACCCACCACCGCGGCATGTCGAAAGCTCTGCAAAAGCTGATCAATGCTCACCTGTGGGCGCAAATTTTGCTGGCCATGACGCTGGGCGTGACAACCGGCGTAGCGCTGTCGCCAAGTGGATGGCAGATGGTGGCCCCGTCAACCGCCGATCAAATCGCCGAATGGCTCGCCCTGCCCGGGCACCTTTTTTTGGCGCTGATCCAGATGATTGTCATTCCCCTTGTTATCTGTTCCATCCTGCTTGGCATTGCGTCCAATAAAGACCCTGAGACCCTAAAAAAGCTAGGGTTCAGGGTTCTGCCCTATTTCGTTTTCACCACCACTGTCGCCGTGGCTATCGGTTATGTCGTTGTTACTCTGATAAGCCCGGGGGATTTTGTTGACCAGGCCATGGTGCAGCAGCATCTGGCCAACACTCAGGCAGGCGAGATACCTGCCATCCTGCCAGAAGCTTCGTCGCTGCCAGCGCGTATCGTATCCGTCGTCCCCACAAACCCACTCGCGGCGGCGCTTGATCAAAGCATGTTTCAGGTTGTGGTGTTCGCCATTTTGCTGGGTGTTGCGGCGGTATCACTGCGGGCTGAAGAAGCCGCGCCCGTACTGAGTCTGGCGTCGTCGCTTATGGGCATCTCGATGCGCATTGTCGGGTGGGCCATGCTTCTCGTGCCCTATGCAGTGTTCGGTCTGCTGGCACAGATCACCATAAAGGTAGGGATCGACATCCTCTTAGGTGTCGGTGTTTATGTGCTGACGGTACTTTTGGGGCTTTTGTGTCTGCTTGTTTTTTATATGCTGCTTATCTCCACCCTCGGGCGACGCAACCCCTTTGGTTTCCTGTCGGATGCCAAAGAAGTCATGCTGCTGGCCTTCTCTACCTCGTCGTCTGCCGCAGTCATGCCGCTTTCCATCAAAACCGCCGAAGGCAAGATGGGTTTACCCCCCTCCATCGTGCGCTTCATGATTCCGCTTGGCGCCACCATCAATATGGACGGCACCGCACTCTATCAGGTCGTGGCAGCTGTGTTCCTGACCCAAGTATTTGGCATAGACCTCTCTGGCGGGCAGATAATCCTGTTGATGATCACCACCGTCGGAGCCTCGATTGGTGCACCCAGCACGCCCGGTGTCGGTATTGTCATCCTTGCCAGCATTCTCGAGAGCCTCGGCGTACCAAGCTCCGGCATTGCCCTCATCATTGGGGTTGACCGTATCCTTGACATGTCGCGCACATCGGTAAACGTCACCGGTGATCTTGTTGCTTCAACAATCGTCAACCGCTGGGTTGGCGGCAGTGACACCGGGTCAGGGACTGGCGAGGCACCAACAGGCTGACACACAGCTTGCAAGCCTCCCAATAGCTGCCTAAGCTTGGTTAACCATTAGGCAGGGGGAGCCAACCATGACCAGACCAATCAGCCAGTTCACTACCGTGCTTTCACTTGCTGCGTGCCTTGTCGCCGCCCGCGCCAATGCCAGCGACTTGAGCGATTTTCTCCCCGACACGGCGCTGAAAAGCATCGCGGCCGAGACTTCCGGCATCGCGGCCAAGCGCAACCTTGATGAGATTACTCTGTATCACCGCACGCGTGGGAGCCAGCAATTTGACGCCGCCGCCAAACTGGTCGCGGAACGTTTGAAATCATACGGTTTCGACACGGTGGAGGTTATGCGGTTCCCCGCAGACGGCAAAACCATGTTTGGCACACAGAAATCCCGCCCGGCATGGCAGGTGGACTTTGCCGAACTTTGGGAAATTGGCCCTGACGGCACCCGCGTCCGCAAACTGGCCGACTGGGCGGCCCGTCCGCTCACCCTCGCACAAGATAGCGACAGCGCCGATATCGCTGCCAACCTTGTCGACATCGGTAGTGGCACGCTTGAGGCGGACTACACCGGCAAAGACATCAAAGGCAAAATTGTGCTGACCTCTAGCCAGCCCGCAGCCGTTGAAGCCCTCGCCCTGAAAAAATACGGTGCAACAGGCATCCTGTCCTACGCCGCAAACCAGAAAAGCGCATGGTGGCAGTTGGATGACAGCCTCGTGCGCTGGGGCCACTTAAGCTCATTCCGCGAAGGGCCTGCCTTTGCTTTCATGACCAGCCTGGGTGAAGCCCGCGCCCTTCAGGCCAGGCTCAAGCGCGGCGAAACCATCCGCTTCCATGCCAGAGTTGAGGCACGTCGCGAGGCTGGCGAATACAGGGTCGTTACCGCGACCGTTCCGGGTAGTGACCCGGCGCTGGAGAGGGAGGAAATCGCCTTCAGTTGCCATCTGGACCATCCCCGTCCCGGCGCCAACGACAACGCCAGCGGTTGCGTAGCCATTCTTGAGGCCGCACGCACATTGAAGCACCTTATCGGCACCGGTGCCTTGCCTGCCCCCAAACGCACCATCCGCTTCCTGTGGCCCGCCGAGATCGAGGCAACGCTTATTCTTCTGAACGCGAGACCTGAACTTGCCGAGCGCCTCAAGCACGTTATCCATATGGATATGGTCGGCGGCGGACCCGAGACCAAGGCCGTGTTCCGTGTCTCCCGTGGGCCTAAAAGCACCGCGGATGTCTCAGGCGACATTGCTTGGGCAATCGCCGATTTTGTCAACGCCCATAGCCTTGCGTTCGCTAGCGGCGATGATACCGACTTCCCGCTCCATTCACCCGAGGGGGGCCGCGAACCATTGCTTGCGCTCAAGGAGTGGCTGTCGATGGGTAGCGACCATGACGTATTTGCTGCTGGCAGTTGGGGCATCCCTGTTACCTATATGCATGACTGGCCGGACCGTTATATCCACACGACCAAGGACATCGCCGCCAATATCGACCCCACCAAGCTCAAGCGCGCCGCCTTCATAGGCGCGGTGCAGGCCGCTATACTGGCCGGGGTGACCGATGCAGATGCTGATGCGCTCATCGAGCTGGAACGCCCGGCTGCGGTTGTGCGTCTCGCGGAAACGATGCAAAGATCAGGGAATTACTCAGCGGATGATAGGGCTACCGCGCGGCTCGGCTATTGGCTGACAGAACAAAGAATTGCCCGCAGTATCTCGGGCTATGCACCGGCTGCCGACCTGACGTCGCTGGCCGCGTTCACCAGTGCCATGATCTCGCTTGAGGGTACGCCTGCGGCGGTGACACGTACCGGACCAGTTTACCGCCGCAATCCCGCACTCAAGGGCACGATGAACGGCTTTGGCTACTCATACCTCACAGACAAACTTGGCGCAGACGAGGTCAGTGCACTGGCGCTACTGAAGGCAGACAATGGCCGAGCCATAAGCTACGAGGCGCTAAACTATGTGGATGGCAGGCGCAGCGTGGGCGAAATTCACACCATGCTAGTGGCCGAATTTGGCCCTACTGCCCGCACAGCCGTTGAGGAATATCTCGCCGCGCTTGAGAACATCGGGGTACTGCAGGCAGAGTAGCTTTTATTTTTTCACCGTCGCCAGACACTCGATCTCTACCCGCGCGCCAAGGGCAAGACCGTTTGCGCCCATGGCGCTGCGGGCAGGGAAGCGGTTTTCAAAATAGGTGCGGTACACCTCGTTCATCGCCGCCCATTCTTTGATGTCCGCCATCATCACCAGGCATTTCACCACATGGTCCATGTCAGAGCCATTGGCCTCCAGCGTGGCCTTGATATTATCCATCGTTTGGCGGGTCTCAGCCCCGATACCGCCCGGCACAAGCGCCATGGTACCCGGCTTGGCGCCCAGTTCACCCGACAGATACAGCATGTCACCCACGCGCACCGCTTTCGAGAATGGCAGCTTGGCTTGTTCATCTTCTGCCGAAACCGCTACTGCCGCCAGCAACAGGCTTGCCGCACACATAATTTTCCTGATCATCATCGTTCCCCTTCGAGTTTTCCTGCCAAAGACTATCGGATGCAACGGTTTGGCCCAAATGAAAAAAGGGCCACCCTGCGGTAGCCCTTCCTCAAACTTATGTATCACGCTTACTTTTTGTCTTCGTAAACGTTGCGGCCTGACTTGATCGGCTTCCAGATCTTCTTCATCGACAGATAAAGAATAATCGTCAGGATACCGAGGAAGATCAGAACCTTCAGGCCCATATGGTGACGGTCAACAAGCTTCGGTTCACCAACATAGGTCAGGAACATGACCACGTCTTTTGCCATCTGTTCCGGCGTTGCTGCTGTGCCGTCTTCATAGTCAACGATCCCTTCCGCCAAGGGTGGCGCCATGGAGATAGCACCGCCCTTGAAATAAGGGTTGTAGCTTTTGCCTGCAGGCATTTCATGGTCGGCCGGAGCGTCCTCATAGCCCGTCAGCAGGCTATAGACATAGTTCGGGCCATCATGACGTGCTTTGGTGATCAGCGAAAGGTCAGGCGGTACCGCGCCACCGTTCGATGCAGCAGCAGCTACCTCGTTCGGGAACGGGTTTGGGAACTTGTCCTGTGGCAGGCCGGACCGCTCGTTCGGGTCACCGGCGTCATCGACACCGTCGACAACAGTATATTCGGCAGCCCAAGCTTTGATCATGTCCTCTTCGTAGCCAAGGTCGGCGAGGTTACGGAAGTGGAAATACTTCAGGCTGTGGCATGCGGAACAAACCTGTTTGTAGACCTGCCAGCCGCGTTGTGCCGACTGCTGGTCAAACTGACCAAACGGGCCATCAAAAGACCATTCCATCTGCATCGGGTGCTTTGCAGCACCTGCCGCAAAAGATGCGCTTGCAAGGCCCGCAGCAGCGGTCAGGGCAATCGCAATGTTTCTTACAAATTTCATCGTGGATTCCCCTTACTCAGCCGCTTTAACAACTGGTTTTGCAATGCTTTCCGGCAACGGCAGCGTTTTCTCGATTTTTCCGAGAAGCGGCAGGATCACCAGGAAGTGCGCGAAATAGTAAGCCGTACCGATCAAGCCCACCATCGGCCAGATGCCCTCAGGCTTCTTGCCGCCAACCACAGTCAGGACAAACATGTCAATGACAAGGAAAAGGTAGAACCACCGGAACGTAGGACGGAACTTGCCGGAGCGAACCTTGGACGTATCGAGCCACGGCAGGAACAGCCACACGAGAATCGATGCAAACATGGCAATCACACCCAGAAGCTTGGCCGGGATGAACACAATGTCTGTGAACGGGATACCGATATCAAACGTGATCGAACGCAGAATCGCATAGTAAGGCAAGAAGTACCATTCCGGCACGATGCTGTCTGGTGTTACCATCGGGTCAGCCGGGATATAGTTATCCGGGTGGCCAAGGGCGTTAGGCAGGTAGAAGATGAACAAGGCGAACACAAAGAAGAAGACACCGGCACCAAACGCGTCCTTGATGGTATAGAACGGGTGGAACGGGATCTGGTCAGCGTTCGACTTCACGTCGATACCAAGCGGGTTACCGCTATCGGAGATTTTCTTCGCCCAGAGGTGAAGGATAACCACACCGGCGATCACGAACGGCAGCAGATAGTGCAGGCTGAAGAAGCGGTTCAGGGTCGGATTATCAACCGAGAAGCCACCCCACAGCAGGGTCACAATGCTCTCGCCCACAACAGGGATCGCAGAGAAAAGGTTGGTAATAACCGTTGCACCCCAGAAGGACATCTGGCCCCACGGCAGTACATACCCCATGAAAGCCGTTGCCATCATAAGCAGGAAGATCACCACGCCCAGCATCCACAACACTTCGCGTGGGGCCTTGTAGGACCCGTAGTAAAAGCCGCGGAAAATGTGGATGTATACGGCGATAAAGAAGAAGCTCGCCCCGTTGGCGTGCATATAACGGATGAGCCAGCCGTAGTTCACGTCGCGCATGATACGCTCGACGCTGTCGAAAGCCATTTCGGTGTGCGGCGTGTAGTGCATTGCCAGCACGATACCGGAGATGATCTGAACAACCAGCATCAGGCCCGCAAGCGAGCCAAAGTTCCACCAGTAGTTCAGGTTGCGCGGGGTTGGCGTATCAGGGCCAACCACATTATTCACCAGCGAGATGATCGGCAGGCGCTCTTCAACCCATGCGGCGACAGCGTTTTTGGGTTTTGCAACATTCCATTCAGCCATGAGAGCCCCCTTACCCGATCTGGAGAGTTGTGTCAGTGACGAAAGAATAGGTCGGCACTTCGAGGTTTTTCGGCGCCGGGCCCTTCCGGATACGGCCGGCAGTGTCATAGTGCGAACCATGGCACGGGCAGAACCATCCGCCGTAGTCGCCGCGTTCGTCACCAGCTTTAGTGCCCAGCGGTACGCAGCCGAGGTGGGTACAAATACCCATCACCACCAGCCACTCATCGTGGCCTTCCTGCACCCGCGCAGCATCTGGCTCTTTGTCGATCAGCGCATCAACGGGAACGGCACGAGCTTCCTCGATTTCCGCTGACGTACGGTGCCGGACAAAGACAGGCTTGCCGCGCCACTTAACGATAATAGCTTCACCAACGCCGATAGCGCTGAGGTCAATTTCAACCGATGCCAGAGCAAGCGTGTCTGCTGCCGGGTTCATCTGGTCAATGAAGGGCCAGACCGCCATGACAGCGCCTACGGCACCCATGCTTGCAGCGGCCACGTGAAGAAAGTCACGCCGGGTGGCGCCGTCTTCAGCTTCGATAGTCTCGTTGATAGTGCTCATCTAATCTTCCCTGACAGGAACGTGATGCGAAAGGCGATCAGTCGTTGTGATTCTCGAACGTAGTTCTACCTCTGCATGGTGGCAAATCTCTGCGTCACAAGGCCGCAGCCGACCACCTGCCATAAATTCAATCGCCAGACAGCCCCTGCCCAGCGAATTGGGATTGGTTTAGTCGGACGCGCGTTAAGAGGCAAGGATTTATCGGTCAGATTCCCAAAAAAAATGGCGGAAAAATGTTCCTGCACCGCTCTAGCCGTTGCATCCGGGCCACAAGGCGATTAGCGTGCGCGCCATGGAAATAGCGCTTTTTGAACCGGACCAGCCGCAAAACACCGGCACAATGTTACGCCTTGCCGCCTGCATGGGCACCCCCGCCCATGTTATTGAACCGTGCGGCTTTCCCTTTTCCCACAAGGCGTTTCGGCGCTCGGCCATGGACTATGCCAACCTTGTGGAGTTGCTCCACCACATGGACTGGGCCAGCTTTTGCCGTGCACGGGAAAAGGCTGGCAAGCGCCTCATCCTCTTGACCACAAAGGCAGACACGGCCTACACCGATTTTGAATTTTCGCCAGATGACATCCTGATTGTCGGCAGTGAATCAAGTGGTGCACCTGCGCAGGTGCATGACGCCGCAGATGCCCGCGTGACGATTCCCATGGCAGTAGGGGCACGCTCTATAAACGTCGCAGTATCGATGGCAATGGTACTAGGTGAAGCAATCAGGCAAACAAACGGTTGGCCTAAAGGAAACTGAAATGGATCTGGAAGACAAAAAACAACAAGCCGCCGCATGGTTCCTGAGCCTGAGGAACCAGATTTGCGAGAGCTTCGAATCCATCGAGGATGATAATAAGGGCCCCCTGAGCGACCGCACACCCGGGCGCTTTGAACGCAAGACATGGGACCGCACCAATCAGGGCGACGGCGCCGAGGGCGGTGGCGGCACCATGTCGATCATGCGAGGCGGCCGGGTATTCGAGAAAGTGGGTGTCAACATCTCCACCGTCCACGGTACTTTCACGCCCGAGTTTGCCAAAAGCATCCCCGGCGCTGAGGAAGACCCACGTTTTTTTGCCACCGGCATCAGCCTCGTGGCCCATATGAACAGCCCTCGCGTGCCTGCCGTGCATATGAACACCCGTTTCATCGCCACCACACAGGCGTGGTTTGGCGGCGGCGCAGACCTGAACGCCCCCCTGCCCGACGCCTCAGACACCGCCGATTTTCATGCCGCCTTTAAGCAGTGCTGCGACAAACACGGGCCGGATTATTACGAGCGCTTCAAGAAATGGTGCGACGAATATTTCTATATTCCCCACAGGGGCCGTGCACGCGGCGAAGGCGGCATCTTTTATGACCGCCTGGCAACCGGTGACTGGGAAGCAGATTTTGCCTTCACTCAGGATGTCGGTCGCACGTTCAACGAGATATACCCTACCCTCATTCGCCGTCACATGAACGAGGAATGGACCGACGCCGAGCGCGAGACGCAACTTGAATATCGCGGATATTATGCTGAATTCAACCTTGTGTATGATCGCGGCACCACCTTCGGCCTCAAGACCGGCGGTAATGTTGAGGCGATTCTCATGTCCCTGCCCCCCGAAGCCAAATGGCCATAGACCTCAATGCCTTGGGGTGACCTTGGGCTTTATGGCGGCCTGTTCCTCAATGCGTTTATTGCGGCCACCCTCCTGCCTGCCCTGTCAGAGATCACGCTGGCCTCTCTCGCCGCAACAGGTACAGGGCAGCCTTTGTTGCTGTTTACCGCAGCGACAACAGGCAACGTGCTTGGGTCCGTGCTTAACTGGTGGCTCGGCCGACGCCTGCTGTCCTATAGGGACCGCCGGTGGTTTCCATTCTCGGACAAACAGCTGGAAGGGGGGCACCAAATTTTTGAACGCTTCGGCTACGCCGGGCTTTTATTTGCCTGGCTGCCAATAGTTGGTGACCCATTGACACTTGTGGCTGGTGTGCTCAACGCGCGACTTGTCCCCTTCCTTCTTCTGGTAACCCTAGGCAAGGCCGCACGATATGGCCTTGTCTTGTGGGGTGTTCATGCGGCATTTAGGTGACTGGGTAGGGAAGGGCTCACGATAATGCAGACAGATACAGATCAACAGTTCATGGCCGAGGCACTTGCCCAGGCACAGAAAAGCTATGATGAGGGCGGCCTGCCCATCGGCGCCGTTCTGGTCGAACACGGCAGGATTATCGCCAAGGGCCACAATCAGCGTGTGCAAAAGGAAGATCCCACCGCGCACGGCGAGATGGACTGTATCCGCAACGCCGGGCGCCGCGCACGCTATGAAACCACCACACTCTATACTACCCTCAGCCCATGCATGATGTGCGCTGGCACCGTCGTACAGTTCGGTATTCCAAGGGTCGTTATTGGAGAGGCCGAAAATTTCAGCGGCAATGAAGACTTTCTGCGCCAGAACGGGGTAGAAGTCGTGCGCCTTGACGAACCTACCTGCACCAGCCTGATGGCACAATTCATTCGTAACAACCCGGCGCTGTGGGACGAAGATATCGCAGGCAACGACCTGCACAAATAATGCCCATGTCGTGCCATATAATTGGCATGATTGCAGTCTAACGGTACACTTGGATTTATTCTCAATCGCATGAGGCTTCTTATTATGACACTGTTCCGTTCTATCGCGACACTTTTCCTTGTTATGATTGTGGGCGGCCAAAGTCTGGCCGACAGCCCGGCTGAGAAGCGCGAGAAAATACTGATGATGCGCGAAGAGGTGCTGTCGGAGCTGTTTGACCAGCGCCCGCAAGCCCGTGCCGAAATTGACGAGGCGGTGGGCTACGCCGTTTTTTCCAATGTCGGCGTGCAGGTATTTCTGCTCGGCGCCGGGGGGGGCCGCGGCGTGGTGCGTGACATCAAAACCGGTGAGGACACCTTCATGAAAATGGCAACCGCCAGTGTCGGCATCGGTCTTGGCATCAAGGATTTCCGCGCCGTATTCATTTTCCACAGCCGTGATGCGCTGGGTGATTTCATCAAAAACGGTTGGGATTTTACTGGCGAAGCTGATGCCGCCGCGCGCTCAGGCGACAAGGGCGGCGAAATTGGCGAAGCCGCATCCGTACGCAAGAAGGTCAGCGTATACCAGTTCACCGATGGCGGCCTGATGCTGCAAGCATCCTTACACGGCACCAAATACTGGAAAGACAAAAAGCTGAATGCTCTCGACTAGCGAAAATAAGATCCCGTATCACAAATGATAAAAAAGCAGGCCCCTCGCCTGCTTTTTTGTTTAGGCGATCATCGTGCCAACAATTCCCGCCGGGTGGACGCCAGAATATTGTCAGCCACTGTCCGGTCTCCCACCGCGCGAGACAACACAAGCGCGCCTGTCGCTGCACTCAGGACGGTAACCATACGCGCTGGCGAGATACCCAATTCAGGAGCCAAGCGTTCGCTATACCCTTCTACACGCGCGGAAAATAAAGCTTTAACCGCATCACCTTTTCGCGCTGCTTCACAGGCCACCGCCGCCAGAGTGCACCCCTGCCCGGGCGTGTCGCGGTGCGCCGGGGACAAATAGACCTCCAGAAACGCCTGAAGCGACGGCCCGCCGCGGCGCTTCATAGCACGAGACAGACGACCTTCATCTTCGCTGAAAGCATGCGCCAGCGCCTGAGCCACCATGTCGTCTCGTGACGTAAAGTGGCTATAGAAGCCACCATGGGTCAGCCCCGCTTCCTGCATGAGTGCTGCCACGCTAAGGCCGTCGAGGCCCTGTTCGCGAAACCGTGTCGCGGCAATTGCCACGATCTTTTCATGGTTATCCTGTTTCTGTGCGCGGGAATAGCCCATGTACACGGGTCCTGATTCAGCTTGACGATCTGTATTATGAGTATCATATTAATCTACATGATGTCTATCATATAGAATTGGAACATGCATGTCTGATGCAAAAATATGCGCCATTGTCGGCGCGGGTGACTTCATCGGCCGCGCGATCGCGCTCAGGTTTGCGCGCGAAGGCTATGTCATTTTCGCCGGTCGGCGTAACGGTGGCAAGCTTGCGCCGCTGAAGGATGAGATTGAATCCATGGGTGGCAGATGCGAGATCCGCGCCCTTGATGCCCGCAATGAGGAGGAAATTACCGCCTTCATGAGCGACGCCGCAGATGCAGGCACCCTCTCGGCCGTCATTTTCAACATCGGCGCCAATGTCAACTTCCCCATTCTCGACACCACGGAGCGGGTCTTTCGCAAGGTGTGGGAGATGGCTTGTTATTCCGGTTTTTTGGCCGGGCGAGAGGCAGCGCGGCATATGGTTATGCAGGGTGCAGGCTCAATCTTTTTCACGGGCGCCACCGCCAGCATGCGCGGTGGCGCGGGTTACGCGGCTTTCGCCAGTGCAAAGTTTGGCCTGCGGGGGCTCGCGCAGGCCATGGCGCGGGAGCTTGGGCCCCAGAACATCCATGTTGCCCATCTGGTTATTGATGCAGCTGTCGACACCGAATGGGTGCGCGGCATGATCAGCGAACGCGCAGGCCCTGACGCGCTAGAAGCCATGGGGCCGGATGATCTTCTCGGCCCGGATGCCGTTGGTGAGACCTATTGGCAACTTCATAACCAGCACCGCAGTGCCTGGACCCATGAGCTCGACATTCGCCCTTATGGCGAGAAATTTTAAGGAAACCACGATGCCCATGTGTGAATTCATTTTCGATTTTGGCAGCCCAAACAGTTATTTAGCTTGGAAAGCTCTCCCTGACCTGGAGAAGCGCACAAGCGCAGAGATCACCTATACCCCCGTACTTCTGGGCGGTATTTTCAAAGCGACCGGTAATGCGTCACCTGTGGTGGCCTTTGCCAATATCAAAAACAAGCTTGCGTACGAGATGCTGGAAATACGGCGGTTCATAAAAAAACACAAGCTGACACAGTTTACAATGAACCCGCATTTCCCGGTGAATACGTTGCACCTTATGCGCGGCGCAATCGTTGCACAGCGTGAAGGTTTCCTTGATGCGTATGTGGTGGCCGTGATGCATCATATGTGGGAAGCGCCCAAAAACTTGGGAGAGCCGGAAACCATCGTCGCAACGCTCAACGAGAGTGGTCTTGACGGTGCCGACATTGCAGCAAAAAGCCAAACGCCGGACGTAAAGGCAGCCCTGATCGCCAACACCGAAAATGCCGTGGCGCGTGGCGTATTTGGCGCCCCCAGCTTTTTTGTTGGCGATGAGCTGTTTTTCGGCAAGGACCGCCTCCCTGACGTTGAAGATACATTGCTGGGCCGCTAAGCTATACCTTCTCCAGCAAGTCGGCGCGGGAAAGGCTAAAGTCGCTTTTCACCCAGAGGTCTTCAAGCGCGACCAACCTGCGGCTTACCTCTGGCCCCGGCTCAAGACCGTGATCAATCAAATCCCCGCCTTTCAGCGGGAAGACCGGCTTTTCCCAAGACTTGAGAAGCCGAACCAACTCATCTGGGGGGTCGTCTTCCGCCGCCAGCACACAGACCTGCGCAGCATTCCTCCCCGCGCGGTAAATAAATGAACGCAGTTCAGCCGCGGTACCAGGAACCCCCGCAACCCAACCACCGGTCATGGCCTCGAGCCGCACCCTATCTTTTGTTGAAAGCCTGAACTGACGTGCGAACGCAGCGACCTCATCCTGTTTGAGCACAAGCCAGCAGGCGAGACGCATCAGCGCATCGATCTCAAAATCAAACATCTGCTCCCGCGCGATATAGCGGCTCAGGCGCACGCTGTTGAGCGGTCCAAGGCGCAGGACAGCCGTTGCACCGATGCGTTCGAATGCCGTTATGCTCTCATTCGGCTCAGGCGCCGCGAACAGTTTCAGGAGCTCACTGCGCACCCGTTCCGCCGACAGGGCTTTCAGAAGCGCTACTTTCTGTCGGCATGCCGACATGCCTTCGCGGTCAGGTTCGCCCTTTCCGTACCATGCGTGAAAGCGGAAAAAGCGCATGATGCGCAGCGCGTCTTCTTCAATGCGGGTTTCTGCATCGCCGATGAAACGTACCCTGCCCGCTTTCAGGTCGGCCTGACCATCAAACGGATCGTGCAACTTGCCTTCTGGGGAAAGGTACAGCGCATTAAAGGTGAAGTCGCGACGGGCAGCATCGGTTTTCCAGTTATCGGTAAAGGTGACAGTGGCCCGCCTGCCATCGGTCTCCATATCCATGCGCAGTGTGGTGATCTCAACCGTGTCACCGTCACAGACAGCGGTGATTGTGCCGTGTTCGATGCCGGTGGGCACAGCCTTGATACCGTGAGCCTCCAACCTTTCCTGCACCACCTCCGGCGCAAGCGGGGTGGCGGCATCAATGTCGCGCACAACGCGCCCGGCCAGCCAGTCACGCACAGCGCCGCCGACAAAACGGATATTGTCAGACCCCAGGCTGCTCACAATTTTTCTGACATAGGGGCGGTCCAGCCAGTCAGCGTGGGCCTTGCTCACTATCCTCTTTGCCTTCCTCATCGTCGGATGTCTGCTCATCCACCTCATCAAGGGGGACAAAGCGGCCTGGCACGACCTGACCGTTTTCGCTGTGTGGCGGGATATATTTGGTGCGAGGGTCGCCGGTGCGGTCGTCAACCAGCTTTAGCCCGACACCTGCAGCAAGTCCCACCACAACCAGAACAGCCAGCGTTTTCTTGAGCCGTGCGATATCGGCCAGCTGTTCTTCTTCGGTTTGGTCTTCTTTCATTCGCCAGCGCAGCCAAACAATAACGACAATGACCGGAAGGGACATAAGAAGAAGTTTCAGAAAAATTGCCATATTACCCTATCGCCTCGCTTCGCACTGTCGGCGCGCTATCCGCAGCATGTTCCATCACATCAACCAGATTGACCAACATGGCCGCTGTGGCGCCCCATATAAAAAAGTCCCCAAAGGGCATGGCATAATATTCGCGCCGAATGCCCTGCCATACCGCACTTTGCCTTTTGTGGTTACGGCGGTCGAGGATAAAATCAAGCGGCACCTCGAAGGCGGCTTCCACCTCCGTCACCTGCAGGCGCAACTCAAACCCCGGCTGTACCAGCCCGACCACCGGCACAATCTCAAACCCCGTGCCTGTGCGGTAGGTATCTAGAAAACCGCAGACATCAATGTGGTTGGCACCCAGGCCGACCTCTTCATCCGCCTCGCGCAGCGCTGCAGCAACGGCATCGGCGTCGCTTTCATCAATTTTACCGCCTGGAAAGCTCACCTGACCCGCGTGTTTACTCAAATGCTCAGTGCGTTTGGTCAACAGGATGGTCGGACCGCTGCCATGATCAACAATAGGCACGAGCACAGCAGCATCGCGCGGCGGCTTGGCCTGTTCTGCCAGCCGCCCCGGCTCGGCATTCAGGTCATAGTCGCTGCGGCGCCCGCGGGCAGCAGGGTTATCGTCCTTGAGTGCTTGGGCAAGCCAGTTTCTCACATGTCACCGTCGTCAATTTCACCCAGAGAAAACAGTGTGCCGCGACTTGGTACCACGAGGCAAGTCTTGCCGTCCCTGTTTTGCGTTTGCGCGTGCTCCACCAGTTGATAAAAAACCGGACGCGCGATCAGCGCATCAAGCCGGCCCCTTACGCGGATATAGGGCCGGGGTTCGCCGGAACTGGTATCGACTTCAACCCGGAGAGGGTGGTCTTTGTCTGCGATGACCTCGTCGCCCACGTTGGTGGTAAACTTGAGCGCCTGCTCGTCTCCTTCGCGGATGACCTCGAGCGCGGTCGCGATAAAATGAGCGTCCTCGACCTCAATACCAATCTTTTCCACCGGGGTAACAAGGTAAGTTTTACCGTCTTCGTCTTTCCGAAGTACGGTGGAGAACAAGCGCACCATGCGCTCGCGACCGATCGGCGTTCCCATATAAAACCAGGTACCGTCGCGCTTGATCTGCATGTCGATATCACCGCAAAAGTCGGGATTCCACTTTTCAACCGGTGGGTAGCGCTGGCCTTCCACCTGTTTGATGATGTCCTCAAGCTTGATCTGTGTTTTGGTGTTGTTCACGGGCATAGATACCTCCTGCCCCTTAATGTAAGGGGCAGGTATGGCAAAGAAAAGACTATGTATTTTGTTTATGCTGCTACGACCGGCTGGCCGCGGTCGTAGCCGCCGACCAGAACAGGTGCCGGCGCAGTACGCGGCGGCGCAGCGGGCATGACCTTACCGACCGCAGGCAGTGATGGGAGTGCCGTGCTTTGGCGCACAAGTAAGCGCCGCGCATCCCGACCACCCGGCATTGTGATATAGTTTGGCAGCACGCTCTCAAAACCAAACCGGCCATAATAAGCGATATCACCCACAAGCAGAATGCGCCGGTGTCCCGCTTCAGTGGCTGCGGTGATCGAGCGCCGCATCAGTTCACCGCCCACGCCGTGGCTTTGCATGCCGGGCGCTACCGCAAGCGGACCCAACAGCAGAGCATGCATGTCGGAGCCACGAATAAGATCGCGCACAAGCACAGGCCAGAAGCGAACAGTCCCCACGATACGGCCATCCGCACGTGCAACGCGCGACAGCCGCGCAACAGGATCCACATTTTCCCGCAGGGCGTAGGAAGATTTTTTGAACCGGTCAGGTCCAAAAGCCACATCGAGCAGCGCCTCTATCTGCGCTTTGTCGAAGGGCCGTTCTTGATCAAAATTGATCATCGGCTTTTTCCCATATCAAAGGAGCTTGCACAGAAACTCCAGGAGCATAACAACACGTTTAGAATCAGGTTCTTACGTGTCGTCGCATTCGGTTATACCGGTTGATATGGGTGCTCTTTAGCATGGCGTCCGTGACAGTTTTGTGTTCAAGAAGTTGCGTATTTATAATTTCAAAGCCGTCAGTTCAAGTGACTTTTTCTAGGCTATTCCATAGCTGGGGTTTTGCATTAATAATTTGTACCATGCGGCCCAGAAAAAGCAGTGACCCAGGAAGGGCCACCGCCTTATTTGTCTGCAGTTCATATCCAGTTACCAGTCAATCTGCATCCTGAGGGTAACGACATCGGCATCGTTGGAGCCATCGGCGCCATTAGCGGGCACATTAAAGGCTTTATCAAATGTGGTATGCGCATAGTTGGCCATGAGACGCGAGTGTCGGTTCAGGTACCAGTTTACCCCCATAAGATAGGTGTCCTGCTCACCACCGTATACGCCATAACCGGTGAGATCGACACGATCGAAGCGGGCGGCGACCTGCCAGGCCCCCATGCCACCTTCATGAACCGGTTTATTGACTTTAGGGCGGCCCCACGCGCCTTTGGTCAGGCTAAGGGGTTTTCCCTCGCCGGTGATAAACCAGCCCGCCTCAATGTAGCCACCCCAGAATGTGGCATTACCACCATCCGACGCCGCATCCTTTGCCGTCAGCTGCGACCACTCCGATGCCACATGCAATGCCCCGTATTGCACCGCCCCTTCAAGGATCATCAGCATGTCCTTGTCAGTGACAGTGCCCGTATCAACAAAGCGGTCTGCAAGGTGCGAGTAGGCACGCTGACGGTAGCGCAGCCCACCGTCACCCGCGTCCTGATAGCGTGCCGACGCGCCCATAAGCCACGTGCCGCCCTCAAAACTTTGGCCGTAGGTCACCCGGCCAGCAAAAATAAACCCTTCATCCTCTAAGCCGCCATCGTTTTTGCCCCGGAAGGCACCCAGATTAAACGACCAGTTTTCACCACCGTTTTTGTAGCCGATGCCAATATTGCGCCCGAAGGAAAACGCATCTGTAAATGCCGAGCGTTCCATGAACGTGGTGTTTAACAGAGAGGTTGTCTCCTCCAGAGAGACTGACGGCTTATAGTGGCCAAAGCGCCATGTCCCGATAGATGTCTTATACTCGAGGGTCGCATCGGCCAATGCCACCTGATCGCCAGCAAAGTCAGCCTCGATAACATATTTGACGTCTTTCCAAGCCTTGCCTTGCACGCCAATACGGGCCGCACGCATCTCGGTGGCTTTCACACCCATGGTGCTGTCGCCATCTGTAGCCCATGCAGCATCCGCGAGGATGCGGCCCCGCACATTGACCTCAAACAAGCCGTCGTCTGTCGCCAGACCAAAAGCTGGTTCTGCACTGGAAATTTTCGGGCGCTTGGCCTGTTTTTCCTCGGACGCCTGCTGTTTGGCTTCCAGTTCTTCGATGCGCTTGGCCAATGCTGCCAATTGTGCTTTCATTTCTTCTATCGACTGCGCACCTGCAGGAGCCGTTAGTAGTGTGACCAAAGCCGTTGCGCCCAGCA
Organism: Kordiimonas sp.; assembly: GCF_048260245.1. GTDB lineage: Bacteria > Pseudomonadota > Alphaproteobacteria > Sphingomonadales > Kordiimonadaceae > Kordiimonas. Next base: position 21,687 of record NZ_JBLXGZ010000016.1, on the reverse strand, counting down.
AAGTCACCAGCTTGTTTCGCTTAAACATCTGTTTTTCCTGTCGGTTGGCCAATCAAGAGCAGGCACCCAACTGCCTGCTCTCTGGCTTCTTTTTCACTCACTTCCCCAAACTCATGAAACGCGCCTCGAATGAAGTGCCTTTCCGGCATTCGCATTTAAAGACCATAACAAATATTACAAAAAGACACTGACTCTAACATCATGATTTATAATAACTTTAATACATTAAAGCTTCGTAAATCCGTCAAAATCGCGCCCTTTTTAATTCCTGAGCGAGACTAAATTACAAATTCATTACAAAAATGAAACACGTTTTCTACTGTCAGGGCGCAAATAATGGAACTTCGTTTACATAGCCCTCACGTCAGCCAGGAACCTGTCCACTTCGCGCTTTATGCTCGCGGCGAGAAGCTCCAGTTGCTCCGCTGCCGACATCACGTCGGAAGAAGCCGCGCCTGTTTTTTCTGCCCCCTGCGAGACCTGATGAATTTCTGAGGTTACACGCTGCGTACCCTCTGCTGTATATTGGACACTACGACTAATTTCATTGGTCGTTGCTTGTTGCTCTTCCACTGCAGAAGACACATTAAGCATGACGTTATTCAAGCGCTCGTTCGCCTCGCCAATAGTATGAATGACGCTGACGGCGACACCTGTAACATTCTGCATATCCATGATCTGAGAGGTGATCTGTTCGGTTGCTTTGGCGGTCTGGTTCGCAAGGCTCTTAACCTCACTAGCCACAACGGCAAAGCCCTTTCCTGCTTCGCCGGCCCGCGCCGCTTCGATTGTTGCGTTCAGAGCCAGCAGGTTGGTTTGTTCTGCAATATCATTGATCAGCTTGACAACATCTTCGATCTGCTTCGAGCTTTCAGAAAGCTTTCCAATGGCCTCGCCGCCGCGCTCGGAAGCGTCCACAGCTTCTTTCGAAATAGAGTTTGCATTTTGCATCTGCAGGTTTACTTCAGCAATGGATGCCGCAAATTCTTCAATCGCAGATGCCATTGTGGAGACGTTTTCCTGCATCTGCGTCGACGCTTCGCTAACCGAGTTGACCTGCCGCCCTGTGGTATCCGCAACGTCCACCATTTGTTCGGCGGTGTCCCGCATTCTAACAGACGCGGTATCCAGGTTCTCTACCGCATCGCAAATGGTACTGTCGAACGAGGAAACAAGGGTGTTCAGGTGGTTTGACCGCTCCTCTCTAAGCTGGGCATCCTCGCGTTCGGCTTCGATCTTGGCACGTTCTGCGGCCGCTTCGGCGGCAGCGCGGTCGCGCTCTTCTTTGGCTTGTTCTTCAGCTTTCAGGCGAGCCTCAGCTTCAAGCCGCACACGCTCCGCAGCGCTATCGCGCAACTGTTCAGTTGTGCGCGCCATACTGCCCAGTTCATCGCGGAACTGAGTACCGGGAATGGCGATGGTGTAATCTCCCCCCGCGATGCCGCGTAACGCGCTTTCCAGTGCCTGAACCGGCTTCACCGTCGACCGGATAATGGCGATGGCCGTAAGAACGGCCAAAACGATCATCGCAAAAGTAACGATCACAATCGTCTGAAATGACGACACTTCAATGGTTTCTGCTTCCGCGACTTTTTGCGCATAATTTTTGCTCGACACCTTCATCAGAACATCGAAAGGGCTTTCCATTTCACTATAGATATTACTGAGTTCGCTCAGGTCATCTTCTATAGCGAGACGCTTGCTCGCATACGCGTTGAAAGAGGATGTGTATTCGGCCAGTCTCTCTGAAATCTGCGCTTTGACACTTGGCTTAAATGGTGCGCTCTCTAGCGCAGTTTCAAACTCGCGACTGCGATCCGCCACCCGGTCAATATATTTGCGGTCAACCCGCATGATGAAATCTTTTTCGTGCCGCCTCATCATCAGCATGAGAATTTCAAGCTGGTCATTTTCGTTGGCCTGCAAAAGCTCTTCAATATTCCGAACAGCGATGCGCAGCTCGCCTTCCAGACCCTTGTTCTCGTCAAGGCCCAGCGCCACGTGGTTATCGACAACAATGTGAAACTGCACCCGGTGCTGGGGCACAATGCGCTTCAACTCGCTCACGGCCGCCTGCATCGCTGTATCTTTAAGGGTGCTCTGCAGCGCGTCCAACTTTGTTACGGCGAGGTCGCTGGCTTCATCGTACAGTTGCACATACTCCATATCCCGCCGCAGCAGAAAATCCTTCTCACGTCGACGAATTTGAAGGGACTGTCGCTCAACATCCCGCGTAAGCGTGCTGATTTCGCTGAAATGTTCGGCGTCACGCGTCGCTCTTTCAACAATATTGTCAGAAATCATAAGCGCAACGAGAATGGCAACAAGCCCCAACACGCCAATCGCAGCAAGGATAAAGACCCTTAGGGAAATTGACTTATTCTGAAGCCAATTGAGCATATAGTTTCCTTCCAAGCAGAAACATGCCCCCAATCATAATTTTGCACCCGGCAATCTAAAATGCACACATCCCAATAAGCGCGCATTGATCCGCCAATCTTCCAGTCTATTCGAGCTATCCGATGTTTAACGTTTAGTCCCAAAGCGTTAATTTTTCGAAAACGACGTTCGCCAACGCCGTGTCCTTTATATGTTTTTTATGCTCTGGCCCAGCAAACCGCACAGCAAAGAAATACGTGGGCATGTAAAACCTTCATTTATGGATCAAGCTATGGGTTTCTGGAGGACATAATGGCCTATCAAGCGGTTTCGGTAACAAAGATGAGCAATCAGCAGGTGCTCGGCCTGAATGGCGAAAAACTTGGTATTATAGAAGATATTGTGATGGACGTTGATGGCCGCGCCTTTCACCACGTCATTATCTTGCGGCGCGGCGGTATTTTGGGCACGCCTCTGGGTGCACAGCACTATGCCTTTCCTTTATCCGATGTCACAATCTGCGCTGACGGCCAGTGTTGCAGACTTGACCTCACCGAAGAGCAACTCGAATTGCTTCCTCAAATTGATGGAAAAGACTATTCTTGGTCCGCTGAACCACTCAAACACCACCGTATGCGGCAGGCCGCTGGTGAAAACTTTGCTGTAACCGGTCTTGATTTCGCCAAACAACGCTAACTTTTATTACGCAATAAACTGAGGACACAACCAATGGATATTCTACGCATCATCATCGCAATTCTGCTGCCGCCACTGGGCGTTTTCCTGCAGGTCGGCATCGGCGCGCAGTTCTGGATCAACATCTTGCTGACGATCCTTGGCTACTTCCCCGGCATTATCCACGCGATCTACATCATCGCCAAGCGTTAGGGCCAAGCGTTAGGGCCAAGCGTTAGGGCCAAGCGTTAGGGCCAAGCGTTAGGGCCAAGCGTTAGGTTTATTCGCGCATCAGTCCCCCAAAAGAAAACCTCCCGGAAATCACTTTCCGGGAGGTTTTTTGTTTTCAGCGTTAGAAGGCGTGGCTTAGAAGCCCATGCCGCCCATGCCGCCCATATCAGGCATGCCGCCGCCCGCAGGCATGGCTGGCTTGTCTTCAGGGATTTCAGCAACCATAGCTTCGGTCGTGATCATCAAACCAGCGATGGAAGCCGCATCCTGCAGTGCAGTGCGAACCACTTTGGTCGGATCAATGATGCCTTTGGCAACGAGGTTGGTATATTCCTCATTCTGGGCGTCGAAACCGAAGTCATCGTCATCTTGTTCAAGAAGCTTGCCAGCAACAACTGCACCGTCAACACCCGCGTTCTCAGCGATCTGGCGTACAGGAGCTTGCAGCGCTTTGCGGATGATGTTGATACCTTTTGTCTGGTCGCCGTTGGCGCCTTCAAGGCCTTCGAGGGCTTTGGTAGCGTACAGCAGGGCAGAACCACCACCAGCAACAATGCCTTCTTCAACGGCCGCACGGGTTGCGTGCAGCGCATCGTCAACGCGGTCCTTGCGCTCTTTCACTTCAGTTTCGGTAGCACCGCCAACCTTGATCACGGCAACACCGCCGCTCAGCTTGGCAAGACGCTCCTGAAGCTTCTCTTTGTCGTAATCGGACGTCGTGGCTTCAACCTGGGCTTTGATCTGCTCGCAGCGCGCCTTGATGTCTTCCTCGGAGCCAACACCGTCAACGATGGTGGTGTCTTCCTTGGTGATCGCAACGCGCTTGGCAGTACCGAGCATGTCGATGCCAACGTTTTCAAGCTTGATGCCGAGGTCTTCGGAGATAACCTGACCACCGGTAAGGGTGGCGATATCTTCCAGCATGGCTTTGCGGCGATCACCGAAACCAGGGGCTTTCACGGCAGCGATTTTGAGGCCGCCACGCAGTTTGTTCACAACGAGAGTTGCCAGCGCTTCGCCTTCGATGTCTTCCGCAACGATAAGAAGCGGACGACCCGACTGCACAACAGCTTCAAGAAGCGGCAGCATCGGCTGAAGGTTGGAGAGTTTTTTCTCGTGCAGGAGGATGAGCGGGTTGTCGAGTTCAACCGTCATTTTCTCTGCATTGGTGATGAAGTAAGGCGACAGGTAACCGCGGTCGAACTGCATACCCTCAACAACGTCGAGTTCGCTTTCGAGACCTTTGGCTTCCTCAACGGTGATAACACCCTCTTTGCCAACTTTTTCCATCGCTTCAGCGATCATCTTGCCAACAGCTTCTTCGCCGTTTGCGGAGATGGTGCCGACTTGAGCGATCTCACCATTGGTGGTGATGTCTTTGGTGCGGGCCTTGAGGCTTTCAACAACTTTTGCTGTTGCAATGTCGATACCGCGCTTCAGGTCCATCGGGTTCATGCCAGCCGCAACCGACTTCATGCCTTCGCGTACGATGGCTTGAGCCAGAACAGTCGCAGTCGTCGTGCCGTCACCGGCGACGTCGTTGGTGCGCGAAGCTACTTCTTTCACCATTTGCGCGCCCATGTTCTCGAACTTGTCCTTGAGTTCGATCTCTTTGGCAACCGATACACCGTCTTTGGTGATGCGCGGCGCGCCGAAGGATTTTTCGAGAACAACGTTACGGCCTTTTGGACCTAGCGTGGTTTTAACCGCGTTGGCCAGCGTGTCCACACCCTTGAGGATTTTGGCACGGGCCTGTTCGTTAAATTTTACTTCTTTAGCAGCCATGGTATGGGGCTCCTGAAATTATGTGTTTGACTGATGTCTGGACAAAAGGCGTCGAGTGATTACTCGATGATGCCCATGATGTCTTTTTCTTGCATGATCAGCAGGTCTTGACCGTCGATCTTGACTTCGGTGCCGGACCATTTGCCGAACAGCACTTTGTCGCCAACCTTGACGTCCAGCGGCGTTACTTTGCCGTCGTCACCGCGTACGCCGGTGCCAACTGCGAGAATTTCGCCTTCGGATGGTTTTTCTTTAACCGTATCCGGCAGAATGATGCCGCCTGCGGTTTTAGCTTCGCTTTCAATGCGCTTGACCAATACACGGTCGTGAAGCGGACGAAGAGCCATGGTTTGTCTCCTAAATGATAAACCGGAAATATGAACTGTTAGCACTCGCTTCCCGTGAGTGCTAACGCAAGACCCTATTTATGCCCTTCGTGTGACAGCTTCAAGAGGCAGCGTGCAAAATTTTCATGAATCTTTTTTAACGTGGCCGCACGCTGCAAGGCCTGCGGCACAAATCAGGGGTTACGACAGGCGGCGGCTCGCATCGCCACCGCAGGACCGATGCTGCTCTTTGTTCTGAACTGGCCCTTGATGGTTTCCTGCGGAGCAACGGCCCCGGCATGCAACGCTTCGCTCTGCAACGGCAGACAGCCATAAAAGTCTGCACCCAAACTAATCATAGGTTTACCCGGTAAGCTCACATGAATATGCTGGGAACAGTTTTCAATTTACACCAAACTCTTCTTCCTTGGGGGCCTTGAATGAATAAAGTTTTAGTGGGCGGTGCACTTGTCGGTGCCGCACTTGCGGGTGGCTATTTTTATGCCGCACACAGCATTGAGAGCAATATCGAGCAGATGCTTGCAAGCTATAACGAGAGCGCGGAAAACGAGTTCACCATCAGTTACGATGATCTCGATCCCAGCTTGCTATCCGGCACCGCCACCGTGAGCGGCATTGTAGCCCAAAACCGGGCAACACCTGCGCAGTCCATCAAGGTGGATACCGCGCGGCTTGATGTTGGTTTCGGCTTTGACGGCGATGCAGACAACCTGAAGTCCGTAAAGCTCAATAATGTTGCCGCGTCAAACGTGTCTGAGACAATAAGGATTGGTTACCTGCATGTGGCGGGCGAAGGCCTTGACGACCTGAGCAAAGCAAGCAGCTTTGCGTCATGGAGCGGGTCCCTGCACAAGGTCGAGGTTCTGGATGTCGAGGTGAAGTCCTCCGCGCCCGACAGCGTCTTTGTGCTTGATGCCTTTGTGCTCAACACCTCCGACGACGGCAACTGGCTGGACGAATTTCGCATCAAAAACATCAGCATGACCTCCACCCTGCCAAACGGCAGCCCCGCTGAAGGCAAACTGGAAAAATTTGAAGTCTCCGGCGGCGACATAGGCGCGCTGCGGCGCTTCATTGAAATGACACAAGCCCAGGCAATGTTTGGCGTGGCCGACCCAGCCATGTCGCGCGAGATGGCCCATGAAATGGCCCGTCAGTCGCTGAATTACTTCGGCTTTGAAGGTTTCGAGCTTGTCGGGCTTACGGCAATTCTGCCCAATGGCTTGGGCATCGACGTTGAGAGCCTATCGGTCAGGGATATTGATCGCCGCGCCGGCATGGTCGTTGGCGCCAAAAGCGAAATCAGCGAGTTCGTCGTCAGCAACCTGGGCATGGCATCACCCGCGGCTGCACAGATGATGACCATTGCGGGCATTGATACCTTCCGGCTGAATGGCAGAAGCACCATTCGCTATGACGAGCAGGACAAACGCCTGCTGGGCCAAAGCAAAATGACGATCAGCGACATGTTTGGTATCGACAGCAAGATGACATTCACTGACGTCGACGTGGAAAAAATGGCAAAGAAACTGCTCGCTGTACAGCAGGCCCAGTTCGACTTCATGGAAGAACTGCAGGCAAATCCTGATGACCGGCTGACGCCGGAAGAAGTCAACCAACGCATGATCCAGCAGATGGTTGAGGCATACACCGGCTATTATAGCGGGTTTGACCTTGCGCTCGTTTTAGCTGACATGGGCGGCACAGAACGGGTGTTCAATGTCTATTCCGCGATGAGTGGCGTACCAGTGCCTGACCTCAAGGTCGCGCTGATTGGCGGCATTGAACAAATGACAAACACAGAACTTGGCGCCACCACGCCCGAAACGCTGATGCCTGCGGTAAAGGCCTTCTTCGCCACACCGTCACAACCACTGTATCTGAAGGTGAAGAGCAAGAAGACACCTGATGAGGAAGCGCTGCAGGGCCTGAGCAAAGACAACTGGCCGGACCTTCTGGACGTCTCCTTCAGCCTGAGATAGGCAAAACGGGCAAAACCGAATAACAAAAATGGGCCTCATATGAGGCCCTTTTCTTTTCAACATAGCGGCTCGCTTAAAGCTTGATAAACGGCACGTCCTTGCCATTGCGGCTTGCACTCATTAGCAGCTTTTCCGTCATCGCGGCTTCGCCCATGCGGCCCAGCTTCTGCTGCGTTTCCATCAGGCCATAAAGCGACCATGCGCTATTAGGATGCCTGACAAGGCTGGCTTTGAAAGCGTCTTCCGCCTCACCAAAGCGGCCCGCGGCGTAAAGCGCTGCACCCAAGCTTTGCTCGGCGGCATAATACCAGTAAGGCGGTTCCATATACGGCATGCTGTCCTGTGCCGCGACGGCAGCGCGGAACGCTTCTATCGCCGCATCATAATTGCCCAACGCCTGCTGATATTTTCCCTCAATACTGTGCGATGCCAGCGTGAGGATGCTCGCCGCCGGGAAACCACCGGCATTTTTCGCGCTGCCATTCTCAAGAAGGGCATCAATGGCGGCTTTTTCATCCAGCGCCCTGCCGTCACCCAGTGTGGCATAGGCTGTGGCGCGAGCGTAATGCCACATGGCTTTCAAATAAGGGATGTCGTCGCCCGGGTCTGGAACCTCAAGCACTTTATCGAGCGTGCCAAACTGGGCATAGACAAAATAGGGCGCGGCCTTGATGGGTGCAATCCACTCCGCTTCCCTGACGACCTCTATAGGGATCAGGGCGTCCAGTTTGTCGGCATACTCAAGCGCGATGTCTGCGTCCGCTGCCATCTGGGCGGAAACCAGAACAAAATGCACATTGTGCGGATAATAGCCAAACCGGTAAAGGGTCGAGCCTGAGACCTCCTTCAGGTAAGCTTCATCCACCGCCACCGCCTTCACATTGGTCTCCAGACTGTCGAGATAGCGCCCAATGCGAAAATAGATATGCCCCGGCATATGGACCAGATGCCCTGCCCCCGGTGCGAGGCCCGCCAGCTTATCGGCGTAGGGCTCAGCCCGCGTTGCCATGCTGCTGGCTTCATAAAGGTGAATATAAAGGTGGATGGAGCCATAATGGTCGGGGTTCTCCCGCAAGACCGCTTCCATCGTATCAATCGCGGTTTGGATATGGGGCTTTGGTGTGGTGAAATCACGCTCCCAATAATCCCACGGGCTGATGTCCATCAATGCCTCAGCGTAGAGCGTCGCGATGTCCTGATCTTTAGGATATTTTGCGTGCAGGCCTGCCATGGCATCGGCAAACTTCTGGTCAAGGTCGCCGCGTTCTGCACCAGCGCCAGCTTCATACCGTGCCTCAAGCGCTGTGATCAGGTCGCGTTCCCGCCCGTTGGCGCCAGCGGCAAGCGCCTTGGCTTTCTCAAGCGCTGCGACAGCGTTTTTATTGCCGTCAGCATCCATCGGCGCATTGATGTTGGGACCATAGGCCAGCGCCTCGCCCCAATGGCAGATGGCACAGTCCGGATCGGCGGCTTGTGCGGCCTTGAAGGCGCGGATCGCCTCCCAGTGGTTAAACCCGTACAGCAGCGCAAAACCCTGACGAAAATAAGCGCGCGCCAACAGAACCTCGCTTGAGATCGGGAAATCACGGCTATCCAGCCCGCTAAGAAATGGCACATCATCGTGTCCCCCAGTCTCATCCGCGTGCGCCGCGCTTGAAATCAGGTGCGCGATATCGGGGCGGAACAGTGAACCACGGTTTGTCCCCACAGGGCCGCAAATATTGCGCCGTATTTCCGTGGGGTTGAACGCATAGGAAATGTCACCGGACACCGGCTCGGGCGACGGCAAAAGCGTGTTCGCACCAGCCACAGCGGCCAGAAACAGCATAGGTGTAATAAGAGATTTCATAATTCTTTCCAGTCTGTGCACAGTCGCTTCGAATTACGCTGAACAGATGAGGCCGCAAAAGTTTAGCAGAACAGCGCAAAAGAACCACCTGTTTTAGGCCCCTTGGCCCGGCCAGCGTTCCGTGGCATGCTGCCAGCCAGCAAAACGGGAGGGACGCATGGCATCCAATGGTGCGGGCTTACTCAATGTAGCGATTATCGGTGCGGGGCCTGCAGGCTATTATGCTGCAGAGGCACTTACCGGTGGCGACGGCAACGTACATGTGGATATCATTGACCGGTTGCCGACCCCCTTTGGCCTGATCCGCGCCGGTGTGGCACCCGACCATCAGTCGATCAAGAATGTCTCGCGCCGCTATGAAGCCACCAACAGCCGCGAGAATGTGCGCTTTGTTGGCAACCTTGCGCTGGGGCGTGACATCACGCTCGCCGAACTCAGGGAACTCTATGACGCCGTTGTGCTCGCAACAGGCGCGGGCAAAGACCGCCCGCTTGGCATTGAAGGCGAAGACCTCAGCGGTGTCATCGGGTCTGCCGCCTTTGTCGGCTGGTATAACGCCCACCCCGACTATAAAGACCTGAACCCGGACCTGCGGGTTGCCTCGGTCGCGGTAATCGGCAACGGCAATGTGGCGGTTGACGTCGCGCGGGTGCTGGCAAAAACCGCATCCGAGATGACCAGTTCCGACCTCGCCGCCCACGCGGCGAGCACGATCCATGGTTCGCCCATCCGGGACATCTATATCCTGGGCCGCCGTGGTCCGCTTGAGGCCAGCTTTACCCCTAAAGAGCTTGGCGAGCTGAACCAGCTGGAAAACTGCGTCGCACTGGTGAAACCGGAACAATTGCCAGACAGAGCTGCGGACGAAAGCCTGACCGGCGCGGCAAAAAAGAACATGGCCACGCTGCGCGCCATCGCGGCCAACAGCCCGGATGCCAAGCCGGTGCGCCTGCACTTGCAATTTTACCGCCGTCCCATGGCGATCATGGGGGAGACATGCGTATGCGGCATAAGACTTGAGGAAACCAAGGTCGAGGACGGCAAATGTGTCGGCACCGGCATGACCGAGGTATTGCCTGTGGGCCTTGTGGTGCCGTGCATCGGCTACCGCACCAGCCCCATCCGCGACGTGCCCTATAGCGAGCGTTACGGCTGTTTCGAGAATGAGGGTGGCCGGATATTGGACAGACTATACTGCGTAGGCTGGGCGCGACGCGGACCAACAGGCACCATCGGCACCAACAAACCCGATGGGCTGGAAGTTGCGAACAAAATTCTGTCGGAAGTCAAAGCGTCCGGCAGGGAAGGCCGCGACGGGCTTGACCGTATTGTGCGTGAACGCGACCTTCATATCGTCACCTTCCAGAGCTGGAAGAAAATCGAAGCCAGTGAGGAAGCGGGCGCACAAGCGGGCGCGCCGCGCAAAAAACTGGTCGATGTGGCGGAGATGGTACGCATCGCCGAAAGCTGACGTACGGCTCGCGTCAGGATTTGCGGATACGCTTGAGAATACCGCTGAAGGTCAGGATCGTGGTATCGCCGGTAAAGACAGTACCGCGCATGAAGATCAGCGACCGTGTGGCACGCACCACCTCACCCCTTGCTTCAATCAGCGCATCCTGCGGCCCTGCGGAAATGAATTCAGCATTGAAACCTGCCGTTACCGCCGCGCCGTCCGCAAGTTCACGCCGGGCAATGGCAAACATGGAAAAATCGGCAAAGGTCATCAACAGGCCGCCATGCAACATGCCGTGGCCGTTGCAGTGTTTGCGCTCGGAAATGAAGGCGCATTTAATGTCTTCACCTTCTTCGTTGAAATAAAACGGGGCAATCAGATCTTCAAACGGGTCTTCCCCACCCCATGTACGGTAACCACGGGCTTTCAGGTCTTCGGTTGTAAGCGCCACGCGCTGTTCCTCTCAAAATAAACTAATCAATCTCGACTAGCGTGCCTTCAATGCCGCGAAGGCCGCGTTCATCTGCAATATAGTAGGCAATCAGGATTTGACCACTCGGCAGTATCGTGGCGGACGGATAACCGGTGTCGCGGCTGGCGCTATCATCGCGGATGATAATCTCCTCCGCCTCGGCGACTTCCTGCCCCGGTGTTATAATCCTTGCACGTACGCCCATCGGTTCATGCCGGTATCCATAGACCAATAACAGACGGCCATCCGGCAACACCAGCGGGTCATAGGGATGCCCCTTCAGTTCCACCGTTTCAGGCGGATCAAAACTGCGTCCCTCGTCGTTTGAGGTCGCGGTCACCAGCCGGTCTTCGTTATGTCCGGTACGGTTAAATACCGTCACACACCCCGCCGGCCACTGCGCCAGCGCGGGCTCTGCCAGGGAAATGTCTGGCATGGCGACCATGGTGTCCGGCACAGACCAGCTTTCGCCGCCATCCCTGCTTTCAAAAAAACGCACAACAGGCAGTTCCTGCCCCTGCACATTACCTGCATAACCCGCAATCAGCAGACTGCCGTCCGCGCGCTCAATCATGCGGCCGCGAATGGGCGCGCTGAGTGGTCGGTATTTCATCGTGCGCGGCCCGCTTGTGGGTTCATCCGGCAACAGAATATGGTCCGACCATGTCACGCCCTCATCATCGCTGTAGCGCACATAGCTGGCCCAGTAGACATAGCCCGCGCCCAGATGCTCTTTCATCACAGGCGCTTGCCCCATGTCCTTCAGTTTGTCAGCAATCTCCCGCGTGACCGGATACCAGAGAAAACCATACTGCAACAGCCGACCTGAAGAAGTGAGGAACAGGTTTGCATCCTGATCCCCTGCTTCCGCATAGGTTGGCAAGCTGCGTGCGCCCTGCACTTCCTGCATGGTGGCGTCAAAACGCATCACCGCAATGTGAGAGCGAAAGTGCCAGTGGTCGACACTGTCGCGTTCATCCGCTGCGGCCCCGCCCAGCATCCAGCGGTGGTCGGGCGCACGGCGAAACGCCAGCAGCACCTCCCCCGATGGCAACGCCAGCACATTCGGGAAAGCCGCATAAAAACGTTCGTCCCGGTAAAGGGTTTGGTGGCGGATGATACGAAGTCTCATAAGGTGTCCTAAAAGCTGTTGTCGCCGTCCAGTATACGCCCGATGCCGCCAAGGACCGACCCTTCGCCCCTATCCTTGCCGCCATGTTGCGGCGCAGCGGCCAGTACCCGGCCCGCGAGGCGGCTGAACGGCAGACTTTGCAGCCAAACCTTGCCCGGCCCCTGAAGGCGCGCAAAAAAGACACCTTCTCCGCCAAAAATCATCGACTTGATGCCGCCCACCCGTTCGATATCCATATCAACATCTGCGGTCATGGCCGCCACGCAGCCTGTGTCCACATGCAGCACTTCGCCGGGCTTGAGCTCTTTTTCAATCAAAGTGCCGCCCACATGCACAAAGGCCCAGCCGTCGCCGTCAAGACGTTGCATGATGAAGCCTTCACCGCCAAACAGGCCGGTCATGATTTTGCGCTGCAGGTGAATGCCGATCTGCACCCCACGCGCAGCAGCAAGGAAGCTGTCCTTCTGACAAATAATACGCCCGCCATAATCCGATAGCTTGAATGCAAGGATATTACCGGCATAAGGCGCGGCAAATGCCACCCGCGCCTTGCCCGCGCCTTCATGGGTAAATACGGTGGTGAACAGCCCTTCCCCTGTTACTAGCCGTTTACCCGCACCCAGCAGTTTGTCCATAAAGCTTGCCTCTTGGCCTGCCCCGTCGCCAAACACTGCGTGCATGGATATATCCGCTGATTTGAACATCATCGTACCCGCCTCTGCGACAGCGGATTCGCCGGGGTCTAGCTCGACCTCAACAAATTGCATCTCGGCACCCTTGATCTCAAAATCGACATCATCAGCGATAGAATGGCGGCGGTTGTGGCGTGAAATTGGAACATTTGGAATATGGCTGGGCACTGTTTTTCCCTTTGTCTGGTTGTCGCTCGCTGTACAAAAGTGCTTAACATTCTTGGCATCGCCCCTTGACGGTGGGGCTTTGGCGTCGCACTTTCTATTAATGAAGGCATGTTGCCAACTCTTTTCAAGGTCTGGAGAAAATCGCCATGAAAGGCGTCTGGGTTATTATTAAATCCATTTTCAAGTTTATTCAGGGGCTGGGCACAACCGCGCTCGGGCTTCTTGTTATTTTGCTTCTGGTCGGTGTTTACTTAGGTAGCAACCGGGATACCCGCCCCTCTGTGCCGACTGGCGCCGTGATGGTGTTGTGGCCTAACGGCATGATTGTAGAGCAAGCCGAGTATCCGGACCCGCTGGAGGAAGTCTTCACCGACTTCAACAGCGTACCGCCGCAAACCAGCATTCATGACATCCTGCGCTCGCTCGAACGTGCCAAACGCGATGATCGCATTAAGGCGGTAGCTGTGCTGACGGACAATATGTTTGGTGCAGCACCCAGCCACTTGCATGCTATTGCCGACGGCATTCGTGATTTCAAGGAAAGCGGCAAGAAAGTTTACGCGATATCAAGTGCCTATAGCCAAGGCACTTATATGATCGCGGCCGAGGCAGACAAGGTCTATATGAACCCGCTTGGCAGCGTTCTGCTGACGGGCTTCGGCTCCTATCCGACCTATTTCAAGGATATGCTCGACAAGATCGAAGCCAACGTGAATGTGTTCCGGGTCGGCACCTATAAAGCCGCAGTGGAGCCTTTTATTCGCAACGATATGTCCCCGGCGGCAAAGGAAGCCAACATGGCCTTCCTCAACAGCCTGTGGGACCAATATGAAGGATCGGTGGTTGAGGCACGCGCGCTCCAGCCCGGAGCGCTGACAGCGGCCATGCAGACCGTAAACGCAGACCTCCGCGCTGTGAATGGCGATTTCGCCCAGTTGGCCGTCAGCAACGGTCTTGTTGACGAACTGGCCCCGCGCGCCACGTGGCGACAGGCCCTGATGGACGAATATGGCGCCACGCCAGACGGTACGTCTTTCAAACAAATACACTTTCAGGCCTATCTGGCCGCAACTGACCGGCCAAACCGCAGCCGCAACGAGATTGCGGTTATCACAGCACAGGGTGAAATTGTGATGGGCGAAGGTCCAATCACTGTAACCGCCGCTGAAACCACCGCAGGCTACATCCGTGACGCGCGAAACAATCCGAACACGAGCGCCATCGTGCTAAGGGTGGACAGCCCCGGCGGCTCGGCCTTCGCGTCAGAGATTATCCGCCAGGAACTTGTCGCCGCACAAGAGAGCGGCCTCAAGGTCATTGCCTCCTTTGGCCCCGTGGCTGCCTCTGGTGGTTACTGGATATCCGCCACTGCTGATGAAATCTGGGCAGCGCCCAGCACCATCACCGGTTCGATCGGCATCTTCGGCATTGTGCCCACTTTTGAGCGTACGCTTGAAAAGGTCGGCATTCACACCGACGGTGTCGGAACGTCACCGCTGGCTGGTGCCTTCAACATCACCCGCCCCATGAGCGACAGCGCCAAGGATATTATCCAGCAGTCGATCGAAGCGGGCTATGGCCAGTTTCTCAGCCTTGTAGCTGAAGGCCGCAACATGTCGGTTGAGGATGTGGACAAAATCGCGCAGGGCCGCGTTTGGGTTGGCACCAAAGCTCATGAACTGGGGCTGGTGGACCATCTGGGCGACTTTGGCGACGCGGTGAAAGCGGCGGCAACTTCGGCTGGCGTTGAAGACTTCAACCTTGTTTTCTACCGCGATCAGCCTGATAAGTTTGACCAGATGCTGGCAAGCCTGATGAATTCGTCCTTAGGCGACAACTTCAAAGGCTTGTCCGGCAACCAGATGTCGCCTTTGATGAAAACAGCGCTTGAGTTGAAGACCGAGGCTGAAAAGCTGTTCCGTTTCAATGACCCGGACGCACGCTACGCGGTGTGCTTTGTCTGTAAGGTACGCGACTAATGAGCAAAGACCCGGTAGCAAAAAGCGACGCCGAATGGCGCGATGAGCTGACGCCAGAGCAATATCAGGTGTGCCGCTGCGGCGGCACCGAGGCACCCTTTTCCGGGCGCTACTGGAACACCAAGACAAAGGGCATCTACCTGTGCACAGCGTGCAAGGCACCGCTGTTCTCAAGCGAGACCAAATACGACAGCGGCTCGGGTTGGCCCAGCTTCTATGACGCCATCGGTGACGAGGCTGTGGTAGAGAAAACCGACACAAGCCTCGGCATGGTGCGCACGGAAATTCTGTGCGCACGCTGCGAAAGCCATCTGGGGCACGTATTCCCCGATGGCCCACCGCCGACCGGGCTCAGGTACTGCACCAACTCCGCATCACTGGAGCTTGAGCCGGAAGATTAGGTTTGCTGTTAAGATGAGCCGCGTTTCAAAAAACGCAACACGGCGTGGCAGAATCTCACGCTACCGTTTCGCCAGACACATCATACATTCCCTCTAACAGCAGCGCACAGCGCAAAAGCTTTAAACGAGGAATATATGATGACCAGCAGCAACAACACCCACCTGACCCTCCTGCGCGTTGACGCAAGTGCGCGCAAGACAGGCTCCATCACCCGCGATTTCACCAACCGCTTCATCGACAGCCTTGGCCAGCAACAGGATATGGCCGTGCTCAACCACGATGTGGCTGACGGCTTGCCCTTCGTCAATGAGGACTGGGTTGGCGCCAACTTCACCCCTGCGGATGACCGCACGGAAGCGCAGAAAGAACACCTCGCGCTTTCCGACCGGCTAATTGCCGACCTGAAGGCAGCCGATGTTCTGGCCATTGGCGTGCCGGTCTATAACTTTGGCGTGCCCGCTGCCCTCAAGGCGTGGATTGACCAGATCGCGCGCGCGGGTGTGACGTTCAAATATACCGAAGCCGGCCCTGAGGGTCTGTTGAAGGGCAAAAAAGCCATACTCTTTATGGCCTCTGGCGGTACGCCCGTAGGCGCAGCCTATGATTATGCCACCACCTATATGCGCCATGTGCTGGGTTTTATTGGCATCACAGACGTGACCATCGTTGCCGCCGATAAAACAGCGGTGGACGCCGATGCCAGCCTCAAGGCCGCGGAAGAGCAACTGACCGGCGCGGTTGAAAGCTTCAAACAGGCGGCATAAGTACCGAGCAATAGCCACCTGGAAAGGGATAACGCACCGCATCCTCGCGCGGTGCGTTTTCTCGTTCCCGCCTAGAGGTCACGCAAGCCGAGAAGCACCGCGCCGATAATCGCAATCGACATGATGGCAAAATACGCCACCCAGATAAAACCGGCCTTGAGAAAGGCGCGGATGAACCCCTGTTCCTGCCCAACCTTGAGCGCAATGATCAAGTAAATTGACGTACCCCACCAGAACACACCCAGGCCCATATCGGCACCAAAGCGCGGCACCACGATGATAAGCGCCGTCATCAGCAGGAACAGGAAACTGTGAAAGTGCAGTGAAAACACAAGCTGGTGCAATATAAGCCGGTCTTTCTTCCAGTGAAAAAGCCGAAGGATCAGCGCAAACACCGGCACCAGCACAAAAAGCGCACGCGGCAGCCATTCGTTAAACAGTTTGTTCATCTGCTCCGGCTGACGAAGCGCACGAGCGGCTCCCTTGACCACCTCCTTCATAAATTCAGGCGTATCAGGGTTACTCAAAACCTTGTCGATATCTTCCTGCCGCAGGCCCTCGTGCTCCTCGCCGTCATTGTCGACAAACATATCGACGTCGACCTCATAGGGAAAATCATCATCTTCATCGCCCGGCGGGCGCACCTGCAGTGCCTCAGGGTCCTCAAGCAAATTCTCAAGCGCGGTGCGCGCACCTTCCGGCATCTCGTCGCCGGTTTCTTCAAGTGCCTTTTTCAGACTCTCGCGCACCTGCTCGGCCTGCACTTCAGCAGCTTCATCCGCTTTATCGCTATCGCTGTCTTCATCACCGATATCTTCCCTGATTGCTTTTTGCACCTCGGGGATCAGATCAGCGGCAGTCAGCACGCGGCGGCTGTCCGGGCTGGCTGGCACGATACCGGGTGCTGGCGGCAGTGCAAGCGGCTCAAGCCCTTCGGCCTCACGCAGGCGGTTAAGCTCTTCAAGATGCTTGCCCGTTTCCTCGGTCGCGACGCGGCGTTTTTCGGCCTGCTCCGCTTCCGTCATCCTCGGGCTGACATCAATATCAAGAATGAGAACATCGGCAATGGCGACGATGACAAAAAACATGATCGAGACAGTGATATAAAGCCTGAGTGGCGGCACAAATTGCGCCCGGCGCCCCATGGCGAAAGCACGTGTTAGCCCACCAGGCACGAGCACAAGCAAAAACAGCGTCTTGAAAAGGCGGCTGTCGCTGGAGAAGACATTGTCGAGAATTTCACGCAAAAGCGACCAGAAGGGCCGCTTGAAGTCATCATCGCGCTGGCCGCAGATATGGCAGAAGGGACCGGTCAGCTCCGCGCCGCAATTACTGCATCCCAGCTCGGCTTCGCGCACTTCCTGCGCCCGGAGTTTATGCTCACCCCGTTTGCGCAGCTCACGCCTGAGGCGTCTCCGTTTAAGCTGAACGATCCATTTTCTGACAAGCCTGCGCATCGCCTATCCCCCTTAAAAGCCTTATAGCAAAGGGGGTTGCCCGTTTCCAGTACGGAATAAGTCTAGCGTGCAGACGCCAGGGCCCGGTCGCCAACATGCGGGTTTGATTGCCGCTCCGCCCCAAAAGTGGACAAAGGGCCATGCCCTGGCACAAAGGTTACATCATCGCCCAGCGGCCAAAGCTTGCCGGTAATAGCGTTGATCAGGTCTGCATGGTTGCCCTTGGGGAAATCCGTACGTCCGATCGAGCCCTTGAACAATACATCACCCACAAAAGCGACCTTGTGTTCCGGCTCAAAGAAAATTACATGGCCCGGCGTGTGGCCCGGCGTGTGGTAAACCTGAAGGGTGATATTGCCAATGCTGACCTCATCGCCATCCTTCAGCCACTGGTCAGGCTGCACACATCTCAGCCCCGGCAGGCCGTACTGCGCTGCCTGTGCCTCGATGCCCTCGAGCCAGAACAGGTCATCCTTGTGCGGGCCGATCACCGGCAGACCGAGCGTTTCGCGGATATCCTGTGCGCCGCCTGCGTGGTCAAGGTGACCGTGGGTAAGGAATATCTTCTTCGGTGTCACACCCAGCTTTTTAGCTGCGTCCAGAAGCTTGTCCGCCTCTCCGCCCGGGTCAACAAAGGCGGCCTCCATGGTTTCGTCGCACCAGATGATGCTACAATTCTGGGAAAAGCCGGTCACCGGTACAATCTGGGCCTTAAGCATATACACTCCTTAAACTCTCAGCCAACCATAACGGCTGGCGACACCGCCTTCAAGCGTGCACCCTTTAGATAGGGCCTTACACCAGCAAATAAAGGCTTGTATGGGCGCTCTGCCTATAGCATAGGATTCCAGCAAGAAACGACGGAGTGCACCATGCGTAAAATTCTGACGATGACCGCTATTCTGGGGCTCCTGTCCGGCTGCGCCATTGTAACGGTACCGGTAAAAGTCGCCACGACCGCAGTCGGCACCGCGGTTGATATCGTCGACTGACGCCTGAACCGGATTTTACCAGCTTCACCCACGGCCGCCGCATTGCGATGCGACACATCGATGAGTCCGCACAAACAGCTACATTGATAATGCCGTCAAATGACGCTAGCATCCCTGTATTTTAGCTCTAAAATAAAGAGAGCAAGACAAGTGTAAGACATCAGTCGCAAGGAAACATCATGGCACAAAAGACAGAAACCAATAAAAACCCTGCCACTTCCGTCGACGTAAGCGGAGAGGATATTCACTGGCAACAGGATATTTCCTATGGTGGATACCTGAAGCTTGATGAACTGCTGGCGTGCCAGACCCCGCTTTCCGACAAACACGACGAGATGCTGTTTATTATCATTCATCAGGCATCGGAACTGTGGATGAAATGCTGCCTGCACGAAATCGGCGCGGCGATGGACCATGTGAAGGCTGACAACCTCGGCCCCGTGTTCAAGATGCTGTCGCGTGTTGCGCGTATCCAGACCAACCTCAAGCAGTCGTGGGAGATACTCTCGACCATGACACCGTCTGACTATGCTGCCTTCCGCGACGACCTTGGCCAAAGCTCCGGCTTCCAGAGCTTCCAGTACCGCGAGATGGAATACCGTCTTGGCAACAAGGCTGAGCGCATGGCCGAGGCCCACAAAGCGCGCCCCGCCCATTATGACCGCCTGCAGATGGTGCTGGATCAACCAAGCTTTTATGATCTCTGCATCAAGCTTCTCGCCCGGCGCGGTTTTGATATACCCGCCGATGTACTGGACCGTGACTGGCGCCAGCCCTATGTGGCAAACGCCGCCGTGGAAGCCGCATGGCTTGCCGTCTACCGCGACCCAAAAAAATACTGGGATCTCTATGAACTGGCGGAAAAACTGGTGGACCTTGAACATCACTTCCATGCCTGGCGCTTTGCCCATATGAAAACGGTGGAGCGTATCATCGGCTACAAGCGCGGCACCGGCGGCACCGGCGGGGTTTCTTATCTCGTCAAGGCGCTGGACCTCCGCTTCTTCCCCGAACTCTGGACGCTGCGCACAAGCCTATAGGGAACACCCTCATGACCCGCATCTTTGACATTTCGCAAACCATCCGCCCCGGCATCCCTGTCTGGCCCGGCGATAGCGAGTTTACGCTTGACCGCACATGGCATATCGAACCCGGCTGCCCGGTCAATGTTTCCGCCATGACCATGTCGACCCATACCGGCAGCCACGCCGACAGTCGCCTGCATTTTGACAAAAACGGCATCGATTGCGCCAACACCGATCTCGCGGCCTACATTGGCCCCGCCACGCTGATTGACCTGTCAGACGTCGTGCCAGCCGGTGCGCTGGTTGAGCCGCGCCACCTCGAAGCCGCCCTGCCCGGTTTGGCCGAACGTGTGTTGATCAAACTGTTCAAATCCTTCCCGCATGACGGCTGGGACAGCGATTTTCCGGCCATGAGCCCCGATGCCATCCATCTTTTGGCCTCGCACGGCTGTAAGTTGATCGGCCTTGATGTGCCCTCGCTCGACCGGGAAGACAGCAAAACGCTCGACGCGCACTTTGCCGTCGACAAGGCAGGCATGGCCATTCTTGAGGGCCTTGTGCTCGACGATGTGCCGGTGGGTGACTATGAGCTCATTGCCCTGCCGCTTAAAATTCAAGGCGCCGACGGCAGCCCTGTGCGCGCAATACTTCGGAGTTTACCATGATCCCTACCTCGCTTGACTGGTGCCAGAACCAGGACAAAAACGATCCGCTTGCAGAAAAACGTGCGGCCTTCGACCTACCGAAAGGCGTGATCTATATGGACGGCAACAGCCTTGGCCCGCTGCCAAAAGCCGTACCACCGCGCCTTGACACGGTTATCAAGCGCGAATGGGGCACCGACCTTATCAAAAGCTGGAACACAGCAGGCTGGATCGACCTGCCAACCCGCGTGGGCGCCCGTATTGCCACGCTTGTTGGCGCAAAACCCCATGAAGTGGTGATGGCAGACAGCACCAGTGTAAACATTTTCAAGGTTGCCGCGGCCGCCTGCCGCCTTAACAAGGGCCGTACAAAAATCATCTCCGAGCCCGGCAATTTCCCGACCGACCTTTATATGATGCAGGGCCTCGCCGATTTTCTGGGTGAGGACTATGAGCTTGTCACCGTGGACCGAAACGAAATATTGGATGCGGTGGATGACAATACTGCCGTCGTGCTTTTGACCCACGTGCATTATGTCACCGCCGACATGTTCGATATGAAAGACATCACCGCTGCCGTGCAGGCCAAGGGAGCCCTGATGGTTTGGGATCTCAGTCACTCGGCTGGTGCAGTGCCGGTTGACCTCGGCGGCGCGGGTGCCGACTTTGCCGTGGGCTGTGGCTATAAATACCTCAACGGTGGCCCCGGCGCGCCTGCTTTCCTCTATGTGGCAGACCGCCACCTGAGCACGGTACGCCAACCGCTTTCCGGCTGGTTTGGCCACAAAAATCCGTTTGATTTCAAGGATGAATTTGAACCCGCCGCCGACATCCGCCGCATGCTGGTTGGCACCACCGGTGTACTCGCTGCCAGCGCGCTTGAAGAAGCCCTGAAGGTATTCGAGGATGTCGACATGCGCTTGGTGCGTCAAAAATCACTGGCGCAGGCCGACCTTTTCATGGCGCTGGTGCGCGAAAAGCTGGTGGGCCATAATATTGGCATTGTCACGCCCGAGAAACACAGCGCACGCGGTAGCCATGTTTCACTGTCGTTCGCGGAAGGCTACGCCGTGATGCAGGCGATGATCGACCGTGGCGTCATCGGTGATTTCCGCGCGCCAAACTATATGCGCTTCGGCTTCACGCCGCTTTACCTCTCGTTCGAAGACGTTTACCGCGCCGTGGATATTCTCGCCGACATCCTCGACAAGGAAATCTGGCGCGACAGCAAATATAAAACCCGGTCGGATGTGACC
>NZ_JBLXGZ010000015.1:0-82321 GCF_048260245.1 Kordiimonas sp. | reverse complement strand
CCCTGGAAGCCAGCCTCAGCCTGGGCGCCGAGGTCGCCCGCGCGCTGGAGGCCAATGAAGACGATATCCACACTGTCATAAAGGCCCTGCGATCCGACGACTACCGCGCACTTGTGCCGGAAAAGTCAGAGCACTAATACTGGCAATTCAAGCCATGCGCCCTAGCTCAAGGGCTATATAATTTTCTCCGGGGGACGACATGAGTACCGCCTTTGAAACCCATCAGGTGTTTAACCAGCCGCCCGTCTATGACGGTATAGACCTATATACAAGCGACCTGCCGCTTGTAGCGGCCCTTCGTGCGGAAGGCGCTGACTGGGCAACGTCAGAGCTATCGGCATTCGGGAAAGCCCTGGGGACCGAGCAACAGTTCCATCAGGGCCATCTCGCGAACAAATTCTTGCCGGAACTGAACACATTCGACCAACAGGGCTTCCGCCGTGACGTGGTGGAGTTTCACCCCAGCTACCACCAGTTTATGGCGCTTTCGAAAGAAGCTGGCATCCACTGCGGCGCGTTTGATCGCCTCGCCACTGATGACCGCCGCAAGCATGACGGTGTTGGCCCCGTGCGGGCCGCCAAACATTATATGATGAGCCAGGTGGAAGCTGGCCACATCTGCCCCATCACCATGACCCACGCCGCCATCCCCGCGCTGATGAACCAGCCGAATCTGTTTGAAAGCCTCAAGGATAAACTACTATCGCGAACCTATGATCCACGCTTTATTCCCATCGCGGGGAAAACCGGCATCACCATCGGCATGGGCATGACCGAAAAACAGGGCGGCACCGACGTACGCGCCAACACCACCACGGCCAAACCGCAAAGCACAGGCGGCGCAGGCGAGCGCTACCTGATCACCGGGCACAAATGGTTCATGTCTGCGCCTATGTGTGACGCCTTCCTCTTGCTGGCGCAAACAGATGAGCGTTTGTCGGTATTTTTTGTGCCACGCTTCCGTGAGGATGGCAGCGTAAACGGGCTGAAATTCCAGCGGCTCAAGAATAAACTGGGCAACAAGTCGAACGCGTCGTCCGAGGTGGAATTCCATGAGGCCGAAGGCATCATGATTGGAGATGAAGGGCGAGGCATCGCGAATATTATGACCATGGCCAACTATACAAGGCTTGACTGCGCGCTAGGCAGCGCCGGGCTCATGCGGCAAGCTTTGAGCCGGGCGGTACACCATGCCCGCCACCGTACCGTGTTCCAGCGTAAGCTGATCGACCAGCCGATGATGACGGCGCTTCTGGCGGACATGAGCCTCGAGGTGACCGCTGCCACGCACCTGTCGCTGCGTCTTGCAGGCTCCTACGAACACGCGGACAAAAACGAGGCAGACAGTGCTTACGCCCGCCTGATGACCCCGGTCACAAAATACTGGGTTACCAAACGCGGGCCTACACTTGCCTATGAGGCAATGGAGATCCACGGCGGTAACGGCTATGTGGAAGATGGCGTATTGGCACGCATCTACCGCGAGCTACCTGTAAACAGTATCTGGGAAGGCTCAGGCAGCGTGATGTGCCTTGACCTGATGCGCGTTGCTGCGCGGGAGCGCGATGCGTTTGAGGCTGGCATCCGCTGGCTCGGCGGCGGTATGGGCCATGCACCCACCTTCGACACTGCCTACAAGGAGCTGGCAGGTCTTCTGTCTGGCGGCAGCTTCCCCGAAGCGCGAGGCCGCTGGCTGACAGAACGCATCGCCACCCTAGCCGCCGCACGCTTGCTGATGGAACGTGCACCTGAGCCTGTCGCGCGCGCGTACATCGCCACCCGGCTTGACGGCAACGGCCGCCACGGTGCCTATGGCTGCCTGCCCGACTTTGTTGACAGCCGCGAGATTATTGAGGAAACCGTGAACCTCGGGAACTGAGAACAGCAAGGGCATTGCATGACGGGACATATACAGCACATGACAGATATGGACCTGTCCGGCATTCTTGCGCTCAACAACGCGCATCAGAAGGAAACGTCTTTCCTTGAAATGGCAGACCTGAACTGGTTGGTCACCAATGCTTATTATGCGCGCGGTGTAGCACCGGCCAATGCTTTTCTCATCGGCTTTGACCAGGACGGCGACTATAAAAGCCCCAACTTCCTTTGGTTCAGGGAACGATATAAGCGGTTTGCCTATATTGACCGCGTTATCACGGCTAACGAAGCACGCGGTCAGGGCCTGGCCCGCGCGCTTTATGAAAATTTGTTCACCACCGCCAAGGCAGATGGTTACAGCATCGTCGGATGCGAGGTAAATCAGGACCCGCCCAACCCCGGGTCTGACGCCTTCCATGCCAAGCTGGGGTTTGAGCATGTCGGCACTGCAACACTTGCGAACGGCAAGACCGTGCGTTACCTGACAAAACTACTCTAGTCTTTACTGAAGGACCCGGTCATGGCCAAAAAAATCCAACACCGCCTGTTTATTGAGGACAGCCTGCCCGGCGGCGGCATCATTACCCTTGGCAATGAGCAAAGCCATTATCTGGCCAACGTGATGCGCGCCAATGTGGGCACTGCTGTCGCTCTTTTTAACGGGCAAGACGGGGAATGGGCCGCCGAGATCATTGACGTCAAAAAACGGGAAGTCACCCTCAAGATTGCTGAGAGGACCCGAGAGCAAACCGGCGAACCTAACCTTTGGCTGGCCTTTGCACCCATTAAAAAGGCGCGACTGGATTTTATGGCGCAAAAAGCGACCGAGCTGGGCGTCAATCATATGATCCCGGTCTATACCCGCCGCACCATAGTTGACCGGGTTAAGACCGACCGCTTGCGCGCCAACGCTACTGAGGCCGCCGAGCAGTGCGAGCGGCTCAATGTACCGACATCCGACGAGCCGATCAAACTGGAGAAACTGCTGGCAACCTGGCCGGATGACCGCATGATCATGTTCTGTGATGAGGATTTGTCAGGTGACAGCGCGTATACAGCACTCTCCAGGGCCGACAACAAGGAAAGCCCGAAACCATGGGCGATCATCATCGGACCCGAAGGCGGTTTTGACGATGACGAACGCCGGATGATCCGGGCGCATAAAAACACTGTAGTGGTGTCGCTTGGTCCCCGCGTTCTGCGCGCTGACACCGCCGCCATGGCCGCCATCAGCCTGTGGCAAGCCGCCATCGGTGACTGGTGAAGCAAAATTCCATGAAACAGCGAATTAACGCCACAGACAGTTCGCAATATAATTTCAGATAAGATTTTTGTACTATTTTTACTCATGTTATTGGAATCAAAATTCCAAAAACCCAACATTGAAAAGAAACTTCGCAAACAATTATCAGCAGTAAATTGGTATAGTGTTGCTCAAGTCGAACCAAACTTGGGGCAAGGAACCTACACCAATGGCAATGGATGGAACGCAGTTCTTCAACGGACCACAAAGCCTGTCACGCCTGATATGCGAGACAGACGTGATGACACGCAGCGTGGAAGCAGGCCTTTGTCGCACAGCTACCGAAAGCCTAATGCGGCTGGCCCTGCCCTATATCGACATTGAAACGCTGGTCGATGTCCCCGCCAATGAGCGTGGCTATGCGCGCAAGTTGTTGTACACCCACCCACAAGGACTGTTCAGCGTTCTGGGCTTGCGGTGGATGCCCGGCGCCTGCACACCCGTGCACGGCCACAATGCGTGGGGATGTGTCGGTGTAGTGGACGGCGAGATCGGGTGCGAGACTTTCAAGACTGATAGCTCGGGAGTGCATGTGGAGAGCACCGGGATTATCCGCGCTGGCAAGGGGGCGGTTGCGTCTGTGGACCCGAATCCAAGCGGCATCCATAGATTATTTAACCCGACAGAAAGAATTTCTCACACACTGCACATCTACGGCATGGATCTGGCTGAAAACCCTTGTGCCATCAACGTTCCGTACACCCACTAAGCCCGGCAACGCACACGGGAAATGTCTCACCATCGCGTGAAGGCGCTTTACTTATCTTGATTGCCCCTTATGTACGCCTTACTTGTTGTTCAGAAGGTTAAGGTTCAGGGACCCATCATATATGTCCAGCCCCAGCGCAGTATCGGACGTGTCGCTTGTTGAGAGCAAGGCACAACTCGTCGAATATCTAGAGTCAGGCAATAAGCCGGATCGCAGCACTTGGCGCATCGGGTCTGAGCATGAGAAATTCATCTTCCACCGCAATGGCTACGGCCCGCTATCCTACGAAGGCTGCTCAGGCAAAGCTGGTATTCGTGACGTTATTCAAGGTTTTGTCGATATTGGCTGGACCCCGGTAGAGGAAGACGGCCACCTGATTGCAGCAACCCGCAACGGCGCCTCAATCACACTAGAGCCCGGCGGACAGTTTGAGCTATCCGGCGCCATGCTGGAAAATATCCACCAGACCTGCGACGAAACATCCACACACCTGCGCGAAGCCCGCGACATCGGCGAAAAGCTGGATATTGGCTTTCTCGGCCTCGGTTTTCACCCCACCCTCAAACGGGAAGATGTGCCTGTCATGCCGAAGGCGCGCTATGACATCATGCGGTCCTATATGCCGAAACGCGGCAGCATGGGCCTTGATATGATGCTGCGCACCTGCACTGTGCAGGTCAATCTCGACTTCGCCAGCGAAGCCGACATGATCGAGAAATTTCGCGTTTCACTGGCTTTGCAGCCGCTCGCCACAGCGCTTTTTGCCAACTCCCCCCTGCGCGAAGGTCGTCCGAACGGCTTCAAGAGCCTTAGGAGCCATGTGTGGACCGATACAGACCCCGACCGCTGCGGCACCCTACCTTTTGTATTTGACAGCAGCATGGGTTTTGAGCGCTGGGTTGATCACGTCCTTGACGTACCCATGTATTTTGTTCGTCGCGACGGGCGTTACATCGACGCTTCCGGCCAAAGCTTCCGCGACTTCATGCATGGCCGTTTGCCTGCCCTGCCCGGCGAATTGCCAACGATGGAGGACTGGAAGGACCATATGACCACCCTGTTCCCTGAAGTGCGGCTAAAAACCTTCCTTGAGATGCGCGGCGCAGACGGCGGCCCGTGGTCACGCCTGTGCGCTCTACCGGCCCTTTGGGTAGGTCTTCTTTATGACGCCGAGGCGCAGGACGCGGCACGTGAGTTGACCAAAGGCTGGTCCCCTGAAGACGTTGCTCAAATGCGTGACGATGTGCCAAAGATGGGCCTGATGACCGAAATTCAGGGTCGCGACTTCTCCAGTCTTGCCAAAGAGGTGCTTGAAATTGCCGACAAGGGCCTGAAGAACCGCGCACGCTTATCTTCCAGCGGAGAGACCGAGCAAGGCTTCCTCAACTCCCTTTGGGAAAGCGCGGAAAGCGGCATGACGCCAGCGGATCAGATATTGCACAAACTGAATGGTGTATGGGGCGGGGATGCCACCCGCGTTTTCGACGCCCTAAGCTATTGATATAAAAAATGCGATAAGCTGACAACACACTGCGACGGGGTGCAGCGACAAGCGTTATATTATCACCTACACTTCCCTCCTATCAGCAGTGAACCTTATAGGCGGGGAGGAACCTGTGGCATCCATTTCATTTACCATTAACGGCCGCACGCATAGCTTTGAAGGCGATGCGGACATGCCCCTGTTGTGGCACCTGCGTGACGAAGCCGGCCTGAAGGGCACCAAATTTGGCTGCGGCATCGGCCAGTGCGGCGCGTGCACTGTGCACATAGACGGCATGGCAGTACGCAGTTGCTCGCTTCCCATGTCAGCCCTTGACGGGGTAAATGTCACTACTATCGAGGGCCTTTCAAATGACGGCGAAATGCATCCGGTCCAGGAAGCATGGCTTGAAGAGGATGTGCCGCAATGCGGTTATTGTCAGGCCGGGCAAATCATGGCTACAGTCGCCTTCCTCAAAGATTTCCCAGACCCAAGCGACGACGATATCAATAAGAGCGTAACCAATCTTTGCCGCTGCGGCACCTACTTCCGCATCCGCAAAGCCATCAAACGCGCAGCAGCCAAAATGCAAAATGCTTGAGGAGAAGTAGCATGACCACACATGTGTCCCGCAGGCGTTTCCTGCAAACTGCAGCTGGCGTTGTGGCCTTTTCACTGACCGTTTCCACCTCCCCGCGCCTACTCGCGGCTGACACACCGGTAACCGCAGCTATGCCCGCCATATTACGCTTTACGGCAGATGGCCGAGCGGTGCTGTGTGTTCCCATCCCCGACATGGGTCAAGGCATGGCCACAACCGCCGCACAGATGATCGCAGACGAACTTGATATGGCCCTTGAGCATGTCTCCATCGAATTGATGCCCTTTGCTGGCATTATTGACGAGGACGGGAAAGCCGACTGGGGCCACCTGCCACAAGGGGCCGGCGGCAGCCAGTCAACGATGAAGGCTTGGGTGCCGTTAAGGCAGACGGCAGCTTATGCCCGCACTCTTCTTGTTGAAGCCGCCGCCCGAGAAATGGGGGCGTCGCAATCAGACCTGACCACCAAAGGTGCCCGCGTTATCAACCGAAAGACCGGCACACAAATTACCTATGCAAGGCTGGCAGGAAAGGTCCGCGCTGACGCGGCGCCGGATTATGAAAGCATCCCGCTGAAAGCCAAGGCTGAACACAAGGTCATCGGCACCGACCAATACAACGTTGCGGGGTCTGAGATTGTCACTGGCAAGGCGATCTTTGGGATCGATCAGGAGGTGCCTGGCATGGTGCATGCTGCCATCCGGCGCTGCCCACACGTGCGCGGCGGTCTGGTTCGCCACAATGGAACGCAGGTTTCCGCAATGCCTGGTGTACTTGGCATAGTGGAAATGCCGCGCCTGCCCCAAGATCCCAGCGAGCGCCGCCTGACGGCTGCAGGCATCGCTGTTATCGCAAACAGTTACTGGGCTGCACGCAAAGCTGCCGATGCGCTTGAGATCGACTGGGACGGCAGTTACGGCAAGATGACGGACAGTGCCCATTTCATGAACATTGGCATGGAGGCGCTGGATAAAGCAGAGATGACAGAGACCGTGCGGGAAGGCGACGTGCGCACGGCCTTGAGGAATGCCGCTGACACGGTTGAGGCCACCTATAGCCACCCCAACTGGGCCCACACCTGCATGGAACCTCATAATTGCATTGCAAATGTGAAGAGCGACAGCGCCGAGATATGGGTTGGGCACCAGTTCATGGATGTGGCCGTCAACGCGGCTGCTGAAGCCACAGGTTTGGCCGCAACCAAAATCAAGGGACACTTCTTCCGCATGGGCACCGCCTTTGGGCGCAAGTATGAGAAGGATTTTGTGCAAGAAGCCTGCTACCTGTCGCAAAAGTTGGGAAAGCCAGTAAAGGTGACCTGGTCCCGCGAAGACGAAATGGAGCAGGATTTTTATAATCATATGGCCTTCTACCGGTTGCGCGGCGGTTTGGATGTCCACGGCAAGCTCCATGCCCTGCATATACGCGTTGCCGCCGACGGCAGCCTTTCCAGCGCAAGCCGGGAAATTCCTTGCGGGCTTGTGGATAATTATCTCGGAGAATGGACACGGCTACCTTCTGCCGTCTCGATAGGGGCATGGCGTGGGCCAGGCAGCAACGTGCGCGCCTGGGTTACGCTCAGCTTTCTCGATGAAATGGCCCGTGCCGCAGGTCAGGACCCGTTGGATTTCATGCTGGACCTCTTCCGCTCAAAACAAACGCTTGAGATGAAAAACTGGCCCAACCTGACGCTTGATCTTGCCCGCCATGTGTCAGCGCTGGAAAAAGTAGCCGAAGCTTCCGGCTACCGCACGCAGCTTCCTGAAGGACATGGGCGCGGCGTGGCAGTCTTTCAGACTCACCACAGTCTGTGCGCCCATGTGGTGGAAGTCGCGATGAAAGGTGATAATGATTTCCAGGTCATCAAGGTCACCAGCGCGATTGACTGTGGACTACCCGTCAACCCGCTGGGTATCAAAGCACAGGTGGAAAGCGGCATCATTGACGGCCTGTGCGCCGCCAAATACGGCAACATGGTTTTTGAAAGTGGGGTGCCGGTAACAAATAACTTCGACGCTTACCGCAAGCTGCGCATGGACGAAGCGCCAATGGATATCGACGTACATATCCTTGATTTTGGAGACGATACCCCCCGCGGTACCGGTGAAACTTCCTTACCCCCGTTTATTCCCGCGCTTACCAATGCGATTTATAATGCCTGCGGCAAACGCATTCGGCGGCTGCCTATAGCCGAGAGCCTATGACCACTGGAGCCAGTTGATCACCCAGATAATAAGAAGCGTGGCAATCGCCAATGTGCCACCCCACATCACGGCAATAGAGAGGCTGGTAAAACGCGGCCGTTTTTCAGTGTAATAATTGCCGCATTCGAGACAGTGATAAAAGGCATCTTCCGGCCTTGCTGTTTGGCGCAGGAACGGCATCAATGATGGCAGGCGCCCGGCATAGGGGTGAACCCGTGATGAGCCGCAGCGGTGGCAGGCGAGCTCCTCGCCGTCCGGGTCCTGCCGCACAGGAAAGGCCGAAGCGGGCAATGCCGTTACATTCGACAGGATGTTTTCCGCTTCTTCGCGGTCCCCGGCACGTACCATCAGGTTGGCAAACATGCCCTCGTTCATCCCCGCGACATTTTCCCCGCTTAAAAACGCATGAATACCGCGTGCATCAAGAAGCGACCGCATTAAGCGACCATCCGGTGCATTGAGATGGCTACGAATTACAACCAGCCTGTTTTCATCTTCCAAAACCTGAACCATTGTTGGCATTCAGTCCATCAAACCGGAGTCAAAACCGTCAATGGATTTGACATTATTTTTCTGCTGGTAGGCGTTGATACCATCATCGCCTTTGCCCGCCGCCCACTTTTTTAATGTCTGACGCTCGGCCTTCAACTCCATCTCCGGCACACCATAGCCGCAACTGGTTTGCACTGTCTCAACATCAATCAGGATAACCTGCCGCGCGCCCGGAAGTTCGGGGAACCTGGATACAAGCTCGCTGAACTCGGCATGGTGGGGGCGCACAACACGCCCCCTACCGTATAACCGCAGGATAAGCGCGTTTCGTGTGAAGCTGTTGAACATGACGGTGATGCGACCATCATTTTTGATATGGGCAGATGTCTCATTGCCACTTCCCGTCACATCCAGATAACCGCAAAGATTTGGCCCCAGAACGCGGAAACTGTCCATGCCTTTGGGGCTCAGGTTAATGCGCCCTTCAGCACAGGCGGTTGCGGTGAAAAACATCGGCTGCTCATCAATAAACGCCGCGTGTTTTTCGGTGATGTGGTCGGTAAAGTCAGCCATTAGCCCATCCAAAATCTCATGATTAACAACAACAGCATGGCGATGAGCGCGAAGACCCCCACCAGGAATGCAATAAAACGGTGTATGACCGTGTTATATGTGCAGTGTATCAGGCTATGCACAACCCTTGAGCCAACAAAAATCCAAGCCAACGTCACCATCATGGTGCCCCCAAGGCCAGTAATAAGCGCACAGAAACTCAGCACATAAAAAAGTACCGGTATCTCAAAAAGGTTCTGAAAATTCTGGGATGAATATTTTGCTGCGGCAGGCAACTCATCGAATGTCTTGGGGTCTTGCAACTGCTCCGGCGTCGTACCCCGTGCAGAGAGCGCGGGCAAACGGCGACATTCCATGTAAAAAAGTACAATCAGCGTCAGCGCCACCTGGGCCAGAATTGGCCCCATCATCGTCAAATTCACGTTCATACTTCCCTCCCCGGAGTGATAAAATCTGTGTGGATTTAGGCACAGGTTGCGCGAAAATACCACCTTAAAGCCACGTTTCACAATTTTGTGGCATTCATCGCTTACAAGCGACATCGTAA
The DNA here is from genome assembly GCF_048260245.1 of Kordiimonas sp. Classification (GTDB taxonomy): domain Bacteria; phylum Pseudomonadota; class Alphaproteobacteria; order Sphingomonadales; family Kordiimonadaceae; genus Kordiimonas. Next base: position 72,531 of record NZ_JBLXGZ010000015.1, on the reverse strand, counting down.
CCTTCTGTAAGCGAGTTTGACATGAAGAAAAAACGGCTGAAGCTCCTGCTACGCTGGATAGCGTTGCCCATGAGTGTGCTCCTTCTGGCATTGGGCGCAGTAACCCTGCCGCTGCCGCTGCCTACCGGGATCATCCTGATTGGCCTTGGCCTCGCTGTCGCCGCCCTTAACCCACGCTTGCTTAAGTTTATCAAGCGCGCCCGAAGCCGGCATCCGCGCACCAACGCGCGCATCAGGGCAATTACACCGCGCCTGCCAGCGTTCCTTCGCCGCATCCTGACCCGAACAGATAACCACCAGGATGCAAGCCTGCCCTAGTAGCAAGCTGCTTGCTCATATGAGCATTGAATGGCATCGTTCCAGCTGGAAGATCACTACGAAGATCGCTACACAGGGCCATATACATGTTCAGCATCAGGAATTACAGGCCAACAGACTGGCCGGTTGTCGACGCGATATATCTGGAAGGTATTCGCACCGGGGTTGCTACGTTTGAAACGCAGCCAAAATCGGAAAAAAGTTGGTCGCAGACAAGCGTGCAGCGCAGCCAGCTTGTCGCTGCATCAAGAGACGACACGGTCTTGGGCTGGGCTGTATTGTGGCCAGTATCTGACCGGTGCGCCTATGCCGGTGTCGCCGAAGTCAGCGTTTATGTTGCAGCAACAGCACGGGGCAAAGGGGTCGGCAAAAGCCTTCTTGCTGCCTTAGTCACCCGGTCAGAGGAGTTGGGCATCTGGACCCTGCAGGCCGGGATTTTTGAAGAAAATGTCGCCTCCATACGGCTACATGAAACATGTGGCTTCCGTATTATCGGCGTGCGCGAACGGCTCGGCGCACTGCGCGGGATATGGAAAAACATCGTGTTAATGGAACGACGCAGTACCGTCGTTGGCACCTGATCTTTCAGCGAGCCACCTAGTGTCTTGAAGTCATAGTTTGTTCATGATATGTTCTTTTTTCCTTAGTTGCCTTTTGGGGGAAGACACATGCGCGCGACTATTCTAATGTTTCTAATTGCCTTGTTTTTAAGCGGCTGTATGGCTGAGAAGCCTGCACCTTGCTACAACAGCTATTGCGGCATGCAGCTGGACGCACTTGAGGCCATGGATCGTTCAGGCTTGAGCGCGGGCGATCGGCAGCAGTATGAGCAGGCGCTGAAATACCGCAAAAGCCTGGCAAAACACCAAAAGCAAAAAGATAAAAATATAGCTTTTTACTACAAGAAGGTCGACTTTGATTTCACCGGCCCCGACGGCAACTTCCGGGCCTTCAGCAGCAGCCCTTATGAAGTAACAGACCCCTTTTTCGCTAGCGGGGAAAACGCGTCTGAAACATATTTTTTTACCACGAGTGGCGACGCACAAGGTGCGCAACACAGTCTTTCTGCCACGGTAGATTATGATATAGACGCGACCAAGGGCCTCGGTGTTGTGGACAGTGCAACGCTTTGGAAAGGGTATGAGGCCGCGCGCTTCAAAGACGGCACAGCGGCTACCGTTCGGCAGGACAGCCGGTCAATCGACTATTGCCACAACAACAAGCGTTTCCATCAATACAGCACTGAATTCTATATTGTTTACCAGTGCACATTTTATGAGAGGCCTCGCATCACCATCCCGCATGAACGCATTGTACATGCGCTTGAGCATGAGCTTCCTATCGATATTTACCTGACAAGCCCGAAGGGGCCAACACAGCACTATATCCTGCCGCCATCGTTTCTTGCGGCCCATATACGCCATATTCATGACCAGACCGGGCTTTTCGCTGATAATGTCACCGCACTTCCAGCCTTGCAGCACGTCGGAAGCCTGATGGAAACGCATTAGACACTACCACGTTTCTCAATCACCAGCACGCGGGCGGCGCCTTTTGGATGGGCGACATGGGCGTCGCCTGCACCCGCATGAAAGATATCCCCCGGCGCCATAGCCTGCACTTGTTCTGCGCCGTCCACGTTCCGGTAGTGCATGTCAACCATGCCCGTCAGCACAACGAAAACCTCGTCACCATCATTGACATGCCACCTGTAGGGTGCGGCGGTCCAGTGCAGTCGCACGCTCGCGCCTTCTACGGACGCGATATCAAGTGCGTCCCAGGCATGTCCGCCAGTATATGATTTCGGTGTGATAAATTTCATAAGCCCTGCTCCCTGTCTGCCACAGGTTTCTAGCACAAGGCAGGCAACCCCGGCTGCCAAAGCATCAGCTCTGCCTGCCAATCAGGCGGCAAGCCCCAGATCGCGCTGCAGCTTTTTGGTCAGCTTCGCGGCAATAATGGCATGCGCATCAGCGATATAACTTTTGAGATCAACATGCGTGAGCGCACCGGCGCGTTGAAGCTGCACCCACTTTGCGCGGGCGAGATAAGGCGCTGGCTCGATGCCCTCAAGTTCACACAAAATCTGATAGCTCAGATCGCTGCATTTGAAGGAGATGCGCGACGCCGAATCTTGGGTGCCCGAGCGTTTATCATCCGGCCCCCAGTTGGAACAGATAGCAAATATCTTGCCGCCCACTTTCCACACCGACGCCCCACCCCACTGCACCACATGCGTGGTGGCTTTTAGAGTAGCGCAATAAGCGTCAAATTCATCGCGCGTCATAGCAATCCTCAATACATCTTCTTATGGGATTTGGATTTTTTGGTGCGGGTACCGGGGCGGCCGCCGGTGGCGCGGCCTTTGGGCTTGAGGCGCTTGTCCTCGATGCCCAACTCACCCGCCTCAAGCTTGCGAATTTCATCACGTACGCGAGCGGCTTCCTCAAACTCGAGGTTCTCGGCGGCTTCGCGCATCTTGCCTTGCAGCATCTCAAGGTGTTTCTTGAGGTTCGAGCCGACAAGGTGGGCCGCATCCTCACCGATATCGACGGTGACATAATCGCCCGCCGCCACATGGGCCATGAGGTCACCCACATTTTTCTTCACCGTGGTCGGGGTAATGCCGTGTTTCTCATTATAGGCAACCTGCTTTGCGCGCCGGCGGCTGGTCTCGCCAATCGCCCTCTCCATAGAGCCGGTGATACGGTCAGCATACAGGATCACCCGGCCTTCCGAGTTGCGCGCGGCGCGGCCAATGGTCTGAATGAGCGAACGCTCCGAGCGCAGGAAACCTTCTTTATCCGCATCCAGAATGGCAACAAGGCCGCACTCGGGGATATCAAGTCCCTCCCGCAGCAGGTTGATGCCCACCAGAACGTCAAAAGCCCCCAGTCGCAGGTCGCGGATGATCTCGATCCGCTCCAGCGTGTCGATGTCCGAATGCATGTAGCGTACCTTCACGCCGTTTTCGTGCAGATATTCGGTCAGGTCCTCCGCCATGCGTTTGGTCAGCGTTGTCACAAGCACCCGCATACCTTTTTCCGCCATCCGGCGCGCTTCGTGCATCAGGTCATCCACCTGCGTGTCCACGGGGCGAATTTCAATTTCAGGGTCGATAAGGCCGGTGGGCCGGATAACCTGTTCGGTAAACACGCCGCCTGTACGCTCCATCTCCCAATCGCCGGGCGTGGCGGAAACATACAGGGTTTGCGGACGCATCGCGTCCCATTCCTCAAATTTCAGGGGCCGGTTATCCATGCACGACGGCAAGCGGAAACCATGGTCCGCGAGCACGGATTTGCGCTTGGCATCCCCCCGGCTCATGCCACCGATCTGGCTTACGCTGACGTGGCTTTCGTCAACAAACAAAAGTGCGTTTTCAGGAATATATTCAAAAAGTGTCGGCGGCGGGTCACCGGGGTTGCGGCCAGTGAGATACCGGCTGTAGTTCTCAATTCCTGCACACGCGCCAGTGGCCTCCATCATTTCAAGATCAAACCGCGTGCGCTGTTCCAGCCGCTGGCTTTCCAGAACGCGCCCGCGGTCCTCATACCACTTCAGCCTTTGCTGCAGCTCAAGCTTGATGGACTTCACTGCCTGGTCCAGGGTCGGACGCGGTGTTACATAGTGGCTGTTGGCGTAAACCTTGACAAGATCAAGTGTCGCGGACTTTTCACCGGTCAGCGGATCGAACTCGACGATCTCCTCAATCTCGTCGCCAAACATCATCAGCCGCCAGGCGCGGTCCTCATAGTGGCTGGGGAAAATATCGATTACATCACCCCGCACCCGGAAAGTACCGCGCTGGAACGCAGCATCATTGCGGGTATATTGCATGGCGACAAGACGACGCAAAAGCTCGCGCTGATCAAGTTCCATACCCGCCTTGAGCGTAAAGGTCATCGCTGTATAGGTTTCCACGCTACCGATACCATAAATGCAGGAAACCGAGGCCACGATGATCACATCATCCCGCTCCAGCACCGCGCGGGTGGCAGAGTGGCGCATGCGGTCAATCTGTTCGTTAATCGTGGCTTCCTTCTCCACGAAGGTATCGGTGCGCGGCACGTAGGCCTCTGGCTGGTAATAGTCATAATATGAGACGAAATATTCGACCGCATTATTGGGGAAGAAGCTTTTGAACTCGCCATACAACTGAGCTGCCAGCGTTTTATTGGGCGCCAAAATCAGCGCCGGGCGCTGCGTGGCCTCAATCACCTTGGCCATGGTGAAGGTCTTTCCCGAGCCTGTGACGCCGAGAAGCACCTGATCCTGCTCATGGGCCTGCACACCTGCCACCAGTTCCTTGATCGCCGTCGGCTGGTCACCAGAAGGAGTGAAATCAGACACCAGTTCAAACGCAATACCCCCTTCCGACTTTTCCGGCCGGGCTGGCCTGTGCGGCACAAAGGGGACATCTGCGTCATTTGGAATCATGGCTGCACTCCTCGGCGATATTTCCGACCTACATTACATATAGAAGGTCGTACACATCAGAACCTGCCTCGTTCACGGTTTGTTTTCAAGCCCTGTTTCAATTCCAATTCAATATTGCACAAAAATTGAGTGCCTATTTTTTAACCCATGGTTATTTTTTAATCATTATCAACTAGATCAGATTCAACAAAAAATAATATTAATTAATAAAATCAAATACTTATGCTTATTTTCAAATCTGGCACACGGCTTGCTAGTTAGGGATCAACAACACAACAATAATTTTTCATCTGGAGGAAGACCCATGCCCGTTACTCTGTTCTCTAGTTCTAAGTTCAAGTCCGCCTGCGCCGCGTGCGCTTTGACACTTGGCGTTGTTGCACCAGCCATGTCCACCAGCGCTTCGGCGCAGGAAAGCACGAGCCCGTTCACGCTCTCCGCGAACGCGGCGATCGTCAGTGATTACCGTTTCCGCGGCCTTTCACTATCCGATCATGATGCAGCCATTCAGGGCGGCTTTGACGTGAGCCATGAGAGCGGCTTTTATGTCGGCACATGGGGCTCCTCAATCGAGAGTTATGCAGGCTCGGAACTCGAGCTTGACATCTATGGCGGCTACGCGACCGAGATCGGAGGGCTTGCCTTCGATGTCGGCCTCCTAGCCTACACCTACCCTGGCTCGAGCGATACCTACTATCTGGAAGTATACAGCTCGATCGGCGGCACAGCCGGCATCGTAGACTGGACCCTGGGCGCGGCCTATGTCTGGGACCAGGACAATGTTGGCGGTACCGACAATATCTATGTTTATGCCGATGCAAGCGTCCCTCTGGGGGACACCCCCTTCTCCCTTGCTGGCCACTTGGCCTATGAGGACGGCGCATTTGGTGATGGTAAATGGGATTGGAACGCAGGAGTTGCCTATGCCTTTGAACAATTCTCTCTCTCAGTAAGCTACGTGGACACCAATGTTTCCGGCATCGGCAAGGGGGCGGTAGTCGGCATGCTGTCCGCCAGCTTCTAACGAGAGAGAATCCGCGGCTCGCCTGACAGGATACCTTCCCATCCTAAGGGCATCATGAGCCGCCTTCCCCAGCACATAACAAATGCTGACCTTCATTTGTTATGTGCGGCGCCCGCCATACTCGCGGGCAAAAAGGGGGCAGACAAGCAACCTTCCCTGCTTCCTGCCCTGACGAGAGATGACACAGGCCTGATGCTGACCTTCATCACCCTGTGTCAGCCATGAAAGTGGCATTTGAGCGCGCACAAGCTACCTTCCCAGCTTAGCGCTCATCCCTCCCCTGGCATACCGGCCAGGCTATTGACGCAAGCCTGGCCGGTATGCCACTTCCTCTTCTGCGGTTTCGAAAATTTTTCTTGCCCACCCGGGCGCAAAAATTTGCACAGATTGCGCAACAAAGCGTTGAAGCGACAGCGCCCGGTGCTATTCTGCCGCCAATTCACACCCTTAGCCGTTCAGGACAGACCAATGTCATTTCTTTCAAGCGCACTTGATCGCATCAAGCCGTCACCCACCATTGCCGTTTCCACCAAAGCCCAAGAGCTCAAAGCGGCCGGCAAGGATGTCATTGGCCTTGGTGCCGGCGAACCTGATTTCGATACGCCGGACCACATCAAGGAAGCCGCGATCAAGGCGATCTGGGACGGCCAGACCAAATATACCGCAGTAGACGGCACACCGGCATGCAAGGCAGCGGTGGCAGAAAAATTCAAGCGCGAGAATGGCCTGTCGTTCGAGGCAAACCAGATTAGCGTCAACTCGGGCGGCAAACACACCATTTATAACGCCATGGTCGCAACGCTTAACCCTGGCGATGAAGTGGTGATTCCCACGCCCTATTGGGTCAGTTACCCTGACATCACCCTGCTCGCCGGCGGCGTACCCGTTTTTGTACCGACATCAATCACAACCAACTTCAAGATGACACCCGAAGCGCTCGACGCGGCGATCACGCCAAAAACCAAGTGGCTGATCTTCAACTCGCCCTCCAACCCATCCGGCGCCGCCTATAGCGAGGCCGAGATCAAAGCACTGGGCGAAGTGCTCAAACGTCATGAGCATGTCTGGGTGTTTGCGGACGATATTTATGAGCACATCACATATGAGGGTTTCTCCTTCAAGACCATTGCACAGGTTGTGCCCGAGATTGCACACCGCACACTGACCATGAATGGCGTCGCAAAAGCCTACGCCATGACCGGCTGGCGCATCGGATACGCAGGCGGCGACGCCAAGCTCATTAAGGCCATGGCCAAGGTACAAAGCCAGAGCACATCCAACCCTTGCTCCATAAGTCAGGCCGCGACAGTGGCCGCGTTACTGGGCCCGCAGGATTTTCTCAATGAGCGCACCACGGTGTTCCAGACCCGGCGTGACCTTGTGGTAGGCATGCTGAACGAGGCTGAAGGCATCACCTGCCCCGTGCCAGAAGGGGCGTTTTATGTTTACCCCTCCATCACTGGCTGCGTGGGCAAAAAAACACCGGGCGGCAAGCTGATCAGCACGGACGAGGATTTTGTAACATACATCCTTGAGGATTATGGTATCGCAGCCGTACACGGAGAAGCCTTTGGCCTGAGCCCGCATTTCCGCGTCTCCTACGCAACCTCAACCGAGGCTCTGACCAAGGCCTGCACACGCATTCAGGAAGCCTGCGCAAAGCTGAAATAAACCCAACAGACAGGAAGGCGGCAAAGTGCAATGGACCCAAACACCCTTGCCACCATTTTAATCCTGACCTCCGCCGCACTCCACGCCAGCTGGAATGCGGCGGTCAAACGATCGGATAACAAGCTTGCCATCATGGTGTTCATTTCCGTGTTTGGCGGTTTGCTGTTTATACCCTTTGCCCCGTTGGTGCCGCTGCCTGACGCTGAGCTCTGGTTTTTCATCGCCGCTTCCGTCGTTATCCACCTGATCTACCAACTGGCGCTCGCCCATGCGCTGGAGATTGGTGAACTGACCTTTATTTACCCCATAGCTCGCGGCCTTGGACCTCTTCTTGTCGCCATATTCAGTGTCATATTCCTGACCGGTGACCTGAGCACAGTCGAGTTCATATGCATCCTTGTGCTTGTGTTTGGAATTTTCATGACAATGAGCGGGCGCACGAGGGACAACAAAGGCCTTGGCGCCGCGTTGCTGACCGGTAGCATGATCGCCACTTATACGCTGGTGGACGGCTTTGCAGTTAAATACGCAGATAACCCGTTCACCTATATTATCTGGGGGGCAATTGCTTTTGTTCCGGTTTTTTTCATCTATATCTACGTGATGCAGGGGCGAGCCTTTTTAATAACAAGCCTGCGAACATGGCGATACGGCATCCCGGCGTCGGTGTTCGCACTTGGCGGCTATGGCCTTGCGCTCTATGCTCTCAGCCTCGGCACCATCGGTGAAGTCGCGGCGCTGCGCGAGACTAGCATTATCTTCGCCACGCTGATCGGCGTATTCTGGCTTAAAGAAAAAGTGCGCCACAGGCAGATCCTTGCCGTCGCCCTGATCGCCTTTGGCGCCGTTTGCCTGAAAATCACCTAAGCCGTCCTATTGACTTGCACTGCTTTCGTTATTATTTTGTTATTTAGCGAAATAACAAAGGAAGGATCCCAGATGGCAGATGTATTTCACGCTTTGTCGTCACCCGTCAGGCGACAGATCCTTAAAATGCTCAAGGCCCGGGACATGACAGCGGGTGAAATTTCCGATCGGCTTGCGGTCACCAAACCTACGCTCTCTGGACATTTTAATGTTCTAAAGGCCGCCGATCTTGTCGTCACATCACGGGACGGCACCACCATTACCTATAGCCTTAATACAAGTGTGGTTGAGGACGTATTGACCCTGATGGTCAGCCTCCTTGGCAACTCTGACGAGAAGGATATTTCTGATGCGGATAAAATTTAAAAGCGCCTGGATCATTACGGCTGCAACATTTACGGCTTGCCTGCTGGGGTACCTGAACATCGACGCAGGCACTCAGGTTCCAGTGCACTGGAACGTTCATGATCAGGTTGACCGCACAGCAACGCCGCTGGCGGCCCTGTTACCTATTCCTCTCGTCCAACTGGCTATACTCACTATCTTTGCCCTGCTTAACTACATAGAGCCACGCAAAGAAAACCTGAAAAAATCGGCCAAGGCCATCAGTGTCACAGCCACGGCAACGGTCGCTTTCCTTGCCCTTGTTGAACTGGTCATTATCTTTGAAGCACTGGGCTACAGCTTTATGAAGGGCCACTATATTCTGGTTGCCGTGGGCCTGCTTCTCGCTGTGCTTGGTAACTATATGTCAAAAATTCGCTCAGGTTTTTTTGTCGGAATCCGCACACCATGGACTCTTTCAAACGACAAGGTCTGGCAAAAGACCCATCGACTCGGCGGCCGCTTGTTTGTCGCCACAGGTATCCTGATGGCCCTGTTTGCGCTCACGCTTCCGAGCGTCATGGCACTGAAACTGACCTTGGCCACTGTACTGGTCACCGCACTTGTCCCCATCGCCTATTCCTGGTGGGCCTGGCGTACTGAGAAAACCACGGAAAACCAGTAGATAAATCGATTATATCGATAAGATAAGAAGGTTTAATCCATTGGCATCATAAGGTCGCACTTAGTATATTAAGGTCAACACGCCAAAGGAGGACAATATCATGGCTACTGAATTTAACACTGATGCCAAAAACAAAATCGCCGAAGCGCTGAAGCCCATTCTGGCTGAAAGCGTGCAACTGTATGTTCTCACGCTCAATGTGCACTGGAACGTAACCGGTCCCATGTTCCAAGGGGTGCACCTCCTGACAGAGGAACAATATCTGGAACTGGCCCCTGCGATCGACGAGATTGCGGAACGCATTCGCACCCTTGGCCAGAAAGCGCCAGCCAGTCTTGGAGCATTCGCCAAACTTGGCAGCATTCAGGATGGGGATGAAAACGCTGATGCGCAGGCTATGCTCAAATCCCTGATTGCCGCGCAAACGCAAATCACCGGCCGTATTCGCCCCGCCATCGCAACCGCAGCTGACGCTGGCGACGAAGTGACAGCAGGCCTGCTAACAGATCGCCTTACAGTGCATGAGAAAGCACAGTGGATGCTGCGCGCCATGCTCGGCTAGCGATAACCCTGCTACAGGCGGTCCTTGAGCCAATAATATACAATCGCACTCGAGACCGCCTGTCGTCCAAGACATCGCCCAATCGGCAGCCGCCGTTTGGGCATACCTGCAAAAAGCTCAAACCGGCCCATGTGCCCGGAGATTGCCTCACCAAGAATCTCGCCCATAAGATTACCCATGTTCACACCGTGGCCCGTATAGCCAAAACCGTACCAGATGTTCTCCCCCACACGCCCGGCCAGCGGCACCTCGCCCAGCGACACGCCAAGTTTGCCGCCCCACTCGTGCGTTATCTTCACGCCTTCCAGCTCTGGCCAGATGCGCAACAAGCGCGGAAGCAGTTTGTCCTTGATAGATTTGGGCCTACCGCCTGAATAATTTACACGCCCACCAAACAGCACCCGACCATCCGCAGACATGCGAAAATAGTCACATACCTTTTTCGTATCGCAGATCGCATAACGATGCGGGTTCAGTCGGTTGAGTAATTCTTCCTCTAGCGGCTCTGACGCGATCAGAAAGCTGCCAGCTGGAAAGGCAAGACCACCCAGCCTCCAAGGATATAGGTTGTGGTGCGCATTTGCCGCCAACACCACATGTTTGGCGCTGACCTGCCCCTTGTCGGTGAAGACACGCGCTGTATCACCTTCTTCGAGACGGGTGACCGGGCTGTGTTCGTAAAATTGCACGCCAAGGCCCTTACACGCTTTATACAGGCCAAGGCAAAGCTTGAGCGGGTGCAGATGCCCATCGGACATGCTGAGCAGACCACCTTGATAGGCATCACTTCCGATCATATCGGCGAGCTCACGCCCACCAACCATATGCCAACCGCGGTCAGGGAAGCTTGTCTCCATCTCATTATACTCATGGTATAATGCGGCCAACTGACGCGGCGTGGGCGCCACCTCAAGCCAGCCGGGTGTCAACTCACAGTCAATGCAATAGTCATCCAACCGGCGGCGGATCAAGTCGTGCCCGGCCCACGTCAACGCCTGCACATCCTTTGCACGCGACGCTCCCCAGTGTTTGGCCAGTCGCTCTTGCCCGACAAACCCGCGGATCAGTTGCCCCCCGTTGCGTCCCGATGCGCCCCAGCCCACACGCGCCGCCTCAAGCACCGTGACGGTACGCCCGGCCTCCGCCAGCTTGAGCGCCGCCGAGAGGCCGGTGAACCCTGCGCCGATCACACAGACATCACTGTCTGCCTGACCTTCGAGTGACAGCTCGGCCTCGCGTAGTGGCACCGTCGCTGCATACCAACTGTCCGGATACTGTTTGCGCATATAATTCCCCTGTTCAAACAGATTATACCGCGCCGCGGCACATGCCGAAAGCCATTCCTTCTTGCTTGCCCACCCTTGCCTTCCATGCTATTACCCGAGCAAGATTGAGAAGCATTCGCAAGTTATGCCCTCCCCAAAATCATATCGATAGTGACCGCGTAAAAACAGGCGAGCCAACAATGAACCACCCCACCCCCGTTGAGGGTGCTACCCTCGAAAGTCTTGGTACCATGCGCCCTGGCGCGCGTGGCCGCATAGCTCATTTTGAAGCTCCGGGGGGAGATGAAAGCTTTGCAGACCGGCTTCGCGAAGTTGGCTTTGCCGAAAATCTCGAGATTGAGATACTACACCAAAGCCCGTTTGGTCGCGACCCAATCGCCGTGAGAGTGGGTAAAATGACCATCGCGTTGCGTCGGAATGAAGCTAATATCGTTATGGTGCATGTAGCATGAGCGCGTCTACACTGGTCGCAGTTGTGGGCAACCCCAACTGCGGTAAATCCGCTCTCTTTAATGCGCTTACCGGCCTGCGGCAAAAAGTCGCTAACTATCCCGGTGCCACAGTTGAACGCCGTGCAGGCCCCCTGCTGGGGAATGCCGATATTGAACTGATCGATCTGCCTGGCACCTATAGCCTGACACCGCGCAGTCCCGACGAAGCGGTTACCCGCGATGTCATCTTTGGTCAATATAAAGCAGAAGCAAAACCCAAGGCATTGTTGTGCGTTGTCGACGCAACCAACCTGGAGCAGCATCTGCGTTTCATCATTGAGCTTCGGGCTGCCGGGGTGCCAATGGTTCTGGCACTCAACATGACCGACCTTGCAGCACGCGAAGAAATACGCATCGACGCAGCCGCCTTATCGGCAAAAATCGGCATCCCGGTTATTGAGACTGTCGCCGTGCGCCGCAAAGGCCTTGATGACCTCAAAGCCGCGCTTGATGAGGTGCTGGCGAACCCCGATCAGTCTGCGGTCTACTTCGGTGACAGCGTGAAGGATCATCAGCGGGCCGCACGCAAGATTGCTTCGGATGTCACATTGAGCGAAGGTATCGGCCACAAAACCACTCGCGTGCTCGACAGTTTCCTGCTGCATAGCGTGATGGGGCCAATCATTCTGTTTAGTATCCTGTTTTTCATGTTTCAGGCGGTCTTTGCATGGGCAGCAGCGCCGACGGGCTGGATCGAGGATGGCGTCGCCCTTCTGCAGGCCACATTCGAAAGCGTCCTTACCGAAGGCTGGCTTCTCAGCTTCCTGAACGATGGCATTCTGGCCGGTGTCGGTGCTGTTGTGGTGTTCCTGCCGCAAATCCTGATCCTGTTTGCGTTCATCCTTGTGCTGGAAAGCTCCGGCTATATGGCCCGGGCCGCCTTCCTGATGGACCGGCTAATGGCCTCAGTGGGACTGAACGGCCGTGCCTTTATCCCGCTGCTGTCGTCTTTTGCCTGTGCAATTCCCGGCATCATGGCGGCACGCACCATCTCGGACCCGAAGGACCGGCTGACAACCATCCTGATTGCGCCGCTGATGACCTGTTCGGCCCGCCTGCCGGTTTATGCCGTTATTATCGCCGCCTTCATCCCCAACACCCCTCTGTGGGGGCCTGTTGGCCTGCAGGGTCTTGTGATGTTTATCCTTTATCTTGCAGGTATTGTATTTGCCCTGATTGTCGCGGCCGTAATGAAACGCACCATCACCAAAGGCGAAGTGCAGACTTTCATGCTGGAGTTGCCCAAATATCAGCCGCCGCACTGGCGCTATGTACTTGTGGGGCTTTACGAGCGCGCACGCATCTTCATGCGCCGTGCGGGTACCATGATCCTGTCGGCAACCATCATCCTGTGGGTGCTTTCCACCTATCCCAACCCACCCGCAGGCGCGACAGAACCAGCAATAACATACAGCTTTGTTGGCGTTATTGGCGGCTGGCTTGAAGTCATCTTCGCCCCCATCGGTTTCAACTGGGAAATTTCGGCAGCGCTTGTTCCCGGCATGGCTGCACGGGAAGTTGCCGTCGCAGCCCTTGGCACTGTATACTCGCTTTCTGGCAACGAAGACATGATCGCAGAAGGCCTCGTCGCTACCCTCAACAACGCCTGGAGCCTGCCGACAGCGCTTTCATTCCTGGCCTGGTTTGTCTTTGCTCCGCAGTGCATTTCCACCATTGCGGTAGCCAAGCGCGAAACTGGCGGGTGGAAGTGGGCGATGTTCATGGTGGCCTACCTGTTTGCGCTGGCGTATCTGGCTTCCTTTGTCACGTACCGGGTTTCCCTTGCGCTCTTGGGCTAGGGGATAAGGCTGTCACGGGCCTTGCCGTTCCCGTCAATTTGGGTTAGCCAAAAAGACCATAACAACTGAACGATGCCGTTCAGCATAATGTCATACTCAGGGAGCTACACCGTGAAAGCCTTATTTGCAGCCGTATCGTTGCTTGCCCTCGCCGCCTGTTCAAGCGAGGAAGCCAGCGACAAGGCAGATGACGCACAGCGTATCGCCAGCGAGACAATTATTATCGATACCCATATCGACGTGCCTTACCGCCTCAATCATGAATGGGAAGACGTGTCTGCCGCGACTGAGAAGGGTGATTTTGATTATCCCCGCGCCGTGGCAGGTGGCCTGAACGCACCGTTTATGTCGGTCTATACTCCGGCGCAGTATGACGGCACGCCAAAAGCCAAAAGCCATGCCGAGGAAATGATCGCCATTGTCGAAAAAATGGCCGCTGACGCACCGGAGAAGTTCCGCGTCGCCACCTCGGTCGCCGACGTCGAGAAAGCCTTTACGGATGGTATCATCGCGCTGCCGATGGGGATGGAAAACGGCTCTCCGGTTTCAGGGGATCTTGCCAACCTTGATTATTTTTATGAGCGCGGCATCCGCTACATCACGCTTGCACACTCCAAATCCAACAGCATCTCGGATTCGTCCTACGACGTTACCCGCCAATGGAATGGCCTGTCCGACTTTGGGCACGAAGCCGTGAAACGTATGAACGAACTGGGTATCCTGGTAGATATCAGCCATGTGTCGGATGATGCATTCTGGCAGGTAATGGAAATTGCCGCTGTGCCACCCATTGCCTCGCATTCATCCGCCCGCCACTTCACACCTGGATTTGAGCGCAATATGTCTGATGAAATGATCAGGGCGCTTGCGGCCAAAGGTGGCGTAATCATGATTAACTATGGCTCGTCCTTCATCACGGAAGAGGCGAACAAATACGGCCCTGCACGCGACGAAGCCTATCTGAAATATATTGCAGAAAACGGCCTGACAGATTCTACAGACCTCAAGGAGCAGTTTGAGAAGGGCTATATGGAAGACAACCCATTCCCCTATGCTACTCTTGATGATGTGCTTGATCATATCGACCATGTGGTCAAGCTGACTGGCATCGACTATGTCGGGCTTGGATCTGACTATGACGGCGTTGGCGACAGTCTGCCTGTTGGCCTCAAGGACGTGTCTTCATACCCCAACCTGATCGAGGGGCTCATGAAGCGCGGTTATAGTGAGGAAGACATCAAAAAAATCCTCTCTGGCAACTTTCTTCGGGTTTGGCGTACCGCTGAGGCATACGCCGCCAGCCACTAGACAAAGCACCATCAAGGCCACGCCAACGAGCGTGGCCTTTTCCGTTGGGCGTGGACGCATGGGGCTGGACGCCGCTATAAAAATTGCTAAAGTTTACGCCTCAATCAATGAGGGGGATCTCATGAAAAAAACAGTAACGACAGCGATACTTGCTGGCCTTCTGGCTGGCGTCAGCACACAGGTTTATGCGGAAGCCAACAGTGACTGGTACGGCGAAGCAGCAATTTCACCCGACGCCAAAAGCATTCTCTTTACCTATAAAGGAGACATCTACAAAGTGTCGGCTCAGGGCGGTACAGCCGTGCCGCTCACAGTCAATGCGGCTTGGGAAGGCCACCCCGTATGGTCGCACGACGGTAAACAGATCGCCTTCGCGAGCGACCGCAACGGCAATCTTGATGTTTACGTAATGTCCGCAAACGGTGGCCTGGCGGAGCGCCTCACCTTTGATAGCGCGAATGACATTCCGTCGGATTTCACGGCGGATAACAAGGCTGTCAGTTTCGGCTCCACCCGTGCAGACGATGCACAAAGCAGCCTGTTCCCGCGCGGTGCGTTGTCAGAACTCTATAATGTGCGCATCACCGGCGGCACACCAGAGATGGTCCTGACAACGCCGGCCCCGCAAGCGCGTTGGAACGACAAGGGCGACAAGCTGGTATACCGCGAGGAAAAGGCACTGGAAAGCGACCTCCGGAAGCATGACACCTCAGCCTTCGCGCATGATATCTGGATGTATAATGTTAAAACCGGTGCACACACGCAGCTCACAGACTACGCTGGAGGCGACCAGAACCCGGTGTGGGGCCGCGAGGACACTGTGTTCTACCTGTCAGACAAAGGCGACAGCACGTTTAACGTCTGGCAACTTGACCCTAAAGACGGCCGCAATGAGCAACTGACGGATTTCAAACAACACCCTGTCCGCAGCCTGACACGGTCCGACAACGGCACATTGGCTTTTGTGCATCATGGCTCTGTCTATACCGCAAAGGGTAAAAACCGCTTCAAGAAGCTGGACATTAACATCGCAACCGACAGCCATGGCCGCGACGGCGAAACGATCAATGTCAGCAGCGATGTGAGCGAATTTGCTGTCTCGCCAAATGGCAAGGAAATCGCCTTTGTCGCACGCGGTGAGGTATTTGTGACATCGGTCGAGTTCAAAACAACAAAGCGCATCACCAATACACCTGCGCAGGAACGCAGTGTTGATTTTGCCCCTGATGGCAAAACGCTTGTTTACGCGGCTGAGCGGGATGGTAAATGGCGTCTCGTTGAGGCCAGCATCAAGGACGCGGAGGAGAAATATTTCTTTGCCAGCACGCTTGTTGAAGAAAAGGCCATATTCGACGCTGACCGCGAGGCATTCCAGCCAAAATATTCGCCAGATGGCAAAAAAGTCGCCTTCCTCTCAAACCGCGACACCCTCAAGGTACTGACCCTTGAAACCGGGAAAGTAGTTGAAGTGCTTGGTGACGCCTACAACTATTCCTATGCGGATGGTGATATCACTTTTGACTGGTCGCCAGACAGCAACTGGCTGACGGTCGACTTCATTTCCCGCAAGCGTATTTTCATTACCAATATTGCCGTTGTGCCTGCGGACGGGTCCGCTCCACCACGTGATATCAGTGTCTCTGGCTATCAGGATGGCGCCCCAAAATGGCACAGCAATGGTGCTGTGATCTGGGCCAGTTCACGCTTCGGCATGCGCGATCATGGTAGTTGGGGCACCCAGTTCGACGTGATGGCCGCTTTCCTCAACCAGGACGCGCTTGACCGCTTCTCCATGTCCAAAGAAGAATACGAGCTAATGAAAGAGCTTGAGGAGGACAAAAAGAAAGAAGAGAAAAAAGCAAAAAAGGATGCTGCGGACGAAACCGATAAAGCAGCAGATAGTGCGGGAAAAAAAGAAACCGACGAAGAAGTAGAGCCGATCAAAATCGATTGGGACGGCATGCAGGACCGTACCGTACGCCTGACAGCGCATTCGAGCGACATTTCGGACATGGTTTTGACCAAGGAAGCCGATAAACTTTATTACCTCTCCCGCTTTGAGGGCGGCTATGATCTTTGGGTGCAGGACTTTCGTGAAGACAGCACCAAACTGCTGCTGAAACTGGATGCCCGAAGTGCCTCCCTTGATCTTGCGGAAGATGAAAAATCAGCTTTTGTCCTTGCCGATGGCCGCATCTCAAAGCTGTCGCTGAACGGCGATAGCGCTTCACAGAAACCTGTCAGCCTGAACGCCTCGATGGAATTGGATGCAACTCAGGAACGCGCCTATTTCTTCGAGCACATCTGGCGTCAGGTGAAGGAAAAATTCTATAACCCGAACATGCACGGGGCAGACTGGGATGCCCTCAAGGGCGAGTACGCCGCCAAGCTGGACAGCATTGGCAATAACCGCGATTTCGCCCGCATGATGGAAGAAATGCTTGGTGAGCTTAATGCATCTCATACCGGCGCCTATTACCGCTTTCACATGGATGGGGCCGATGATACCGCCGCGCTTGGTGTGATCTTTGACCTGACGGATACTTCGGGCCCCCTGATTATCGCGGAAGTGCTGGACCGCAGCCCGCTCGCAAAAGAAAAAAGTACGGTCGAGGCAGGAATGAAGCTTGTGGCCGTTGATGGCGTTGAGCTTGGCAAAGGCACCAACCTATCAGACCTGCTCAACCACAAAGCGGGCCAACGGGTGCGCCTGACCGTGGCGCGCGAGGACGGCAGCACATTCGACGAAGTCACGAAACCCATCAGCCGCAGTGAACAGAACGAACTTCTATATAATCGTTGGGTTAAGGCCCGCCGCGCATATGTGGAGAAAATCTCGGATGGCAAAGTGGGTTATGTGCATGTTCGCGGCATGAACGACGCCAGCTACCGCGACGTTTATTCCGACCTTCTCGGCCGCAATTTCGACAAACAGGCCGTAGTTGTTGACACACGCTGGAACGGTGGCGGCTGGCTGCATAATGATCTTGCCAAACTGCTGGCCGGCAAGCAGTACCTGAACATGAAAGTGCGCGGAGAGCGCGTGTTTGCCGGCGACCCGCTTGACCAGTGGACCAAGCCGTCAGTGGTGGTGATGGGCGAAGGCAACTATTCGGATGCCCACGCCTTCCCTTATGTATACAAGACGCTCGGCATTGGGGAACTTGTCGGCATGCCTGTGCCGGGCACCATGACCGCCGTATGGTGGGAAACCTTGCACTCGGGCGATATCACCTTCGGCATCCCGCAGGTTGGGCAGATCGACGCCAATGGCGATTATCTTGAGAACCAGCAGCTGGAACCTGACTATAAGGTTAAGAAACTGCCGGAAGACAGCGCTAACGGCCGCGACCCGCAACTTGAGAAAGCCGTAGAAGTGATGCTGGACCAAACCAAGAGCCAATAAGCACTGCCGTTTTCTCATACTGAGAAGCATAAGAATGAAGGCGCTTGTATGTTTGTGAGCGCCTTTTTTCTGTCTCTGGCAACGGGCCGCTTGCCGTTACGGATATATGCCCTACCCTCATATGGCACGCTGGGGGAGGCGTGCGCTGCACGCTGGCCAAGTCAAGGACAGACAGCGGCATACACCGAGGGGAGATAGATGAATAATACCAAAGGAATACCGCTCGTCAGCGAGATGTCAAAGAGTGCAAAAACCTACACGCTTTTGGTTCTGACAATTGTTTACGCGTTCAACTTCATTGACCGGCAAATTCTGGTCATCCTTCAACCGCTTCTAAAAGCAGAACTTGGCCTGAGCGATACACAGCTCGGCTTGCTTTCCGGTTTTTCCTTCGCAATATTCTATACCGCACTTGGTATCCCCATTGCTCGACTGGCTGACCGCCACAATAGACGTAATATTATCGCCATCGCACTGACTGTCTGGAGCGGCATGACGGCCCTCTCAGGCATGACGCAAAACTTCTTCCAGCTATTGCTCGCCCGTATGGGGGTTGGGGTTGGGGAAGCGGGCGGCAGCCCGCCAGCGCACTCCATGATCTCTGACATGTATGAACCCCGGCGCCGCGCGACTGCGCTCGCAATCTATTCGGCAGGCCTTTATCTGGGCGTGATGATCGGCTATTCGTCGGGCGGCATCCTTGGCGAAATGTATGGCTGGCGCACGACCTTTTTCATTGTGGGGATCCCTGGCGTTATTCTAGCCCTTCTGTTGCGCTTCACCGTGAAGGAACCGCCGCGTGGACTTTATGATACCGGCCCTGACGTAGCGCCCCCTTCGGTGAAAGACACGCTCAAATATGTATGGCGGCTGAAATCCTTCCCCTATATCGCATTTGGCTGCGCCATGTCGGCCTTCGTCAGCTACGGCACCAGCAACTTTATGCCCGGCTTCATGATACGCTACCATGGTATATCGCTTGCGAATATTGGCGTTATCCTGGGTCTTCTTGCAGGCGGCGGCGGTATGATAGGCACCTTCCTTGGTGGTTTCCTTACGGACAAGCTCGGCGCCAAAGATCCTCGCTGGTATCTATGGCTGCCCGGCCTATCCGCTGTTTGCGCCATTCCGCTCGCGCTTGTGACCTACCACACCAGCAGCCGGGAAGTCATGCTCGTCACCTATTTTATAGTGGTGATCCTATCCACCTTCTATCTTGCCCCGGCAATTGCTGTCACACACCGGCTTGTCTCACCCCGCATGCGCGCTTTATCATCTGCAATCCTCTTTTTTGTGCTCAATCTTATTGGCATGGGTCTTGGCCCTGTCCTTGTCGGCGCTATCAGCGACTTTGAGCTCGCCCGTACCGGTGCAGATGGCTTGCGTACCGCGCTTACAATCGGGACATGCATCGCCATTGTGAAAGGCTATTTATTCTGGATGGGCGGCAAAAAACTGCCCGAGGATTTGTCGCATCAAAAAAGAACCGAATAGGCACTGGTAATACAGCCGCAAGTCTGCAAGCATAAGACCCTGTTTTAAAAGGTCTTATGCTTGATGTTTGGAACGCGAATGCGGCAAAGCTTTTTTGAAATCAGCATCATCGTAATGCTGATCTTTCTTGCTGTACTCCCTGCCGCCAAACTTGGCCTCAACCTAGCCATTGCCATACCTCTGGGCCATGCAGTGTTCTTGTGTGGCGTCTCTCTCTTCGCGCTGGAGTTGGCCCGCAGGGTCAACCGTCTTTTAGGGACGCTGTTATTCGGCATGATCGTTGCGCTTCTTGGCGCTGAAATTACGACCTTCGCGCTTACAGGCCTTCACGTGAACAGCTTCACCATCAGCTTATTGCTGGAGGGTAATGCCCGAGAGAATATCGGTATTGGTGTGGCCTTGCCAGCCTTCCTCATTGGCGTGGTTCTCATCAGCATATTGTTGGCGAGGCGACGCCCCAGAAAGCCGAAAAGACTGCAACTGAGAACCACTCTATTTGCGGCGGTTTGCGGCGCCTTATTCACACAACTGGCATACGCGCTGCTCTTTTTCTACGGCACCCCTGGCGTGGTCGAGGTACGGCGACAGTTGCCGTTCTTTCAGGCGTTGCATCCTTACTATATTGAGCGCGCACTCAGCCCGATTCTTGGCGTACGGCCGCAGAACCCCTTCGCCCTGCCGAACGAGACCGGCGGAACACCAAGCCGGCCGGAAAGCATACACATCCCCACACCACGCAGCGTACTGTTTGTCATCATGGATAGTGTTCGTGCAAAGGATATCATCGCAAACCCGGCAATAGCCCCTAATGTAACCATTCTTGGCAAAACGGGGCAGCAGTCCTTGAACCATTATAGCGCGTCAAATTGCACGCATTTCAGCATGTTTAGTATGTTCACCGGGACTTTACCTACTTCTTTCGGTCGCACGCGTCAGCAGGGCCGGCCATCCGGGCTTGTGCCCATATTGCAGGCCAACGGTTATCATGTTTCAACCGCAGAAGCCTTATCGCTTGACTGGTATGACCTGTCCCGCCTGCTCCTGTCAGGAGCCGACAGGCACGTCGCACAGGAAGGGACATCCAGAGAACGGGATAGTTTTGTTACCCAAAAAACGATTGAGATCCTGTCTCGTCAAACAGCCCAACCGTTTTTTCACCTCGCTTATTATAATGGTGCGCACTTTCCCTATGGCGATTCTGAGCCAATCAATGGCCTGACAGGAGGCACCATCAATAGCTATACAAACGCGATCTCGGCCGTGGACGCGCAAGTAGGGCGCATCACCGACCAACTGCAAGAACTGATCACAAGAGACAATCTGTTGGTCATCATCACCTCTGATCACGGTGAAAATATATTTGAGCACGGCATAGTCGGCCATGCCAGTGCCCTGACCGACGAACAAACTATCGTTCCCCTCATTGCGCTTAATACGGATAATGCGCCGTTACCACGCAGTCAGACGGACATCTTCGGCTACTTGCTTCGGCAGTTGGGCGCGGCGGTGCCGCATGCCGTCCAACAGCCGCAACCGATTATCCTGAGCAACTGCAGCTATGAGGTTCCCAGCGGCTTTGCTGTCATTGGTACTTTCGGCCGCGCAGATTTTATTTATGAGGATGGTTTCCTCAGCCCGGTCGCATCACCACTTGGTCATATGCCCCCCAAACAGGTCCAGCTTGAGGCGGCACGACAACTTGTCAATGTGATTGAAGCCAACTAAGCAGCCATGCGGCTCTCGCGCAGCCCGACACTCTTGAGAACCAGGTCAATGACCGTCTCCTTGGCCTCCACAAACTGGCTATCGTCAAGCGGGCGCCCCTCATTCATGACATCAATTTGCGCTGCAAAATCTGCATAATGCTGGGTCGCCGCCCAAATCATGTAAAAAAGATAGCGCGCTTTCACAGGCGCAAGCTTGCCTTCCCTGATCCAGCGCTCCAGGACGCGCTCGCGACTCTCCAGCCAAGGCTTGACAGTGCCAACAAGATATTCCTGCAGGAAGGGGGCTCCGGACGCCATCTCTATAGCCCAAAGACGTGAGCCATGGGGCCGAGATCGTGCTAGCTCCATCTTTGACGACACATAGGTCGTAAGCGCCTGCGCCGGGTCTTCGGTTTCATCAAACGTGTCGGCAGCATGCAGCCAGATGGAACACACACCTTCAATCACCCGGCGGTACAGGTCTTCCTTCGCGCCAAAGTAATAATATACATTTGGCTTTGGCACACCGGCCCGCTCGGCAATAAGGCCCACACTTGCGCCGTTAAAACCCTTCTCGGCGAAAACCGTTTCAGCTGCCGCCAGTATTTTGGTGACATTTTCACGGCGGATACCGGCTTTGTGTCCGGTTTCTTCTGGTTTATCGTTCGTCATATGTCCCCCTCGAGGCATTCCTTTAATCACACTTATCGCTAAAGGTCTATTGCCAATGGGCTCAAAAAAAGCGCCCGGGGAAGACCCCCGGGCGCCATAACTCGGGATCACAAATTCAGATTAGAATTTGTATTTCGCACCGATCTGCAGAACCCATACAGAGCTTGTGTCCTGAAAGCGGAAGAACGGGCTGCTATCAACACCGGTATAACCGATCTGGCCGGTATCAGCGTTGATGAGCGTATCCACAAGCGCCTGCTGACCAAACTCGGAGTCATAAGCCTTGCCCCAGCCGTTGTTGACGAAGTTCAGAACATTTTCCATGTTCATGAACAACTCAACCTTGCCAAAACCAACGCCAACTTCCTGTGCGATACGCAGATCGAGGTCGTTGATCCATGGGCCACGTTCGCTCTGGAGATCGACCGACTGACCGCGCTTCAAGCCGTAAGTCTCGACAAGTGCATTGAAGTCATCACGAACACCAGCGTCAGCGAAGACAACCTTCGCAGTCGCGGCAGCAGCCGTCCCTGCGATTGCGGCTTCACCAGCAGCGGGAACATACAGCAAGTGACCGTCACCGGACTCTACAGAACGGTTACCACCGAACTGCATATATTCATCCATAGTGATCGAGAACGGCTTACCACTGCGGCCGTTATAGAACACGCCAATCGTGGTGAAGTTATCGTCCCAGAAGGCTTTTTTGTAGGTCGCGCCAAGTTTAACCTGATGCTTCACTTCAAAGACAGACGTACCACGCTGACGGTCGCTACGGTCTAGGTGTGCAGCATAGTTGTAGTTGGAAGACGCTGTAGAGCTTGTGCCTTCGTTGGCAACTTCTGCATCCATATAGCTGTAGGAACCAAAGAGGCTCAGGCCATTATCCCAAGACTTGTCGAAGGAGATGGCATAGATATCTTGCTTCGCTTCTTCGCCGTTCGTGAGCAGAATGTCATAGCCCGATGGCTGGTTGTAGATCGCCGACCCATCAGAAGCCGTACCGATTTGCTCGCGACGAAGTTCTTTCCAGTCCGCAGCGTTCTGAGTGCGTGCCCAGATCGCTTCGAGAGTCACGTGCCAGTCATTGCCGAGCGCACCAAGGTCGAAGTAGCGGTCAACAGCAAGGTTAAACTTCCACGTCGACGGGATTTCAAAGTCGGGATCAATGGCAGCAACGTCACCACCTGCAGCAGCGCCGCCAAGACCGTCAAGCGCGGCCTGTGGAACTTGCGTGAAATCCGGGTTCCCGATTACATCCTGATCATCGGTATCATAAGTCAGGATCGTTACACCGTCGAGGGAGTATGCGTTTGAAACCCATACAAGCGGATCACCACCACCGAAGCGGCCGACACCACCACGAAGCGTGGTTTTATCGTCGATATCATAGCTGAAGGCAAAACGAGGTTGAACGATCTTTTTGCCATCAAGCGTTTCGTTGTTGGCAAAACCATTGCGGTCAACAAATGCCTGATTGAGCGCAGGGGCGTCACCGGTTTTCCAGAAGTCAACACGAACACCACCCGTAAGGGTCAGTTTATCGGAAACGTCCCAGCGGTCCTGCAGGTATGCAGTATGCGTGGTCAGCTTGAAGGAGGCAGCACCATCATCCGCATTGTTCGTGGCCGCGTTCTGGTACTGGAAGAAGGACGGTGCACCAGATTCGAAGTCATCAATGCTATCGAAGTACCAGATACCTTTTGAGCGCTGGATAAAGAGGTTGAACACATCGACCGAGTCATATTCGTAGCCAGCACTGATTGTGTGGTCGCCTACAACATAGTCCCCCTTGATTTTGGCTTGCCAGGTTTTGTTGTTCAGGGCGTTTGAATGACGGCTGTCATCGATACCGAGATATACGCTCGCGTCTTCGCCAGTATTCGGGTTCACAGTGTCGATCTGGATCTCGCCGATACCTTGCGGTACAGCCAAACCATTCTGACCAGTTACGTTTTTCTTGTAACCAAGCTTAACCTCGGTGGAGAAATTATCCGTCCAGTCAGAGAATACCTGAAAGTTATAAGCTTCAAGTTTCTCGGAACGGTCATACCAGTGAGACAGGAATGCAAAGCGGTTGCCGCCGTGGTCGGTTGGGCTAAGTGAATTGCCTTTTGTATATTGGTAAGAACCAAATGCACGATGGTTTTCGTTGATGTTCCAATCCAGCTTGAAGAAGATTTTTTCATCTTTTTCAGCAATGCTATCGGAGCCGCCATACATGTTGTCGATGCCATATTGGCTGGACGCGATCTGGTTGATGCGTTCGACTTGATCAACGGAAACGCCGTCAACTTGGTTTGTATAACTTGAGCCTTGTGCACCGGTTGTGTTTGGTGTGGTACCTTCAAATTTCTCGTAAGCACCAAAGAAGAATAGTTTGTCCTTGATGATCGGCCCACCGAGGGTTGCGCCCCAGAATTTATTCTCAAAATCGCCAAGATCCACATCCCGGTCGCTGCCATCAAGGTTTTGGCTCTTGTCGCCCGCGAGGCTGTCGTCACGATACTGATAGAAAGCCGTGCCGTGGAATTCGTTAGTACCGGATTTGGTCACCACGTTGATCTGGCCACCAGTGAACTTGCCGAATTCTACGTTGAATGGCGCCGGGGCCACACTTACCTGCTCAACAGTGTCGATCGAGATCGGCGAGCGCTGGGTCGGATACCCGTTACCGTTCAGGCCGAAATCATCATCCTGACGAATACCATCGACAGTCAGGCTGTTGAAACGGTTGTTGGAGCCACCGATCGAAAGGGCATTGCTGCTGCCACTGTCAATGGAAACGAACGGGTTGGCACGCATGGTGTCTTTGAGGTCACGGCCAACGGAGGGCATGCTGTCAATACGGTCGGCGCCGTATGACGTTGCGCCACCAACGCGGATTGCTGCAATGCGGCTCGCGACAACTTCGATCTCTTCAACGCTTGCGTTTGCGCCAACAAGCGGAATCGTCAGCGGAAGCGGCTCGGACACATTCAGCATCAGGCCCTCAAAGGACTGACCCTGATAGTTGCCAGCTGCAGCCACTTCTACGTTGTAGGGGCCACCTGGACGCAGGCCGCGTGCAAGGAAAGCACCCGAACTGTTAGTGGTATAGGTCGACCGCGATCCGGAAGGAACGTGTGTCACAACCACGGCAACACCGGAAAGCGGTGAACCGTTGGCATCAACAACACTACCACGGATAGACGATGTAATTTCCTGCGCAATAACAGGTACACTTACCGCCATTGCGGCTAATGCGACGCTACTGCAAAGAGCAGCTCTCATTTGGCGTTTCATTCCCTAAGCTCCATTGGTGTACCGGTGCCTTGGCAGAACAACACCCCAGACCCGATACTTTCACGACTAAATTCGCTGTTTAAAAAGTCTCACACAGAACATGCACTGGAAACCAACCAAATCCTGACTGAAAGGTCAAGACAGGGTAAGGGTCAGCACATTTGCTGTGTCGCAAGACTTTTATGCGCGGTTTTTTTCAGTTTTTTGACGGAAGTGTCAAGATTCGTTGGAGCAACAATAGTTCGTCGTCATTTTTAACGCCGGGAAGTGGCTAAAAGAGCACAGAACCGCGGGTTGCCTAGGCAAACGGCCCTTTCGCTTTCACCTGCAACTGTTGCCGAAAAACAACAAAAGGGGCGCCAAATTGGCACCCCTCGCGTGATCTATGCGAATCGTTTAGTTAACAGCCCGGTATTTATTTGGCTTCAGCGAACAGGTTGTTGAGATATCCTGCGAGACGGATGCCACCCTTCGAAAGTTGTGATTTCACCAATGGGGTATATTTGTAGACATAGTCGTAGCTGAAGATTGCATTGCCCACGTTATAAATGTCACCACGCAAAGCGATCAACTCCCGCACCCAGTCGGTGGGCTCAGCCTTTTGCCACTCAGCAATGTCATCACCGCTTATTTTAGGGTCGAGAAAACGCACCCACTCGGTGAAAGACAACAGTTTATAATTGATCAGGTCCTCGTCCCAAACCTTGTGCAGATTGCTCATTTCTTCAAACCACACCACATCGATACGGTTACCGCCCCAGTCTTCTGCCCGCCCGGCGTGCAGGGGTTGATGCAGGTCTCCCACAATGTGAATGATAAAACGCAGAGCCAACTGACGTTCTTCCAGCGTGAGGCTTTCATCCCGCACCCGGTTACTGAACAATTCAAGCGCCGTCAGGGCGTCACCTGCGGGATTTTTAGCGCTGTCTTCATAGCTCACACCGTCCGGCAGGTTGATATAATGGTAGGTCTGCGTTTCCTTGCGCCAGAAAGCGTCAGGGTTTGAGCGCATTTCATCCGGCCAGTTGGCCGCTTCGGCCATAAACTCATCGCCAAGCAGCTTCTTTATCGCCGCTTCTGCCTCAGGGGTGAGATGCTTTGACGCCAGTTCGGCAATCACACGGTGCCCCGTCGGTCCATACGCCGAGGCCGATATGGAAAGACCGGCAATCATCACCAGCCCACAAAAAAATCTACGCAACATCACCTGAAGCTCCCTCACTGGATTAGTTAAATGCGTTTTCGCCGTCATCAAGTGCGGCGATGCCAAGATGGCTTGCGACACTCTGACCGATATCTGCGAAGCTTTTGCGAACGCCGCGGCTGCCAGCTTTGAGCTTCGGTCCATAGGCGACAAACGGTACATGCTCCCGCGTGTGGTCACTACCCGGCCACGTCGGATCGCAGCCGTGGTCAGCGGTCAGGATGACAACATCACCGACCTTCATCTCGTCCAGAAACTCCGGCAGGCGCTTATCGAAATATTCAAGCGCGTTTGCGTAGCCCGCCACATTGCGGCGGTGCCCAAAAGACTGGTCAAAGTCGACAAAATTAACGAAGGTTAGCGAGCCATCCGGCGCCTCGCGCAGTTGCTCAAGCGATGCGGCAAACAGGCCATCAAGGCCATGTGCTTTTACTTTTTGTGTCAGGCCCCGGTGGGCAAAAATATCAGCGATCTTGCCAACCGATATGACCTCTCGGCCAGCCTCCTCCAGCTTTTCAAGCAGCGTGGCTTTATGGGGTGGTGTCGCCAGATCGCGGCGGTTGCTCGTGCGTTCAAACTTGCCATCTTCTCCGGTGAATGGCCGCGCTATCACCCGGCCAATGTTATACTCGTCCACCAACTCGCGCGCGACTGCGCACACCTCATAAAGCCTTTCCAGACCAAAGTGTTCCTCATGGGCTGCAATCTGAAGCACACTGTCTGCCGATGTGTAAACAATTGGCTTTCCGCTCCGAATATGCTCATCGCCCAGCTCTTCCAAAATCACAGTGCCGGACGCTGCCTTGTTACCCAGCAAACCTGAAAGATCGCACCGGTCGATCAATTCACTGAGAAGTGCCGACGGGAAGCTAGGGTACTCTGGCGGGAAATAGCCCCAGTCAAATTCGACCGGAGCGCCTGCCATCTCCCAGTGACCCGAGGGCGTATCCTTGCCAAAGGAACGCTGGGCACAGGCAGCATAAAGCCCCGTGATCTCGCCTTCATATTCCATACCCGCTGGTTCACGCCCGGTGGCAAGCTCAGCTGCTTTGCCAAGGCCCAGCTTTGTCATGTTCGGCAGCTTGAGCGGTCCCGCGTTTGGGCGGTCACCAGCTGTATTGCCGTCAGCGCACCACTGGGCGATATGGCCAAGTGTATCTGCGCCTACGTCACCAAATTTCGCAGCGTCAGGCGCCGCACCAATGCCAAAACTGTCGAGCACAAGAATATAAGCACGTGCCATTTTTATTCTCCGATTGTGAGCGCGACGATTGGCGGACATTTTGGTGCCACTGGCGCCAAACTGGTGGCTGCACGCACCGCTTTGATAGCGGCCTCAGCCGCCGCGTCGTCCTGAGCATACACCATAGCAAGCGCTGCGTCGGCTTCGACCCGGTCACCAAGCTGACAAATCTGCGTGAGGCCGACGCTATGGTCGACCTTGGCGGCAGGATCGGTACGCCCGCCCCCCAGTGCTACCACGGCCATGCCAATCGCACGTGTATCCATAGCGGAGACAAAGCCGGCCTTGCCCGCAAGCACAGGCTTAACAACAGGTGCAAGCCTCAGGTAATCATGTTTTTTCTCATAAAGGTCAGCCGGCCCACCTTGTGCGATCACCATTTTGGCGAAAATTTCAGCCGCATCACCTTTCATCAAGGCCACTGCGGCCTTGTCGCGCGCCACATCAAAGTTTGGCTGCGCACCCGACAGCGCCAACATGTGCGCAGCCAGGTCCAACGTCACAGCAACGAGGCGCTTATCGGCGCTCTTTGGCTCCAGCAGGAAGTCGATGGTCTCGAAAATCTCAACTGCATTACCCGCCGTACTGCCCAGTACCTGATTCATGTCGGTAAGAAGCGCCGTGGTGGGCACGCCGGCGGCATTCGCGACCCGCACGATATTGCGCGCCAGCTCTTCCGCTTTCTCGGCACTGTCCATAAAAGCGCCATTGCCAAACTTTACGTCCATGACAAGCGCACCAAGCCCCGCGGAAAGCTTCTTCGACAGAATAGACGCGGTGATCAGCGGCACGCTTTCGACCGTCGCGGTCACATCGCGGATACTGTAAAAACGCTTGTCCGCTGGCGCGAGGTCGCCGGTCTGGCCAATGATGGAACAGCCAACGGTTTTCACGATCTCGGCAAAGCGGTCAATGCTCGGGTAAGGGTTGTAGCCCGGTATGGCTTCCAGCTTGTCAAGCGTACCGCCGGTATGCCCAAGCCCACGCCCTGATATCATCGGCACATAGCCACCGCAAGCCGCCACAATGGGCGCCAGCATCAGGCTAACCTTATCGCCCACGCCGCCTGTGGAATGTTTGTCCACAATCGGGGCGTCTGCGGCAAAGCCGTATTTACCCCAATCCATAACATCGCCGCTATCGCGCATGGCCAGCGTGAGCGCAGCGCCCTCTTCCGGCGTCATACCGTTAAAGAAAATCGCCATGGCAAGCGCTGCCACCTGCCCGTCTGTCACGCTGCCATCTGTAATGCCCGCCACGAATTTCTGAATGTCAGCCGTCTCAATTGTACCGCCATCCCGTTTAGTACGGATCATTTCTTGTGGCAAAAATACGCCTGCGTCACTCATCACAATTCCTTTTGAAGCTCGATTTCAGGGCAAGTTCCATTATTTCAGGACAGGTTCTCTGGGCCAAACGAGTGCGGCAACAGAGCCGCGCTTGTGGTCTCCAGCAGTACGGTACCTTCACGGTCCACAATCGTGACCGGTGCACCCGCCTTGCCTGCAAATTCCCTGATCTGTTGGCGGCACCCACCACACGGTGTGCACAGATGCTCACCCGGGCCCGCAATAACGATATGCCTTATCACCTTACCCTGTCCCATCACCATGGAGCCAATAGCGTTGGCCTCGGCACAGAAGCCCAGCGGATAAGCCGCGTTTTCCACGTTACAGCCTGCATAAATATTGCCATCATCCGCGAGGACCGCCGCCCCCACCGGGTGGTTTGAATATTTTGCATAGGCACGCCCGCGCGCCGCCAGCGCCGCATCAATCAGCTGTTTCAACTCAACCGCCATCTAATGATCTTTCTCGTAAGGAATACCGCTTGCCTTCGGCGCATCCATCTTGCCTGCAAAGCCTGCGAGGATGATCACCGTCAGCACATAGGGCAACATAATGGTGAACTGCACCGGTATCTCGCCAATAAGCGGCAGGTCTTCACCTTGCAAGCGCCCCTGAAGCGCATCGACAAAACCGAACAACAGACACGCAAACAATGTCGGCACGGGTTTCCAGCGACCGAAGATCATCGCGGCCAACGCCAGATAGCCCTTGCCTGCTGACATATCGCGAATGAAAGCCGCGCCCATGCCCGTTGATAGCACAACACCAGAGAGTCCACATAGGAAGCCGCCAATCAGCACTGCTTGGTACCTGAGCTTGGTCACGGAAATACCGGCAGTGTCCACCGCTTCAGGGTTTTCGCCCACCGCACGCAGGCGCAGGCCAAAACTGGTACGGTACAGCATCCAGGCCACAGCCGGGATAAGCAGTACCGTCAAATAGGTAATAAAATTGTGCCCCGATATAATCTCGCTGTACAGCTGGCCAACGATTGGCACGGTGCTGAGGCTCTCGGCAAATGGCAGGTTGATAGCACTGAAACGCGCCTCATCCCCCAAAAGGGGCGTCTGGCCACCCTGACGAAACCAGAAGTTGGCCAGTGTCGGCGCGAGGCCCGCCACCGCAATATTGATCGCCATGCCCGAGACAATCTGGTTGCCGCGCTGCGCAATGGAGACATAACCATGGACAAGCGCGAGAAACATGGACGCGAGCACACCTGCGACCATACCCACCCAAGGATTACCTGTTACCGCCGCAGCGGCAGCCGCAGCAAACGCCGCAGCCAGCATCTTGCCCTCAAGGCCAATGTCAACAATGCCAGAGCGTTCCGCCACCAATCCCGCAAGGCCTGCCAGCACCAGCGGTGTCGCGGTGCGGAAGGTGGAATCAACCAGCAAGGTGAGGTCAGAGAAAAACTCCATCACACGGCCTCCCGCGATTGAAAGCGCATGAAGAGGCGCTCAATCGGGTCACGGAACAGATGTTCCATCGCACCAGCAAACAGGATGACAAGACCCTGAATCATCACGATCAGATCACGAGTGATGGACGGCATCTCAAACGCCAGTTCCGCCCCGCCCTGATACAGCGCACCAAAAAGAATGGCCGCCAGCATAATGCCGATCGGATGGTTGCGGCCCATAAAGGCAACCGCAATACCCACGAAGCCGTAGCCCAAAGTAAAGTTACCGATGAGACGCAGTTGTTCACCCAGAATTTCGTTCAGGCCCATCATGCCCGCCAAAGCGCCAGACAGCATCATCGCAACAATGGTCATGCGCGCCACCGGGATACCGGCAAAGCGCGCAGCCGCGTGGTTTTTGCCCGCCACCCGTAATTCATAGCCGAAGCGCGTGCGCGTGAGCATGAACCAAACTGCGAAGGCGCACACAAGTGCGATCAGCGCCGACACATTCAAGGGGCTTTGTTCAAATTCAAATCCCACCGCTGCAAACAGGTCATGCGCGTGCATCAGGCCAACACCGTCAGGGAAGTCAGCACTTTCCGGCATCTGGCCACCAGGCCGCTGTAGTGGACCCACCAGAAGGTAGGCCAGCAAGGCCGAGGCGATGAAATTGAACATGATGGTGGTGATGACGATATGGCTGCCGCGCCTGGCCTGTAGCCAGGCCGGAATAAATGCCCACGCTGCACCAAAAGCCGCCGCGCCAATAATTGCACACAGCACAGCCAACAGGGGAGAGGTGTCGCCCACTAAAAACACAGCCAAAGTCAAGCCAAGGCCGCCCAGCATCGCCTGCCCTTCGCCCCCGATATTGAAAAGCCCGGCGTGATAGGCGACAGAGACCGCAAGCCCTGTAAACACAAAGTTCGTCGCATAATAAAAGGTGTAACCAATCGCTTCTTGAAAGCCGAAGGCGCCATCGATTAACAGCGAAAGCGCAAGGAATGGATCTTCGCCCAAACCCCATATCACAAGGCCGGACACCAGAAATGCAGCCAACAGGTTAAGCGCTGGCAATAGTCCCGCTTCAGCCCAGAGGGGCAGTTTTTTATGTGCGCCCACCATCAGCCCGCTTTCCTTTTTTCGCCTGCCATCATGAGGCCCAGTGTCTGTTCATCTGCCTCCTCAACATTGAGCGTGCCGACAATCTCCCCCTCGCACATCACGGCGATACGGTCAGAAATCGCCAGCAGTTCATCAAGGTCGGCGGAAATCACAAGGATCGCCTTGCCTGCGTTCCTGAGTTCGGTGATCTGGTCGTGGATTTTCGTCACGGCGCCGATATCCACACCGCGTGTGGGCTGGCCAATGACCATCAGTTGCGGTGCACGGGCGATCTCGCGCGCAATGACCAGCTTCTGCTGGTTACCACCAGAAAACGCTACAATGGGCAGGCTTGGATTGCGCGGCCGCACATCCTGGCTTTCAAAATAACCCGCAGCGCGCCGGGCAATTTCCTTCAGTTTCAGCAAACCGAGCGAAGAAAACTCTGGCTCCCGCTGGTAGCCAAGGATAGCGTTCTCCCGCGCCGACATGCTTTCAACTACACCGGTCTTGAGCCGGTCTTCCGCTACATGGGCCACGCCCATCCGGCGCAGTGAAATAGGGTCGGTGACGGTTTTCTCGTCAGCGATGACAACACCATCATACCGGACAACACCGCTTGTGACAGGGCGCAGCCCCGTGATCACTTCCAGAAGTTCGGTTTGGCCGTTGCCCGCGACGCCTGCGACGCCAAGCACCTCACCATCACATACCTCAAGCATGATATTCTTGAGAGCAGCGCGGCCCCGGTCGCCCCCGGCATGTACACCAGCAAGTGAAAGACGCACCTTACGTTCGCCTGTTTCCTGCCGCGCGGCCTCGCGGGAGACCTTGGCCCCCACCATCAGCTCCGCAAGCTCGGCAGCCGATGTCTCATTTGTCTTGCGCACGGCCACCACCTTACCAGCGCGCATCACCGTCACATCGTCGGTGATGGCCATGATCTCATTCAGCTTATGGGTAACAAACAGCACAGTCTTGCCTTGCGCTTTCAGCTGCCGGACAAGACCAAACAACTGTTCTGTTTCCTGCGGGGTCAGAACAGCCGTCGGCTCGTCCAGAATGAGGGTATCTGCACCGCGGTACAGTGCCTTGAGGATCTCTGCACGCTGGCGCACGCCAACCGACAAGCGCTCCACCGGCTCATCGAACGGCAGGTCAAAGCCAAACTTTTCCTCCAACTCGCGCAACTCTTCGCGTGCTTTCGCCTTCGCTGCGTTCAGGTCAGCGCCGCCTTCTGCACCTAAAATGATATTTTCAAGGATTGTGAAAGGTTCCACCAGCATGAAGTGCTGATGCACCATGCCTATCCCCTTAGCCATGGCATCCATCGGGTTATGAAACTGGATGGTTGTACCATCCACCCGTATCTCGCCGCCATCAGGCCGGTAGAATCCGAACAACATTTTAAGAAGCGTGGACTTGCCTGCCCCGTTTTCACCGACAATACCGTGAACGGTACCCTTGGGAATGATCAGTGACAGGGCATCATTGGCGCGCACATCACCAAAATGCTTGGAAAGAGCCCGGGTCTCAATCGCAAATTGCTGATCCATGGACGTGCCTGTACCTGCTTGCTGTCTATCTGGTTTCTAGTGGCCTGAGTTGCTGCCAGCCACGTCGCCGACCACAATCTCACCACTAATAATTTTCTGACGCGCCTCTTCAAGCGCTGCCTTCATGGCGTCGGTGAGCATATTTTTATTATGCTCATCCATTGCATAATCAACGCCGCCTTCCTCAAGCCCCATTACCCGGTGCCCGGCCTGCCATGAGCCGTCGCTTGCCTCTTTCATCGCCATGTATACCGCGAGGTCCACCCGCTTGAGCATGCTGGTAAGCACAAAGCCCGGCGCGACATGGTTCTGGTTGCTGTCAACGCCGATCGACAGATTGCCCGTATCCTTGGCTGCCTGAATGACCCCCAGACCCGATGGGCCCGCAGCAGAGAAAATGATATCCACACCACGTGCATATTGGCTGCGCGCCATCTCAGACGCTTTAATCGGGTCGTTCCAAGCGCTGGGCGTGGTGCCGACATAGTTTTCAATCAGCTTGATGTCATCCCGCACATAATTAATGCCCTGCTGATAGCCATGTTCAAACCGGCGGATGAGCGGAATATCCATGCCGCCAATAAAACCAACCGTGCTCGATTCGGTTTTCATCGCCGCAATCATGCCCACAAGGAACGACCCTTCGTTTTCCCTGAAGGTTATAGATTGCACATTAGGCAGATCGATGATCGCATCAATCACTGTGAACTTCACGTCCGGGAACTGGCTTGCCACATTACGCACAGCCACAGAATATCCGACGCCAACCGCAACGATCACATCGGCTTTCCGACGAGCAAAACGCTTGAGCGCCTGCTCGTACTGGGTCTCGCTCGACGGCTCAAAATCGCGGTAAGTCACCCCGGTTTCTGCGGAAAACCTCTCGGCCCCCACGTGCGCCGCTTCGTTGAAGGACTTATCGAACTTGCCGCCAATATCATAGAGTAGCACAGGCTTGATATCGGCAGCAAAACTCATGGTCGCACCAAAGGCGGCCGCTATCACAGCCAGAGCCAGTTTCTTGAGCACAGATGTCCCCCGCAAGATAGTCATTCTATTGTCACTCCAGAGCAGCATAAAGTTCAGACGAAAATTGCGTCTGTATATATGCCTCGATATTGTGGACGCGCGCAAGGGAACCAGAGCGCACGGGGCGGGTCAACCATTTTTGACGATTTGGTCAAGATTCGGTCGACATTTGCGCGGGAGCGCCCTATGAAATGGACATTTCTCCAAGCTGACGGAGTCACGAAATGACCCAGAATGTAACCGTGGTGGACCACCCGCTGGTACAGCACAAGCTGACGTTGATGCGCCGCAAGGAAGCGAGCACGGCAGAGTTCAGAAAGCTTTTGCGCGAAATCGGCCTGTTTTTGGGCTATGAGGCGCTACGCGACCTGCCCCTTGGCAAAATCCAGATCGAAACACCGGTGTGCCCGATGGAAGCCCCCGTGCTGGCGGGTAAAAAACTGACGTTTATCTCGGTCCTGCGCGCTGGCGACGGTTTGCTTGGGCCCATGCTGGACCTCGTGCCGTCGGCTCGGGTTGGACAGATAGGCCTGGCACGGGATGAAGAAACACTTCAACCAACCAAATATTTCTTTAAAGTACCTGCAGACCTGCATGACCGGCTGAATGTCGTGCTTGACCCGATGCTTGCCACCGGCCATTCCGCCGTCCGTGCTGTACAGGAAATCAAGGATGCTGGTGCGACCGATGTGCGTTTTGTTTGCCTGCTGGCGGCACCTGAGGGTATCAAGACCTTCACCGAGGCGCATCCGGACGTGCCGGTAGTCACTGGCGCCATTGACGAGAGGCTGAATGAAAAAGCCTATATCGTGCCGGGGCTAGGTGACGCGGGTGACCGGCTGTTTGGAACCAAAGGGGCCTAGAGGATATTATGAGCGTTACGAAAAAATATGTGACTGCACAGGAACTGCTCGACGATTCGTTTGACCTCGGCATCAAGGTGCTGCAAAGCGGATTCCGGCCTAAATTTATCGTCGGCGTCTGGCGCGGCGGCACGCCAACCGGTATCGCCGTTCAGGAAATTCTGGACTACTACGGCGTCCATACGGACCATATCGCCATCCGCACCTCATCCTACATCGGCATGCAGCAGCAAAAAGAGGTCAAAGTTCACGGCCTTGAATATATCATCAACAATATCAACGCTGAAGACAGCCTGTTGATTGTTGATGATGTGTTCGACAGCGGCCGCTCGATCGACGCTATCGTCAACCACCTGCGCGCCAAATGCCGCCGCAACACACCTGAGATCATCAAGATCGCCACGTGTTTCTATAAGCCGAAACGCAACGTGACCCAGCTCGAGCCTGATTTTTACTGCCACGAAACAGACGACTGGCTGGTGTTCCCGCATGAGCTGTCGGACATGTCACGTGAAGAGATCAAGACCCACAAGGGCCTCGACCTTCCCGAAATCGAAATCTAAGCAGGAAACAAACCATGAGCTTTGAAAAGGTTCAGGAGTGCGCAGCCTTCATTCGCGAGCGCACAAAGGGCGAGATACCCAAGCTGGCCATGGTGCTAGGCAGCGGGCTGAACAGCCTCGCCGACGCGCTGGATGACGCCACTGTCTACTCCTACACAGACCTGCCCGGCTTCCCAGAGCCAACGGTTGAGGGCCACGCAGGCCGTATGCTCATCGGCAAACTCTCCGGCAAACCTGTCATCTGCATGCAGGGCCGTGCACACGCCTATGAAGGGCATGCGGAAGAGAAACTGGCATTTTCTACCCGCGTGCTGTGGGCGCTGGGCGTGCAAACACTACTGCTTACGAACGCAGCAGGCAGCCTGCGCGCTGATGTTGGCCCCGGCAGCCTGATGGCCATTACCGATCATATCAACTTCTCGGGCATCAACCCGCTGGTCGGCGTTAACGATGACCGCTTCGGTGTGCGCTTCCCTGATGTGACCGAAGCGTGGGATAAGAAGCTGACCAGAAAGCTGCACAAGTGCGCCAAAAGCCTGAATATCGACCTGCACGACGGCGTCTATCTGATGGCCAAAGGGCCGAACTTCGAAACACCCGCTGAAATCCGCGCCTTTAAAGTGTGGGGGGCCGATGCCGTCGGCATGTCCACCGTGCCGGAATGCCTTGTGGCCAAACACTGTGGTATGAAGGTGATCGGCATCAGCTCCATCACCAATCTGGCCGCCGGCATGCAGGCTGAACTGACACACCACGAAACCATGGAATACGGCGCCATCGCAGCCGTGAACCTCGAGAAACTCCTCCGCGCCTTTGTGGAAGAAGTGCTTTAAACCGCCGGACACAAGCACCGAGCCGGACTTTCTTGAACACCCGCCTTTTCCAAGGCAGGTGCCAATTACAGCTATTAATAAAACAAAGCCTGGCTCGTCTGCCGGGCTTTGTCATCACGCGCTCGCCTCATCGCTTCATGGCGTGCGCCCACATCCTGTCATAACCGCCAGCGTGCCGGTCGGCACCGGCTGGCCGTCCTGAAATTTCAGCCGATCCTCCCCGACTGCAAAGTCACCAGCATATCCCTGCCCTTCATCAAGCGGGTTGCCATGACCAGGTTTCACTGCTATCTGATTTGCGATTGATTATCATTATTAATATATTCAGCTGTATGTGAGATTCGTCATGCCCATTTCATCAACCATCAACACTCCTACAACGCTATTAGCCAGAGCAAAAGCGCTGCTCTTGTTATCATCCGCAATGATCGCGGTCACCCCGGCCTATGCGGCACACGGCGAGGACACAACCGCAGCGGACCAAAAAACCATTGAAACCATCACTGTCACCGCAGACCGCGAAGAAAGCCTGAGCGCCGACTATATTCAGGCGGGCACGTTTCAGGATTCATCGCAGCGTGATACACCGCTGACCATCGCCGTCATGACGAAGGAATTACTGGACGCGCAGCAAGCCCGCTCGGTCATCGACGCGGTCAGAAACACACCGGGTGTCACGCAGGCCCAGATCACAAGTGTCATCTATAGCAACCTCGCCATCCGCGGCATACCGGTGGACAATGTCACCAACTACCGCTGGAACGGTGTCTTGCCGATTATCAACTTTATTGACCAGCCGATCGAAAGCAAAGACCGTGTAGAAGTACTGAAGGGCGCCGCCGGGCTGTATTATGGTTTTGCAACACCGTCGGGCGTGGTCAATCTGGTCTCGGAACGCGCAAGCAAAAAACAATCCACGACGATTGAGCTGCACGGCACCGCCCACGGCAGTTATGGCGTCAACCTTGATACAAGCCAGCGCTTTGCTTCGCTGGGTGTTCGGCTAAACGCGGGCACAACATCGCTTGAAAACGGGGTCGACCGCACGAGCGGGAAGCGTCACTATGTATCCGGTGCGCTGGACTGGCAACCGACAGACAGCTTCACCCTGCTTCTGGACGGCGAATATATCTATAAAACCATCACAGAACCGACTGAATATTATGTACTGGTGGGCGGCCTTTCCATTCCCGACCTGCAAGACCCATCGAAGAACCTCGGTGCGGAATGGCTGCAAGGCAAGGG
Source organism: Kordiimonas sp. (assembly GCF_048260245.1). Lineage (GTDB taxonomy): Bacteria > Pseudomonadota > Alphaproteobacteria > Sphingomonadales > Kordiimonadaceae > Kordiimonas. The sequence goes on along the minus strand of NZ_JBLXGZ010000015.1, from coordinate 34,796 downwards.
CCACCAAAGCAACCTGCTCGCACGGGCTGAGTATGTCATCTCAAACCATCTGAAGGCCTCCTTCGCCGCCGGGCAATCCTACCTTGAGCGCGAGAGACGATATTCTTCTTTTTATGGGTACGACCTTGAGACCGGCGACGGCACGCTAAGCCTTGCAATGACAAGCGGCAACGATTACCGCAACACCGTCTATAAATCCGACCTGTCAGCCAGCTTCAGCACAGGGCTGATCGATCACGAAATTCTGGTCGGCGCTTCCTATACGGAACGCAATGCCAATATTCCGGCTGCAACCCGCTATGCCTTCAGCCAGAACCTGTATGACCCCATCACCGTCGCACCGCTGCCGACGCCCGACCGCATAATTGCCAGCACCTCGCGGGTAAAAGACAAGGGCCTTTATATTTTCGAGAAGGCCAGTATTGGCGACTGGCTGCAAGCGACCATCGGCTACCGCAAGGCCGACTACCGTGAAAGCGGATCATCAGAGAACTATAAACTCACCCCTGATACCTGGTCCTATGGCCTTATGGTCAAGCCCAAGGACTGGCTGAACATCTATGCCAACTATATCGAAGGCATTGAAGCTGGCGGTATCGCGCAGCAAATCACCAACAACGCCGGTGAGGTGCTGCCGGCGGCGCTCAGCAAGCAGAAAGAAATCGGCATCAAGGTAGAGCCCATGCCAGGTTTCCTGGTAACAGCAGCCTATTTCCATATCACCCGCCCATCGTCCTACATCAACAGCGACAACTATTATGTGCAGGATGGCGACGCGGTTTATAAAGGGATGGAATTCAGCGCCACGGGTGAAATGACACCGAACCTCTCAGTCGCTGTTACTGCTTCCGTGCTGGAGGCGGAACAAAGCTCTGGTGACCCGGCAGTTGTCGGCAAACAGATCGAAAACACGGCTAAATTCTCCGGTAGCGCCTTTATTAAATACCGCACGCCGTGGATTGACGGCCTCAGTATATCAGCCGGCATTTTCCGAATGGGCGAACGAGCGATCAATGCCCTCAATCAGGCATTCGTACCGGGCTACACCACATTTGATCTGGGTGCCAGCTACGCGGTTGAGCTCTGGGGTCGGCAGCATGTGCTCAACATATACGGCCAGAACATCACAGGTAAACGGTACTGGGCCGCTGCGGGCTCCAGCCTTCTGCAGCAAGCAGCCCCAAGCCAGATCAGCTTCTCCATCTCAACAACCTTCTAACCCCCAAGGGGTGTGCAAAAGCTGCTGGCCGATATCAGTAGCTTTTGCCGCCCTCGTTAGCGTCGCCATATGGCACCCAGATGTTCTTGACCTCTGACGCGCGGTCCATCAGGCCGCGCGCGGACATTTGCTCGCCGCTCGTGAAGTCATAGGCCTTGCCGTAGTTCAACCACACGCGCTTCATGTTATCCGCCGACGCTTCCTCGATGGCTTTTGAGCCCTCGCGGGAGCCGAAGTACCACAGACCGTCCACGCCGTAGTGTTTAGCCAGCGGCATTGCCATTTCGTCCCTGCTGCCAGTCACGATATTCACTACACCGCCCGGCATATCTGATGTTTCCAGTATCTGGTAGAAATCCGTCGCCAGAAGCGGGTAGCGCTCTGATGGGATGATGACCGAGGTATTGCCCGCGGCAACGGCAAAAGCCGTCAGGGTCACAAATGCCAGCAGCGGCGCTTCATCCGGGCATACGATGCCCAGCGTGCCAACAGCTTCGTTCATCGCAAGTGCCACTCCACGCATTGGTGGGCTATGCACCGCACCGTCGTGTTTGTCCGCCATCGCGGCCGCTGTAAACAAGCGTTTGACTGACAGGTCCACCTCTGCCATTGCGGCTTTCTCGGTTGCACCCGTCAGATCCATCAGGCGTTCGGTGAACTCGTCCGCACGGTAGCTGAGGTTCTCTGCAATATAGTAAAGGATCTGCGCCCGCAAATGGGTGCTTGTTCCCGCCCAGCCTGCCGCCTTGTTTGCTGCTTCAACCGCGTTGCGGATATCCTTATAATTGCCCGCACCGACGAGCCCCTTGAAGTTGCCCTTTTTGTCTGCAACCGCTGTACTGTCACCGCCATCAGGCCGCGCCTGTTTACCGCCGATATACATTTTGGCGGTGCGGTCAAGGCCCGGCATACCGGAGCCGGCCTTCGGGATGGTCACATTTTCGGGTTTCGCTAGCGGTGCCCAGTCCTTGAGCGCAGCTTCGTATTTGGGCCGCATATAGGCCAGCATGCCTTCGCGCCCGCCCTCGCGGCCGAAGCCGCTTTCTCGGTAGCCGCCAAAGCCAACAGCCGCATCAAGCATATTGGTGCCGTTGATCCAAACCACCCCAGCCTTGAGTGCCGGTGCCACCTCAAGCGCGCGCGAAAGACTTTCCGACCAGATGGTCGCGGCAAGGCCGTAGCGTGTGTTGTTGGCGAGGCCCACCGCCTCCGCCTGCGTGCGGAAGGTGATGGCGGTCAACACCGGGCCAAAGACTTCTTCTCTATAGAGAATATTGTCAGTGCCCACGCCGGTCACGAGCGTTGGCGGATAAAAGACGCCTTCCTCCGGCATCTGGCATTCTGCCTGCCAGATGACCGCGCCGTCGCTTTCGCCCTGCTTGATCAAGGCTTCGATCCGGTCCTTCTGCTCCTTGTCGACAAGCGCACCAATATCGATGCATTTATCCAGACTATGGCCAATCCTCAGGTGTGACATGCGGCGCTTCAATTTTTCCATGAAGCGGTCAGCCATACCTTCCTGCACCAGAAGGCGAGAGCCCGCACAGCAGACCTGTCCCTGGTTAAACCAGATGGCGTCCACTAGCCCTTCTACTGCGCTATCGATATCGGCATCTTCAAACACGATGAAGGGCGACTTGCCGCCAAGCTCCAGCGTCAACTTTTTCCCCGAACCCGCGATAGAACGCCGGATGATCTTGCCAACCTCGGTAGAGCCGGTGAAAGCAACCTTGTCCACATCCGCGTTCACTACCATCGCGCCGGTGTCGCCCTCACCCGTGACAATGTTTACCACACCCTTGGGCAGGCCTGCCTCCACACACAGTTCCGCGAATTTGAGTGCGGTAAGCGAGGTAAACTCGGCAGGTTTCATCACAACAGTATTGCCTGCGGCAAGCGCCGGCGCCACTTTCCATGCCAGCATGAGAAGCGGGAAATTCCAAGGGATCACCTGCCCCGCTACACCCAGCGGCTCATGGTGCGGGAACTCTTCATCCATGAGCTGTGCCCAACCCGCGTGATGATAAAAATGCCGCGCCACAAGCGGGATATCAATATCTCGGCTTTCCCGGATCGGCTTGCCGTTATCAAGGCTTTCCAGCACCGCCAGAACACGGCTGTGTTTCTGCACAAGACGTGCAAGCGCATAGAGATAACGCGCACGGCCATGCCCCCCCAGCAGCGCCCAGCGGCCTTGCGCCTTACGCGCGGCGGCGACCGCGGCATCAACCTCGTCCTGCCCTGCGGCTGTGATATCTGCCAGCTTTTCGCCCGTCGCCGGGCTATATGTTGCAAATGTTTTTGCACCCTTTGGCTTCACCCACTCGCCATCAATGAACAGGCCAAAGCTGGCATCGTTAGCCTTGAGCCATTCATCGACATTTTTGCGGCTTTCGGCGGCTGGGACATAGTCCATGCTTTCAAAACTTTCTTTCACAGTCATCCTTGCCTCCCTTAGCCCATTGGATGGCGGTAACCCGCCGAGTAGCCGCCAAAGGCGTGATATTCAAGCTGGCGCTCTAGGTCACCGAGAAGGCTTGACGCACCAAAGCGAAACAGCTTCGGGTCGAGCCAGTCACGGCCAACTTCTTCTTTCACCAGTGTGAGGTAGGTCACCGCATCTTTTGCCGTTTTGATCCCGCCTGCGGGCTTATAACCAACCTTGATGCCGGTGCGGTCCTGATAATCACGGATCTGACGCAGCATCACAAGGCTGACCGGCAGCGTGGCGTTCACGCCTTCCATGCCGGTCGAGGTTTTGATGAAGTCGGAGCCTGCCATCATTGCCACCATGGACGCCTTGGCTACCTGGGTGAGGTTACCGTGTTCGCCGGTTGCCAGAATGGTTTTCATCAGCGCCGGGCCACACGCGGCCTTGAACGCTTTCACTTCCGCGTAGAGCGCTTCCCAGTTGCCGGTAAGCACGTTAGCGCGGGTGATGACGATATCAATCTCGCGCGCACCAGCCTCAACCGAGCGTCGGATTTCATCAAGCCGGGTTTCCATGGGCGCGAGGCCGGCCGGGAAGCCGGTGGAGACAGCAGCAATCGGCACGCCCGAGTTGCCCAGCACCCTGGCAGCATCCTCAACCATGGCATGATACACACACACGGCACCTGTGGTCAGGCCCATATCGCCCATACCAAAGGCGTCGAGAATATCGCGCCGCACCGGGCTCATTGCTTTCTGGCACAGCCGACGCACCCTGCCCGGCGTATCGTCACCTGCGAGGGTGGTGAGGTCGATACAGCTTACCGCTTTCAGCATATAGGCAATTTGCGCGTCTTTCTTGACGGCGCGGCGGCCACCCAATGTGCCGGTGCGACGCTCAACAGCGCTTTTATTGACACGGATACCATCCAGCCAGTCAGCCTGAAAGCCCGTGCCTTTATTGATGCCCGCTTCGGGCGTGTTCACAGAAGTCATGTTCCGTCCCGGTATTGATAAACTCGTGCCTAAAAGCCAGTTCCTGACCCAAAGGTCAAGAACTGGTTACCGCTGGTTTCTCATTTTTGATGAAACCGGCAGCATATAACAACAGCCCGGCGATCAGATAGCCTGCAGCCAAGCGGTGCGCCAATATCTCGGCGCCGCCAAGGCTTGGGATCGCCCACGGCAGATACATCTCCGAGGTCGGCATTACCGAATGGATTATACCAAATTCGGTGCAAACTGCGGCGGCAAAAGCCGCCAGCGCCGCCCGAACCATCTTGCGATCAATGATCCAGACCACCATGGCGCCCCAGATCAGGCTGGTCAGAATATAACCCCGTGCCATTGCACCCAGAAGCATATAACCCGCCATCCAGTCCACACCAAGAACACCATCGGTCAGGTGGGCGACCTTACCGTACAAGTCTGACACTTTTGTGTGCGCATAATTCAGGATAGCCGGCACAGTTGCGAACAGCAGCGCCGGGGCATGGCGCGCGTCACCGCCTGTGAACGCCAGACGAAGGATATCGCTCGCCACAACGACCAGAATAGGCTTCAACACCCCTTCGGGGATCAATTGCGCTGCGACCTCGATTATACCCAGAAAGCCAATCACTGTAACCACGGCTGTCGCGCCTAGCGCATAGCCTGTGCGTGCGCCCATGCGTTTGTATGTGGCATGGCCAAAATACGGCGTGGTTTGCACCACACCGCCAAAGAGAGCGCTCACGGCCGTGGCAGCCGCGTCAAGCCGGACCACCTTGCCTGCATCAAAATTGTCCCCTGTGATGCGGGCGCCCGCCACCACATTGACCGCGCTTGCGGCAATGAGTAATGCGAACGGAAGAATGATGCCCAGATAATTGGTAACATCACCCAATACATTGCTATAACCAGCCAGGGTCGGCAGCGGCAACACAGGGCGGAAATCAACTGCCACATTCACCACATAGTCTTCACCGGCACCTGCAAAAGCCAGGATGTAATAAAGAACCGTCCCCGCAACAATCGCAAGAATTGAACCTGGCATATTAAACGGCAGGCGGTGTCCCGCGATCAGCGCAAAAGCCATGATCACGAGTGAGACGATGCCCACTTCCGGCAGCGCAAAAATGCCGTAAATGGCCTCAGCCCCCAACCAGACAGTCGCGACACCGGCCATGGCACCCACAAGCGCCATCTGCGGTAACTGCTGTTGCATTGCACGGCCAAAATACGACAGACCAAACTTGATGGCCGCCATCCAGATTGTTGCGGCCATGCCCAGAATCCATGCCTTGTCAGCTGCGGCTTCAACACCAAGCGCCTCAACATTGCCTGCGTAGGTTGGGCCAATAATAAAGAAGCACATGCCAAAGAGCGTCGGCAAATCCATGCCCAACGGAATACTGGTCAGCGCCGGGTTGCCGGTTTCTTTCACCGTTTTTTTTGTCAGCCACGAAAAGACAAGGTTACCGAAGATAATACCGACAATCGCGCCGGGGATAATGCGGCCAAAAATATGTTCTGCCGGGAAGTTAAATGCCCCCATCAGTACGCTGGCGAGTACGAACATATTGACGGTAACGTCCAGAAAGAACGCCACCCCGGCATTCAGATCTGCCGAAAATTGCGACGATGGTGCAGCGACGCCGCCAAGCGCGCCCGTGTTGTTATTATCAGCCATACTGTCCCCTAATTTCCCATATTCTCGCCAGCGCAGCTCCCCTTGGTGGATTGCGGCGTGGTTTGGCTTGCTCCCACAAGCTTATTTAAACGAAGTGCGTTTGCGCACCGGTATTTTCAGATTGTCTTCAAAGGTCCGGAAGCGCTCTTCAAGCTTCCATTGCAGGCGTGCTTTTTCGCTTCCCTTCAGGAAGTCCTGACAAGCTTGCCCCGCTGCGCGCCCTTCTTCAGCATCATTGGCACACCCGGCATTGTCCCAAAGGCTGCCGCCAGGTAAAAAGCTATAGCTAAGCGAGTTGCGCGAGGCGTGCCTGAGTTCAAAATAAGGCACGTCATAGTCCTGATAAAAGCGCATATACTCATGCGTGAGATCAATACGTGAAACACCCTCGTCATCGGTTGAAAGCGCATAAGGTACGAGCATATCGCGGTACAGCACAATGGGATGATCAGGGCCGGAAACACCAAGGATCGTCTCGTTACTGGTGAGGTTGATCTCGACCATGATGTCGTCGCGTATCATGCGTTCAATCAGGCTTTCCATATTGTCTTCATATACAATGTCAATGCCGTGGCCAATACGCTTGGCGTGGCCGATCTCGATAGCTTCCCGAATGTGAAATTCTAGCTGGCGCGGACGCACGAGGCCGATTGTGAGTTCACCGGCGTGCAGCGATATGTTGCGCGGACCAAGGTTTTGGTAAAGATGGTCAATCATGCGCATATGCAATGTATAATCACGCAGCGCAATATAACCGTCCTCCGGCGCGACAAGGTTGGCGCCCACCACCCGTGGATCATCCGCCATCATCTGCCAGCCAAGGATAAACTGAGCATAGACAAGGGCGGGTTCAAACTCGCGCACCACCTGATGCAAGAGGCGAATTTCCACATCACAACCCGGATCTGCCTGCGCAGTCCCGCAGCCAAGAATTTTGTCTTTCTTCTCAAACGCCGTTTTGACCTGCCTGCGGGCACTGGCCACAAGGTCAGGCATGGCAGCGCCAAATGCGCCACCCATCAGGGCCTTGTAATCCTTGTCCAGATCGCCGGAAAACTTCACATCACTCACCAGCGGAAACAGTTCACCCAGAATGGTGGTTTCCATGAGTTCAAGGTAAAGGATATTCTGCTGCCCTGCCCGGCGCGCCACCATCGCAAGCTCGTCACCAAAACGTTTGGGTGACGCTGCCTTACGGTCAAAGGTGACAAAGAAGTCGTCATGACCGGACCAGTTGAGCGTCGGCACATATGACCGGTTCGACAATGAATTGATTATCTCGCGGCGGTGATCCTTGTTGTCGCGGGCTTCCCGCGCTGTGATCCAGCCGCTTGCGGCGCATGTATCACCTTTGAGGGCACGAATGGCGGGCACGCTCATATCGGCGCACAGGCCGTCCTCGGCCGCCCAGTCCAGCCATGTTTCGGCATAAATCGCGCCTGAGAGGTGATTGTGAATATCTCCGCCCTTGGGAAAACTTTCCATTACTGGCCGCAGGCGACCATTTTTTGCTGACCAAGCAAGCGCATCACCGGCCGTACGTGCCTTGAGGGCGCGCTGCGCATCAGCAGAGGCCTCAGGCGTGGGCACCAGCGTTACACACAACGTCAGCAAGCATGAAATTGCGAAAGTAAGGCCGCGCATTTTTTCCTCCCTCAAATGCTTGCCCATGATGGCGTTACTGCCTAATCTCGCGCAAAGCTTATCCCATCGTTCGGGCAATTAACATAAGACAGATACCCAATGGCCAAACTGTATTTTTATTATTCCGCGATGAATGCGGGCAAAACCACCACGCTCCTGCAATCCAGTTTCAACTATCAGGAGCGTGGCATGAACACAATGTTGTTCACCGCCTCGATTGACGACCGCTTTGGAGAGTCCGTCATCGCCTCCCGCATTGGCCTCAAGGCAGGCGCTTATGTATTCGACGCGAATATTGACCTTTTTGTCAAGATTGCTGATGCACTCAAATCCCGCCCCATTCACTGCATCCTTGTTGATGAAGCACAATTCCTCACCAAAGAACATGTTTTTCAGCTGGCATCCGTGGCCGATTCGCTTAAAATTCCAGTACTGTGTTATGGCTTGAGGACTGATTTTCAGGCCAACCTTTTTGTGGGCAGCAAGTGGCTTCTGGCATTGGCAGACGAGATACTTGAGCTAAAGACGATCTGCAAATGCGGCTCAAAGGCGACCATGAACCTGCGCATCGACGGCGAGGGCCGCGCGGTGAAGGAAGGCGCATCCATCGAGATTGGCGGCAATGACCGCTACATCGCGCTATGCCGTAAGCATTTCATGGAAAAATTGAACGGGCCGGAACACCTGCCCATGCCTGAAACGCGCTAGACCGACATTAACACGCTAGGCAAACAGCCTCTTCTTGCCGGGCTTCGGCTTGAGACCAAAGTCACGTCGGCGGCAGCGGAAATACAGCAACCCGAAACCTGACACCCCAATCAAAAGCGCAATCTATTTGTGAATTTTACTGACCAGCTTGTGTGCTCGCACCCTTGCTACCCTCAACTGAACCCCGATTGCTGGGCCGACCACAGCCTTCGACCGTTACAAAAGAAAAAGCGCCCCAGGGGACGCTTTCTCTATAGGTTTTCTTTGGTCGCGCCAGCGCTTAACCGATGCCCTGATTGTGGCCAAGGATGGACTTGACTTCGAGGAAATCTGCAAAGGCATGGTCGCCCCATTCACGCCCGTTGCCGGATTGTTTGTAACCACCAAATGGTGCCGACAGGTCCCCCGCCGCCCCGTTGATATAGACCATGCCGGTCCGCATCCGTGCCGCAATCCTTTGCGCCCGCGCGTGGTCCTTCGACTGTACCGCGCCAGAGAGGCCAAACACACTGTCATTGGCAATACGCACAGCATCGTCTTCGTCCTCATACCCAATGATCGACAGTACCGGACCAAAAATTTCCTCCCGTGCGATCGCCATCTCGGGTTTCACGTCAGCAAAAACCGTTGGTTTGACATAATAACCGCCTTCCGGGCAGCCGTCAGGGAAGCCCGCGCCGCCCGCGACAACCCGTGCGCCTTCGCCGATACCCGTCTGGATCATCTCACCGACTTTCTTGAACTGCTCACCATGCGCAATCGGCCCCATGGTGGTCTCATCCTTGGTGGGGTCCCCCGGCACCACGGTCGACGCCGCTTGTGCTGCAATCGCTGCGGCCTCGTCCATGCGGGAATGCGGCACCAGCATACGGGTCAGCGCGGTACAGGTCTGACCTGTGTTGCGCATCACCGCGACGGTGTCGCGGGAGACCACCTCTTCAAGGTTGGCGTCGTCGAGCACGATATTGGCGGACTTTCCGCCCAATTCCTGCACAACACGCTTGATCGTCTTGGCACCGTTCGCCTGAACAGCGGCACCCATCCGCACAGAACCGGTCACCGACATCATATCAATATTCTCATGCCCGGAAAGTGCTTCACCCACAACCTGACCTTCACCGTACACAAGGTTATAGATACCTGCAGGCACGCCGGCCGCATGCATGATTTCGGTGAAGATCTGCGCGCTATAGGGCGCAACTTCGCTGGGCTTGAGCACCATGGTGCAGCCCGTCGCAATCGCAGGCGCAACCTTGCAGGAAATCTGGTTGATAGGCCAGTTCCACGGCGTGATCATGCCTACCACCCCGATAGGTTCCTTTACGATATGGGTTGGGCCGCGATCTTCAAAAAACTCATAAGATTTCAAAGCCTTAATCGCCTCTGACAGGTGCCCGATGCCCGCTGGCACATGGGCCTTCTGCGCGAGGGATTTAGGCGCGCCCATTTCCAGCGTAACGGCTTCTGCCAGATCGTCCAATCGCTTCTTGTATTCAGTGAGGATATTCTCGAGCATTTCAAGACGATCTTCCCGGCTGGAAAACTGAAATGTCTCAAACGCCTTGGCAGCAGCAGCCACCGCACGGTCAACATCGGCTTCGGTGCCCAGAACCATTTCACCTGACTTCTGCCCGGTCGCCGGGTTAGTGACGTCATGCAGCTTGAAGGCGCTCGCCTCCACCCATTCACCGCCAATATAGTGTTTGTGAAGTGTACGCATTATCGTCTCCCGATACATGTTCTTCATCGCACCCTAGGGCGCAACATTTAAAAATCTGCTCCAAAGATGGGGAACCCCAGAAAGGTTACAAGGCGTAAAATTGTCTCAGTGTGGTGCAGGTGCAGCACCACCCCGGTGCTGCACCACTGCTTACCTTCGTCCACCAACGCATACGGTTATGGTAGTTTTTTCTCGCGCGCCCAAAAGCGAAGTTTGGCGCAAGATTTCACAAAACCTTTAGCGTCTTTGTCGCTACTCAGCTTGACGAAGCCCTCATCCTTGTCGTTGGCGACACCGGCTTTCTCAAAAAGCGGCTTACTAGCTTCCGTAAAGCCGATAAATTTGCAATGGGCAAAGGCGTCGGCGACAAAATCCCGCGCGGCAGGATGTTTGGCCAGTTTTGCTGCGCCTTCATCCGACAACACCACAGCCACGGCATCAAACAACACTGAAGGCCCGCCATCCACTTTGAAGTCCGCCGTAATACTACCGCCGTCAAGCGCGACCTCGCCGGGGACCGGCGCAATAACCGCGAAATTGGCACCTGCGTCTTCCACCTGTTTCTTCAGCGTCTCCACAAGGGTTGCAGGCGCACCTTCCGCAACAAGAACACCAAGCTTACGACCCTTGAAGCTGTCCGGCGCATTTTTTAGCAGGCCAAGCGCAGGGGATGGCTTCAGATCTGTCCTTGTCGGTTTGGCGGCGTCGGCGGCTTTCGGTATCTTCTTGATGCCAAGACCGCCAGCCACGTCTTTGGCGAGGCCTTCATCAATGTTTAGAAGATGCGAGACAACACGCACTCGGATGTCTTGCCGTTTCACCATACTCAGCTCAAAGACAATTGCATCTGCGATATGGCCTTGTTCCGTCTCGGTTTGGCTGATGTAGAACTGACGCGCCTGCGAATAATGATCTGCAAAACTTTCGGACCGCTCGCGCACCTTGGGTGCATTCAGTTCTTCACGGTAACTTTTAAAGCCCTTATCTGTCTCGCGCGGGCCGGCATCGTCGCCCCACGAGTTTGGCTCATAATTCACCCGTCCCTTAGGGTTGTGCATGGCCATGTGACCATCCTGCTGAAAATGTGCAAACGGGCACTTGGGTGCATTGATCGGAATATGGGTGAAATTCGGGCTGCCCAACCGCTTGATCTGCGTATCAAGGTAGGAAAAATTCCGGCCCTGCAGCAAAGGATCATTGCTGAAATCGACGCCGGGCACGATATTTTGGGTACAGAAGGCGACCTGTTCCGTTTCGGCAAAGAAATTGTCCACATTGCGGTCCAGGACCAGCCTGCCTACCGGGCGAACCGGCACCTCCTCCTCGGGGATCAACTTGGTAGCGTCGAGCACATCAAAATCGAATTTTTCGGCGAACTCTTCGTCGAACACCTGCAGGCCAAGCTCCCATTCTGGATAGTCACCTGCCTCGATGCTTTCCCATAGGTCCTTGCGGTGAAAGTCAGGGTCGGCACCATTAATCTTCACCGCCTCGTTCCACACCACTGACTGTAACCCCTGTTTCGGCTTCCAGTGAAATTTCACGAAAGTCGACTTTCCGTCCGCATTCACCAGGCGGAAAGTATGGACACCAAAACCCTCCATAAAGCGGAAAGAGCGCGGAATGGCACGATCAGACATTGCCCACATGACCATGTGCATGCTTTCCGGCATCAGCGAGATAAAGTCCCAGAAATTGTCATGCGCGGACTGCGCCTGTGGGAAACCCCGGTCAGGCTCGGGTTTAACCGAATGAATGAGGTCGGGGAACTTCATCGCATCCTGAATGAAAAAAACCGGGATGTTGTTGCCAACGATATCCCAGTTGCCTTCCTTGGTGTAGAGCTTGACCGCAAAACCGCGTACGTCGCGTGCAAGGTCCACCGAGCCTTTGCTACCCGCTACGGTCGAAAATCGTACAAACGCCGGCGTCTTCTCGCCCTTGCGCTGAAAAATGTCTGCGCATGTCAGGTCTGACAGATTCTCGTAGGTTTCAAAATAGCCGTGAGCGCCGTAGCCGCGCGCATGAACAACCCGCTCGGGGATACGTTCATGGTCGAAATGAAAAATCTTTTCACGCATGACAATATCTTCCATCAGGGTTGGCCCGCGCGAGCCCGCCTTGAGTGAATTTTGATCGTCGCTGACAGGCACACCCTGCTGCGTGGTCATGATATTGCTGTCTTCTGAAGCCTTCTGGTGCGTCTCGCCGCCTGATGTCTGCGGGACGCTCTCGTCGTGGAATTTTTTCGTGCTGGTTTTGGGGGATGCGGGTGCCATGATAAACTCCTCTCAAGCAGTGGTTCGAGAGGGTCGCCTGTCAGCCATAAATATTCGATAAGGGATTTCGGAGGACGCATAATTTTTGCGTGAAAATTCCGCCCTGCCTCGTGGTCCATACGCTGGTCAGAAGGGGCTTTTGCCCCGCCTGTCCGCCATGGCCTTTGAAAACAACTGGCGCCACCTGTTGGGCATCCAGCGCTGCAGGCGGTCTATGCGACGGGCGTCAGTGCCAACCAAAATGCGGTACTGACCCTTCCTCACACCATCCAGAATGGTTTTCGCCGCCCCTTCGGCCGAGGTTTTTATCATGTCTTTGAAGCCGTCTTGCGCCTTATCGGCACTGGTATCACCGTCCACATTATGAAGGTGTTTGCCGTTCGCGACGATATTGGTATCCACACCGCCCGGATGTACGCTGTGTACCTGAACGCCCGTGCCCTCAAGCTCATAGTAAAGTGACTCGTTAAAGCCTTTCACGGCGTGCTTGGCTGCACAGTAAGCCGACTGACTGCCAACGCCGATAAGTCCAAACAAGCTGGAGACATTGACGATATGCCCACGCCCGCGCGCCAGCATATCCGGCAGGAAGGCTTTGGTGCCATATACAACGCCGTAGAAGTTGATGTTCATCAGCCACTCAAGGTCGGCATAGCCCATCTGGCTCACCGTATCAGACATCGACACCCCGGCATTGTTGAACACGGCATCCATGGGACCAAGCTTGGCGACAGCATCGCCTGCCGCCGCTTCCACGGCGGCCCGGTCTGCGACATCAAGAACCTGCAGATGGACATTGGCCTGATGCTTCCTGACCTCCGCACCGGTTTCGGCCAGAGCGTCAGCATCAATGTCGGTCAGGTAAAGTGCAGTACCCTTCTCCGCCAAAGCAAGAGCAAGCGCACGACCAATGCCCGACGCAGCACCGGTAATAAAGGCGGTTTCGAGTTGTTTCACGATATCTCCGTCCCTTCTGAGGCCCGTTTACTTTCAGTTGCCAAAGTGCCGTTGCATGAATGCCGCGAGGTCTGCAATCGCCTTGCGGCCTTCCGGCACCATCATCGCAGAGAAATGCCAGACATGGTGCATTTTGGGCCAGACATTCAGGGTAACCTGCACCCCTTCCGCGCGGGCGCGCGCATCAAACCGCACACTGTCATCCAGCAAGATTTCCTCTGATCCGACCTGCACCAACACAGGCGGCAACCCAGCCTGGCCACCAAAAAGCGGGGAGCAGCGTGGATCATCCGCAGCAAGCGCCCCGCGATAGGCATTGGCGGCATACTGGATACCATCCGGGTCAAGCATCACCTCAGTTTCTGCGTTCGACCGAATGCTGTCACCACTGCCCGTCAAATCAAGCCATGGCGAAATCAGGCCGAGCGCCTTTGGCATATTGCGCCCGGTATCGCGAATAGCCTGCGCCGCAGCAAGCGTGAGCCCGCCACCGGCGCTGTCACCCGCCATTACGATGGGTTGGCCCCGGTTATTTTCGACAATCCAGTCATAGGCCCGAAGCGCATCCTCAATGGGTGCCGGGCATGTATGCTCTGGTGCAAGGCGATAATCCAGCAGAAACACCCGGGCATTACAGGCTCTCGACAAGCGCCAGCCCAACTCACGGTAGGGGCGCGGAGCGCCCCAAGTATACCCCCCACCATGGGCATAAAGAACGACACGGTCTTCGCGTGCACCTCTGGCAGTGATCCATTCCCCCTGCACCCCAGATGCCAGACTGACCTTGTCGATTTTATACTGGCCTCGCGGCGGCCCCGGCAGCTTACCTTCCATCGCTTTGAGCGCAGTACTAAAGTTCCTCAAACGTACGTCGTCAGGCGTATCCGGCGCCATTTCAGGCCTAAAAACCGAACGAATTTTTCGGCGTACCAGCCATGCTCGAATTGACATTTATTTCCCCAAAAGACCGCCGCCCTCGTTCCGCTGGCAGCTTGACAAGCAATCCCGCTGCCATCTTAATGACGATCATTATATAGTCAATGCACCCTGAAAAATAGCAGCGCACCGCCGGACTATACAGCGCTTTTGGGCCAGAATGCCAGTATGGGACACGCTTTGATTGCGCTTTCAAGCGCGAACATCATGCTTGCGGCCAGTAAACTGGACGTGTTCAGCTTTTTGGCTCCTTCGACCTTGCTCCCACGGCTATCCCACTGGTGGTGCGTCAGGCCGCGTGAAACATCCTCACTTGCGCGTGAAACATATATGTTGCATTCATTAATGCTGAACATTAAATGTTTCGCAGGGTTCCAATGTTTCTGCAGGAGTACAGTGTGGCCAAAAGCGCTATATCAATGCCGATTGACGGCAAGGCCAAGCGGGCGGATGCAACCCGCGCCGCACTCATTGAAGCGGCAGAGCGTTTAATTGCTCAAAAGGGTATCGCCCACGTGTCCACCCGGGAAATACTTCAAGAAGCGGGCCAGCGCAACCAGTCTGCGTTGCAGTACCACTTTGGCTCCAAGAACGGGCTGGTTCGCGCTACCATCAGTGAACGCACTCACGAGATAGACGACCGACGCCTTGAACTGATGGAAGATTGGAAAGGCGAACCTACGCTTGGCCAGATCATCAAAGTTCTGGCCCTACCCCTGGCCGAGCGCGCCAAAGATGACGAACGCGGCCGGTATTACCTCATCTTCCTTGGCCAGGCCATCACACAACCGGACTGGGATTTGCGCCGCGCGATCAAGGATTTTGAAATCATCGGGCTGGAGCGTGCCTACAAACACTATGATGCACTCCTCTCGCACCTCAGTGACGACCAACGCATCATGCGACAGGAAATCTCCTATGATGTCGCCATCCTAACGTTAAAGCGCTGGTGTCTGCGTGGCTGCGAACAAAGCGTGGCAGAAGTGATGGATACAGTCATAAAATCGAGCGTTGCCATTCTGGAAATAACCGCAGACAAGAGCTGAGGAACTACCCTTCAGTGTGCGTTGGTGCGACAAGGAAGTTAGGGCTGGGTTTACCAAAGAAATAGCCCTGCCCATAGTCCACGCCTATCTCGCGCAACAATGTCGCATGTTCTTGCGTTTCGACCCACTCCCCCACGGTGACAATCCCCAGCTCCTGACACAGGCTGACCATGGATCGCAGGAAAGCCCGATCTTCCTTGTTGGTCAGCGCGTCACGAATATAAGCGCCGTCAATCTTGACCGCATCCACCTTCAGCGTCTTAAGATATTGGAAACCGGCAGCGCCAGCACCAAAATCGTCAAGATAAACCCGAAAACCAATGGCGCGCATTTCAACAAGCACCTCACTGAGCATATCAAGGTCGTGAATTTTTGCCGATTCAGTGATTTCCAGCGACAAATACTGAGTAAGGTCCGTATTGCCGCGCAACAACGACATAAGTTCGGAAATAAAGCCCACGTTTGAAAGCGACCGCCCGGAGAGATTAACGGCAATGCCCGGCGACCCGCCCTTTTTCAACTTTTCGCGAATCTTGTAGATAGCGAGGGTGACAACAGCATAATCAAATTCGTCGATCAACCCGATGTCTTCGGCAAAGCGGATCATTTCCCACTGACTTTTGATCATGGGAGGCAATTCAAAACGGGTGAGAGCTTCAAAGTGATGGGTCGTGCCCCGGCTCAGGCTCACGATGGGCTGGAACACGAGCGTGAACCGCCCCTCATCCAGCACCTCCCGGAAGGCCTTCACCCTCTTCGTCGTCTCACTGATCAGGGTGGCACAATTCTTACGGATATCCTCGACCGCAAAGCCTTCGTTTTCCGACGCAAAGTTTTGCAAACTGAAAATCAGCGCCCGCAGATTGTCCGTTTCGCTTAAATGGGCTTCAGACGCATCAATTGTGGCGCTGGTCAGCGACACACCGGTCACCCGTTTCAGTTCTGCGGCAAAGTCCGTCTGCTGCGCTTTTGCATCAGTCTTGTCATGCACCACCGCAAACTTGTCATCCCCGACCATGGCCGCATGTGCGCCGCCAACGGAAAAGGATTGCAGGTAACGTTCGATATCACGCTGAGTATTATCATCGATATCCTGCCCCGCCCCCGCCTCAAGGATCGTAACCAGCATATTTTGTGCCGCTTCTGCATTCCCTTCGAACAGACCTTCAAGATGGTCGAAGAATTCGGCTTTTTTTTCTTCTGTCTTTTTGTCGGGTGAGCGCTTGGTGTCGGTTTTGCCAAGCCGGTAGGGGCGCGATAGCACCATATAGATTCTGTCGGCAGCCGTCGGCAGCTTGGCAAGAAATACAGCAAATTCCTGCCGCGCGGTCCCTTCGCTTCCAATGGCAACAGTGAACGGACCAAGCCGGTTGGCGCCGGTCAACATCTTGGCCGAGCTTTCGATCATCCCCCGCCCGCGCGACGTCAGGAAATCAAGAAAACAGGTACCTATACCTATGGACCCGAGAGTGTTTTTAACAGCGCCATCCGCGCTGACAATGGTGAAAGCAAGGTCGAGTTCAAGCAATACATCCCCTACGCAGAATGCATACCCCAGAAACCTATCCGGAACTTTGCTCATTTTCGCCCTAAACTTCCCGGACTCCGGCACACCACGTACGAAGCCCGACCCCCTTCACTCTTTTTGGCACACAAACAGTTATCAAATCGTAAAATAAATTCGGTCAGACCGGCTCTGCACTAAAGAAGTTAATCATAGCGAGAATTACGGCTAACCCACTCGTATTAAATAATAAATATAAAATATACGCTGAAGCTTGAATTCTGCTCACCAATAGAACGCCGGTCGGAACAAAAAGCAACGTCATGGGTTTGATCACCCCATATCCATCCTGGGAAAATCGTCGACCACAGGCTTTCACTAATGTGTAAGAAAATAGCTTTAAGCATACAGCAATGCTGCGCCTGCTGCTTGCAAATTACCCCTTGGGGTGGCAGGCTCAGACAAAATTATTGATTATATTGTCACTAAGGCATCAGCGGAGAGGCCAATCATATGTTTCATGCGACCACCACGACAAGTCGTCGTACGTTTCTGGGTGTTATGGGCGCGAGCCTGGGCGCTGTTGCCCTCAGAGGGGCCGAGGTTGGCGCATGCGCACCCGCCCACTTCACCCACGGCGTTGCCAGTGGTGATCCGCTTGTCGACAGGGTCGTTCTTTGGTCTCGTGTCATTCCAGGCAGCGGCAAGCCAAAAAACCTGCGCGTAACATGGCAGGTCGCCACAGATGACATGTTTACCAACCTCGTGTCACAGGGTGCCACTTTTGCTCAAGTGAAACGCGACCATATCGTCAAGGTCGACGCCACTGGCCTCATGCCTGGCAAAAGCTATTTCTACCGCTTCATCTGCGAGGGCGTCACCAGCCCCGCCGGCCGCACCCGCACCCTGCCCGCACACGGTGCGCAGCGCGTGCGGCTGGCCGTCGTCTCCTGCTCAAACTACCCACAAGGGTATTTTAATGTCTACAAGGAGCTGGCTGGCCGCGATGTTGAAGCCGTGCTGCACCTTGGCGACTATATTTACGAGTATGCAGCAGGTGTCTATTCAAACGACGCAGCTGTCGCCAAGGGCCGCATAGTCAAACCGAAAAACGAATGTGTGGTGCTTGAGGACTACCGCGAACGGTACGGCCTTTACCGCAGCGACGCAGACCTGCAGGCCGCTCATGCCGCCCACCCCTTCATTTGTGTTTGGGACGATCACGAGATCGCCAATAACAGCTGGAAAGATGGCGCCGAGAACCATAACGAAGGTGAAGGCTCCTACGCGGCGCGCAAAAAAGCGGCAATCCGCGCTTACCATGAATGGCTGCCGATCCGCGAAACAGCCTTGGAGCCCACAACTATCCACCGCAGCTTCAATTATGGCGGTCTTGCCTCGCTGATCATGCTGGACACGCGCATTGAAGGCCGTGACGAGCAACTGTCTTATGAGACCGACTTGCCATTCCGCACCCTGCCCTTTGACATGC
Organism: Kordiimonas sp.; assembly: GCF_048260245.1. Lineage (GTDB taxonomy): Bacteria > Pseudomonadota > Alphaproteobacteria > Sphingomonadales > Kordiimonadaceae > Kordiimonas. The sequence continues at coordinate 16,190 of NZ_JBLXGZ010000015.1, read as the reverse complement.
GCGACGCCGACAACCCCAAAGCCATCCTGAGCGCAGACGCCATGCAGGATGTGCCAAAAAGCGCCATCAAACACATCCCCGTACCATTCGACCTGCGCGGCGAAAAGCCGGTGCCGATGACCGACTTTGGCGAAATCAGCAAACTTGACCCCAAGGAGTTGCCCGCAGGCTTCAGCTACCTGCCTGACGGTGAGAAATTCCGCAGCGATGTGTTAGGCGACGAAGACCGCACCATCCTTGGCGCCGCACAGGAAGCCTGGATCGAAGACGAACTGCAGGCCTCCTCAGAGGCAGGTATCCCGTGGCAGATATTCGGCCAACAACTCCTGATCGGCAAAGTCACCATGCCTTACCTTCGGGATGAGGACCTGAACTTCGATAAGTCATCCTATATCAGCAAGGAGCGATTCAAGGCCGCGCAGATGCTGGCACAAATGAAGCTGCCCTTTAACCTCGATTTCTGGGATGGCTACCCCGCCTGCCGCGAACGGGTATTTAACGGCATCAAGGCATACGCCAACAATCCTATTTTCCTCGCGGGTGACACCCACAATGCGTGGGCCTTTGACCTTAAAGACGAGGACGGCAACCCCGTCGCCGTCGAATTTGGCACACCCAGCGTCAGCTCTCCGGGGCTGGAAACCTATATCCCGGCCGAGGCCGCAACCATCACCACCGCGCTCAAACAGTCCAGCCCGGAACTGAAGTATCTGGACAGCGAACATCGCGGCTGGCTTGAGCTTGACCTGACGCCCGAGCGCGCGACATCCACATGGTATTATGTCTCCACCGTGCTGGATCGCACCTATAGTGTCACAGAAGGCCCGACAATGGGAACTGTAGCAGGTAGCCACCGGCTTTCCTGAGGCCTGCCCTAAAGTTTAAGCACGGCGTCAGACAAACCATGGTGATCAGTGTTTTCGCTGGTCACAACACTACGCCCGTACGTTCAGCGACAGGGAAGCGTATAAAAAACGACCCGCGCAAGCAAATTGCGCTCAAAAAGCCTCTTGAACTTTTCCGATCCATAGTTACTTTGTAATTCAAAGTACTTTAACAAAAATACCCAATCTACAGGCCAAGCATGCTTGTAAGAAAGAACATGTTAGCCATATGGAAAAAGGGGCTTGTGCGATAAGGTTGTCGCGACAAAGCGGGGGAAATATTGATGAATGATAAAAGTGAACTGCTCGGCCAGCTCAAGATTGATCGCAGCCAGCCACAGGCAAATAAAAGCAAATCTCCGGCGGTTTATATGCTCGGCGGTGGGGTGATCGTCGCGCTTCTGCTGGGCGGCGCCTATTTTGTCTTTGGTCCGGGCGGCATGGGCGCGGCGCCAGATGCACCACCCGCGCCAACGACAGAAGTCGTCAGCACACAGCAAAACACCGCAACCACAAAAAACCAGCCTACCACGCAGGCATCGGTGCCAGTATCAAATTCAGTGCTCAATGCCTCCGGCTATATTACCGCACGGCGCATGGCCACTGTTTCCGCGGAGGTGATCGGCCTGATCACCGATGTGACGGTCGAGGAAGGCATGAGCGTCAAGCAGGGCCAGGTACTGGCAAAGCTGGACCCCACCTTGCCGCAGGTTGACCTTGACCTCGCCGAAGCACAGGTCAAGGTCCTGGAAGCGCGGCTGGAAAGCACGGAAGCCAATCTAGCCGAAGCCAAACGTGTGCTGAAACGCGCGACCGAACTCAAAAGCAATGATTTTTCAACCGAAGCTACCGTCTCTCGCGCGCAAGCAGATGTGGAGAGCCTGACCGCCTCGCTCGCCAGCGCACGCGCCGACATTGCGGTCGCGACACTGAGCGTCAAGCGCCAGCGCGAGCGGCTGGATGATCACACTATCCGCGCACCCTTTGACGGCGTGGTCACTGTCAAAGCCGCGCAACCGGGCGAGATTGTCTCGCCCAGCTCCGCCGGTGGCGGTTTCACCCGCACAGGCATTTGCACCATTGTGGACATGACCTCGCTCGAGATTGAGGTGGACGTGAACGAAAGCTTCATCGGCCGGGTATTTGAGGGGCAGGAGGTCAGCGCTAACCTGGATGCCTACCCGAGTTGGGATATTCCGGCGTCCGTGATCGCCATCATCCCGACAGCCGACCGCGCCAAGGCCACCGTGCGCGTGCGTATCGGCATCAAGATTTCAGACCCGCGTATTTTGCCTGATATGGGGGTCAAAGTAGCGTTCATGAAGGCATAACAAAATACCGGAATGCTCATACAGGTCTCAATAGACAGGGGGATAAAACCATGAGTGACGACATCCTATTCGACCTCAAGTCGGTCAACAAAAGCTTCACCCGCGGCAAAGAAACCATTCAGATTTTTGATGGCCTTGACCTGCAAATCAAGAAGGGCGATTTTGTCGCCATTATGGGGCCGTCGGGTTCGGGTAAAACCACGCTCCTCAACATGCTGGGTGGTGTCGATCAACCGACATCGGGCGAGGTGCTGTTTGATGGCGCCCGCGTTGATACCCTCTCGGAAGGCCAGCTTTCCAAATGGCGTGCCAACAATATCGGCTTTATCTTCCAGTTTTATAACCTGATGCCCATGCTCAGTGCGGCCCGCAACGTGGAACTACCGCTTCTGCTCACCAACCTCAGCAAGAAGGACCGCAAGGCCAGCGTAAAGACAGCGCTTCAACTGGTTGATCTGGCAGAGCGGGCGTCACACCTGCCGAAGGAACTTTCAGGCGGCCAGCAACAGCGTGTCGCCATTGCCCGCGCCATTGTTTCGGACCCGAAACTTCTTCTATGTGATGAGCCAACAGGTGACCTTGACCGCCACACCGCCGACGAAATCCTCGAGATGCTGCAGCTCCTCAATGAGAAATTCGGCAAAACCATCGTCATGGTTACGCACGATCCGTCGGCTGCCAAATATGCCAAGCGCACCTTGCATCTGGATAAAGGGGAATTCGTTGAGAAGGACCTCGCGGCATGAGCGACCTTTACCTGATTTTCAAAAATCTGACGCGCAAGCCGCTCAGGCTGTTCCTGACCTGCTTCGCCATCATGGTGGCTTTCCTCATTTTCGGGGTTGTCACATCCCTCAAGGACGCACTGAATTCGGGCGTTGAACTTTCGGCCGACAACCGGCTGGTGGTTGTCAACAGCATCAACTTCACCCAGCCACTGCCGTTTTCCTATGTCAACAAGGTCAAGGCGATCGAAGGTGTGAAGGACGTGGTACACATGAACTGGTTTGGTGGTTATTATCAGGAACCGGCGAACCAGCTTGTCACCATGGCCGTGGACCCTGAAAACTACCTCAAGGTTTATGAGGAAGTCGTACTAAGCGACGCCGAACGCGAAAGCTGGTTCCGTAACCAGCGCGGTATGCTCATTGGCCGGGCCATCGCCGACGCTTACGGCTGGCAAGTCGGCGATATGATCCCGATGTCGTCCAATATCTTCTCCAACCGGGAAGGTGGTCATACGTGGGAGATGGAAGTCTCCGGTATTTTTGACGGGCGGGATGAACAGTTCGGCACCAACTTCGCGGTATTCCACTATAAATACTTCATGGAAACGCAAACATTTGGCGGCGACTGGGTCGGTTGGCTGACCCTGACCACATCGGACGCGAGCCTGAATGAGCAAGTTGCCAAGACCATTGACGAAGAATTCGCCAACTCGGAAGCGCAGACAGACACCAGTACCGAAAAAGCCTTCAACAAGGCATTCATCGAGCAGATCGGCAACATCGGCCTGATGATTTTCGGCATCGTCTTTACCGCCTTCTTCACCATCCTTCTCGTGGTGGGCAACACCATGATCCTCGCAGTGCGCGAACGCACGGGCGAGATTGCAACGCTCAAGACCCTAGGCTTCACCGCCAAGCGCATCTTCACCATGATCCTCGCGGAATCCATGCTGCTGGCGTTTATTGGCGGCATGGCAGGGCTTGGCCTTGCCTACATGATCGTCGGCGGCGCAAAGGCTTTCCTCGCGCAGTTCCTGCCGGGGCTTATGGTCTCGGATGCTGTTGCCCTGCAGGCCGTTGGCTTCATGGTGCTTCTGGGCCTTGTTACCGGGCTCGTACCCGCCATCAATGCCTATAAGCTTAACATCGTAACTGCATTCAGCCGGAGGTAATCATGGGATCGATCTTCTCTCAAATATCGGCTGTTGTTGCGATGAATATTCGCAGCCTGCCACAACGTTTCTGGATGTCGCTTGCCATGGTGATTGCCAGCGCGGTTGTTGTCGCCATCCTGCTGGCCTTCCTTGCGATGGCTAAGGGGTTTTCCGCTACGCTTGAAAGTGCCGGCTCTGAAAATGTTGCCATTTTCACCCGCGAAGGCTCAGCGGCCGAACTTAACAGTGTGCTCAGCCGCGATCAGGTCAATATCATCGAGACCGCACCGGGTGTGGTCAAAGATGAAAACGGCCCTGTTGTCTCGCCGGAACTGTACGTCATCGTGGACGGCATAAAAAAATCAAGCCAGACGGAAGCCAATATCCCACTGCGTGGGCTGGACGACCGCGGCTTTGCCATGCGCAAAAATGTGCAGATCACCGCGGGCCGCATGTTCACCCCCGGCACCAACGAAATGATCGTGGGCGCCGGTGTGCTGCGCACTTTTGACGGCTTTGCCCTGGGTGAAGAAGTGCGCTTCGGCAAGGTGGTCTGGCAAGTGGTGGGGGTTTTCTCCACCGGCGGCAACGTGTTTGAAAGCGAACTGTGGGCTGACGTTAAGGTGCTGCAAAGCCTCTATAACCGTGGCAGCAGTTACCAGACAGCCCGTGCGCTGATGAGCAGCCCCAACGACCTTGAGGCCATCCGCGCCTTTGTTGCCGCAGACCCGCGCCTCAACCTCGATGTCGAGACCGAAAGCGCCTATTTCAAGGCGCAGGGCAAGTCGCTCAGCTACATGGCTTATTTCGGCTGGGTCATCAGCTCCATCATGGCGCTGGGTGCACTCGCGGGTGCCCTCAATACCATGTATACCTCTGTCGCGGAACGCGCCAAGGAGATCGCCACCTTGCGCGCCATCGGCTTTTCCAGCCTGTCAGCCTTTGTGGGTACCATTGTTGAAGCTCTAGTGCTTGCAGCCATCGGCGGGGCCGTTGGCTCCATTGTCGCCTTCCTGCTGTTCGACGGGCTCAATGCCTCCACCCTTGGCGGCAGTTTCACCCAGGTGGTGTTCGCGTTTGAGATGACGACGGACCTCTTTATCCAGGGCGGCATTATCGCGCTTATCATCGGTTTCCTCAGCGGGTTTTTCCCCGCTTTCCGGGCCGCACGCCTGCCGGTGATTGTTGCATTCAGAAACGCGGCCTAGACGACGCGGAGAGATAATAAAGGGCGGGGTTTCCTCCGCCCTTTTCCTTACATCAGGCAAGCCTTCAGCGGCATCCAAAGCCCCATAAACAGCATCATCATGCTTTCGGTGAAAGACACAAAGCCAAGCGGCACGTTTGAGCCGCCGCCCACACAGGCGCACTTGAGCTCACGCTTCTCGATCCAGACTGCCTTGACGATACTGACAGCCCCCACAAGCCCGATAAAAAAGGCCACCGGCGCCGATAGCCACACCAGGGCACCTGCCGTCATGAGCACACCAGCTGTCGCCTCAAGAAAGGGGTATATCCGCCCATACGGCACCCAGCGGCGGGCCAGCAAGTCATAGTTGAGAAACATGGTGGAAAAGCTTTCCACATCCTGCAGTTTCTGAATGGCAAGAATGCTCATGGATAATGAGATAAACCATTCAAACGCCCGGAGGGTCAGCATGTCACCATACTGGTGCCATGAAAGCCCCAACGCCAGCAGCGCGGCCACCGCAAAGATGGCTATCACAGGCTGATAGCTTGTATCGCTCTGCTCCTCGGGCGGTGGCTCCAACCTGAAGAAAACGCGAAGGTCCTCATAGCCGCCGATGCGCCTGTCATCAATGAAGGTTTGCGGCGTGGTCTCCACGTCGTGTGCCGCCATGAAGGCGTCGGTCTGCTGCCGGGTCTCAAGATGATGATCCTCAACCTCATAGCCTTGCCGCTCAAGAAGGTCTTTTGACTTCAGGCCGTAAGGGCACAAATGATCAGGCATGACCATGCGGTACAGCTTGGCTTTTTTCCCGCTTTGCGCATCTGGAGTGGGGGTGTCAGGCATGGTTAGGCTCCTTTCACAAAGGAACCTAACCAAACCAACATAAAGATTCCGTTGGAACCTTGACCTACCGCCCTAGTGGTGATGCGCGTCGCCGCCGCCCATGGGCACGCGGATATCCTCCACCAGAACCTGCACGCTTTCAGGCGGTGCGGGGGTGAAGCGATCCACAATGAAGGCCACGGCGAAATTGACAAACATGCCAACCATGCCAATACCTTCTGGCGAAATACCAAACAGCCAGTTCTCCGCCACGTTCAGCTCAGGCGCGACAAATTTGAAGTAAGCGATGTAGCCAAAGGTGAACAACAGACCCGACAGCATGCCAGCAATGGCCCCTTCCTTGTTCATACGCTTGGAGAAAATACCCATCAATATGGCAGGGAACAGGCTAGCGGCGGCCAGCCCGAATGCGAAGGCGACAACCTGCGCTACAAAGCCCGGCGGATTGATGCCCATATAGCCTGCCACCACGATGGCCAGCGCGGCGGCAATGCGTGCCGCTCGAAGCTCCTGCGCGTCGGAGATATCTTTCATCCACGTTTTTTTCAGCAAATCATGGCTGACCGCAGTTGAGATCACCAGCAAAAGCCCTGCGGCTGTCGACAGCGCAGCGGCAAGCCCGCCTGCCGCCACAAGGGCGATGACCCAGCCGGGCAGCTTGGCGATCTCCGGGTTGGCCAGCACCATAATATCGCGGTCGACATATACTTCGTTGCCGCCTATGGTGACGCCGTTGTTGATAACACGCTCGCCGTGTGTACCGCGGGCCTCGCCCTCAAAAGCTGGCTTGCCGTCAAAGGGTTCGCCCGCCCGGTACTGGATAATGCCGTCATCATTTTTATCGCGCCATGCGATCAGGCCCAGCGTTTCCCAGTTTTTGAACCAGTCTGGTGTTTCCGTATAAGCGGTTTCATTTACCTCATCGATGAAATTGAGCCGTGCGAAGGCCCCTACCGCCGGGGCTGTTGTGTACAGAATGGCGATAAACACCAGCGCCCAGCCCGCGGAAATGCGCGCGTCAGACGCCTTGGGCACCGTGAAAAAGCGCACGATCACATGCGGCAGGCCCGCCGTGCCCACCATCAGCGCTGCCGTGATGGCAAAAACATCGATCGTCGATTTTGTGCCGTTTGTATAGGCGGTAAAACCAAGCTCAATGAGCGCGCTATCCAGCTTCTCAAGCACCGTCAGGCCCGAGCCATCGGCAACTTCCGCACCAAGGCCAAGCTGGGGCACCGGGTTGCCTGTGACCAGAAGCGAGATGAAAATCGCAGGCACAGTGTAGGCAAAAATCATCACGCAATACTGTGCAACCTGTGTGTAGGTGATGCCCTTCATGCCGCCCAGCACCGCATACATGAACACAATCGCCATGCCGATCAGCACACCAAGGTTGATGTCAACCTCCAGAAAACGCGAAAAGACGATGCCGACACCCCGCATCTGCCCCGCCACATAAGTGAAGCTGATAAAAATGAGGCACAGCACCGCGACAAGACGCGCCGCGTCTGAATAATAACGGTCGCCAATAAACTCTGGCACGGTAAACTTGCCGTATTTGCGCAAGTAGGGCGCCAGCAGCAAAGCCAGCAGCACATAGCCCCCGGTCCAGCCCATGAGGTAGACCGAGCCGTCATAACCAAGGAAAGCAATAAGCCCGGCCATGGAAATGAATGACGCCGCGCTCATCCAGTCAGCGGCGGTCGCCATGCCGTTCAGCACCGGATGCACCCCGGTACCCGCCACATAAAATTCCTTGGTGCTACCAACCCGCGACCAGATGGCAATGCCGATATAAAGCGCGAAGGAAAGCCCGACAAACAGATACGTAAGGTTTTGTGCGTCCATGATATGCCCCTCAGTCCTCAACGCCGAAGGCGCGGTCGAGTTTTTTCATGCGCCACGCATAAATGAAAATCAGCACAACAAAAGTGAAGATAGAGCCCTGCTGCGCAAACCAGAAACCCAGCTTGAAACCCAGCACTGTGAACTGGTTGAGCCAGTCCTCCAGCAAAATGCCCGCCCCGAACGAGACGACGAACCACACCACCAAAAGCTTGGCCAAAAGTAACAGATTCGCCCGCCAATAGGCCTCGCGGCTGAGTGTATCATCGCGCACGGGTGCGCTGCCTTCTTCGGATTGCATAAGACCTGTTCCTCCCCTAGTCTTCCCGAACTTCCTGAACTTTCGGGATCTCCCCGGGGGCCAGAGTGGAAGAAAGCGCGCAAGGCGTCAATTCATTGTTGTAAAGAGGCGACCATGACCAGCACGATCGAGGTTGAAGACTATCTGCACAGCCATATTCCGATTTCGGCCCCCATGGGCGTGACAGCCATCGTCGCCAGCCGCGACCGCGTAGTGCTGCGCGCGCCCCTTGCCGCCAACATCAACCACAAACACACAGCCTTCGGCGGCAGCCTGCAGGCGCTGGCAACGCTGAGTTGCTGGACCTTGCTACATCTCAATTTGCGCCACAGCGCGAAGGCTGGCGAAATTGTCATCAGCAGCAGCAATATCAATTATATCCGCCCTGTTACTCAGGACTTTGAGGCCGAGGCCAGCTTGCCCGAAGGCAACCGCTGGGGCCTGTTCCTGAAAACGTTCGAACGTCACGGCAAAGCGCGCATCCAGCTAACCGCCAGCGTGGTAGAAAACGATGAACTGGCGATCGATTACACCGGCAGCTTCGTGGCGCTTAAAAGCTGATATTGACTGGACGGACAGGCTGATAACGCTATCTAACAGGCATAAGCCATCAGGAGAGCAGCATGAGCAAAACCGACACCTTTCTCAAACAGTGGCACGAAGCGGTCAGGACATCGGACATGGGCCTGTTGTCCGCCATCGTGGCAGAGGATGCCTCGTTACTCTCGCCAGCCTTTTGGAAACCGCGTCAAGGCAAGGACAAAGTCCTCATGGTCTTAAGCGCGGTAACCGATACATTTGAAGGGCTGACCTACACAAAGGAATGGGTGGACGGGGATGAACTGATCCTTGAATTTACCACCAGTGTGGGCGGCAAACAGCTCAAGGGCATCGACCGGATCACATTGGATGCAGACGGCAAGCTCAAGGAAATCGAAGTGCTGATCCGGCCAATGAACGGACTGATGGCGCTTGCCGCTGCCCTGAATGACAAGCTGACCGGCGTTGTCGACTGAGGCACCAAGGCCGGCCGACGGGAACCTTTTGAGGTTCCCAAATTCCCTCAAGTATGTTCATAATGCACTGGGGAGATCACGGATTGAGCTTGACGGATGAGCAAGCGTAGATCCGGATCGGGACTAGGTAACATGATAGTCTGCGGCCAATCGCGGCAGGCTCAATTGCGTTATCATAGGAACAATACGATATGAACAACCATACTCCCCGCATCATAAAGATGAGCCTCTCTGGCTGTGTTGCACTGGTATTGAGCGGTGCCTCTCTCGCGACAATGAGCGACGCTGACATTCTGGCGCAAGAAGCTTTGGAACAAGAGAACCTCGAGAAGGCCGTGCGATGCATGGAAATTCTTGAGGTAGAATTGAACGTTGACCAGTTTGGCGAGCAATGTGTCGCTGAAGGGCATATTGAACATTCCCCCCGCGTACCGGACGGGAAGGAAGGCCTGCTTCGGTATTTCGCCGCACAACTTGAGCGCTTTCCCGAAATGCACGCAGACATAAAACGCGCGGGCGCAGACGGTGATCTGGTTTGGATGCATATTCACTTCAAGGCGAAACCTGACGCCAAGGGCAATGCCGGCATGCACATTTTCCGGATGGAAAATGGCAAATTTGCCGAACATTGGGGTGTGGGTCAGCCGGTCGTTGAATCAACACTGCACGACAATTCGATGTTTTAGGCGGCCTGCCCACTTCCCGGCGCAAACCATATCAATCCCGTGGCTTGGCTTATCCAAAGCTAAACGCACATCTGAGGCCCATCGTGCCTGATCTGGAGAATGCGAACAATGGTTTGGGAGCGTGAGGTTTGACACGCCAGAAAAAGCTGGGGCGGCGGCTGCAAACAGCCACCGCCCAGACGAGCACAAAAGATGGGTTGGAAGGCTGGCAGAAGGCAACAGGGTAGCCTTTGTGCCAGCGACGCGCCCGAAGGTTTGTCTCCCCGCCTCACCTCAAGGAGGCGCCCACCAACTGATCGGTGAGGTTAACCGGAGCTTCGCTTCCATGCTCTTGATACCTGAACCACCACCAATAATGGTCAGGCATCCACGCAACGAGCGAACGTTATCCATTCCTGACTTTTTGGTCAAGTTTGAAAACGCAAAAAATATGTTGGCCCTGTCCAGACGCAACACGGGCTCGGCCGTGCCCTAAAACTGCACGGTCATGCGTGCATAATAATAGCCACCATTGATGCCCCACGGCATGGCCACCCAAGGATAGACAAAGTTACCGAAGGCCCCCGGCTTGCGGCCTTCAGATATCCAGCGCGCCAGCGCATTATCCGGCAATTTGTCCGGGTAGGTGTTGAAGATATTGTTCGCGCCCACAGCAAAAAGCACATTTTCAGTGATGTCGTATGAAATTTCCATGTCCACAATCAGCGCTTCACCCGCACTTGTGGTTGCCGCGCGATCAAGACCATAGACATCATAGGCAAGATGCGGCGGGATACCGTTCCCGACAGCGGTGTAATAGGCGGATTCCGTATTGCCGTAGAAATTGGCCCGCACCACAGCGCCAAACCGCCCCTTCTGGAAGTCTGCCGCAGCATTGGCGCGCAACCGTGGCTGCCCTTTCTCCACATTCATGCGCTCAGCAAGCGGGAAAAAGATATGTGCCGGGATATTGGCCGGGGCGTTGATATCCTTGATCTTGGTGCTGTTCCAACTGAGGCTTGTGGTAAAGTCCAGTGCACCACCGGCAAAACGGGTTTTGAGGTAAGCGACAAGGTCTACGCCAAAAGTTTCCGTATCCACCGCATTGGAGAAAAACGACCCTGCCTCAATGGCGCCAAAGCTGACCCCGGGCGGTAAATCAAGCGTGGGACCAAGCACAATACGGTCAGCAATTTTGATGCGGTAGGCATCAAGGGTTACCAACATGCCTTCACCTACTTCCCATACGGCGCCGAGCGAGAAGTTGATGCTGGTTTCATGGTCCAGCTTGTCCACACCGTAGGCGCGGGCCAACGGATGCCCCTCAGGCGCGATCAGGGTTTGCAGCAACCCATCCGAGGTGGTGTTGGTAATGACGCTTGAGAAAGCCCGCTGTGCCAGCGCTGGCGCACGAAATCCGGTTGAGGCCGCAGCGCGAAGGGCAAGGGCTGGCGTCAGTTGTCGGCGCGCCGACAGTTTGCCCGTCAGCTTATCCCCGGTGCCGCCGAAGCGTTCATAGCGTACTGCGGCTGTCATCCACAGGTCATCCGAAGGTTCCAATTCGCCCTCCGCATACAGCGCAAAACTTCCGCGCCCCTTGTTGCCCGCCACAGCGTCACTGTAGCCCGGGAAGCCCTGAAAACCGCAAAATGCCACCTGCTCGGGGTCCTCTATAGAGGGGGCAAACTCACCGTCCACCATACCGCAAATATAGGATGCCGGGTCTCCGGCCTCGATTGTGTAGTCTTCGTCCCGATATTCGATACCGTATGCCAGATGCGACAGTACGCCCGACGTGAAATTACCACCGGAGGCATCGAAGTTCACCGTCAACTGCTCAAACTTGAGCGAGCCGGAAAAACCGCTGGTTGGGCTCGCGGTCACCGGATCACCGCCGTTATAGTATGCTGCAGACGCAAGCGACACATTCACCGTATTGGCGGCACCAAATGCAAAGCGGGTGGTGCCGTATGTGGCACTGAAATCATATTTCCAGCCGTCGTCACCGCTATAGCGAATGCCCATTGCCTGCGAGAAGTCGGTAACATCTGTGCTTTGAAGCGGAAGGAAGCCCTGGGGATAAAGTTGCGGTACCGTGCGGCTGGGCACAAACGGGTGGCGATAAAAGCCGCCTGAGAGACCATCACGGTCACTGAAACCGCCAAAAAAATAAAATTCCGCCGCGCCATCACCGGGCAAGGCCCCGTTCCACATCATTGAGCTTGCCTGCACGTCGGTATCACCAATGCGCATCAATACTTCCCCGGTGGTCGAGCTTGGGCCGGCACGGTTGGTCGCCGCCTTGTCGCGGTATTCGGCTGTAAGATTGATGAACCCTGTATTCGCAAGCGGCAGTCCCGCATTGGCAGCAATATAGTATGTGTCGCCATCCCCCTCATAGGTCTGTCCCCAACTGGCGGTTGCCATGCCGCCTTCGTCATGGTCATTGAGCACGACGTTAATCACCCCTGCAATCGCGTCCGAGCCATATTGTGCCGATGCGCCGTCCCGCAGGATCTCAATACGTTTGATTGCGGCCACCGGAATGGTGTTCATGTCCGTGCCGACTGAGCCCTTGCCCACAGTATTCTGCACATTCACCCACGCCTGGCTGTGGCGGCGTTTTCCGTTGACGAGAATAAGCACCTGATCAGGCCCAAGCCCCCTGAGCGTAGCGGGCCGCACGATATCTGTGCCATCCGAGATGGTGGTTTCGGTGTAATTGAAACTGGGTGCCAGGGTTTGCAGCAAGCGTCCGGTTTCCACATGGCCGCTATGGCGCAATGTGCCGGTGTCGATGAGATCGATCGGCACATCGGTTTCACCCACCGTACGGCTGCGGTTACGCGTGCCTACCGTGATCAGTTCCTCGAGAAAAACCTCATTGGCCTCATAAGCAGGGCGGTGTTTGCGTGCGTCGCGCGCCGCCGGCGCGGGTTCAATGCTGCGTAACGCAGGCGCCACCTCGACATAATCGGCACGCGCCCTCACAATCACCGTATTGGGGCCGGTGAAGCGGTACTCCAGCCGCGTCCCGCTTATAAGGCTTTCCAGCGCCTTTGTAACCGACCTCTCGCCGATCAACGCTTTCCTCAGCGCGAGGTCCTTTGCTTCGTCGGTCAGGATAAGTTGCACACCCGCCTGCTCGGAAAAAACAAGAAGCGCCTGACGAAGGGACTGCGGTTTGATATTGAACTGAACAGTACGGTGATCGGCCTGAATGGCAGCCGCAAAAATGGGAGCCGACACCACAATTGTGGTGACAACCGCGCCGGCAAGCCTTCTTTTCCAGGCCCGTGCGGATAGCTCCATCGTCTATTTTCCTCCCGGCGCAACACTCTTAAGCATTGCAAAAGCACCCTTATAGAGAGCACTTGAGTGTAACCGATTGCCGCTTCTAAATGAACGACTTATCTGATTACGGTATCGGAACTATCACTTGCCATCATCAAAATTGTACTATTGCCAAGATGTACAACATCAATTGGATAGCCCTGTTCAAGCCCTTCAAGCCACGCCTGAACTTGGTCCGGGTATACCGTTCCGGTAAAGCGTAACTGCCCCACAGCTTCATCACCGATGGTTATTTCGCTCGCAAGATAGCGGTTCAACCTGTTGATCACATCTGAAATGGGCAAATCGACCATGGTCAAAACACCCGTTCTCCAGCCCAGGTCCGTTATATTGTTTGCCACAACGGGTGCCAGCGTGCCCCCCATGGAATAACTGGTCTGCCGCCCCGCGGTCACCAGCGCGACAGAGGAAGCCGTTTCGCTGCCCCGTGTGGCATCCGCATCCGCGCGTGGGCGCACGGCAACTGTGCCCTCAAGAACCTGCACTTCAACATCACCGCCCGTTTTACGAACGTTGAAAACCGTTCCAACAGCCGTGACGCTACCGAACCCCGCACGCACCACGAAGGGTCGCTTGGGATTTTTGGCAACGGTGAAGATTGCCTGGCCACGCTCCAGCGTGATGCGACGCTCGGCCTCCGTATAGGCCACGGCAATAGCGCTGCCTGCGTTCAGCTCAATGATCGACCCATCAGCCAGATCCACCGCACGACGCTCGCTATGCGCTGTTTCATAAGTCTGTACAAGGGGGGCCTCTGGTGCCTCACTGCCGGACAAAACCACATAAACCGCAATAAGTGCGGCGGCTACGCTGGCGGCCATCGCCCCCATCCAGCCCACGTTGAAACGTGGCGTGGCGCGGGTGCGGCTGGCATTTGGCGCCACCATCGACAGGACCGAGCCCCCCGGCGTATGGCTTTCGGCCAAATCTGGCGCGGGAAGCGCGGCGATATCCTCCGCCGTCGCGGTTTCAAGCACGCCCCAAAGCGTCTCAAGGCGGGAGAAGGCACGGCGGTGTTCTTCCTCCGCCAACAGCCATTCCTGCCACGCGTGAAGCTCCGCCCCCGAGATGGTGCCATCCTGCAGGCCGAGATAATAATCGGCGGCTTGCTCCAGCACTGCCTCACTGATTTTTTTGTCACTCACTGGCATATCCCAGACCTTACTGAATGGACCACGTGTCCAGTTCATCACTCAGTTTTTCCGAGCAATGAACCAGCGCACGCAGCACATATTTTCGCACCATGGAAGACGTCAGCCCCATGTCTTCCGCTATGTCGTCATAGCTACGGTGCTTGAATTTATACTCAATGAATGCATGGCGGCATTTGGGTGGTAACGACCCAATGCAGTCCAGCACTCTCTCAAGCGACTGTTTTGCAGCAAGTGACCGCTCCGGCGTAAAACCGAACATCTCATTCACTTGTTGCTCCGGCGTGGCTTCATCCAGATATGCCTGCGCCAAACCCCGACGCCGCACCCGGTCGATGGCGATATTGCCCGCCGTCCGGAAAAGAAAAGCCCGCAGAAACCCGATGGTGCTGCTGTCGTCAAGCCGAAGCAGGCGGACATAAGCCTCCTGCGCCACCTCGACGGCTTCCTCATGCGACTTGAGCCGACTGGTGAGATAACGCACCAGCTCGTCGTTATGGTTCTGGAACAACGCTTTGATATCGTCTTTGCACAAGGGGGTATCGACCGCTGCGTCTTCCCGCGCCGGGGTCCCATCCTCATCCAAATGCGGCTCACGCGCGCGTTCCATAGTCCTCTCCTTGCCATCAAGGACGAACAACATACTGAAGCTGGGAATAAAATTGTGAAAAAATTTCACCCGAAACCGTTTTAATCGCGCAATGAGAGAATAATGCGGATTTATAGGCGAAAAAAGGAGGGCGGAAGGCACATAGCCTGTCCGCCCCCAGTTTTGGGTAACGCGAGGAATACCCAAAATTCAGTTACTAAAAATACCGTGTGAGCCGCAGCGTGACCTGACTGTCTTTCCTGAATCCGTACAGGATATTGCTGTTGTCCACGCCGGTGAAAAAACGGCTTTCCAGCTCCATCACCCAATAATCACCGAAACGGCGGGAGGCCTCGACGAGACCAGAGACCGAGCCATCGGCCATATCCACAATCACACCGCCAAGTATGCTGGTGTCGGACATATCGTTCATGGCGAAGCGCAGACCGGTAAACAGGTCGTTGTCTGATGGACTGAGCGGTGCAATCGCCGGGTTTTCCGACCGGCCGTCGTATTGGTATTCCACCAGCACACCAAGGTCTGCGCCCGCGTCCGTCACACCGTAGAAGGTATATTCCACCCCGCCCACAGCCGCCGCGAAGGTCTCAAACGGCGTGTCTCGAACGATGCCTTCAAACTTCCACAGCCATGCCTCGTGCGTATACTGGATATCGGCGCCCACCTGGGTGATATCGTCATAATAGGGGGCAAGCACACCGCGCCCGGCGTCCAGAATCAGCCTCGGGTCTCGGTCGGCACCGCGGAAGAAAGACAGGCCCACATCCCAGTCACCAAAATAGTGGCTGTAGCGCAGCGCTAAATCCACATCCGCGTCGTCGTCCCGGCCCTGATCAAAGCGCGCGAGATCGTTATCAACGAGGTAAGGCGCGCGAAAGCGGCCCTCCTCGCCCACAAAAGTGCGCTTGCGGAAGGCGGGCAGGACATAGGCCGTTATCTGGCCCCAGTCCTGAAGCTTGGAAACCTCCAGCATCGGCTGGCCCAGCTTGTCTTCGTTGTCGATATCCTCAACGGTGTCAAACTGGTTGATGATATCCACGAGGTGGCGGCTTTCGGCCACGCCCCAGAAGACCTTGGCCAGTCCCGCGCGCACTGTCCAGCTATCACCGTTCCAGCGCA
>NZ_JBLXGZ010000014.1:0-89285 GCF_048260245.1 Kordiimonas sp. | reverse complement strand
GCCCGCGAAACCTTTAATGACGGCGCTGCGAAATTGCATGTGCCGCAGGATGAGCTTGCTGCCGCCATCAGGGAACTGGCGAACCACCAAAGCCAGGGGCGACCCAAAGAACGGGATCACGCCATCGCCACGCGGACAGTGGACGCGCCGTCGGTGCCGGAAACTGAAGGAAAGTCCGTCGGTGCAGAGCCCGTGTCACCGATGGCGGCGATTGACAGCTATTTCTGCCGCTTGGTGGCGGCCAACCCGCAGCTTCGGGTCAGGGTTGGTAACCCCGATGAAATGCGCAGCAACAACCTCAACCGTACGCTTGACTTGCTAAAGCACCGGGTGACCGCGCCGGAAGACGGTATCGCGGAAGCGGTTGACGGGCGGGTGGTCACAGCCCTGAATGAAGAGGCGGTGGTTTGTGCCGCGCTTGGCAACAAGGGCGGGCTGAACCTTGTGTGTTCTTATGAAGCTTTTGCGGTGAAGATGCTGGGCGCCTTGAGGCAGGATATCATTTTTGCCCGCAACCGTCGGTTGGCCGGGCAGCTTCCCTACTGGTTGGGCGTACCTGTGGTCCTGACATCCCACGCATGGGAAAACGGCAAGAACGAGCAGTCGCATCAGGACACAACGCTGTCAGAAGTGCTGATGTCGGAAATGTCCGATGTCTCCCGTGTGGTTTTCCCCTGCGACTGGAACACGGCACAGGCCGCACTCGCGGAAGTATACAAAAGCCGCGGTGTGATCTGGTCTCTCGTGGTGCCAAAGCGTACCCAGCCGGTGCGCCTGTCCGTCAAGCAGTCCGAAGCGTTGATGCGTGACGGCGCGGTCCGGGTGAAGGGAGCGCCAGACAGTGGCCTGTTGCTGACCGCGACAGGTGGCTACCAGTTGACAGAAGTGCTGAAAGCATCAGCCCGGCTGGATGAACGGGGCGTGCGCCACGCGGTGAACTATCTGATGGAGCCGGGCCGTTTTCGGGATGCGCGCGACCCGCTTGAGCAGGCTATGCTCACAGTGCCCAAGGTGCGGGAGACATTGTTTCCGGCTGAGGTCCGGTCCCGCATCTTCGTGACTCACACGCGGGCGGCACCATATCTGGGCACAATCCGCCCTCTGGACACCGGACCGGAGACAACCATGGTGCTCGGTTATGCCAACCGCGGCGGCACGCTAGATGCCAACGGCATGCTGTTTGCCAATGGATGTACGTGGGCGCATGTCCTCGCAAAGGTTGCCGTGGTCACCGGTATACCCGTTGAAACGCTGCTTTCACCGCCCGAATTGGACGCCCTGTTCGGCCGCGCTGCGCCCATGACCCTTTGGCAGTGAGGGGGCATCTGCCCCGAACAGCCTGGTCCCCAAGCCATGATCGCATGCCTCCGGTTGTCGCCGGGGTAGATCGGACAACTTATGACTGTTTTCGTGTTGAAAAAATAATTTATTTCACTATAAAAATAGTCATGAGTTAAAATATTAAAAATAATGACGGAAAGGGTGTGCAGATGGCCGGATTGAGGGAACGGCAGAAGGCGCAGCGCCGCGCGCTGATTGAAAAAGCCGCGGGGGAGCTATTTGTCGAAAAAGGCTTTGCCGATACCACCATTGAAGAAATCGCCGCGCGTGCGGTGGTCTCTGCGCCCACGGTCTATAATTATTATGGCACCAAGGGTGACCTGCTGCTGGCGCTTGTCGCCCGTGGGGAAGAAGGGATCGAAGAAGCCCTGGTCAACTTCAGCAAACAGGCGGCGGACCATGATCCGATCGACCTTGTTGCCGAGGTTATCCGTTCCAACGTCAATGATACGCTGTCTGCCCTCTCGCGGGAGCTATGGGGTCATGTGGTGGCCTTTGTCGCCACAGCACCCGACCCGGACGTTGCGCCGCGCTATCTTGATACCATCGCCAGCGGGCTTGGTGCCGCGATCGAATCTGTGCTGAAGGCCTATCAGGATATGGGCATTATCAGCGCCGAACTTGATGCGCGCGAACTGGCTTACCTGCTGACCCGCATGGAGCGAATCCATTTCCTAAATTACGTCTATCTCAAAGCCATGACCGTCGCAGACCTGCATGAAGCCATCGCGCGCGACGTTGCCATCATCATTAGCCCCTATGTGCGGGAAGCATGAGGTGGGAGAGAAGATATAGGGGCGCGCATGAGGAATTTATGATTAGTCACGCATATTATTTTAGTTGACTATAAAAAAATAGCCTGCCATATTTTTTCCAAATTACATAAATATGGGAGGAGTAGCCATGTCGGCTATCGGCAAACTGTCAACTTTGACACTCATGTCTTCAACGGCGTTATCTGGCCTGCTGGCCTTGCCGGCGCTCGCACAGGACAGCGAGACGGGCGATATCGCACTTGAGGAAATCGTCGTGACGGCCAGCCGCCGCGCGGAACGCATTCAGGACATTCCGTATAATATTTCGGCGGTTTCGGGTGCGCGCATCGAAGACGCCAAAATGCTCGATTCAGCGGAGCTGTTGCGCTCTGTCTCCGGTGTTGCGATTGTCGACCGTGGCCCCAGGAACGCCGGTGCGGTGAACAGCATCCGTATCCGTGGCCTGAACGTGGACAGCTCTGCCCTTGGCGATTACGCCACCAGTGCTGCGGCGACGGTTTCCACCTATATCAATGACACGCCGATGTTCGCCAACATGCTGATCAAGGATCTGGAACGCGTTGAGGTGCTGCGCGGGCCACAGGGTACGCTGTATGGCTCCGGCGCACTGGGCGGCACCGTGCGCTATATCACCCAGAAACCACAGTTTGACGAGTTTTTCGGCAAGGTTACGGGCTCGCTCAGCAGTGTTAAGGGTTCGGACAGCATTGGCTGGTCCGGCGACATGGTGCTCAATGTGCCGCTGGGTGACACGCTTGCCTTCCGCTTTGCCGGCACCCGCATGGACTACCCCGGCCTCACTGATTATGTGAATGTGTATGAGCTGGACGCGAACGGTATTCCCGTTGCGCCCAATGGTGTGCTTGACCCGGCAGCATCCTATAAAAGTGTGGAAGACGCTGACACCTATGATGTGTGGTTTGGCCGCGCGAGCCTGCGCTGGCAACCCAGCGACAAGTTTGACGTGACCGCAACCTACACCCGTCAGTCGGACGATATGGGCGGCAGGCGCGCACAGACCGTGGGCCGCGACGGCTTCGGCAACGAATACGGCAAATATGAAGTAGGCGCTATCCAGCTTGAGCCTGCTGAAAGCGACGTGGAAATGGCGTCGCTTGAAGCCACGGTGGACCTTGGTTTCGCCACACTGACCTCCAGCACATCCTATTATGACCACGAAGGCGCCAGCATCAGCGAAAACACCGGTTTTTACGCGCAGAACGGCTGGCTTTCCTGGTATTACAACTACCCGCGCCCGATGGCGACGGCGTCGCGCACCTATGAAGACAAAGCCTTCATTGAGGAGCTGCGGCTGGTCTCCAACGCCGAAGGGCCGCTGCAATATGTGGTTGGTCTGTATTATCAGGATCAGGACCGTCAATCGACGCAGGAAAGTTTCCTTTACGGTGCCAATGCTTATGTGGACGAATTGTTCGGCTTTGACGTGCCGTGGATCGCGGGCGACCAGGACTTCCACTATGTGCTGGATGAAACCTTCAAGCAAAAAGCTGTCTATGGTGAACTGACCTACGCGCTTAGCGACAAGCTGGATGTGACGGTTGGTGGCCGCTACTTCAAGAACACCAGTACGTCGAACACCTTCATGGCCTTGCCGTTCTGGACCGACCTGTTCCCCGAGTTGACCTCGACCTTTGAAAACGAGGAAGACAAGGTTCTTTTCAAGGGAAACCTGACCTATCATCTTGATGACGACAACCTGCTTTATGGTACGTGGTCGCAAGGCTACCGCCGTGGCGGTGCTAACGGTGTGCCCACCGAAGGCTATTATGCCGAAGACCCTGCGTGGCTGACCTATGAGGCCGACCGCGTGGACAACTTCGAGCTTGGCATCAAGGGCACCAAAGGCAGCACACGGTATACCGTAAGCCTGTTTTATGTTGACTGGTCTGACCCGCAGCTCAACACCTCCACTCCTGCATGGGGCTTCTTCACCGTGCAGAATGGCTCCAAGGCGACCACCAAGGGGATTGAGGTTGAGCTCGACGGTTACCTGAGCCAGAGCCTGCATTATACCCTTGGCTACGCTTTCGCCGATGCGGCGCTGAGCGAAGACTTCTACTCGCCGCTTGGTACGCTGATCGCGGCTGACGGTGCGCGCTTGCCGGGTGCGCCGCGCCATATGTTCAATGTGGCGCTTGATCACCGCTATGAGATCAGCGACAGCTTGACGCTGACGTCCCGCATTGATGGCTATGTGCAGTCTTCCACGCGCAATTCCATCGGCACATCGGCGAAATTTGACCGCACGCTGCCGGCCTATAGCATCTGGAATGGCTCAATGACGCTTTCGCGCGGCAATGTTGACCTCACAATATGGGCGAAAAACATCTTCAATGCCGAGGGTGTCAGCGCGGTGTTCAAGCAGGCCTATATGGGCACGCGGCCAAGCGAAGGGTATTATGGCAATGGCTCGAAGGAGCAGATCGCCCTGCCGCGTACCTTTGGCTTGTCGGCAACCTATCGCTTCTAGCGTAAAAACTTGGCACAGTACCCAAGGTGACGGACTGGGCTAAAAGATAACCGACCGGGGTGGTGCGCCGCCCCGGCTCCCCGTTTCATGCCAATTGTTTCACGCCAGCTTGAGAAGGTGTCATGCCGCAACGTTTGCCAGATATAGACCGCGCTATCGCAGAGGGGCACTCAGCCCGCGCGCGCGACCTGCTGGCAAAGGCGGCAGGCGCGGCACGTGATGTCGTCTCGCTCCAGCAAGTTGCGGAGCGCTACATCCAGCTTGGCCTCTTTGGCGCGGCCGACGCGCTTTACCGCAAGGCGCTCGCTCTTGCGCCAGATGATGCGGGCCTTCTCTATAACGCGGCCACAGCGGCCATTGCCCTTGGCAGTATGGCAGATGCGGAAGCTTGGCTTGAGAAAGTGATCGCGCTCAAGCCGGGTGACTATGACGCTTATTATAACCGCGCCACGCTCAGGCGCTGGACGGCGGATGACAATCACATTCACGCCATGGAAGCGCTGCTGAAGGCGGGCATTCCGGACCGTAAGGGCGCGGTGCAGCTTTTTTATGCGCTGGCCAAGGAATATGAAGATATCGGTGAAACCGAACAATCGTTCGGTCATCTTGTGCGCGGCGCCAACCTGCGGGCATCAATGATGCGCTATGACGTGGGCCAGGACGTCGAAACCATGGCAAAAATCGCCAAGGTTTTT
The DNA here is from genome assembly GCF_048260245.1 of Kordiimonas sp. GTDB lineage: Bacteria > Pseudomonadota > Alphaproteobacteria > Sphingomonadales > Kordiimonadaceae > Kordiimonas. The sequence goes on along the minus strand of NZ_JBLXGZ010000014.1, from coordinate 83,982 downwards.
GACGCTGATTGCATTGCACAGCCGCTGCACACATCAAGCACAAAAAGTGCCGAATCCCTGCACAATTCCTGCACAGATTTTGGCCAGAATTGCACACACCAACCGGTGTTTATCGTCGGCCTGCCGCGTACCGGCACCACGCTGGTGGACCGTATCCTCAGTTCGCACACCTCTGTTGCCAGCCTGGGCGAAATAAGCGACCTTGCCACCAGTATAGTGCGGCTGGTTGGCCCGGTCCAGAACCGAATGGAACTGGTTGAAAAGTCAGCTGAAATCAATTTTATTTCGTTATCGGAACAATATGGAGGCAGCACACGTGGGCGCGGCTTTGACGCCCCTGTGCTGATCGATAAAACCCCTGCCAATTTCCTCTATCTCGGCCTGATTGCCAAGGCCATGCCGGGCGCGCGCATCATCCATTTGAGGCGCCACCCGCTGGATGCCTGTTTTGCCATTTATAAAACCCTGTTTCGCATGGGCTACCCCTATAGTTACCGGCTTGACCAGCTTGCGGACTATTATATTGCCTATGACCGCCTGATGGCGCACTGGCACGCAGTAATGCCGGGGAAAATCCTTGATCTGCAATACGAAAAGCTGGTCACTGACCCGGCGGGCGAAAGCCGCCGCCTGCTGAGCCACTGCGGGCTTGACTGGCAGGACGGGGTGCTCGCGTTCCATGAAAATGCCAGCCCCAGCGCCACAGCATCCGCGGCGCAAGTGCGCCGCCCGGTGTATACGTCTTCCATTGGCCGCTGGCGCGACCATGCGCAAGGACTTGCACCGCTTGTCGGCCGTCTGGAAGCGGCGGGCATTGACGTGAAACAGGGGGGCTTTTCATGATCAGGCTATTGTTTTTACTGAGTTTTATAACGCTCCCGGCGCAGGCAGACACGGCCACGCGGGACGCATTATTGGCGGGTGAAAAAGCCTTTTACCTCGCGCTGCCCTTTGATGATTTCATCGCCCCCGAGGGCGCTACACAGGGCGCGCCGCTCGAAGGTCGTCTGCGCCTTGACATGACCGCGCTTGGTGGTGGCTTTCAGCTTGTGCGTGACCCCGGCGACATTGCGGCAAACCCCGATCATGCCGTGCGCTCCCTGCCTGTGATCGACCTTGATCTGGTGCAGGAAGGTGACGATATTATCCCGAAAAACCAGGGGATTATTGAAACAGCACACCCTTATTTTGACCTTATCTTCACTCCCGGAAAAAGCTGGGCGGAGGCACGCGGCCAGCGCTTTATCTCGCTGCCCTTTGCCTTGATGGAGAAGAACGCCAACTGTATCCACAATGGTGCCCTTCTGCTGGCGATTGATGCTTTGGGCAAAGCGTCGGTGGCGCTCGCGCAAATCGGCAGCGAAACCTGCGCCTATTTCCAGTTCAACTTCTGGGCAGCGTATGAAGCGGACTGGTCCGCGGGGCCGGTGGAAGGTGCCTCAGCCATCCGTGAGACACATCGCGCGGTTCAGGCCGCACGGCTGCCGGTCCGTACCATGGCGGAGTTGCCGCAAGGCCTTGAAGAGAAAAACTTTTCGCAAGACGATGTCATCCCGCCCGCGTTCATGAGCGCTTATGGCCTTGTGCTTGAGGGCCTGCATTACCGCAGCGGTTGTGCCACGCGGCTGGGGCCTTACCCGCACTGCGACAGTCTTGTGCTGCCGTCCTACTCGCTGGCAAAATCACTGGCGGGCGGGCTAGGGCTGATGCGGCTTGAAGGGCTTTACGGTGATGCCTTCACTGCCAAAGTATCGGACCTTATACCAGCCTGCGCCGACTGGGGTGATGTCACGCTGGGTGACCTGCTCAATATGAGCACAGGGCGCTACGCAAGCCGGGTGCCCCATGCGGATGAAGCGGCAGAGCCCTATATGCGCTTTTTCACCACCTTGGCGGGGCAGGAAAAAACCGCGTTCGCCTGCACTCATTTCGGATCCAAAACAAAGCCTGGTAAGCGCTGGGTCTACCACACGTCGGACACCTATCTTCTGGGGGTGGCGATGAATGCCTTCCTTGCCAAACGCGCCGCTGAAGGCGCGGACTATTACCGCGACCAGCTTGTCCCTATCTGGCAGTCCATGCCGCTGAGCCCCTTGATGGCCATTATGCGCCAGACCGGCGGACCGGATGCGGCGCCCTTCACCGGTTACGGCATGGTGTTGACAACCGATGATATCGCCCGCGTCTCCTCCGCTTTGGCTGGTGGGGATACCCGGCTCATCAGCCAGTTCGCGCCGCATCCGCTGGCCGCCGCACTACAGCGCGAGCCAAGGGATCGTGGTCTTGAGGCGGGGGCGAAAAGCTTGCGCTATAAAAACGGCTTCTGGGCCTGGAATGCGCGGGAAAGCCTTGGCTGCAAGGCAGATACCTGGCTGCCGTTTTTCTCAGGCTACGGCGGTATCACAGTTGTACTGCTGCCCGGCGGTAACGTTTATTATTATTTCTCCGACAGCGGCCTCCACGTCTTCGCTGACGCGGTCAAGGCGCTCTCGGCCATCACACCCATCTGCGGAGAGACTTCATGAGCAATAGCGGTAAAGTCACACCCCCCGCCGATGGCGGCAGTGTGCGAAAAGCAGACCCTGGCGGGCACATAGCCCCCGTTCTGCTGGCGTTTCTGACTACGGCGGGCCTGTTTTATGTCAACATCATGCCAGCGCTGGTGAGCGGTCTTGTCGAGGGGCTCGGCTTTTCCAAGGCGACAGCGGGCTATGTGGCGTCAGCCAATGTATATGGTGCGTCGCTTGGCGCGCTGATCACCGTGTTTCTGATCAAATATCTCAACTGGAAGAAAGCCGCAGCGGTTGCGCTTGTCGGGCTTATTGTCATGGATATTGCCTCCACCGTGCAGACAGACGGGACCGTGTTGATCGCCATGCGGTTTGTGCACGGCACCATCGGTGGTTTTCTGGTTGGTATCGGCTTTTCGGTCATCGCGCGGACCCCGGCGCCTGACCGCACCTTTGGTATGCTTCTGGTGGTGCAATACGGCCTTGGCGGCGTGGGGTTGATGACCCTGCCGAAGCTGGTGCCCTTGTACGGCACGTCGGTGCTTTTTATTGCACTGATGGCGTTCAGCGCCATCACCCTTGTGATGCTTCCCTTCCTCGCGCCGTATCCGGCCAAGGAAAAAACCGTTATGGAAGCGCAAAAAGATGGCACCGGGCCCTATTTCAAGCCGCTTATTCTTGCGCTTCTGGCGGTCTTCTGTTTTCAGGCAGCCAATATGGGGCTTGCGGCTTATGTCATTGAGCTTGGCAAAGGTGAAGGCCTGACCACGAACAGCACCAGCACCACACTTGGTATCGCCAACTGGATCTCGGTCGCGGGTGCGGTTTTTGTGTATGTTATCGGGCTCAGGAACGGCCGCCTGAAGCCGCTGCTGCTGGGGCTTTTGGTTACCCTTGTTGGCATGTTCCTGTTCCGCTTTTCAGGGAACGCCAGCCTGTTTTTTGCCGCCAATGTCATCACTGGCATCACCTGGGCGTTCCTCATCCCCTATCTTTTGGGCATGTGTGCGGCGTTTGACGGCAAGGGGCAGATGGCGGCGCTCTCGGGCTTTTTCTCCAAAATGGGTTTGGCGTCCGGCCCCTTTGTCGCGGCATTGGTGATCGGTGAGGGCAATTATACTTTGCTGATAAACCTGGCGCTTATGGGCATTGTGCTGTGCATCGCGGCGGCCTTCATGCCGGCGCGCCTTCTGGACAGCAAAGCAGACGCCGGGCCTCGCGCCGCGCCGATACCGCCACAAGCGGCGGCTGAAGTAATCGAGTAGGGAAGGAATAGTTTATGAAACCGTTTGCCATCGCAGGCTTGCAACTTGCACTTCCGCACAGCGGCAACCTTGATCTGGTGATCAAAAAAATCAGGCAGACCACACTGCGGTACCCCTGGGTGCAGATGATTGTGCTGTCGGAGCTGGCCATTTGTGGTGCCACCACGCGCTCAGCGGAAAGCCTGCCGTCGGGGACCGAGGATACGCTGGCGAAATTGGCCGCTGACCTTGGTGTCTGGATCGTCAACGGGTCGCTTTATGAGAAGCACAAAGGCGCGGTTTATAACACCACATCGGTAATCTCGGACGCGGGCAAAGTGGTTGCCCGTTACCGCAAAATGTACCCTTTCCTGCCCTATGAGCAAGGCGTTGCCGCAGGCGATGAGGTTTGCGTGTTTGATGTGCCGGATGCCGGGCGCTTTGGCGTGTCCATCTGTTATGACATGTGGTTCCCTGAAACCAGCCGTGCGCTGGCGACCCTGGGGGCGGAGGTGATACTTCACCCCACATTGACCAACTCGATCGACCGGGACGTGGAATGCGCCATGGTGCGGGCCACGGCCGCACAGCAGCAGTGTTATGTGATTGATATCAATGGTGCGGGTGAGCAGGCCAACGGACGGTCTGTGATTGCCGGGCCTGACGGGGAAGTCTTGCATCAGGCGGGCGAAGTGGAAGAGATCATCCCGGTAGAAATAGATCTAGAGCGCGTGCGGCGCAGCCGGGAGCGGGGTCTCATGGGCCTTGGGCAACCGCTTAAAAGCTTCCGCGACGCTGGCCACAGTTTCCCGCAGGAGAACCGCTCAAGCCAGAGCACCTATCTGAATAGTCTTGGCGTGCTTGAGATTCCAAAACGCGGCAGTTGATCACCACCGAGTTCAAACAAAGAAGAGAGTTCCAATGACCCAACATTTCCCGTTGGTAGCAGATTTTGCGGCCAAATCAGGCGGGCTTGAGGTTTTTGACCCGGCCTCGGGCGCGTCCCTTATGACCGTGGCCGACATGACAAGCGCTGAGGTGGAAGGCCACATTGAAGTGGCTGCACAGGCATTCCGTGACTGGTCACAGCGCACCGCGAAGGAACGCGCCAGCCTGATGATGGCGTGGCACCGTATGATTGTGGCCCACGCGGACGAGCTGGCTGAAATTATTACTGCGGAGTGTGGCAAGCCGCTGGCGGAAGCGCGCGGCGAAGTGCTGTATGGCGCCAGTTTCATCGAATGGTTCGCCGAAGAAGGCAAGCGTGTCTACGGTGACGTGATTCCGAGTTTCGCACAGGGTAAACGCATCATGGTGCTGAAGCAGCCCATCGGTGTGGTCGCAGCGATAACACCGTGGAACTTCCCGCTGGCGATGATCACCCGCAAGGTGGCGCCCGCACTGGCCGCTGGCTGCAGCGCGGTTGTCAAGCCGGCTGAGGCAACCCCGCTGACCGCACTCGCGCTGGAGAAACTGGCACTTGACGCTGGCCTGCCAAAGGGGCTTGTCAAGGTGATGACAACCACCAAACCGGCGGAAATCGGCAAAGTGCTGACCACTCACCCGACCGTGCGCAAGTTTTCGTTCACCGGTTCAACCGCTGTGGGGCGTGTCCTGATGGCGCAGTGTGCGTCCACAATCAAGAAAGTCAGCCTTGAGCTGGGCGGCAATGCGCCCTTCATCGTGTTCGAGGATGCAGATATCGATGCGGCCGTTGTGGGGGCCATGGCGTCAAAATACCGCAATGCGGGGCAAACCTGCGTGTGTGCCAACCGCTTTTTTGTCCATGAAGCAGTGCACGATGCTTTTGTTGCAAAGCTGAAAGATGCTGTTGCTGCCCTGCGTGTCGGGCACGGCGCAGATGTGGGTATTACCGTGGGGCCACTCATTAACAAGGCCGGTTGCGACAAGGTGGCCGAGCTCGTTGACGATGCCGTCGCCCGTGGCGCTGAGGCGGTCATCGGCGGCAGCCGCCATTGTGCGGGTGCGGGCTTTTATGCCCCTACCATTTTGACCGGCGTCACACCCGAGATGACCATCGCACAGGCGGAGGTTTTTGGCCCCGTTGCGCCCATCTTCAAATTCAGCGATGAGGCCGAGGTTATCCGCCTTGCCAATGATACGCCCTATGGCCTTGCCGCCTATTTTTACGCGCGTGATCTGGGCCGCGTGTTCCGCGTGGCAGAGGCGCTTGAATATGGTATGATCGGCATCAACGAAGGCATCATTTCAACCGAAGTGGCCCCGTTTGGCGGGGTCAAGCAATCGGGCCTCGGCCGTGAAGGTTCAAAATACGGTATCGACGATTATCTGGAAACCAAATATTGCCTCCTGGGAGGGCTGGATTGATGCTGAAGAATGTGAAGCCGGTGAATAGTGAAACGCAGAAAAACAAGGACCTGTGGGACCGCCGTGAAAAGGCCGTGCCGCGCGGTGTGGGCAGCATGCACCAGCGCTTTTCGGCGTATGCCAGGAACGCCGAAGTGTGGGATGTGGAAGGCAAGCGCTATGTGGATTTTGCCACAGGTATTGCGGTCACCAACACCGGCCATGGTGACCCGCGTATCACCGAAGCTGTCAAGGCGCAGATAGACAATTTCTCCCACACCTGTTTTCAGGTCACGCCCTACGAGAGTTATGTTTCGCTGGCGGAACAGCTTAATGAGCTCGCGCCGGGTGACACGCCGAAAAAAACCATCTTCCTGACCACGGGCGCGGAAGCGGTTGAAAACGCGGTCAAGATAGCACGCGCTGCCACCGGGCGGCCCGGCGTGATTGCCTTCAAGGGCGGCTTCCACGGCCGCACCATGATGGGCATGGCGCTTACGGGCAAGGTGGCGCCCTATAAGGTGGGCTTTGGCCCGTTCCCGCAGGGTATCTACCATGTACCCTACCCCGTGCCGTATCACGGTATCACGGAAGAGATGGCGCTGGACGCGGTGGCGGATCTGTTCAAGGCTGATATCGCGCCTGAAGACGTCGCGGCCATCATCCTTGAACCGGTGCAGGGTGAGGGTGGTTTTTATGCCGCCTCGCCCAAGTTCATGCAGGCGTTGCGCGTACTGTGTGACCAGCATGGCATGCTGTTGATCTGTGACGAGATCCAGACCGGTTTTGCCCGCACCGGCCGCGTGTTTGCGACCGAGCATGCCGGGATTGAGCCTGACCTGATGACCGTGGCCAAGGCCATGGCAGGCGGCTTCCCGATCTCTGGTGTCATCGGCAAGGCAGACGTAATGGACGCGGCAGCACCCGGCGGCCTTGGCGGCACCTATGGCGGTTCGCCCCTTGGCTGTGTCGCGGGACTGAAGGTCCTTGATATCATCAGGGAAGACCGCCTTTGCGACCGCGCCGACGAGATCGGTACCCTCTTCACCAAACGCCTCACCGCGATGCAGGCTAGTGGCCTCAAGGAGATCGGTGATATCCGCGCGCTTGGCGCCATGATCGCGATCGAGATTGTCAAGAATGGCAAGGCGGACCAGCCGGACCCGGTGCGCACGGCGGAGATTGTGAAAGCCGCGGCGGAGGCCGGGCTTATCCTGCTTTCGTGCGGTATCAGGGGCAATGTGATCCGCTTCCTGCCCGCGTTGACAGCGCCGGATGAGATCCTTGGGGAGGGTCTTGATATCCTAGAGGCAGTGATGCGCGGCTGATCAGTTACACCTGACACAAAATATTGAAACAACAAGGCTGGAGGCTGCTTTTACCAAGCGCTTCCAGCTTTTTTTATGCGCGCCAAACGCCCGGTATGGTCGCGTCGAGGCAGGGTGTCTCTCAATTAATATTTACAATTTACAATAATGTATTATATTAAAGTGTAATTGAAATTCGGGAGAGAAAAAAATGGCGGAGCAACAAGGCTTGGAAACTATCACGGTAAGCAGGCCATTGCGCTTGAACGATAGAGCGCCGGCCTTCACTGCACGCACCACCATTGGGGTGCGGAGCCTGAGCGATTATCAAGGAAAGTGGTTGCTGCTGTTTTCGCACCCGGCCGACTTTACGCCGGTTTGCACGTCGGAGTTTGTTGCCTTTGAACATGCGGCAGACAAGTTCCGCGCGCTCGATTGCGAGCTGCTTGGCCTGTCCGCGGACAGCGTTTATTCCCACCTTGCGTGGACACAGAACATTGAGGAACGCTTTGGTGTGCGTATCAGTTTCCCCATTATCGAGGATTTGTCCCTGTCAGTGGCGGAAGCCTACGGCATGATTGATGAAGCGTCGGTCAGTACAGCGACCGTGCGCTCGGTCTTTTTTATCGACCCGCAGGGGGTAGTGCGTGCGCAGTTGCACTATCCCATGAGTGTGGGACGCTCAGTTGACGAGATGTTGCGGGTGTTGGCTGCCCTCAGGGCGACAGCGGCAGGTGATGTTGTTGCACCGGAAGGCTGGACGCCAAAAGCACCGCTGTTGCAAGCGCCGCCCAAAACGGTTGAAGAGTTGCGAGCAAGAGCTGAAGCTTCGCCACAGAGCCAGCGGGACTGGTATTTCGCGGAGGCACCCCATGACGCATAAGGCAACGGCTGAAGTCGTGCGCGCCCACGCGGTTGAAGTGGCGGCGCTGATGAAAACACTGTCCCATCCGAACCGGCTTCTGATCGCCTGCGAACTGATGCAGGGAGAGCGCTCTGTCAGCGAAATCGAGGAGGCAACCGGGGTGCGCCAACCGGTACTCTCGCGCGAGTTGGCAAGGTTGCGGGACGAGGAACTGGTTGCCACCCGGCGGGAGTCGAAAGCTGTATTCTATCGCTTGGAGAATGAACGCCTGCGTCTGCTGATGAAGGTTTTGTGCCAATCCTGGGGCGGGCCAGGCGTGGATACTCCGGAAGGTGGGGAAAAGGGCGCGCTGCCTGAAGTGTTGCCGGAAGTAGAGGGGCGCCCCGGCACCCGACTGCGTCTCAAGCCTGATCCCTACCGTGCAGAATAGAGTTTGCCTACCCGGGGGATGCGACAAAACAGGAGAAAATGATGAAACCCGATGTAACCAAATTTTTTGATGAACCGACAAATACGTTCAGCTATGTGGTGGCCGATCCGGAGACGAAAAAATGCGCTGTCGTCGATTCCGTGTTGAACTTCGACCCCAACTCGGGGCGTACCAGCAAGACCGGAGCAGATGAGATCATCGCATTCGTGCGTGAGCAGGGCCTCTCGGTCGAGTGGGTTCTTGAGACACATGTCCACGCTGACCACCTCTCCGCCGCCCCCTATATTCAAGAGGCGTTGGGCGGGAGGCTTGGTATTGGTGACCAGATCACAGTTGTACAGGACACGTTTGGCAAGCTCTTTAACGCGGGTAGCGAATTTGAGCGTGACGGTAGTCAATTCGACGTTCTGTTCAAAGACGGTGACGCGTTTTCGGTTGGCAATATCAAGGCGCATGTCCTTCATACACCGGGCCATACGCCTGCCTGCATGACGTATGTGATTGGCGATGCGGGTTTTGTGGGCGACACGCTGTTCATGCCTGATTATGGCACCGCCCGCTGTGATTTTCCGGGTGGTGACGCTGCAACATTGTTTGCATCCGTGCGCAAGATCTTTGCCCTGCCTGATGAAACCCGGCTTTTCATGTGCCACGACTATAAGGCGCCAGGCCGGGATACCTATGCCTGGGAAACCACGGTTGCCGAGGAGAAGGCGCACAATATCCATGTGCACACCGGGGTGAGCGTCGACGAATTTGTTGGATGGCGCACAAGCCGGGACAAAACCCTTGATATGCCACGGCTGATATTGCCTTCGGTGCAGGTGAATATGCGGGCTGGTCATCTGCCGCCAGCGGAAGACAACGGCACCCGATATCTGAAAATACCCCTTGATGCGCTTTGATCAACAAGCCCACATTGAAAGGATAGTGCCATGGATATCAGGAAAATAACGCCGGGGTTGTCAGTCTCGTCGCAGATAACGGTGAAGGACATAAGCATTCTCGCGGGCAAGGGCTTCAAGGGCATTATCAATGTGCGCCCGGACTCTGAGGAAGACGGCCAACCCGGTTCCGAGGCAATCGCCGACGCCGCAAGAGAATTCGGCCTTGCTTACCGGCACATACCGATTGTTCCCGGCAAGATGACGGATGCTGATATTGAGGCATTCAGGCTGGCCCGTGACGAGATGGTGGGACCGGTACTGTCCTTTTGCCGCACGGGCACACGCGCGATCACGCTTTGGGCCTGCACCAAGGCACCGCATTTGTCGACCGAAGCCATCATCGAGACTGCCGCGGCTGCCGGTTATGATTTGTCCGGCAAAGCGGCAGAACTGGATGCGCGACGGGACATTACATCAGGCGTGGCGGTTGAGGCATTCGCGCAGAAACCGCAGGTGCATGATGTGGTCATTGTTGGTGGCGGCGCGGGTGGCCTCGCTGCGGCGGCCAGCCTGCTGAAACGCAGGCCCGGTCTGGACATTACCGTTATTGAACCGCGCGACACGCACTATTACCAGCCGGGTTGGACACTTGTCGGCGGTGGTGTGTTCTCCCGCGATCAGACAAAACGCGCGATGGCGGATGTGATGCCCGCCGGCGTCAAGTGGACGCGGGCGGCGGTTGCTCATTTTGAGCCGGAGAAAAACGCTGTGGTGCTGGAGAGTGGTGACCGGGTTTTTTACCGCAGCCTTGTCGTGGCCCCCGGCATCAAGCTTGACTGGGACCGGGTTGACGGCCTGCGTGAAGCCCTTGGCTCCAACGGCGTAACATCCAACTATCAGTTCGATCTGGCCCCCTACACCTGGGAGCTGGTGAAAACGATGAAAAAGGGCAAAGCGCTGTTTACCCAGCCTCCCATGCCGATCAAATGTGCTGGCGCGCCGCAGAAAGCCATGTATCTGGCCTGCGACCATTGGCGTCGCACGGGTGCCCTTGCTGATATTGATGTGGCATTTCACACGGCGGGGGCCGTGCTTTTTGGTGTGAAGGAATACGTGCCTGAACTGATGCGGTATGTGGAAAGATACGGCGCCGAGCTTTGCTTTCAGGAGAATTTGCTGGCAATCGATGGCCCCGCGAAGCTGGCAACATTCGAGGTAACAGGCGCGGACGGTAGCAAGTCACTTGTCGAGCGACCCTTTGACATTATTCATGTCTGCCCACCACAAGGGCCACAAGATTTCATGCGAGGGTCACCTCTTGTCGATGAGGCGGGCTGGGTCGATGTCAGCAGCGAGACTCTGCAGCATAGCCGGTACGGTAACGTCTTTGGTATCGGTGACGGATGTTCGGCCCCGAATGCCAAGACGGCGGCGGCAGTGCGCAAGCAGGCACCGGTGGTGGCACATAACATCATTTCTGTTCTTGAAGGTGGCAATACCGGCGCTCTCTACGAGGGATATGGTTCGTGCCCGTTAACGGTGGAGCGCGGCAGGGTCGTGCTGGCTGAATTCGGCTATGGTGGCGCGTTACAGCCAACTTTCCCAAAATGGCTGGTCAATCCGGTAAAGGCGTCTGGGCTGGCATGGTTTCTGAAAGAGAAGTTGATGCCTGCACTGTATTTTGACCTGATGCTGAAGGGCCGGGAATGGTTGGCAAAACCTGAGGTCATTTCGCATTCACCGCTTTCTCATGAAGTGGAAACCGCGTGCGATTTTTCGGGTGAGAAAACCAGTTAACGCCCGCGCGGTCTTAGGGAGATAAGCATATGATAAAGAGAGGCATATGATTCAGGCACTCAGAGGCTTGTTCCCGTTTCTGGAGTGGGGGAGCCGGTATAGTCGCCAGACCCTGCTGAGCGATGCAACGGCAGCCGTGATTGTCACAATCATGCTGATACCCCAGTCTCTTGCCTATGCGATGTTGGCAGGGCTGCCGCCAGAGGTGGGGCTGTATGCCAGTATCCTGCCTCTTGTGCTTTATGCGGTGTTCGGTACCAGTCGCACCCTGGCAGTCGGGCCGGTTGCGGTTGTCTCGCTGATGTCGGCTGCTGCCGTTGGCTCGGTCGCGGCACAGGGAAGCGCGGGATTTATTGAGGCTGCGATTCTTCTGGCGCTTCTGTCCGGGGGGTGTTTGTTGTTGATGGGCATCTTGAGGCTCGGATTTCTGGCAAATTTTCTCAGCCATCCGGTGATTTCGGGTTTTATCTCGGCCTCCGGCATACTCATTGCCGTCAGTCAGGTCAGGCACATTCTGGGGGTTCCTGCGGGTGGGCATAATCTGTTGCAGGTGGCCTCGTCGCTTATAGCCGGCCTGGATGAGGCGAACGTGCCCACGGCGGCCATCGGTGTTACAAGTCTCGCATTCCTTTATTTTGTTCGTCTGCGTTTGGGCAGTGTGCTTGAAATGCTGCATATGCCCGCCGGCATTGCCAGCTTTGTTGTCAAGACCGGCCCCGTTTTTGCGGTTGTTGGCACGACGCTCGCGACAGCCTTCTGGGCGCTGGATGTGAAGGGCGTGGCGATCGTCGGACAGGTGTCGGTTGGTTTGCCCAGCCTGGGCCTGCCGGGTGTCAACCTTGATCTGGTCAAACAGTTGCTGTTACCCGCTTTCCTGATCAGCCTGATCGGCTTTGTGGAATCCGTTTCGGTTGCCCAGACACTGGCGGCCAAAAAGCGTCAGCGTATCGACCCGAACCAGGAGCTTATCGCCCTTGGCTCGGCAAATCTCGCATCCGGCTTGAGTGGCGGTTATGCCGTGACAGGCGGCTTTGCCCGTTCCGTGGTAAATTTTGATGCCGGGGCGGAAACCCCTGCCGCGGGTATGTTCACGGCGGTGGGTATCGGTTTCGCAACCCTGTTTCTGACGCCGCTCATCCACTATCTGCCGAAGGCTACCTTGGCCGCGACAATCATCGTCGCGGTGTTGGCATTGATCGATACTCGCATGATGCGGGAGACATGGCGTTATTCCAAACGTGACTTTCTGGCTATGGCTGTGACCATCCTCCTGACCCTTGGTGTCAGTGTCGAGGCGGGCGTTGCCTCAGGCGTATTGCTATCGGTGCTTTTGCATCTTTACCGCAGTAGCAAACCACACTGTGCCATTGTAGGCCGTGTGCCGGGAACGGAACATTTCCGCAATGTCCTGCGGCATAAGGTTGAAACCTGCCCCTCTGTGGTCACCTTGCGCATTGATGAAAGTCTCTATTTTGCCAACGCCCGCTTTCTGGAGGATCAGGTTTATGCACTTATCGCAGACCGGCCCGAGCTCAAACATTTGATACTGATGTGTCCGGCGGTGAATGAGATTGATGCCAGCGCGCTTGAAAGCCTTGAGGCAATAAACCATCGTCTCTCGGACGCGGGCGTGCAATTCCACCTGAGCGAGGTCAAGGGGCCTGTGATGGACCGGCTGGAGCGGTCGGATTTTCTTGTCGAATTAAGCGGGCAGGTGTTCCTGAGCCAGCATCAGGCTTACGAGATGCTGGTGCGACAGAACAGCTAATCGTCCAGTGGCCCTGCTGCGTTTGGCTCTGCTGAGGGCGCCGACAGGGGATGGATCGTTGAAACGCTTCAATTTGTCACAGGCCATTAACTGTGTTGCGAATTGTGTTTGGTTCGGTTAACTCAGGCCTCATGGTGAAAGCTTGGCGGGAAATGAGGTCCGGGTTTACTTGGACGTTTGCAGCGATATTGCTGCTGGCGGTGTTTGCCCGTGCCCTTGTGCCGACGGGTTATATGCTCACGTCGTCGGATGACGGGCGGTTTGTTTCCATCACGCTTTGTACAGGATACGGCCCTGCCGATGCGGTGCTTGATTTCCGTACCGGTACATTGGCGGATGCTGCCGACCATCCGGCAGGTTCGGTGCCGGATGGCGGGCAAGGCACTGCCTGTCCCTTTGCGACCTTCGCTCACGCCGCCCTGCCAGCCCTGCCGCCTGCGGCGCCAGTTGTCGCCTTCCGCGAAATTCCCCCAACTGTTCAGCCGGTTGATGATGCGCCTGTTGCAGGTGCCCTCGCCGCCCTTCCCTGGGCCACAGGGCCACCCCGCGCCTGAAGGCGTTCGGGGGTTGTTGATCACTTGATGGCACACATATGTGCCTGAACTGAACACGTATCCCATGCCTTTCCCCACTACCCCGCAAAGCCGGGGTTAATCCGACAATTTCGCCGGGCCATCCGGCAATACTTTGACTTTTTTAGCCGTCTGCTCCCTGCGGCAGACCTGCTTGGGATATAAATTCATGACGAACCGTTTTCTTTTTGCTACAGCCACCATTGCGCTTGTTGCGCCGCTTGCGCACGCTAATCATGACGACGTGGAAATCATTACCGTCACCGGTGAGCGTAGGCTTGACAGCACGCCTGATGTTGGTAGCCGCCTTGGGCTGACGAACCGGGAAACCCCGGCCATCATTGATGTCATTACACAGGATGATCTGCAGGCGCAGGGCGCGCGGTCGCTTATTGAGGCGCTTAACACCGCGCCAGGTGTGGCATCAGGCAATCTGCCGGGGTCTGTCGCGTCTGTGTCCATGCGCGGGTTTCACCGGGCGGTTAACTATCTTTATGACGGCGTGCGTATGCCAAATTCGGATGCGGGTATGCGCAACTTGGATGCCTGGAATTTTGAGCGTATTGAGGTCATCAAGGGCCCGGCATCCATCACATCGGGCGAGGGCGCGCTTGCTGGCGCCATCAACTTCGTGCCGCGCGCACCAAAGCTTGACCAGACAAGCGGTGAACTGTTCGCAAGTTACGGCAGTCATGGCCGCATGCGCCTCGCCGCTGACGCCAACGTACCGGTTAGCGACAAGGTAGCCCTGCGCGGTGACGTATCCTATTCCCGCTCAAACGGGTGGGTGGACGACACAGACTCAGAGGCTTGGTCGGGCCGTCTTGCCGTGCTCATTGAACCGACGGACCGTTTGACGATCAAGCTGTCGGCGGACTTCTCGGGCGATGATTTCTCAACCGCTTACTATGGTACACCGCTTGTGTCTGTGGCTGCAGCGACAGACCCGTCAGGTGCCGTTTCCGGCAGCGCAGGCCTCGTGCTTGACCGCGCAATGCGCGACATCAACTTTAACGTTGAAGACGGCAAGATGGATTCAGACACCCTGTGGCTGCGCGCACGCATTGATTATGCGCTCAGCGACAACTGGACGCTTGTCAGTGACACATCATGGTATGATTCCGACCGCCTGTGGCGTGATGCGGACGAATACACGTTCAACGCGGGCAGTGGGCTTATTGACCGGGGTGCCACGCTGATCACGCATGATCACCAGTATTGGAACCAGCGCCTGCATGCGGCCTATGACGGTGACATAGCAGGGCGCCGCAACCGTTTCTCTATCGGGGTTGAGTTTGGCGAGACGGACTTTTATACCAAACGGCGCTTCGATTCCGCAGGCTCTGTCGATCCACACGATCCGGTGCGTGGCACTTTCCCTGCGGATAACGCGGCCAACTTCTCATACAGGCAGAATGTCACGGCGGATGTATCCTCACGCGCCATCTTCGCTGAGAATGCCTTTAATGTGACGCCAGACTGGCTGATCGTGGGCGGTATCCGCCTGGATGATTTCAAGCTCGACCGCGAAGTGGCGGACGCCACCTCGGGCGCGGCCGATGTTTACAGTGCGGACTATAACCCGCTGACATGGCGTGTCGGCACCGTCTATAATGTGCTGCCGCAAACCCAGCTTTTTGCGCAGTACAGCAAGGCAGCTGTTCCGGTGAGCGGCCTCCTTTTTATGAGCTCAAGCCGCGCGTCCTTTGATGTGTCTATGGGGCGTTCCTACGAGGCGGGCATCAAGTCGACCTTCGCGGATGGACGTGTGGATGTGACGCTGTCTGCATTCCACATCCGGCAGGATGATATCCTGACCCGTGACCCCGCCAACGTGGCACTGACTGTGCAGGGCGGTAGCCAGACCTCGGATGGTGGTGAAATTGCCCTGAACTGGCGACCAACGGATGAACTGGCTATCGGCTTCAGCGGCACGATCCTCAACGCGGAATTTGATGAGCTTCTGGAAGGTGGCGGGGTAGACCGCTCCGGCAATCGTCCGGCCAATACGCCTCAGCAAATGGCGGATCTTGTGGTGACCTATTCGCCTGAGGCGCTGCCGCTCTCCTTCACCGGCAGCGTGCGCTTCAACGGTGATTTTTATACCTCGAACGCCAACAGCATCAAGGTGAACGACGTCACCCTGTTTGACGCTGCCGTGGCGTGGGAAGCGCCTTTTGGCACACTCACTGTGCGGGGCCGTAACCTCAGCAATGAATTTTATGCAGACTGGTCGGGCTATTCCTCCAGCCTCGTGTTTGTTGGCGAAGGCCGCAGTGTTGAAGTCTCGCTCTCCACGTCCTTCTAAAGTACCTGTGCCCGGCGGCTGCGCGCTGCCGGGCTCTTATAGGAGCCTGATCATGGCGCGTAAAAATTTCCTGACCGACATGCGGCTGCACCGAAGCATTTTCAGGCTGCATTTTTATGCGGGTCTGCTGGTGGCGCCGTTTTTGCTGATCCTCTCCATCACCGGGGCGATCTATCTGTTTAATACGGAGATTGAAGATATTGTTTTCGGCGACTGGCGTTTCGCCTCAGCCGAAGGCCCGCATCTGGCGCCTGAAGTGATGGTTGACGGAGCGCTTGCGGCCTATCCTGCCAGTACCGCGACGCGTATCGACCTGCCGGTCACGTCCGAGCGTACGGCGACGGTCTTTCTGACACCCGAGATGGGCGAGCCGTTCCGCGTTTTTGTGGACCCGGTGACGGGGGTGGCGCTTGGCTCATTCATCTATGGTGATACGCTCGTCGGCTTTGCCGATAAGATGCACGGCTCGCTTCTGATCGGCGATCGTGGCAGCAATATCGTTGAACTGGCGTCGTGCTGGGCGATTGTTCTGATCATGACAGGGCTTTACCTGTGGTGGCCGCGTGGTGGCGGGGCGATCTGGGGCGTGTTTCTGCCGCGCCGTCTGAAGGGTCGTTTGATGTGGCGGGAAATTCACGCGGTTGTTGGCATGTGGGCGTCTGTGTTTATTTTATTCCTCATTGTGACCGGACTGCCGTGGTCCGCACACTGGAGCGGCTATTTGCAGGGGTTTCTGGACCTTACAGACAGCGGCTATCCAGCTTCCTACCGCACGCACGTCAACCATGCGGCTGTTATGTCCGACCCGACAACAACATTAGCGGAGACAACGCCTGGCATCGCCTGGACGCTGGAGAGTGCTCCCGCCCCCATGTCTGACCACGGACACCACCAGATGGCGGGCGCGGAACCCATAGATGTGGGCACCGCAGCCAGTATCCTCGCGCGCGAAGGGCTGACAACCGCCTACCGGTTGGTCTACCCAAAGGACAAACACGATGTGTTTACCGCGTATACCTACCCGGACAAGCCAGAGGGGCAGCGCACCATCCACCTGGACCAGTATACCGGCGATGTGATCAACGATATTGCTTATGCCGATTATGGGGTGGGCGCGAAGGCGGTTGAACTGGGTGTGCAGCTTCACATGGGCAATTATTTTGGTGTACCCAACCAGATTATTATGTTGTTTGCTGCGCTGTGTGGCGTGGCACTGGCCATCACCGGGCCGGTCATGTGGCTCAAACGCCGCAAGGCAGGACTTGGTGCGCCGCCGCCTGCATCCGGCAAGCGTGCGTGGAGCATTGCTGTCATTCTGTTGGCTTTCGGGGTGGTTTTCCCGGCGCTCGGGCTATCACTGATTGCCGTGTTTGCGGCTGAACAGCTTATCCTGGGCAGGATCGCGCCTGTGCGCCAATGGCTTGGCCTCCGGTCCTGATATTAGCTGATCAGCAAGGATGGTCGGGCGTTCCGCCGGTGCGCCTCAGGACCCTCCGGTTATATGGGCGGATATGGCCGAGGTTTTGACGCGGCTCGAACAGCGCCTCACCTGTATTTTGACATTGGTCAGCGTCCTGTCAGCTTGCGTGGTGTATATAACACCTATGCGAATAGCCACATTCATATTGGCCGGATGGATTGCCCTTGTCGTCGCCGCAGCTGCGGCCAGTGATGACGTGCACCACCACCACGATAGAAAAGAAGATCACCTTGTCGCTCGTTCCGCGCTTCAGCGCGGAGAGATCATGCCTCTTGAAAAGGTCCTTGCTGCCGTTCGGCCGAAGCTGAGCGACGAGATTGTCGGCATCAAGTTCGAGATGCACAATGGCCTCTGGTACTATGAGTTCCGGACCGTCGATAGCCGCGGTCACCTCCACTATATCCATGCCAACGCCAGGACGTCTGAGATAGAGACCGTGGAGGGCCATCCATGAGGGTGCTTCTGGTGGAGGATGACAGCCGTATCGCGGCAGAGGTCAGGTCAGCCCTTGAAGAGGCAGGCTATGTGGTTGACGTGGCGCGAGAGGGAGAAGACGCCTGGTTCAAGGGTGATGTGGAAGACTATGACGCTGCGATCCTTGATCTGGGCCTGCCTGGGATGGACGGCATTGCCGTGCTCAAGAGGTGGCGCGAAGGTGGTCGGGCCCTGCCGGTCCTGATTCTTACGGCACGAGGAAGCTGGGTCGAGCGTGTCGAGGGTATCGATGCCGGCGCCGACGATTATCTGCCAAAACCGTTCCAGATGCCCGAGCTGCTTGCGCGGTTGCGAGCCATATTACGCCGTTCTGCCGGGCAAGCCTCGCCGGTGATTTCAATTGGTTCCGTATCGCTGGACACCCGGAAAATGGCTGTTGATGTTGGTGGGCGCGATATCGGAATGACAAGTCAGGAGTACCGTTTGCTGGCATATCTGATGCACCATGCCGGTCGTGTGGTGACGACGACAGAGATTGTCGACCACCTTTATGGCGACGATAGCGAGCGGGCTGAAAACTCGGTTGAGGTATTCATTGGCCGGATCAGGCGCAAGCTTGGGGTTGATCTCATTCATACCCGAAGGGGTTTCGGCTATTTTGTTGAAGGGGGCGAGGCGTGATTGTGCAGTCACTCAGGCTCAGGCTGCTGCTGTGGGCGAGCGGCGCGGTCGCTGTCGCGCTTGTGCTGGCGGGCATCGGCCTCACCACGCTTTTCGATCGCCATGTGGAACGCCGTGTGCAGGATGAGCTGGCCACCTATCTGCGGCAGCTTTCCGGCGGCATTGAATTCGCGGTTGATGGTAGCTTTTCGGTCGCCGTTCCGATGGCAGACCCCCGTTTTGATGTAGCGTTCAGTGGCCTTTACTGGCAGGTGGAGGAGGACGGCACTGCGTTTGCTATCCATTCCCGCTCCCTTTGGGATACGCGCATAGCCCTCCCGACAGATCCGCTCGACGTTGGTGTTATCCATCGGCATACGCTGCCCGGACCGGGGGGCGCCACGCTTCTTGTGCAAGAGCGCAGGATCGTGTTCCCGACCAATGAAGGCGAGCGCTCGCTCCGTATGATGGTGGCCATTGACCGTAGCGATCTTGATGCTGCGAGCACGGATTTCGCCGGCGAACTTGTGCCGTCGCTGGGCATTCTCGGCGTTGTACTTGTACTGGCTGTCTGGTTTCAGGTCAGGATGGGCCTTCGGCCTCTCGACGCTATTCGGAAGGGCATCAACCTTGTCCGCACGGGCACGGCCAATCGCCTGCCAGCCAATCAGCCGCGCGAGGTCATGCCGCTTGTGGAAGAAGTGAACGACCTGCTTGGCGCGCAGGAGCAGGCTGTTGAACGGGCGCGCCAGCGGGCGGGTGATCTCGCACATGGTCTCAAGACACCCCTGACCATCCTGCAGGGGGATGCGGGCAGGCTGCGTGCCCGGGGCGAAAATGACCTTGCCGGTGAGATAGAGGGTCTGGTGGAGACAATGCGCCGGCATGTGGATCGGGAACTGAACAGAGCTCGCCTGCATGAAAAAGGTGTCATGCAAGTTCGAGTGGCCGACCTTGGGGCGGTGGTGGAAAAGATTGTCCGCACCGTGAACCGCACACCGGCAGGGAAAAACCGGCGTTGGATGGTAAACATCCCTGCCGATCTTGCAACAGGCATGGATGAGGGTGATCTGGTCGAGTTGCTTGGAAACCTCGTCGATAATGCGGCCAAATGGGCCCGGCGTGAGGTCATGGTCCGGGCAGCCCCGGCAATGGGCGGTTATGTGCAATTGATGATAGAGGATGACGGCCCGGGTGTGCCCGATGAGGCTTTGGCAAAACTCGGGAACCGTGGTGTGCGGCTTGATGAACAAGCGCCAGGGAATGGGTTCGGACTCGCCATCGTGCGGGACATTCTGGCCGCCTATGGAGGTAATATTACTTTCAGCAACAGACCGGAGGGGGGCCTATGCGTGCAGGTGGACCTGCCAGCATGCCCACCGGTACTTCCGATTAAATCGTAGTTTGAGAAGAGGACTGGCAATATGTTTCGATGCCTAATGGCTGCGACAGTGATGGTTCTTGCGCTTGGGCCAATGTCGGCTGCTACCGGGGAAGAATTTATCCACCTCAGCGACACACAGATTGCTCGCCTTGGGATCGCTCACGGCGAGGTCCGTGCCGGGGAGCGGCAGCAACTGACCGTTGTGCCCGGGCGAATTACCGCCCCTTTGGATGCGCTGCTGACCATGGCGGCTCCCTTTGCCGGAACGGTACTGTCGGTCCAGACCCTTGAGGGGGCGAAGGTTAGCGCCGGGGCGGATCTGCTGGTTATCGCGAGCAACGAATATCTTGCCGTACAGTCGCGGCATGCCCAGGCAGCAGCAGACTACCGCGCGCTCAAAGCTTCCGCCGATCGGCTCAAGACATTGTCGGATGAGGGCATAGTGGCTGAAGCCCGACTACAGGCCAAGGAGGCGGAAGCCGCCCGCGCCACGGTTGAGCTTGAGGCGACGGCACGATTGCTCGAACAGGTGAAACCGGTCCAGGGGCAACAGGGAGCATACAGCCTTGTTGCACCAAAGGATGCCACCATAGCCCAGCTCTCCGTCATGCCGGGCGACATGATTGACGCGCTTGACGGTGCTGTTGTGCTTGAAGATGCGGGTGCATTATGGCTGGAGGCCGAACTGCCCGCGCGGTTTATGGGGCAGGTCACAGTCGGGGACACCGCGAGACTGGAAGCCTATGGCATTGCCGGAAAAATTATTGCCGTGGGGCGCGTGGTGGACCGGCAAAGCCGTTCAGTTACCGTGCGCGCGGCCCTTGAGAGCCATGCGGCACTCAAACCCGGGCAGAGCGTGCAGGCGATGATATTGTCTGCGGCACAGGCTGGGTCATTGTCTGTCCCGCGAGATGCGATTGTCCGGCTGGCCGGAGATGAGGTTGTTTTCCTGCTCACAGCGAATGGCTACCAACCGATCCCCGTGACCGTACTTTCCCGCGGTGTCAATGAGGCCATTGTCACGGGAAACCTGACGAAAGGGGCGAAGGTTGCGGTCAGCGGACTGACCGAGCTCAAAGCCCTCGCCCTGGAGGGCCAGTAGTCATGCTGAACCGCCTTGTCGAATTTTCGCTGACACAGCGATTGCTGGTGCTGGTCCTGTCGCTCATGATTGGCGTGTCAGGCAGCTACGCATTCCTTACGCTGCCCATTGACGCCTTTCCCGACATTTCGCCGACGCAGGTGAAAGTGATCCTGAAGGCGCCGGGCATGACGCCTGAAGAGGTTGAGCAACGGGTGACGATTCCGCTTGAGATGGAGCTGCTGGGTATCCCCGCGCAGACGGTCCTGCGCTCTGTGGCCAAATATGCCATCGCCGATATCACACTCGATTTTGAGGAAGGCACGGATGTTTACTGGGCGCGCCAGCAGGTTTCCGAGCGGTTATCCGGCGTGATGGAGGTCCTGCCAGAGACAGTGTCCGGCGGGTTGGCGCCCATCTCCACCCCCCTTTCGGATGTGTTCATGTTCACAGTTGAAGGGGGTGGGCTCAGCCTTGACGAGCGCCGCACCCTGCTGGACTGGACGATACGGCCCGCGCTCAGGACCTTGCCGGGGGTTGCGGATGTCAACGCGCTCGGTGGTCGTGTACGGACCTTCGAGGTCGTGCCGGATATGGTTGCTCTTTTGGAAGCCGGGTTGACAGTCTCGGATATGAAGGACGCCATAGGGGCGAGCAACAGCAATGATGGCGCAGGCCGCCTGAATGACGGCGAGGAAAGCCTGATCGTGAGAACGGTTGGTGCTGTGCAGACACTGGAAGACATACGCCAGATTGTCGTGGCAGCTGATGCCAATCGCACGCTCCGGATCGGTGATGTCGCAAGCGTTCGTTATGGCGCCTTGACCCGGTATGGCGCTGTGACCAAGGACGGCGAGGGAGAGGCTGTGCAGGGTCTTGTGATCGCGCTCCGCGGTGCGGATGCCCGCGCAGTGGTCGACGGCGTAAAAAGCCGGCTTGCGGACCTTCGCCCAAGCTTGCCAGAGGGTGTCGAAATCAATGTTTTTTATGACCGCTCCGGCCTGATCGAACGCGCGGTGGGGACTGTATCCAAGGCGCTGGTCGAAGCGTCGGTGATTGTTGTTGTCCTGTTGTTCCTGTTCCTCGGCAATGTGCGTGCCGCCATCGTTGTCAGCCTGACCTTGCCGTTTGCCGCTCTTGTCACCTTTGTGATGATGCAGGCATTTGGTCTAACCGCCAACCTGATGAGCCTCGGCGGTCTCGCGATTGCGATTGGTATGCTGGTGGATGCCGCCGTCGTGGTGGTTGAAAATACGGTCGAGCATCTGGCGCACCACAAGACCGATGCCAAGGTGCCGGTGTTGCACCGGGTCTATCGCGCCGCTACCGAAGTCTCTGTGCCGGTTGCAGCAGGTATCCTGATCATCTGCCTTGTCTTCCTGCCGCTCCTGTCGTTGCAGGGGCTTGAGGGCAAACTGTTTGCACCCGTAGCGCTCACAATCGTTTTTGCCCTGTCGGGGTCGCTTCTTCTCTCGTTGACCCTGATTCCCGTGCTGTCATCCATGGCGCTGAGAGCGGGTGTGCATGCCGACCCATGGCTGATGAGAAAAATTGCGCCCGCCTACAAGGCATTGCTTGGTCGTGCGCTCAACCGTCCCGGCCCTGTATATGGTCTGGCGGGCGCTGGTATCGGGGTGGCGGTCTTCAGCTATGTTATGATCGGCAAGACTTTCATGCCGACCATGGACGAAGGCGCCATCCTGTTGCAGCTCGCACAGTTGCCTTCGGTGAATGTGGAACGCAGTGCCGAGGCTGATCTTGCCGTACAGCGCGCGCTCCTTGAGCGAGTGCCGGAGGTGGAAAGTGTTGTTGCGCGTTTGGGCGCGGATGAACTCGGGCTCGACCCCATGGGCCTCAATGAGACGGATAGTTTTTTGGTGCTCAAGCCCAAGGAAGAATGGCGGCAGCCGGACAAGGGCTGGCTGAGCAACGAGATCAGGTCGGTTATGGGAGATTTTCCGGGCATCGATTTTGCTTTCACCCAGCCGATTGAAATGCGGGTGTCTGAAATGCTGACCGGCAGCCGTGGCGATCTCGCAATCAAGATATTTGGCCCCGACCTTGCCGTGTTGGGCCGATTGAGCGATCAGATACAGAAGGTGGTTGCCGGTGTTGATGGCGCTGCGGAAGTTATCTCGGTTGCCAGCGATACGGTCCAGTATCTGCAGGTGGATATCGACCGGCTCGCCACCGGTCAGGCTGGCCTTCATCTCGCCGACGTGCAGGCTGAACTGCGTGCGCAGCTTGAAGGTGTTAACGCTGGATATGTCGCTGAGCAGAACCGCCGTATCCCTATTATGATCAAGGGAGCGGATACGCTGCGTGAGCGCGCCGAGCTGTTTGCGGATTATCAAATGGCAACGCCGGATGGCGGGCGGGTTCGTCTGGGTGATATCGCGCGTATCGGCCTGCCCGAAGGTTCGGTCAAGGTCGACCGCGAAAATGCGTCCCGCTATGCGGTCATTCAGGCCTATGTCACAGGGCGCGACCTTGTCGGCTTTGTCGAGGAGGCGCAGGCAGTCGTGGCTTCGGACGTGCCGCTGCCTGCCGGATACCGGCTCGTATGGGGCGGGCAGTTCGAGAACCAGAAACGGGCGGCGCAAAGGCTTGGTATCGTGGTGCCGCTTGCGCTTGGCCTGATTTTCTTTGTGCTGTTTGCAACACTCAGGTCTGTCCGGCAGTCCGCGCTTATCCTCGCCAATATTCCGTTTGCCCTTGTCGGGGGGCTTCTCACGCTCTGGCTGTCGGGCGAGTTCCTTTCGGTGCCTGCGTCGGTCGGCTTTATCGCTCTTCTGGGGATAGCGGTTCTGAACGGGTTGGTACTGGTGTCGCACTTTAATCAGCTGCTGGCACAGGGTTTTGATATCCGGTCTGCGGTCTTTGACGGGGCGCAGCGTCGGCTCAGGCCGGTCCTCATGACAGCCAGCATTACGGCGTTTGGTCTCGTGCCGCTGCTCTTTGCGACAGGACCAGGGTCGGAAATCCAGAAGCCGCTCGCCATTGTGGTAATCGGCGGGCTGACAAGCTCAACGCTGCTTACCTTGTTCCTGCTTCCCATTTTGTACCAGAGGTTCGGGGCAGATTCCTCCGCAACGGAGGGCTCATCATGAAAACCACGCGCAAACTGGTCATTGTGTGCCCGAATGAAATTCTGGACGACATCACTGAAGCGTTTCTCGACGCGGCGCCGGCATTGCCGGGCTTCACCTCGTTTGCGGCCAGCGGGCACGGCCAAGACTTTGCTGCGGCCTCTGCGCGCGAGCATGTGCGCGGTCACGTCTCCCGACACTGTATCTGGATGATTTTGAGCGAGCCTGAAGTGAAGCACGCCCTTGATGTTCTGCGCGCTGCCACGTGCAACCCCCATGTCGCCTACTGGGTCGAACCCGTACTCGAATTTGGACATATACCGTCATGAAGAAGCTTGCTTTCGCCGTAACTATCCTTGCCGTCGCGGGCGCAGCGGGCGCCGGTGACACCTTCTTGCCGAACGCTGCTATCGCCACGGCAGTAATCGGAGCACATCCTTCGGTGTCGGCAGCCGAAGCCCGGCTGTCTGTTGCTGCGGCTGAAGCACGAGGCCGCCGCGCCGGCAACCACGATTTCCTTGTAAGTAGCAGCTATACGCGGCGGGACATCAGGGGCGAGGGCACCCACGGGGAGTGGGACGGCTCGATCAGCCGTGCGATCCGTCTGCCTGGCAAGGCGTCGGCTGATCGCAAGATTGGGGCGCTTGGTATCGAAGTAGCGGAAAACGCCAGGGATGATGCGCGGCATCAGGTAGCCCTCCTGTTGAAAGATTACTGGTTCGAGTGGCTTGGTGCCTCAACCCGTACTGAAATCGAACAGCTGGCAGTCGAGGCCTATCGGCGCGAGCTTGAAATGGCGGAACGCAGGCATTCGCTTCAGGAATCTGCGCTGATCGATGTGGAGGGTGCGCGCTCGGCACTTGCTGCAGCTGAGGCGGCGATGCTGAAAAGCAACGCTCTGCGACTTGAAGCAGAGCGAGTGCTTCGTACTATATTCCCCGACCTTACAGTACCACTAAGGGCACCGGACGTGCCGGCTCCGACCGTAACCGAATATAGTGCACAAGAGTGGCGAGACCTTATCCTCGCGCGCAGCCATGAGCTGCGCATGGCGGAAAAAGAGGCTGAGCAGCAACTGGCGCTGGCGCGGCGTGTGCGGCTCGACAAGGTTGGGGACCCGGCGTTAGGGATCAGGGTCTTCAGCGAACGGGGAGGTGAAGAACAGGGTGTGGGCCTGACTTTTTCCGTGCCTTTTGGACCGGCGCGGCGCAATGCGGACAGCGATGCCCAGCGTGCGCGGGCACTGGCCGCAGAAGCCGAGGCTCGGCATGTGCGACGTGTGATTGAGGAAGTGGCGGACCGGGATATTACCCGCGCCGAAACGGGGCTGAATGTCTGGCAGCAGACGGTAGTCGCCATGACGGCAAGCGAGCAGGTTGTCGCGCGTGTCCGGCGCGCGGTCGAGCTTGGAGAGCGGGATATGGTGGAACTTACGCGGGCGCTCGCCCAGCATTACGATATCCGGCGTGAGGAAGCTGCAGCCCGGATTGCGGCGCAGGATGCACTTACGCAATTGCGCATCGACTCGCACGAGATCTGGGTCGCGACACATCATGATCACCAAGACTGATGTAACGGGGCAATGTCGTGTCCCGTCCTGTCTTGGTGTCCTCCCCAAGTTATAGACCACTGCGTCGTTACCGGGAGGGAGTGTTTTTTAAGCTGGAACCGGCAGTGAATGCAAACGGCACCGCGCTCCCGCCTCCGATAATCTTGGCTGTGCGCCGGGCCTGATAGGCAGACTGGTAGGTTACGGCCTCTCGGCTTGGTCGCTTTTACCTACTTGGTAGCAAACAGATTGTAGTCTATGTCTTATGCGAACCATGTAGTGGACCCGTTATGTCTGAAGAACAACGCCAGCAACTGATCGAACGCATTGTCCTTAGCAAGCCCGTAACAGTGATATGTGCCCCGCCCGGATTTCACAAAACCCGGCTTGCGCGTGAGGCGGGGCAGCACATAGCAAAAACAACCGGATTGGATTTGCGCTGGATCGATGCACTTGAGCACGCCCAAAACCCCAATGCTGCGGTCGAGGCCTTGCTTGCGGCGAAGCCGCAGGTGACTGTCATTGACGGGAACAGTGCATGCAATGGGCCTGCGCTCGCTCAGGCGCTCGAACGGCTTGCCGGGAATGAGACCAATCAGCGGATTATTCTGGTCCTTCGGCAAATGCGTGACCTACCCCTTGCCAGGCTTTCTGTCACGATCATGCCAGACATTGTCGATGCGACCGCTCTGAGGCTTCGACAACAGTGGAAAAGCCAGTTTATCAAGAAACAGTTGCGCCCGAACGTCCGGCGGCGCATTCACGAGCTTGCAGGGGATTGGCCGATCGCGCTTGAGCTGCTGACACGCTGGGCCTCGTCCACGACAAGTATCCCGGAAAACTGGTCGGACTTTGACATCCTGAGAGATAGTGGCCTTGCAGACTTTATCGTGCAGGAAGTGCTGCCGCTATTCAGTGCGGAGGAGCTTGCAGCACTTTCGAAGGCCAGCCTGCTTGAGACGCCGGATCTCAGGTTCCTGGCTTCACTGGATGGCGAACGGCGTGACGACCGGGTCCTTGCAGATATTTCCTTCCGGCTGAAGGGCGTTGTTGATCGGGATGGCGACCGGATAACAATCCAGCGGGCGCTGCGCGTCTATCTGCGCGGAACCCTTGATATGCTGGATGGTAGAAGCCCTCCGGAGGTGCTGATTTCCCTCGCCGATCATTGTTCATCGGAAGGCAAGCTTGGGGAAGCAACCGCCCTCGCGCGAAAGGCCGGCAGGCCGGAGAGAATTCGAGACTATGCGGAAAGCCACGGAGCGCTTGGGATATGGATCGCGCAAGGTTTCTCGGTGGTTAAGGATTTTGTCCAGAATTCTAGTGCCGAGGTCATTGGAAGCTCCGCCGTCCTGCGGATGATGGAATGCATCGTCCATATGAAGGCGGGTAGAATCAGGGTTGCGCAAAAACTGTTTCAAGACTTGGCCGCAACGGTCGGGCCCGATGATACCCGCGCGCGGGATCTCGAAATCGTAAGGGTCACCTTAATGGTTTATGGCTGTTCGCTTGAGCGGACCGGCGACCTGGAAATGCTTAGAAAAATGATCGCTGAACAAGCGGAAGACCCTGCGCTTGGGACATTTCTTGCCACTCTGTCCTGTATTTTGAATTCTCAGCGCGCCCGGTTTGACAGGGCTTTTGCCAACCTGATTGACGCCAGAACACAGGCAAAGAAGGCTGCGTCACGATATAATCTGATGTTCCTGAATATGCATGAGGCAGCTATCCACCTCGCACAAGGTGAGTTGAAACAGGCCAGGACATGTGTGTCGGAAGCTCATCGCCGCTGGAAGAGCGAATTCCCCCATGACATTGGCGTTGAAACCGTTATCGCCGCGCTCAGCGCTGCTGTCGAATTTGAAGCGGGGCAGTTGACCCGCGCCCGTAACTCGGTCAGGCGATCTGCCTATCGGATGCCGGATGCGGAGGCATGGTTCGATATCTATTTCGCGGCTTACGAAACAATGATCCGCCTTAATCAGGCCGAGCATGGTCTGGGCGCCACCCTTATACGTGTCGAAGACGAAGCTCAAAAGCTGCGTGCTCAGGGTTTGCCTCGGGTCGCGGACCTGCTTGTTGCGATCGGTTTGTGCGTTGCGGGGGAAAACCGGTTTCAGGGTATTTCGGTCAGGACAGTTGCGCACTGGAGTGTGCCAGAAATATCCCCTACCATGAGCTGGCAGGAACGCGAGGTATTTACCCTTGCGCAGGCTTATGAGCTTGAGCAGCGGGGCAGCACCGCGCAAGCCTTGCACCTTCTGAAGGCGGAGAGGGAGAACGCGCGCGAGCTGGGGCTTGTCCGCAGTTGTCTCCGCTACCTGCTTGCGGAATTCTCTTTGACGGTTTTGGTGGGCCGGTCACGGCGTTCGGATGCTATCCTGAGGGAAGCCATTCTTCTGGGCGCGCAATCTGGCATGCGCCAGATTTTCAGCGAATTCGGCTCAAACCCTCTCGCAGATTCTATGGCAGCACTTATGGAGGATACAGGTTTTAATGAAGTCGAAAGCCAGTTTGCAAGAATGGTTTTCAACCGGCTGCGTCAACGCAGAACAACAGGTGTGAGCAATTTGTCCGCGCGTGAGCTGGAGGTGTTGGGGCTTCTACAGGCGGGTGGGTCGGATAAACATCTCGCCAGGCAACTGAATATTTCCGAGCATGGGATACGCTATCACCTCAAAAATATCTTCAAGAAACTTGATGTACATGACCGCCTCGCCGCCGTGGCAGCTGGCCGAAAACAGGGTCTCATTGTTTAATGCTACTAATTTAAGTAGTATATGGAAAAAATGAAAATAGATAGGACTACTAGGTAGAATAGCCAACCTCCTTTTCAGGCGTATTGCTTCGGTTTCGCACCCCACTTTAGTCTGCAATGAAATGCAGAGGGGAGACGAATGAGAATAGGTGTAGATGTTGGCGGCACAAATACAGATGCCGTGCTTTTGTCGGGAAAAACCGTGCTGGGTGCGGTTAAGCGGCCGACAAGCGAAGATGTGAGCTCCGGCATATGTGAGGCAATCAGCGCGCTGATCAGCGATTGCAATATTACGCCCGATGCAATTGATGCCGTCATGATCGGTACAACGCATTTCACCAACGCGTTCGTTCAGCGCCGTGAACTCGTACCTGTATATGCGATCCGCATCGGGTTTCCCGCCGGGCGGGGGATTCCGCCGTTCTCATCCTGGCCTGAGGACCTCAAGAAAACCATTCGGGGTGGTTCCGCAATGGTGCGGGGTGGCTTTGAATTTGATGGCCGGGAAATTTCTCCGTTCGACGAGGCTGCCATCGCGAACTGTGTGAAGGAAGCGTGCAACAAAGGCATCACGCAAATCGCAGTTTCCTGTATCTTCAGCCAGCTCAATTCAGCGCACGAACAGCGTGCGGCAGAACTGATCGGTGAACTCGCTCCGGAATTGGAGGTTTCCTTGTCGTCCGAGCTTGGGCGTGTGGGGCTTCTTGAGCGCGAGAACGCCGCTATCATGAATGCGAGCCTGCGCCCGTTGGCGCTCAAGATTGCCGCTGCCTTCAAAACGGCGCTGGTTGATCTGGGTATCTCTGCTCCTTTCTTTGTCAGCCAGAATGACGGCACCTTGATGGGCGCCGATCACATGCAGCGCTATCCTGTTCTGACTTTTGCCGCAGGGCCTACGAACAGTCTTCGCGGGGCCGCGTGGCTGACAGGTGCAGATGATGCAATTGTGGTCGATATCGGTGGTACCACTTCAGACATCGGCGTGCTGGTTTCCAGTTTTCCGCGCCAGTCCACGGTTCATGTGGATGTTGGCGGGGTTCGAACAAACTTCAGGATGCCGGACATTCTATCGATTGGCCTTGGGGGCGGAAGCCTGATCCGCAACGCAGAAAAGGGTGTCAGTGTCGGGCCGGATTCGGTCGGGTATCGCCTGCGTGAAGAAGCGCTCATCTTTGGTGGCAATACCCTGACGGCAAGCGATATCGCGGTGGCTGGCGGGCAGGCGAAATTTGGCGATCCTGGCCGGGTCAGCGGTCTGCCTTCAGACCTTTTAACAGACGCGCGCGACGCCATCAGTTCACTGCTGGCTGACGCGATCGATCGGATGAAAACGGCTCCCGGTGACATTCCTATGATTCTTGTTGGTGGTGGCTCTGTTCTGGTTTCGGAAAAGCCGCAGGGCGTATCAGAAATGATGTGCCCGGAACATGCGGGTGTCGCCAACGCGATTGGCGCTGCGATCGGTCAGGTCAGCGGTGAGATCGACCGGATATATAGCCTTGAAGATGCGGCGCGCCGCGAGGCAGCCATTGAAGATGCGAAGGCGCAGGCGATCGCGCAAGCGGTTGCAGCCGGTGCCAGTGAAGGCACCGTTGAAGTTGTCAACATTGAAACTGTCCCACTGCAATATCTACCCGGCGGCGCAACGCGCATCGTTTGCCGCGCAGTCGGCGACTTAGCCATGGAGGAGAACGAATAATGGCAAGGCAAATCACACTCGACAATATCGAGCATCTTGCCATTGGTTCATCATTCCTCGGAACCGGTGGTGGAGGCGACCCCTATCTTGGCTCGATTATGTGTCGGGAGGCCATCGCGCGTCACGGCCCGGTGCCTATTCTCTCGGTCGATGACATCAAGGATGAAGATAATGTTTTCATTGCGGCGGCTCTCGGTGCGCCGACGGTCATGATTGAAAAGCTTTTTTCGATCGAGGATCAGCACCGCGCCGTCGAGGCGCTGGAGCGCTACCTTGGCCGCGAGGCAACAGCCGTGATTTCTGCCGAGATTGGTGGCTGCAACTCCATGATGCCGGTCGCTTATGCGGCGATGAGGGGGCTTCCCATCATCGATGGTGACGGTATGGGGCGTGCTTTCCCTGCCCTGCAGATGACAAGCTTCAATATTGAAGGTATTGCCTGTGCCCCGCTCACGATAGCGGACGAACATGGCAACTCCGCGCTTTTCCAGACGACGACCGGTCTGAAGGCAGAAGAGCTTTCCCGTCCGGTCGCCACTGCGATGGGGGCGAGCGTCTGTATGTCCTGTTATGCCATGACCGGGGCAGAGGCGCGACGTGCCACTGTTGCCAAAACGCTGACCGGCGCGATACAGATCGGGGAAGCGATCGCCAACAGCGGCAGTGCTAACCACCCGCTTGAGCGGTTGGTCACTGTTCTCAGGACTCACGAATACTATTCGGATGCGGCGGTGCTCTTCAAAGGCAAGATCACAGGCCTCGAACGCGACACGACCCGGGGCTGGGTCTTCGGAAATTGCACCATCTCGGAAATGAATGGTCCCAGCAAAGCCGAGCTTAAATTTCAAAATGAGAATCTTCTTGTGACGGTCGACGGCGAGCTCCGCTGTATCGTGCCTGATCTCGTTACCATCGTCGATGCGGAAACGGCCCAGGCAATCCCGACGGAGCGCCTTGCTTTTGGTCAGCGTGTCGCCGTTGTCGGGTGCAGTGCACCGCCAATTCTCACAACACCACGCGCGCTTGATGTGGTCGGACCAAAATGTTTCGGCCTCAAAGAGGCATACGCACCGATAGCAACCCTGATCGAGGACCTTGCCTAATGCATATACATCTTATCACGCCCATCACGACCCAAGGTATCCGCACACTCGAAGATGTCGAGCCGCTCATGAGCACTGACCTCACGATCACACAGTCTCTCATCGAGATGGGGCCAGCTTCGATCGAATGCGAGTTCGATGAAGCTCTGGCGGTTCCTGGTGTGGTTGTCGAAGCCATAAAGGCTGAACGCGCTGGCGCTGACGCAATCATCATTGATTGCATGGGGGACCCGGGTCTTAAAGCGGCCCGAGAGGTTGTTTCGGTTCCGGTGCTTGGGCCCGCAGATGCATCGATGCATCTTGCCGCCATGCTGGCGCACCGGTTCAGCGTGGTGACCGTTCTCGAATCCGTCGTGCCGATGATTGAAAACCTCGCGAAGGTCTACGGTGTGAGTGACAAGCTGGCATCGGTGCGGGTCATCGACATACCGGTGCTGGAACTTGAAGCCGCGCCGGAGCGCCTGACGTCAGAACTGTCACAAGCGTCTCTCGCAGCGGTCGAAGAAGACGGCGCTCACGCTATCGTGCTGGGGTGTACCGGCTTTCTTGGTTGCGCGGAAGCGGTTGATGCGGTCCTCAAGGCCAAAGGATATGACCTGCCTGTGATCGACCCTATCCCAACGACAGTTTGTGTTGCTGCCGGTGTCGTTCGTGCCGGGCTTCGGCACAGTAAACGCACCTATGGAACACCTCGTGCAAAGACCGTCGATGGTTTCGATATTCCACACTTCCAGTAGGGGCTGGGGGGAACTCATGAAGGGGAAAAACAATGAACAAGATTAGTAAAATGAGATTAAGCACACTGTTGATCGGCACGGCCATGTTTGCGCCTGCGCAGGCATACGCCCAGGCAGGAAATGACGCGACTGACCAACCGGGCGACGCATCCTCAGGCATTGTGCTGGAGGAGATTATCGTCACCGCGCAGAAACGAGCACAGCGTTTCGAGGATGTCGGTTTGACCGTCAATGTGGTGACGGGCAGTGAACTCAAGTCAAGCGGTACGGAATCGATCGTCGACCTGGGGGGCATCACGCCTAATGTGCAGATCAAGAATGTACTCGCTAACAGCATCACCAATGTCAGCATTCGCGGTATTGGCCTCAATGATTATGCGGTTAACAACAATCCTGCCGCTGGCATCTATGTCGACAATGTATACCTTGTCTCACCGGCCATGCTGGGTTTCAGCTTTTTCGATATAGACCGGGTCGAGGTGCTCAAGGGGCCTCAGGGCGATCTCTATGGTCGCAACACGACCGCAGGTGCCATCAATATCATCAGCCGCAAACCGTCTGATGAAACTGATGTCATGCTTGAAGCCGGATATGCCAGTTATGAGAACTGGCATTTCGAAGGTGCCGTAGGCGGGGCGCTTTCCTCCAATCTTACAGCCAGATTTGCCCTCCAGACCGTGCAGCAGGATTCCGGCTGGCAGACCAATTATGTGACCGGTGACCGCATCGGCAAGGTTGACCGTACCAATGCGCGCCTTCAGCTCGAATATAAACCCAGCGACAGTCTGGATATATTGCTGAGTGCTCACAAGGGCTATGACCGATCTGACGTCGCCTTATACAAGGCGAACAATATCCTGACGGCGGAAGAGGACCAGTATGCCGAGCAGGCCAGAGTGGCGGGCGCTGGCAATAACCCCCATATGGAGCTTGAATCAAGCGGTGCGGCTGTTACCGTCAATTGGGCGCTGACGCCGGAAGTCTCCATGACCTCCATCAGCGCGTATGAGGAGTTCAGCCGTATCCATGTCGAGGATACAGACGGAACATCGCTCGCGTATCTCGATGCCACCTATGACAATGGCGTTCAGCAATATTCTCAGGAACTTCGTTTCAACTACAGCGCTGAAGACCTTGAGCTGATTGGCGGTGGGTTTTATTCCCATGATAAAGTCCAGACCCGGGACGAATTCTATTCCCCGGACCTCCTCCCGCTTCTGGGGCTTGGTGGCTTGGACACCATTGGTAACAGCTACCGCCAGCGCACGGATGCCTATGCGGCCTTCATGCACGCAGAGTGGACCTTTGCGCCCAAGCTGACCCTGATCGGCGGGCTCAGATATACGCATGAAAAGAAAGTGTTCGACGAAGCCACGACTTTCCTGTGTGCAGCTGGTGGGTGCAACGAAGTGTTTGCGCCAGTCGCAAATGACTATTCCACATCGAACGTGTCAGGCAAGGTCGGCCTTAACTACAAACTTACGGACGAGACCCTGCTCTACGCAAGCGTCAGTCGTGGCTTCAAATCTGGTGGGTTTCAGGGGCAATTGACGTTTGACCCAACAGTGCTTGAACCATTCGATGACGAAAAGCTCACGGCCTATGAACTGGGAGTGAAGAGCCGGCTAAAGCCCAACCTGCAGCTGAATGCATCGGTATTCCACTATGAATACAGTGATATGCAGATTTACGGCCCGCTTTTCGACTCTCCGGTCGGTGTTTTGTTCGGCATCGCCAACGTGGGTGACGCGCGGGTGACGGGCGCTGAAGCGGACATCTGGTGGCGCCCCATTGTAGGCCTTGATCTGCGTTTTGGCGTGGGCACTATCGACACGAAAGTGACCAGATCCATCGTTGCCGGCGTGACAGAGGGCAGCGTACTGCCGAATGCGCCGGAGCTCACGCTCAATGGCCAGATACGCTATAACTGGGAAGTGTCCGACCATGCTAGCGCGGATATCACCTTGTCCGGGAATTATCAAAGCCGTGTCCGGTTCGACATAGTCCGTCTGCCGAACGAAGCCATGGAAGACGGTTATTTCATGGGTAACGCAGAGATCGGCTTATCATTTGGTGAGCAGTGGCGGGTGTCGGTTTGGGGTAAAAATCTTTTCAACAAACTATTCCGGACGCAGGCGCTCAACACCAGCGTCGGCTGGACAGAGCACTATGGTGCTGCACGAACCTTCGGGATTAACCTGTCCTATAAAATGTAAGACCCTTGTGGGCGGGGGGCTTTTGCCTCCCGCCGGGCAAGACTGGCTTTTGGGGCTTGAACTGCCTCCGGAACCCGACAGTCAGGCGGTAGAAATTACTGACGTAATGCGGCAGGGAGTTCCCAGGCTAGTGAACTTCACTCGACCGGGCGGGTGACAACAGGCCACACTATTCTTTACCGTTCCCGCAGTCCGCAGTCCGCAGTCCGCAGTCCGCAGTCCGCATTGCGCTGGCGGTGAACTCCAGCCAGTGTGCCTCCAACACGCCGGGGCGCAAGCTCGCCAGATTGGTCCATGAGAAGCGCGCGACTATGCCTCGTCACGGGTCGGTAAGCCTGACTGCCTTCAATCTCGCAAGGCGAGGAAGCAGGCGGGAACCGAAGCTCGTTCGATGTCCGAATATAAGACACCATGCGGAAAAGCTGGTGTTCCCGAAGAGGTTTTCAACGGAATAGGCCAAAGGCGGCTATTGCCTTGCCATACAATACCGCTTTTCAGTGTGATGCGTTTCAAATATGTAGGGTCTATGACTAAGGCTGGCTCTCCTCTACCCATTTACGCAGTGCTACCACAGCTCTCATTGGCGCTGCGCGACAATCCGTTTGCGGTCCTGGTGGCAGCACCGGGCGCGGGTAAAACCACGCGCGTCCCCCTCCATCTGCTTGATGCTGATTGGAGAGGGAAGGGTCGCATTATTATGCTGGAGCCACGGCGCATTGCAGCCAGAGCGGCGGCACATTGGATGGCACGCTCGATCGGCGAAGAAGTTGGCGAAACAGTTGGATACCGCGTGCGACTTGATACGCGCGTGAGCACCAAGACGCAAGTTGAGGTCGTGACAGAGGGGGTTTTCACCCGCATGATCCTCGACGACCCTGAACTCGGCGGTGTCGCAGCTGTCATTTTTGATGAGTTTCACGAGCGCAGCCTAGATGGTGACTTAGGGCTGGCGCTGGCTCTTGATAGCGCCATCCTCAGGCCGGACCTGCGTATACTCATCATGTCGGCAACGCTTGATAGCACGCATATGTCCAAGCTGTTATCTGATGCCCCGCACCTGAAAAGCGAGGGGCGCGCATTCCCCGTAGAAACACGATATGTGCCACCAAAACCTGATATCCGTATTGAAGACCATGTTGTGTCCACGGTGATAATGGCACTGAACCAGGAGAAGGGTTCCATCTTGGTGTTTTTACCCGGCGAAGCAGAAATTCGCCGTGTTGCTGAGCGCCTATCCGCCCAGGTTACGGGTACAACAGATATTGCGCCGCTCTATGGACGCCTCACGCCCAAGCAACAAGATCTGGCGATTTCGCCCGCAGCTGTTGGGCGCCGTAAGGTTGTTCTGGCAACAACGATTGCGCAAACGTCTTTGACAATTGAGGGCATCCGCATTGTTGTCGACAGTGGGCTCGCGCGCGTACCGGTTTTTGAACCCGCAATTGCCCTGACGCGACTGGAGACCAGAAGGATTTCACAGGCGGCTGCCACGCAGAGGCAAGGCCGGGCAGGCCGCACCGAAGACGGCGTATGCTACCGGTTGTGGAATAAGGGTCAAAATGCCGCCCTCGCCGCATTTGATACGCCAGAAATACTGTCGGCCGACTTGACCCCGCTGGCGCTGAGCCTCGCTGCATGGGGTGTAACCGATCCCAAACAGATGCAGTTCGCCAGCCAGCCGCCCGAGCCTGCATGGGCAGAGGCCATTACTCTCCTGCAAAAGCTGGATGCCATCGATAGCGGTGGGCAGATTACCGCTGAGGGCCGCGTCTTAGCGGCCTTCCCGATCCATCCGCGACTGGCGCACATGATCCATCGCAGCCGAGCTACCGGCAACGCACAGCAAGCAGCTGAGATTGCTGTTCTTGTGTCTGAACATGGGCTTGGAGGCGAGGCGATAGACCTTGAGGACCGATTGCGCCTTTTCCTTGCCGACGGAAGCCCTCGGGCCAAGGACGCCAAGGTTCTCGCGCGACGGTGGGCAAAATTGGCGGGTAACTCTCTACCGCAGCACCAAATAAAAAACGCCCCAATGGGTGCCTCTATGAGCGCCCATATGAGTGTAGGGAAAATGCTCGCATATGCTTACCCGGACCGCCTCGCGCAGGCTGCCGGACGGCCAGGTCGTTTCCGCCTCGCGGGTGGTCGCGCCGCAACCTTGCCGGAGGCGGATGCGCTGGCACAGCATAAATTCCTGGTGGTGACGGACATTACCGGGCAGGCAGCGAATGGGCGTATTCGCGCGGCCGCCCCTATTGATATTGAAGAAATTGAGGAAACCTTCTCGGCGCAAATTGTTGAGGAAACACGGCTGGAGTTTGACGCCAAGTCACAGAGCGTCCGCGCGCGCAGTATTCGAGCGGTCGGCCAGGTTATCCTCACGGAAGCGTCTTCTAAAGTTATGGATACTGAAGCCGCAGCAGAGTTGCTTTGTGCTGGTATCGAAGATCTGGGACTGGATATTCTGCCATGGACCAAAGGCCAACGGGCGCTAAGAACACGGTCAACGTATTTGCATGAAACACTGGGGCCGCCATGGCCTGACCTAAGCGATCGGGCCTTGCAACAGGAAGTGTCAAACTGGTTACTGCCTTGTCTTTGTGATGTAACGACAGTCTCGAAAATCACCGCTGATATGCTTGAGGCTGCCTTGTCAGCACTATTACCGTGGGAATTGAGATCGCAGATCGACTCGTTACTTCCCTCGCATTTTCAGGCACCGACCGGTTCTCGCTTCTCCATCAATTACGCTCATGAAACAGCGCCCGCAATCGAGGTTCGTGTACAGGAACTTTTTGGGTTAACTGAGCACCCAACGATCATGGGTGGCCAAACGCCCTTGTTGCTCATTCTACTCTCGCCAGCGCATCGCCCGATACAGATGACTAGGGACTTGCCGGGCTTTTGGCGTGGCTCGTGGGCCGCAGTGGTCAAGGACATGAAGGGGCGATATCCACGTCATTTCTGGCCAGCTGATCCAGTTGGCTCAAAAGCGACCTCGCGTGCAAAGCCAAGAGGCACTTCGTCAACCTAACATCACGCTTTATGGATAGAGCAACTTACCGATTCTGTTGTGGCCTAAAAAAACCGCTTACTGCCCTTGAAAGCTCGCTACAAGATTTGCCCGCCTAGGTCGAACGTTGCCAGCATCTTTCAACAAGACAACATGTGCGCACAGTTAAGCCATGGATTAAAGAAATTGGCTTGGATCCAACAGCTATGGCACACACTCAATGAGACGAACCAAAGCTTCACTCATCTACAGGCAGACCAATAACCTACTAGCGGTTCAGTTGTGATTTGGCCATACTAAACTAGAGAATGCGGAGGGATATCAGGTATAGATGTTGATGATGCTCTGGAGGTTGCCGAGCAGGTGGAAATCTCAGCCCAAAGTTAGACCATGGAAACTGAGTTCTCTGCACAGTCGAATACCTGTTGGCTGCTTTTTTTGCAGCCAACAGGTTAGTTCTTTCTCACCTCGAAGTACAAGCCTGAGCCGTAGCGGGGAGTGGCGGTGCAATGAAGCCGGTACGCCAGTTCCAGGACTGCGTGCCGGTCGCGCGGCGGCGGCACATCACTTCTTCATGCAGTTCATACATGCCAGGGAACAGGTGGTTTTCCGCTGTCGGCACCTCGCCAAGATGCATATATGCCCGGTCCTCACCGAAAGCCTGCCAATCTGGCCCATGCGCGGAGACAGGCATGCTGTCTTTTGCAAAGCTGGTCCAGTAATCCAGCACCGCGCTGGCGAACTGTCGCTCGACCGGGGTGTCCGGCATTGCAGGCCAGTTTGCAGGCGTGCGCCCAAAGGCGCCAAAAACATATGGTACTTCGCTGGCATGGAAGGCACCAAGCTTGGCCTCAACCGCTGCCGGATAGGTATGGCTGAAGAAATAGAGGAAGGACGGCAGGCCGGCCTCCGCCTGTTTCCTGACCAAGCGTTCCGATGCCCAGCCAAAGACGGCGTCGCGTGTTGAATCGAACTTGGACTTATCCAGCGTTGCGGCAGGATATAGGTCGAGATAGCGTTCTGCCATATCGTCGTATCGCACCCTGATATCGTAGGCATAGGCTTCAGGTGTCAACGGGTAGGGGGCGGCGAGGAAGCTCAGCGTGCGTATTTCGTCACTGGTGAACCCGGCCATTAACGGTACTTTCGCCTGCTCGCCTTGATCAAAGGTATCGACGAGCTGGCGCTTCAAAACCTTGCCGTCAATGGTGCCATAGGGGGCGTAGCCCACAGCTGCCGATTGGTTGATAAGCGCATGGGCCTCCATGGCCCGAAGGCCCTTGATGCCTGATACACCGAGGGTCGTTGTCAGGGCCTTGCCAATCTTCTCGGCTGAGCGTTCTTCATGTCTGGAGCTGCGCAGTTCCGGCATGGTGAAGAGATAGCCACTTTGCACGATCGCGCGGTCAAAAAGGCCATGGGCTGCAGGCGAGGCAAGCAGATATTCAGTGCTGAGGGCGCCGGCGGACTCACCGAAGATGGTTACGTTTTGCGCATTACCACCAAAGGCAGCGATGTTCTCGCGTACCCATTTGAGCGCGGCTATCTGATCCAGAAGGCCGTAGTTACCAGAGATGTCGTCTGGGTTTTCGGCGCTCAGTTCCGGGTGCGCAAGATAACCAAGCACACCTAGGCGGTAATTGATGGAGACAAGAATGATGCCGCGTTTCGCGAATTCAGCAGCGCTATACATGGGTGACTGTGAGGAGCCCCAGATCAACGTGCCTCCATGGATCCATACCATCACCGGTGCATTCTCAGCACCGTCGGGTACCGTCACATCGAGAATGAGACAGTCTTCATCCATCTTCACCTCGCCCCGATTGTAGGGGCCTGTCGCCATAGGGGGTTGCATACAAGCCGGGCCCGCTTCCTGCGCATCGCGCACACCCTCCCAGCGAGGCATGGGGACGGGCGCACGGAAGCGGCGGTCGCCTGTGGGGGGCAGTGCGTATGGAATAGCGTGAAATACAGTTGTATCGCCTTCATGCACGCCGCGCAGTTTGCCTGCGGAGGCGTTTACAACAGGTGCATCCTTGGCGACCGCTGAGGTCGTCACGCCAGCCGTCAGCGCACATAGGCTGACAAAAGCAGAAAAGAGAAGGGACTTGGTTTTCATGACTTGGGTCCTCCTGTGGTGACTGTCCGCCTGTTAATGAGACGAGCCAGACTGAAATAAAGAAGTGCTCCGATGAGGTACATGGGGGCAAGTGCGAAAAACGCCGCCTGTAGCGAGTGGCTGCCATAACTTTCCCGGAAAAAATCACTGGCCATACCTACATAGGTAGGCCCAAGGCCAAGGCCGATGAAGTTCATGACCAGCAATAGAAGTGCCCCGGAAATCACCCGTTGTTCCGGCCGCACCTCGCCTTGAACAAAGGTCACTGTGGCTGAAAGGAAGAAAGAGTTCAGGAACATGGGCACGATAAGAAAGAGGAGCGCACTCTCCCATTTGGGTGCCCATACAAAGCCAAGGAAGAAAGGCATTGCAAGCACAAGCGAAAGTGCAGGAATCGTTGCATAGGCTGCCTTGGAGCGTGAGCCAAACCTGTCGATCAGCCGACCAGAGACGAGAATGCCTGCGCTCATGCCAATACCTACGACCAGTGCATACCAGATAGCTACATCACCAAGCTCCATACCTTTTTCCCGCATCAGAAACAGGGTCGCAAAGTTAGCTGTGCCATAGGTGATAAAATTCGCCGCACCGCTGGCAACGGCCGCGAGAAGAAGGATGGGGTTGGCAAAAAATAGTGAAATTGTCTTGAAAAAACCCGGCGCTGGCTGTGCCGGCATCATCACCTCAACTACTGCTTCCTGCCCGCCTCGTTCTGGTTCGGCAATGACGCGGTACACAACCCAGGCCGTAATCACGCCGATGGCACCAATGACATAAAAAGGCATGCGCCAGTCGAAACTGGCAGCAAGGGAAGCGCCGAAGGCTACCCCAAGGGCGGAGCCCAGTGGTGGCCCGAGATTGAATATAGCCATCGCAGTTCCTCGGCGTTCCCGCGGGAAATAGTCTGAAATGATGGCATATGACGGTGGTACGCCGCCGGCTTCACCTACGCCGACCATCATACGGGCCATGACAAGCTGACCGTAGTTATTGGCCATGCCGCAGGCGGCGGTTGCTGCACTCCAGACAACGCAAGCGGCGGACAATACCTTCACGCGGTTTGTTCGGTCCGCAAGCCAGCCGATGGGAATGGCGATGAAACAATAGAACAGGGCGAAATAAAACCCGGTAATCAGGCCAAGTTGACCATCAGTGATGCCCAATCCGTCCTGAATCGGTTTCGCCAGAATCGACAGAAGCTGCCGGTCCAGAAAATTGAGCACATAGACAAAACATAACATGCCGAGCACAAGGCCCGTTCGCGCGCGCGGTTGCGGCGGGATACTTTTTGTCGGTTTTTTTAGTGCGTGATTATTCATAGATTTTCCCCTCCCTGTATTTTTCTCTCCATACCCCCGTCATTCGTGCTTTAGCCAGCCAGTGTGGTCCTTGCTACCGGTTAAGCCCGCGGCCACACGCTGTTTGAGCAAAGCAGGGGGCCGGAAACGCTCGCCATATGCGCTATGAAGGATGTCCTGCACCTGCAGGCACAGGCTTGATGACACTACGTCCATCAGTGCGAACGGGCCAATGGGGTGACCAAGGCCAAGCCGGCAGGCGGTGTCGAGGTCTGCGGGTGTTGCAACGCCTTCTTCAACTAGCTTGATTGCCTCAATCAGCATGGCATGCAGTAGTCGGTTGACAGCGAAACCCGCCACGTCTTTTACCTGCACCGGTTCTTTGCCGATGGACTTCAACATCTTGGTGATCTGCCCGGTTATCTCGGCGTCAGTACCGAACGCCGGTATCACTTCCACAAGTTTCATGCGCGATACGGGCGAAAAATAGTGGGTTCCAAGGAACCTGCGCCGCCGCTTGGTGCCAAGGACCGCAGCAAGTGTTGATATCGGCAAAGTTGATGTGTTGGAGGCAAGGATGCATTCGGGCTGGCAAATATTGTCGAGCGCGCGCAACACTTTTTCCTTTGCATCAAGGGCTTCAAACACAGCTTCTGTGACTATGCTGCAGCCCGCCAGATCCGTGAGCTCCGGTGAGGTTTGGATGCGATCTAAGGCCGTATCAGCTTCATGGCGGGTGTACAATCCGCGGTCAACGCCTTTGTCCAGAAGCTTTGCGAGCCAGAGCATGCTGCGTTCGAGGGTTGCCTCGTCAAGATCGTTCAGGATCACGGGTATACCGCCAAGGGCGAAAACGAGTGCAATTTCCCTACCCATGAGGCCCGCTCCTACTACACCGGCTTTCATGATTTTTCCCCTGCGATTGATATCTGTTCACTCGTGTGGTCGTTCAGCCAGCCCTGCGCACGCGACACATACCAGGGGATAATCTCCGGGTTGGCGATGGCGTCCGGGTTAAGGACCTTGATCACGGGCCAGCCCTGGAACAGGCGTTTGACTGGCAGTTCCTGTTTCTTGCCGGAAAGCGTACGCGGAATACCCGGCGCGCAGATATACCGGTCAGGCACAAAACGCGGCGACAGGCTTTTCCGTATCGCAAGCGACATGGCGGAGGTGAGCGCGGGCGCAAGGTCATGACCGCTAGCGGGTACAACAAACATGAGCAACTGGCTGCCGCCTTCGTTGTCTTCAAGGTCGATGACCAGGCTGTCCGCCACACCTGAGAGGCGTTCCACCGCCGCGTAGATATCCGCCGTGCCCATGCGCAGACCATGCCTGTTGATGGTAGCGTCACTGCGTCCGGTTATGGTGCAACTGCCGTCGTTGTCGATACGCAACCAGTCACCATGCCGCCAGATGCCCGGCCATTCACTAAAGTAGGAGGAGAGGTAGCGGCTGCCGTCCTCATCGCCCCAGAAATACAACGGCATGCTGGGGATGGGGCGGGTGCACACAAGCTCGCCCACCTCGCCGATCACGGGCTCTCCTGCTTCATTCCATGCTTCCACGGCAGCGCCCAAGTGGCGGCACTGTAACTTTCCAGGCGTGGCAGGCAGCCCTGGGTTCCCCGCCATGAAGCCAGCAAATAGGTCCGTGCCGCCGCTGATATTGCACCACCAGATATTCGGCCGGCCGATAGTTGCAAACTGTTGGTTGCCCCACAACTGCACGTCCGGGGGTAGAGGTGATCCGGTGCTGCCAAGCGCGCGGATACTGCTCAGGTCCCCAGCCTCACTGAGAGTGACGCCTGCTTTGCGGCAACTGATGTAATAGGCAGCCCCTGCACCAAACCATGTGATTTTGTGCCGGGCGGCAAACGCCCACATGGTAAGCCAATCCGGACTAGCTTTTGTGCCGCTCGGGGAGCCGTCATAAAGGCAGATGGTCGAGCCCGAGAGCAGGGCACTCACCTGCTGGTTCCACATGACCCAGCCGGTCGCACTATACCAGTGAAAGCGCTCGCCAAAGGTATTGGCGTTATAACTTGGGCCAATGTCAAAATGTAGATGCCCTGCATAGGCGGACAGCAGAATTCCGCCGTGCCCATGCACAATGGCCTTGGGCAGCCCTGTGGTGCCGCTTGAATAGAGGATCCAGAGGGGGTGATCAAAAGGCACCCACTCGGGCTGAAAGGCGTTTACATCGCCGCCTCTAAGCCCGGTCGCGGCCTTGAAGTCCACAGCGTTCGCAACCGGGCTGTCGCCGTAGCCACTCGCGGTCACCAAAACGGCGGTGACGCTGGGCAACTCCGCGCACATATCGCGCACAGCAGCACTGCGATCCATGGCCTTGCCGCCATAAAAAACACCGTCTGTCGCGATCAGCGCCTTTGGCTCAATTTGCCGGAAGCGGTCGAGCACTGCCGGGGTGCCCATGTCGGGTGAACACAAAGCCCAGACAGCACCAAGGCTGGCGCAAGCAAGGAAGGCGACCACAGCCTCGGGGATATTGGGCAAGTAGGCGGCCACCCTGTCACCGCGCCCCACTCCCATCTGCCTTAATTCAACAGCAAGCGAAACGGTTTGGCGTTGCAATTCCTTCCAGCTGATCTCGGTGACCTCGCCTTTCTCATTTTCGGCGATGATCGCTGGCTGGCCTTCGGCATCAGCGCGCTCGGCATGCTGAAATATCTGATGTGCATAATTGACTTCTGTGCCTTCAAACCAGAAGGCGTTTGGCATGCCCTCATCGCGTAGAATTGCGGCATAGGGTTTTGGTGAGACAATCTTGTTATAGTCCCATATGCTGCGCCAGAAAGCTTCAAGATCGGTGGTCGACCACTGCCAGAGCGCGGGGTAATCTTTGAACCGAAGGCCACGTTCCCGGGCCAACCAATCCTGATAAAGTCTGATTTGTGGAACGGAGGCCGCGCTACAGTTACTTGTCACTTCATATTCCTTGTTCTTCATTCAGGTGGTTAGACCATGAACCCGTGGTTCGCATGAGAAGCCCCGGCGGGACGCGAAGACTTCTCATGCGTTGGTTGGGGGAGGGATTCCCGGTTTTTAGGTCGTTCAGAATCGGTGTTGAAGGGCGATGCCATACATGCGTGGTGTACCAAGCTGGCCAACGCGGGACGGTGTCGTGTCACTCGCCGCGGTGAGAGATTGTCCCACGTAGCGCTTGTCAAACGCATTGCGCACGAAAGCTGTCAGCGACCATGTTGTGTCGGTTGTCGCAAGCGTGACAGCTGCGTTCAGCAGGCCATAGGATTTCTGCGTGTTCAGCTCATTATTGAACAGGTCGAAATATACATCGTCCTGCCACTTATAGTCGGCACGGGTTATGAGCTCGAAGCTGTCCGATATATCGAAACTATATTCGACCGAGGTGCTGAACTGCCAGTCGGGCGCTTGTGGCAGGCGGTTGCCGGTCAGGTCTTTGATGCCGAGTTCGGGGTAGATCGGGTCGACGCTTGAGAATGGCCCGAATTCCGCGAACAGACGCGTACCCGATGCCATGACCCTGAGCCCATTGAAGGGAAGTGCCTCTACTTCAAGCTCAATACCCTTGATGTCAGCTGTAGCGGCGTTTTCAACCCGAGGGTAACGCACGCCTGTCTGTGGATTGATGCGGAACAGGGTTTGTTGCAGGTTGGAATATTCGGAGGCAAAACCTGTGACGCCCATGCGTAGCCTCTTGTCATAGAACATGCCCTTGAAGCCCACTTCATAGTTCCAGACAAACTCGGGATCAAAGATATTGACCGGTTGCGAAACGTCACCAAAGGTGTTGAAGCCACCAGACTTGAAGCCCCGAGATGCACTTGCATAGATCAGGATGCGATCGTCCGGTATATAGTCAATGGCGAAGCGCGGCGTAAAGGCACCCCAGGACCCGTCTGCTTCATTTACGAAGGGCGCGCCAATCACGACGGCATCCATGATAAAGTCTTTTTTATCATGGGTATATCGGCCCCCAGCAGTAACGCGCAGACGTTCTGTAAGCTTATAGCGCATCTGGCC
Organism: Kordiimonas sp.; assembly: GCF_048260245.1. GTDB lineage: Bacteria > Pseudomonadota > Alphaproteobacteria > Sphingomonadales > Kordiimonadaceae > Kordiimonas. The sequence continues at coordinate 39,320 of NZ_JBLXGZ010000014.1, read as the reverse complement.
GTAGACAGCGTATGAATCCAGGTCTTCCACCGGGTCATAGGTGAACGCATTGTTGAGCGTAGGCGGAACGCTGAGAATAAGGGGCTGCCTGGACTCACCGTTCATATAAAAACCGCCAACGATGATGTCGGTCCGGTCGCTCAGGTTTGCTGCGAGCGTCAGTTCCTGCGTGAACTGTTTTACATGGATGCCCACAAGTGGGAAGTCCGAGAAATCGCCACTGGTGCCATCGTTATCGATATCTGTCATTATCAGGTCATGTTTGATGAAGCCGGTCGTTGAGGTGATGGCGACATTTTCGTTCACGTCCCAGCGCGCAATGGCAATGGCTTTGAGGCTTTCGGTGTCCCGTTGGTCGGTGTGGTTCATGTAAACGATTTTGTTTTCCAAGTCGTTTACCGGCAGGCCAAGCACCTCGACTGCGGTTGGCTTGTCAGGTCGCGCACGACCAAGAACGGTTGCGAACGCAGGGTCCGACTTGTCCTTCAGATATTCAAAAACCGTTCGGATGGAGAATGTGTCGCTCGGCTGTGCCAGAAGCGAAGCACGCACTTGCGTCAAGTTGGTGTCGTTCTTGTCGGTATCAAGCGTGGCGTTGGTCATCCAGCCGTCAGCGCGGTCAACCTGGAACGCAAGGCGCCCCATCAGCTTGTCTGAAGCGATTGGGCCGTTCACATGCCCTTTTATGCCGTAGCGCGAATAGTTGCCCGCTGTCAGGGTGACAGAGCCTTCGGCCTCGTCCGTGGGCACAGCGCTATGCACGTTGATGGCACCGCCAGTGGCGTTGCGCCCCTCAATGGTGCCCTGTGGGCCGCGCAGCACTTCCACACGGGCAACGTCAAGGAATGTGCTGTCCATCATGAAGTGGTTGAGGAAAGGCACACCGTCCTGCGAGACAGTGATGCCTGCCTGGCTGCCAATATCCTGTCCGGCCTGCCCGATACCGCGCAGGGCAATGAAGATATTGCCGAAGCGTTCCCCGAACTGAAGGCTGGGTGTCACCTGTACAAGGCCACCGACGCTATCGATCCCGGCTTTCTCCAAGGTCTGGCCGGAAAGTGCGGTGATGGCGATTGGTGTGTTTTGCAGACCTTCCCGTCGCTTTTGCGCCGTGACGATGATGTCCTCAATCTCGATTGCCTCAACTGCCGTGGTGTTGTCGCGGCCTTCCTCGGCGGGTGTCGCCTGTGCGAGCGCGCTGTTCGCCTGCAGGCCACTATATAGCAGTGTTGACGCGCCAAGCACTAAAAGGCGCGTACGGAAAAATTGTGCGTTGCGGTTCAGTTTCATCCGCTTTTCCTTCCCCATTTTCTAGATCGTGCCGGGTAGTTCTTCCCCAACTCCCGGGCATGGAAAAACGGTAGCATCAGCGCACAGTGATGCCATGACAGGACTGACGGAAAGATTTGACAGAAGTGACCACAGCCTTTTCGCGGCCGGTTTTCAGGGGGTGCGGCGCTCATTGAGTAGGGCAGTTGCGGCTGCAATTTTGGCCACGTCAGTGATATGTGTTGCCCGGTAGGCTGAGGGCGCCATGCCTGCCCATGAGATGAAATGTCGGGAAAAACTGCCTGGCTCACTGAAACCAAGCTCAAAGCCGATTGATGTCACTGGCAGGTCGCTTGCGAGGAGGTATGCGCTTGCAAGCTCACCACGCAGTCGGGTCCGGATATCCTGAAAGCTCTCACCTTCCTGGGCGAGGTCCTGCCTGAGCCGCCGTGGCCGTGTGCGCAGGCGGGCTGCCACCACTTCAATAGGTGCAGACCATAGGCCGGCTTTCTGAAGCTCTATGAGTACATTCTGGGTTCGGTCCCGCCAGCTTTGGCCTTGCTCGACGGAGGCAAACCAGTCGGGCTTGCTGGCGTAATAGTCATCATATTCGCCGATTGACCGCGGCGCGAGCCGGACCGTCAGGTCGCACCGATCATAACTGAGAGCATCGACAGGCGCGTTGAATTTGACTGGGCAGCGAAAAAGGGCAAAGCGGTCAAAGCCGTTCAGTTGCCGGGGCCGCGGGCCGCGCACCGAAATCTCCCTGAGTGCAAGCGGACGGCCGAGCATCCAACTGAACAGATGATAAATCCAGACAAACCGGATCCAGACCAAAATGTTCCGGTCCACGCCGGGCACGGTCATATATTTGCAGATATGCTGAAGCCCCGGCCCATGTTCCTCTGAAATCCATGGCCCCACATCGGTGGACATGGCGTCAGTGAAGCGGATGCTCACCCTCAAAGCCTCGCCAAATGTGCTGCAGTGCAGGAAGGCCAACAGCCGCTCGGTCTCAAGCGCCATACGGCAGTTTTGGGCGAAAAAGCCGAGGTAAATATCATCAAGGGTGAATTGGATTTGCCGCACCAACTGCACAAGGGCGGAGCCATCAATACCGACATGAGCATCACCGTAGATGCCCGGATCAATGCCCGCGCCGCGAAGGATTTCAAGGGGGTCGTGCCCCCTCAACACAGCACCTTGCAGGAGACCCTTCACTGCAATTCCATCTAGCCCTTCTGCTGTCCGCTCCGCCACGACACTCATCCCCGATACACAACTATTATGTGAATGCGATAGCGCAACCTCGTGCAAATGCCAAGACAGTTAGCGGTAGGGGGTACTATTCGCGTGATATGCCCTGTGGCGGCGAATGCCGGAACCAGCCTCGATTGGAATTGCAGAGAGTGTCACTGACGATCTGGGAAAGTTCCGCATTCACTAAAGGTCGGAGCTTGCCGCCCAACCGGATCGCCAGACGAAAACTGTCAAGGGGGTCATGCTGTAAGGCGCTCCGGGCTTGGTAGCATTCTGACCACCGGGAATGTGTCGGGAGTTTTCTGATACCCGGTCGGCGGTTTCTCTATAAAACATGTTCGGCTAGGCACTTCCAGAGACAAGAAAGGCAGCTAGCGGATAGCTAACTGCCTTTTTCCTGCGAAACCTAGACTCACTTTATGTGTCACCCTACACCACGGACAACTTGCAATACTTTTAGGGCGACACATAAAGTGCGAATAGCTTCTGCAGAAAGCCACTATTTTCAGAATTCAATTGACGCATTAATTGAGACTACGTGACTCATAAAATGAGATAATCCGTCATTTGCGACACATAAAATGAGATTATCCTCGGTGAATAACGAAATCGCAAAACAAGAGGGTGTAGGGCATGTCCCACACCCTCTTGCCATCACATCAACCATCAAGCATGAAAGGGCAGGACTCTCAATCTGGTTTCGATCACATTGGGGGAGCACGTCAGAGCCCAAACGATTCAGGTTAGTCCCGCACAATCAAATGCGGGGACCAACCGCTGAAATAAGCTGATGTGTATCATTCGAACAGCCATTATCGGGCCCGTATCATTTAACACCCGCGTTAAAAAACAAAATGTAGAGGGCGGGTACCACGGCAAGGGTCAAAATTGTCCCTATTGCAAGGCCAAAGGACATCACTGTTGCCAGGCCAAACCACAGGGACCCACCAAACATGAGTAGGGGTAAGAGGCCAAAGACAGTAGTAATTGTTGTCATTACAATGGGCCGTAGCCTTGCCAGACAAGCCGCTATGACCGCTTCACGCACCTCTTTTCCGCAGCTGCGCTCCTGATCAATGCGATCAATCAGTACGATGCCATTGTTGATAATAATGCCCATAAGACTGATGAGGCCAAGGATAGACATAAATCCGAATGTCGCCTGCAGAGTGACTAGCCCCAGCACAGCTCCAATGAATGAGAGGGGAATGGTTAGAAGAATGATCAGCGGCCTGCGAAAACTGTTAAATTGCCATATCAGCAACACTACAATGCCAGCGACGCACAAAGGCAATGAAGCAAACAGTTTATTCTGAGCATCTAGCGAATCCTCGAGCTCGCCGCCCCATGCCCAATAATGGCCTGGCTTGAGACCAAGCGTGTCAATGGTCGGTTTTATCAGTCTGGCATAGTCAGCAGCTTTCCGGCTGGTATGCTTCCCGCTTACGGTAATGGTGCGTTCCTGATTAAAATGTTTAATCCGGGAAAACTGTGTTTCTGCAACAATATTGGCAATTTGTACCAATGGCACATTGGTGTCAGTTGCGCTGGAGTAGACCGATATAGACTGCAGTATCTGGAGATCGCTTCGTTCGCCTTCCACGCCCCGTAACACGACAGGGATAATGGTGTCTCCTTCCCGATAATCGGTCACCTCCGCACCAGACAGGAAAGTGGATAGCGAGTTGGCAATTTCCTGGCTCGTCACCTGTGCTCTGCGGGCCCGGGTTTGATCAACCTCTATCCTTAATTTCACAACACGGTTTTCCCAGTCGTTGCGTATATTGACGCTTCCAGGAATAGCCGCCATCGCCTCTGATATCAGCTGTGCTTTTTGGTAAAGGTAGTCACTGTCCGTGCCTGAAAGGCGAATTTCTACAAGCCCGGCCTCACCCGGCCCAAAGGAGAGCATTTTCACACGCCCCTGTGCCTCAGGAAGAGCTTCCGAGATATGAGCACGAGCACGGGCCATTGTTGCGGGAACGGATTCAATGTCTTTTGTATTCACCACCATGAAACCAAGATGGGGATCAGGGTCCATTGAGGGCAGTGCCAAATAAAACCGTGGGCCACCGCTTGCTACATAGGCGATATTGCTGGTGACGTCGGGGTTCACTTGTTTATCGGCAAACCATGTCGATAGGCGGCTGACAGCGTCAGTTGTTTTTTCTGTATCGGTACCGGCGGGGAGGTCTATATAGACCAGAAATTGGCTCCTGTCGGACGCAGGGAAAAACTCAACCGGGATGGTTTTGAAAATCGGCAGAGACGCGGCGAAAATGGCAGCGACTACACCAAGGAAAATTGCTTTTCTGTTCAATAATGCGCGCAGGGCTTGCTCATAAAGCTGGTAGCTTTTGCCGTTGAAGCGATCACTGAGTTGATCGCCATCTTCCGGTGCTTTGGATGGAGCATTCCCCACCTTCATGAACCAGTTGGCGACCGCAGGTATTGCGGTCATAGAGAGCAGCCAGGAGGCCAACAAAATTATGATAACGACCTGACTGATGGACTCTGTGAATTCACCGGCAGAACCGATGGCCAGCAACATGGGCAGGAATGCCAAAATTGTTGTTAGTGAAGAGGTCAGCAGGGGCACTGCCAGCGACTTGCCGGCATTCAGGCAAGCATCAAGGTGCTCCTCGCCCTCTTCAAGGCGGCGTCGGATATCTTCGGCAACGACAATGCCATTATCCACCAAAAGGCCAAGCGCGATAATCATTGCTGAGATCGACATACGCTGCAGTTCGATGTCGAAAATGCGCATCACGATAATGGCAAACAGCATGGATAGCGGCACGATCAGCCCTACGATCAAACCTGTCCGAATGCCAAGAAACACCATTACACAGACAAGTACGATGACAAGGGTTTGACCGACGTTAGTCGCCGCTCCGTTAACGGCAGCTTTGACAAGGTCTGGCTGAAATGTCGCGAATTCCAGAACCATGCCTATCGGTAATGATTGTTGAAGATCCGCAACTTTGGCAGTTAGCAACTTTCCGAATGCTACACTGTTTACACCATCGTTCAGTGAGACAGAAAGTATCAGCGCCTGGTGGCCATTATAGTAAACCGGCTTCTCGGCAGGATCGATGTATCCCCGCCTGACAGTTGCAATATCAGACAGTTTTATCACCTGATTGGTGCCGGGCAGTTTGATCAGAAGGTTTTCGATTTCGGAAACCGACCGGAAATTACCTGATGGCTCTATCGGAATGCTCAGGTTGGACGCACGTATCGTGCCTCCCGGTAAAATGACATTCTGTTGCTGCAGCGTATTGATGATTTGGTTGGAACTAATCCCATATTGGGCCAAGCCAGTATTTGACATTTCAAGGAAAATGCGCTCGCTCTGAACGCCGAATATTTCAACCTTCTTGACGCCGTCAATGCCGTAAAGGGCCCTTTGCAGGTCGTCTGATGCGTCTTTCATCTCCCGCAGCGTGAAACCTTCCGCCCACAAGGCAATAGATGCAATGGCAGTAAGACCTTTTTCGTCATCGATAATTGGACCCTGTGTGCCCTCCGGCAACTGCCCTCGCGCATCGTCCATTTTGTTGCGCAATTTTTGCCATACGGCGGCAATATCGTTGACACTGTCCCGGGCTTTCACATTGATGATTGTAACACCGGCTTTGGAATCCGACTTGATTTCTTCAATCTCGGAAATCTCGCGGATTTTCTTTTCAAGTGGCTCTGTGATGAGGTTTTCGACACGGTCAGGGGGCATGCCGGAAAAAAAAGCAGATACGGTGGCATTGCGAATGACAATACTTGGGTCTTCTTTTTGTGGATAATTGGCCGCGACCAGACTACCAAGCAATATGATGCCCAGTATGAAGGTAATGATTGAGCGGTTCTGCCTAAGGGCGAAGCGGGTCAGGAATGACATGATCGGCTCCGATTACTGGTTCAGTAGACGGATTTTTTGTCCGTCATGCATGAAGGAAACACCAGCCGCCGCGATAATGTCGTTAGCTGTAAGCCCACTCGTCACAATATACATATTGTGACGTACGCCTGCCCCTCGGACGACTATCTTTTCAATAGTCATCGTATCCGTATCCACCCGGTACACATATCCTACCTGAGCGCCATCCTCTCTTCGCTCTGCAGGCACAATCGCCTCGAGAGGAATGAGATAACCGGCTTGTGCTGCATCGGCATTCACCACCACTGATATTTCGCTGGTCATGCCGGGTCGAAGCGCAGACGGTGGGTTCAAGACTGCGGCGCGTACAGTAAACGCATTCGCATTTGATGCGACTGTACCTAGCTCGGTGATACGGCCTTCATGGGCGCCTTCCACGGATGAGAATGTTAGAGTGACCGGCATGCCAGGATGCAATAGTCCCACACCCATTTCAGGCACTAAAAAGACAGCTTCCAGTGCGCCGTCTACGGCAATGTCCAGCAGGGGTTGTCCGGCAGAAACATCCTGAAATTGCTGGACATGTTTAGAGGCAATTGTCCCATCAAAAGGCGCTCGCAGTTCCGTGTTTGCAAGGTCGCGGCGTGCCATACCAAGGCGGGAAAGAGCATAGTCTACGCTACTGCTGCTCGATGACATGGACGCTTCGGCCTTGTCAATGGCCGCTTGGCTTACCCAGCCTTTCGCAAAGAGCTGTTTTTGCCGGTCATAATCTTGCTTTTGTATGATCTGGGCGGACAGAGCATTTTGGTGTTCAGCTTCTGCAGACTGCACATTCAATTCAAAAGGCTGCTTATCAAGAACAGCCAATATTTCGCCTGCAACAACATGATCGCCCGCGTTTTTTTTCAGTATTTTTACGTTGCCGGAGAGCTGAAAACTCATTGTTGATGTATCTGTCGCCTCTAGGACGCCAGGATATTTTCGAATTTGGCCTGATGCTACTTCGGTTATCAGGAAAGGTTTTATCGGCCTGGTTGTGTTGGCGGGCATCTCATTTTTTTGCTCTGAGCAAGCGCTGAGTATGCCTGTGGCCAGAATGAGGATGCTCGTAATTTTTGCTACCTTGGTCATGTCTTTGTCTTCTGCTAACGAGATTGAACCCCGGTTGTCTGCGAGATGCAGCTTACGGGAGCAAGGTATGGGGTACCTCGCTCCAGAACACCCGGGGCACTGGGAAGGAAGCCCGAGTGGTATGGCCGGGTGCAAGCTCTTAAAATTTAACCAAAATCCCCGCTTTGGTTTCCCACTGGTCGAAATCCTTGCCGAAGGTTGTGTATTCCCGGCTCAAACGCAGGCTGAGGGTATCAGTTAGCAAACGCTCGTATCCTCCGCCAACGCGCCAGCCACGCATATTCTTCAAGGCATCCACGCCAACTGCCGGGCTCGTTTCAACCTCGCCGGTTTCACGGAACAGCAGATTGCTGCCATCGCCAAAGGGCTTCCCTTCTGCAAGCAAGGCGCTCCACTCATTATCTGGGTCGAGGCCGAATGGGTCGATTTTGTGGACCTTGTCGGCAAACGTACCTTCAAGGCCAAATTCCTCATCTTCATTCATTTGCACGTGGTAGCTGCCGGTGCTGCTATTATCAGCGCGGCCATCATCTGACGCGCCTAGTTCGGACCAGTTGATACTGGCTTCAATACCGCCCTTTGGGCCATCAGGGGATTTCCCCCCTTTTGCCATTGCTGGCGCGGTAACAATCATTAGTGATGCAGCAAAGGCTGCCAATTTTGCATTGGTCATTCTATCATTCCATAAGTTGAGGTCTGTTGTGTTTGGTAAGCGCTGAAGTCCTGGACCGGGTTCAATCCGGCTGGAGGTCGCAAGCGGTACCGCAGCCAAGCGGCAGCGAACTGCCGACGGCTGACAAAGCGTGGGGTCTGAACCTGTAAATTTTTACTCTGCTATGGGGAGCGTTATTCAAATAGCTCTGCTAGTTGGAAAAAAGCAGGCAGGTGAAGTGCGCAAGAAATTCCAGGATAGCCATGTGGCGTATACGTGATCGTTGATCATGTTATTGTACCGTGTAACCGCGTCCGGTTAAGCAGGCCCCACTTGCGCGGTCATAGTCAGCGCGTTTTTGGGCGACATAACTCTGATTGAGAGCCAAATCCGCCTCGTAGGCACCCTGCGCTTTCGCCTGACTCCGTTTATTCTTGAGGCGAGAGGTCAGTACACGAGTACTTGCGCCGATCGCTGCGGACTCAGCTATATTCTTGCCAGCGATAGCGCCGACAGCTGTACCGAAGGCTGCGCCGCCGATCAGGTTTCTGGCATCTCCGTTTTTGGTGTCAGTTTCGGCGGGGGGAGCCGTCAGGGTTTTTGCCGAACGGGAAGGGTCAAAGCCAGTTTGCTCTGTTGCCCATACGTGGCATTCGTAACGATCTTTCTGCTGCTGTTCGGTGCTCTGGCCCTTGGCGGGGTATATGAACGGCTCCGACGCGATTGCGGATGGCGATATTGCTACGGTCAAAAACGCGACCATTGACGATAGTGTATGCAAACTCTTTTTCATTTTTTTCTTTCGGTACTATTGAACTGTGCCGTTAGACGCGGGCTGGCGGGCGTTCATTCCCGGACAAGAAAAAAAATCGGAAAATATTGTCTGTGACGCTTTGGACGAATTAACGGGCGTGCTGATCAGTCGCCGTCGAGCTGGTCGCGCACAGTTTTCCGTTCCGCTCGAATGCGTTCGAGCTGTTCCTGTGACAGGATGGGTGTCAGGTCCTGTTCCATGCGGTTCATGATTTGCATAAAGCCAGCGCGCCCCCTTTCGAGCATCTGCTCCACGTCGGTCCCCGCAGTGTTGATGATCGCATAAACCTTGGGTTCCTTGTCAGCTGGTACGGGGCCAATCTTTTCGATGGCGTATCGGGTGAACCCTTCTGCTGTGCGAATGTCGCGCAAGGTATCAAGCCGGTCACGGATGACGGCACCTACGAGCAAGCCTCCCAAAACCATGCCCAAAATCAGTGTTGCCGACAGTGTAACCGTTATGGTCAATAGCGGATGTTTCAGCGTCTTCATGGTCAGCCTGTCCTATGGTTTGAGGGCAAAATCCGGTGTCAGAGCGGCATCGAGGCCAGCCGTGGGAATGCCAAAGGCGGCTTCCACCAGACTGACGGATGTGCCTACGGTATCGGGTGTAGCTGATTGCAGATTAAAAGCAGCAACCATGAGGCATGCCGCCGCAACAGGCATCGCCAGACGCTTGAAGCCGACGGACAAGAATTCAGCAAACTGCTCGGTGAGGTCCGTGCCTGCCGTTTCCTCTTCTTGTCGGATTGCGGCCATGACACGTTGCTCAAAAAAGGGTGCAAACCTGTCTTGCGAGACGGTAGTGAGCAATGTTTTGAGCTGTTCCTCGGACATTGTTTTTTCTGTGTCAGCCATCGATATAATCTTCCAGTTCTTTGGCCAGTTGTTTTTTTGCTCTGGCAAGGCGCGACAGGACCGTACCTGTCGGTATTTGAAGAATGTCCGCCACGTCGTCGGTCGAATGCCCGTGGACAAGCCGCATGATCACAACACTTCTAAATTCAGGCGTCAGGGTGTTGAGCGCGCGCGCGATACCCTGTCGACGTTCCGCATCTTCATGCGTATCCCGCGGGTCGGCAATATCAATCTCGTCATCGTCGTCTGATCGCCAAAACTGCCAGCTTCGGCGTTTGCGCCGCCGCAGAGCATCCACGCAAAGATTGATCGCAATTCGGGTTACGTAAGTCTTGACGCTTGCTTCGCCCCGGAAGCGATCGAGAGAGCGGTATAGCCGCACCATTGTTTCCTGGCCGACGTCCTCGGCTTCTTCACAGCGCCCGAGCATGCCGAACACGGTGTTGGCAACCGCGCTTTCATGTCGGCGCACCAGTTCCCGGAATGCGGCATGATCGCCCTCAGCTGCATTCTTGATCAAGTCACTTTCCGGCATATCCGGATCGCATTGCATGACAAGCTCCAGGAAAACCACGCGCGACCCATCTTTTTGTTTCGGGTCACGCGAACAATACCGGAACGACGCTGTCTTTTCGACAGATAAATCCCCGGCCTGCATGCAAACAGCCATCATTGCTGGTCGTCCAGCGTTGTTATCTTGTTTTTTTCTCTAACTGTTTCGGGCTGCAATTCCAGTCCGCCAATCACATCATGGAGTTTCCTTAGCGGTAATTTCACCCGCCCCGCATACCTCGTCATTACTCCTTTCCCAAGGTGGCTGTCACAGCGACGCATGGCCCAAAGCACTTGCAGCAGCACGATCACGGCGGGCAACGTCAGGATAACAGGGCTGCTGTTTTTTTGTTCCATCTCCACCGAAATTCCCTTTTTTTCGCCCGGCTCGGACACTTTGTGTTTTTTCGAGCCCAGAGTATTGGACGTTCGCCGGCGCCTTTTTATTCCCGTCAATTTTCGTAAAGAAAAAACACCGCCAGGGTTTTCCGACGGTGTCGAGGTATCCAGTTCGGGAACGGGTCTCCGAGGGAGGGGATTTAATGGGAACTCGTGAGTTCCTTTATACGTTGCCGATTTTCTTCCTGGATTTTTTTATACTCTGCCATCTGATTTGGCGTTAAATGCTGGGCCAACGCCCGTTCCGTACTTTCACGTACCGATTTCATGTCTTTCGCCAAGCTGATCTTGTTTCGCAAAGACAATTTCGGCTTGCTGCCTTGTCCAAACCCATAGTTCTCTAAAATCGACATGCGTTGCTCACGGCTCGTTTCCATAATGGGCCCCACTTGTTGCTGCTGTTCGTCCGTAAGATTCAGACGCGCTTTCTGCTGCTCAATATGGTCCATCAAGGTCGCGATGGTATCACTGTAAGGCGCATAGGCTGCAGCGGGTACGACAGGCAGGGCAATCAAGGCGATCAAGGCCATCGCCCTGATGATCGCAGCTTTTGGCAAGTACGTTGAATTGGCTGCTAAGCGGAATGGTAGGTCCATTTTTCGTCTCCAATACGTTCACGGCGACACGGCATGTGTCGCCCGGCGTTTGGGTGTTAGACGATGGTATTGGGCAAATATTCCTGAAGTCCAAAAAATACTGACGTAATGCAGCATGGAATTCCGGACCTTGTGAGCTTCTAAAACAAATGGCTGGCAAAATCTGCCAGCCATTTTTCTATTCGTATTCTGAAAAATTCAACACAATCAGTGTATTAATCGCGAGATGATGGCGCCTAACGCTCGAACTCCAGTCTCACTTTATGTGTAACTGAGTCTCACTTTATGCGTCAATATTCTCATTTTATGTGTCACCATACAATACTGCTAGATATCCAGATTGCCGACGCTTAGGGCGTTGTCCTGAATGAAATTACGGCGTTCCTCGACGACATCGCCCATCAGTTTTGAGAATACCTCGTCCGCCGTGTCGGCTTGGCTAACTTTAACGCGCAGAAGCGAGCGAACATCGGGATCGAGCGTGGTTTCCCAAAGCTGGCCGGGGTTCATCTCACCAAGCCCTTTGTAGCGCTGGATCGAGAGGCCCTTGCGGCCAAAGGCCAGAAGGATGGCCAGCATCTCCAGCGGTGTGCCGACAGACTGGGCGTCATCCTTGCGCGAGATGGTGATTGGCTGCTGGAACAGGCCGCGGACCTCACCCATACGTCTGTGCAGGCTGCGCGCTTCCTGACTTTCAATGAAGTGCGGGTCGATTTTGTGCATGTCGATCACGCCGCGCACCTCCTGCGCGAAACTATAGCCGCCGTCTTCTGTCGCAGTGCCGGTCCAGCCGCGCTCGTCATCGGTGGCGACGAGGAAGTTGAGCCGGTCAGCGATGCGGTCAGCCATGGCTTGTCGCCCGGTGGCGTCCTCCAGCAGGTTTTCGTCAAAGCCGCCGAGCAGACCCATCGTCTCGATAAGGACCGGGTTATAGCGCTGCGGCACGTTCGACATGATCGCCTTGATGGCTCGTGCTTCGGAGGCCAGGTGTTCAATCTCGGCGCCAGCGTGCTGCGCGCCGGTGGAGTCGGTAATCAAGACGTCAGATGTACCCTGATTGAGCAGATAGTCGTCCAGTGCCTTGTCGTCTTTCAAATATACCTCAGACCTGCCTCGGCCCACCTTATAGAGTGGGGGTTGTGCGATATAGAGATGCCCGCGCTCTACCACCTCAGGCATCTGCCGGTAGAAGAAAGTGAGCAGTAGCGTGCGGATGTGTGCGCCGTCGACGTCCGCATCGGTCATGATGATGATTTTGTGGTACCTGAGTTTTTCGACGTTAAAGTCCTCGCGCCCGATGCCTGTACCAAGGGCGGTGATCAACGTGCCGATCTCGTTTGATGCCAGCATACGGTCAAACCGCGCGCGTTCCACATTGAGGATTTTACCTCTGAGCGGCAGGATGGCCTGATTTTTACGGTTGCGGCCCTGTTTGGCAGAGCCACCGGCGCTGTCGCCCTCGACGATAAAGATCTCGGAGAGCGCCGGGTCGCGTTCCTGGCAATCAGCCAGCTTGCCGGGCAGGCTGGCGATATCAAGTGCGCCTTTGCGCCGGGTCAACTCGCGCGCTTTCCGTGCGGCTTCGCGGGCGGATGCGGCATCGATGATTTTCTGGATCACCATGCGCGATTCTGTCGGGTGCTCGCCAAACCATTCGGCCAGCTTCTCGTTGACCAGCCCTTCAATCGCCGGGCGCACCTCAGATGATACCAGTTTGTCCTTGGTTTGGCTGGAAAATTTCGGATCCGGAACTTTCACGCTTACCACAGCCGTCAGGCCTTCACGTGCATCATCACCGGCAAGTGATACCTTCGCTTTTTTGGCTAGGCCGCTGTCGTTGACATAGGTATTGATTGTACGTGTGAGCGAGGCGCGGAAGGCCGCGAGGTGTGTGCCGCCGTCGCGCTGCGGGATGTTGTTGGTGAAGCAAAGCACATTTTCGTGGTAGCTGTCGTTCCACTGCAGCGAGATCTCTGCGGTGATGCCATCTTTTTCGCCCATGATGGTGATTGGCTCACCAATCTGGCTTGATTTGTTGCGGTCGAGATACTTCACAAAGGCAGTGATGCCGCCTTCATAGAACAGATCCACCTCCTTGATGTCCGCGTGGCGGTTGTCGCGCAGGAGAATGTGAACGCCGGAGTTCAGGAAGGCGAGTTCGCGGTAGCGGTGCTCCAGCCGGTCGAAGTCAAACTCGACAAACTTGAAGGTGTTGAGCGATGGCATGAAGGTCACGCTGGTGCCTTTTTTACCGTCCGAATCGCCAACAACGATAAGGTCGTCGACCGGTTCGCCGCGCTCAAAACGCATGTAATGTTCTTTGCCGCCGCGCCAGATGCGAAGCTCAAGCCAGTCGGACAGTGCGTTCACAACCGAGACGCCCACGCCGTGCAAGCCGCCAGAAACCTTATAGCTGTTCTGGTCGAACTTGCCGCCTGCGTGCAGCTGGGTCATGATGACCTGCGCGGCGGAAACACCTTCTTCCTCGTGAATGTCGGTCGGAATGCCGCGGCCATTATCGGTGACGGTGCAACTGCCGTCCGGGTTGAGGGTCATGGTCACGAGGTCACAGTGGCCAGCCAACGCTTCATCAATCGCATTATCGGATACTTCAAACACCATGTGATGGAGACCAGAGCCGTCCTCGGTGTCGCCGATGTACATGCCCGGGCGCTTGCGCACGGCATCGAGGCCTTTCAGGACCTTGATTGAATCGGCGCCATATTCCTGTTCTGGTGTATTTGTCATATCTTCACTCATACCTTCGACCCTTCATTCTTGTTATCCGTGGCACGGTTGGATCGCACCGCCAGCCACATCAAAAAATTCCGCCCGGCCTTTGAGCGCCTCAAAGAGGCTGCGGTCGGTGCCGGTTAACCAGCATTGGCCACCAAGGGCGGCCAATGCATCAAAAAGCGCAGAACGGCGGTCCCCGTCCAAGTGCGCAACAATCTCGTCAAGGAGCATCAGTGGCGCCTGCCCCTTAATGGCGGACTGGAGCTTGGCATTTGCCAGCACCAGCGCGATGAGGAGCGCTTTCTGCTCCCCGGTAGAACACAAGTCGGCCTGCATGGCCTTGGGCGCATGGGTGACCACAAGGTCGGTCTTGTGTACCCCCTCATGGGTGCGGCCCGAGGCCATATCACGCGCCCGGCCTGACATAAGCTTGTCGCGGTAGGCGGCCTCAGCTTCCACCGCGGCCACGCCGTCCGCCAGTAAACCCTCGATCCAGCCGTCGATGGCCAACTCCGCCTTCGGGAACGGCCCGTCCTCAGCTTCAGCTAGCTGGCCCGCCAGCTGGCCCGCGTAATCAAGCCTTGCGGTCGCAACAGCCACAGCATGCTCAGCCATGCGGGCTTCAATTGCACTCAGCCACGCTGGGTCGGCGCGCGTACCCTTGTCGCCCATCAGCCGGTTGCGCTCGCGCATGACACGCTCATAAGCGCCAACCTGACGGCTGTGGTCGGCATAAAGCCCCAGCACCAGCCGGTCAAGGAAGCGCCGCCGCGAGGCTGGCCCTTCGGTAAACAGCCGGTCCATCTGAGGCGTCAGCCAAGTAACCGCCCAGCGGTCACCGAGAACATTGCTGTTGGCGGCCGCCAAGCCGTCAATGCGCACAAGGCGTTTGGTACCTGCCGTATCGCTGTCGCCCTGTCCGGCACCGATATCCTGCCCGGTGCCTACCTTCACGCTTTCGCCGGCGAGGTCGAGCGTCGCGGCCACAGCCCACGGGCTGGTGCTGCCTTGCCTGAGTACGTCGTCAAGGGTAGCGCGCCTCAGGCCCCGCCCCGGCGCCAGATAGCTCAGCGCCTCAAGCACGTTGGTTTTCCCCGCTCCGTTTTCACCTGTCAGTACCACAATGGGCGACTGCCCCTGCGGCTTCACGCTGGCCCGTGTATAGGAGCGGAAGTTGGTGAGCATCAGGCTTTCAACATATACACCCTGGCGGGGCATTTCAGCCCAGGTTTTTACTGCGTCAGCCATGGCGTATTACCATTGGCAAGGCAGCAAAAGGGGTGTGGCGTTTCAAGCGAATGCTCATCCTGTTTATTTTCTGGTGTGTCACGACCATGCAGACGGAGCCTGTGATCAGACCCGCATCGGCATCAGTACGTAAAGCGCACCTTCGTCAACCATATCCTTCAGCACGGTCGGTGCGGACGGGTCGGCAAGAAATACCTGTACGGTCTCGCCTTCGACCTGTGCGAGGATATCAAGCAGATACCGGCTATTGAAACCGATCTCCAGCGCATCAGAACCATAGGATGCAGCCAGTTCTTCCGTCGCTGTGCCACTGTCAGGGCTGTTGACGGAAAGCGTGAGGGTGTCTTCCGCGATCGACAGCTTGACGGAGCGTGTCTTGTCGGAACTGATGGTGGACACCCGGTCGGTGGCTTCCGCGAACAGGCGGCAGTCCATTTCCAGCATCTTGTCATTCCCCTTGGGGATGACACGACTATAGTCCGGGAAGGTACCGTCGATCAGTTTTGAGGTCACAACCGCGCCGTCATAGGCGAAGCGGATCTTGGTGTCAGACAGGGAAATTTGAACGGCACCGTCAAACTCATCGATCAGCTTGCGGACTTCGCCCACGGTTTTACGGGGAATGATGATGCCCGGCATGCCGGCGGCACCTTCGGGCACGTCCTGCTCAACTTGCGCAAGTCGGTGGCCATCGGTCGCAACAGCCCGCAGGGTGGCACCGTCTTCGGTGTTGGCCACATGCAGGTAAATGCCGTTCAGGTAATAGCGGGTTTCCTCGGTCGAGATCGCGAAGCGGGCCTTGTCAATAAGGCGCTTCAGTTCAGCCGCCGCCAGTTCAAAGCGGTGTGGCATGTCGCCTTCGCTCATCACCGGGAAATCTTCCTTGTCGAGACAGGCGAGTGTGAAGCGTGAGCGGCCGGCCTTGACGATCAGGCGGTCATTGTCTTCGGCGGTCAGCTCAACCTCTGACCCGTCAGGTAATTTACGCACGATATCGAACAGGGTGTGGGCCGGCACGGTGATGGCACCGCCCTGTGCCACATTGGCGCTTGTGCGTTCGACGATAGCGATATCAAGGTCGGTCGCTGTCATGGAGACCGTGTCGCCGTCTGCTTCCATCATCACGTTTGAAAGGATGGGGATTGTATTCCTGCGCTCGACAACTGATTGCACGTGGCTCAGTGTCTTGAGAAGGGAATTCCGCTCGATAGTGACTTTCATGGATAATTCTTCTTGTCTGACTGTTTCTCCCGGCCCCGGATAGTATTGCCCCAGTATGGACCCGTGCCGGACACTCCCGCCTCACCGCTCGTCCCCTTTTGGGGTGCTTGCTCCCTGCCGCCAACCGCCTCCCAGTTGCCAGCCTGAAGATGGGTGATAACCACCCGAAGCCGTGAGGATTTAATTTATAGGGAACAATAGCGATTTTAGCGCTCAAACCAAACTAAAAAGCGCCAGAAAGGCGCTTTTTTTTGGGTCGCGGAATCGAAGGAAAACAGCCGAGTCGCGCCAGCGCTTTTGCGCCGTGTGAGAGGCTGCGTTTCCTAGCCCTCGAGCATGCGGCTGAGGCGGGTGATATCGTCGTCCATCTGGCTGTCGTCACGGCGCAGGTCTTCGACCTTGCGAACCGCGTGCATGACCGTTGTATGGTCACGGCCGCCGAAGCGTCGTCCGATCTCGGGAAGGCTGCGGCTCGTCAGCTGCTTGGACAGATACATGGCGATCTGGCGCGGCCGGGCGATGTTGCGTGCACGGCGCTCAGACAGCATCTCTGCCAATCGCAGGTTAAAATAGTCGGCCACGGCGCGCTGGATCTCGTCAATCGTCAGCTTGCGGTCATTGGCTCGGATAAGGTCCTGTAGTACGTCGCGGGTAACGTCCATGGTGATGGGGCGGCCGACAAGGGTGGCATAGGCCATCACACGGTTCAGTGCGCCCTCCAGCTCCCGCACGTTCGACGTGATGCGGCGGGCGAGGAACTCAAGCACCTCGGCGGGGACAATCACGTTCCTGGATTGCTCCGCCTTCGACTGCAGGATGCCGAGCCTCAACTCGTAGTCGGTGGGGTGAATGTCAGCCACCAGGCCCCAGCCAAGGCGGCTGATGATACGTTCCTGAATGCCTTCAAGGTCGGTCGGCGACCGGTCGGCGGTAATCACTACCTGACAGCGGTTATCCACCAGTGCGTTGAATGTATGGAAAAATTCTTCCTGCGTACTTTCCTTGTTGGCGATGAACTGCACATCGTCAACCATCAGAAGATCCACGGAGCGGAACTTCTGTTTGAAAGCGTGGGTGTCCTTGAAGCGCAGCGCGGCGATAAATTCGAACATGAACTTCTCGGCGGAGATATAAACCACGCGTTTCTCAGGTGTGCTGCGGCGGACTTCCCATGCGATGGCGTGCATCAGGTGGGTTTTGCCAAGGCCAACACCGCCGTGCAGAAACAGCGGATTAAAAACCACCTCGCCCGCCTCGGAGATGCGTTTGGCCGCGGCGTAGGCCAACTCGTTCGATTTGCCGACAACAAAGCTGTCAAAGGTGTATTTGGGGTCAAGCGCAGAGCTTTCGCTGGTGCGCGCGCCAATGCCGGTGTCTGCTGGGTCGGTCGCCGCCGCCGCGGGCATTGGTGCTGGCGTGCCGTTTGCCTGCGCGTCGCGGGTGGCAAGACGAATGGTCAGCGCTTTCACGCGCGGGTCTTCGCCTGAGAAAAAATCCTTGAGACGCGGTGCATAGTGCCGCTGGATCCAGTCGCGCACAAATTTTGTCGGTGCGGTTAGTTCAGCTGTACCGCCGTCGATTCCATTGAAACCCAATTGCCCAAGCCATGTGGTGAACGCATGCTGGCCGAACTCGTTCTTGAACTTCTCACAGACCCGTGGCCATGGTGATTGATCAAGGTTCTGGTTCAGTGTGGATGCAACCCCCCCGGTAGCCCCCATGGTATCTTGCTCCCTCTCTGACATCGGGCAATAAACCCCCTTTACACCAAACACAATTTTGCCTTGCCCGACGCTGGTTCAACCATTCCCCGGTGCCGCAAACACACTTGCGGCGATGCTGGTAAAATGCAGTTGGCCCACCAAAAGAAGGGCGCTGCGCCAGCTGAGGGCACGGATGTCCCGATCTGCTATTTCCAAAGGCGGTGGCGTGATCCCAGCTCAATAACTATCGCATCAAACTCTAGCGTTGCCTGGGGCCTGAACCACATTCGGGCTACTCTCTTAGTGAGAAGGTAAGGCGCCCGACCGGCCCACCGCGTAAGGACGGAATGTACAGCTGCACCCTCTCCCTCACAACCGATTCTATTGCTTGACAGCAATTAAATTCACAGCCCTATGGCGCGAGTCATAGGCGGCTACAAGATATTGATTCAGGTCCGGAACCGGCGCTATCCTGTGCTCTCTTTGTTCGCAGAACATTCAGGCAACAAAAAAGCTGCACCAAATAAGTGCAGCTTTTCAACTTTTTATCGCTGGCCTGACGGCGAATCGGAAGCAGCATGCCGCCCCTCAAGCGAGTGTCTTATGCAAGCGCCTTGACGCGAGCGGACAGACGAGAAACTTTGCGCGAAGCGGTCTTCTTGTGAAGGACGCCTTTGGTAACACCGCGCATGATTTCAGGCTGTGCATTCTTGAGAGCTTCGCCAGCCGCTGCCTTGTCGCCTGAGGCGAGGGCTTCTTCAACCTTACGCACATAGGTGCGGATGCGGCTGACGCGCGACTTGTTAACGAGACGACGTGTTTCGTTTTGACGAATGCGTTTCTTGGCTTGAACAGAATTTGCCATTTTCTTCTTTAACCTTTTGCGGACCCCGCGCCCCGTAAACCGTCCGGCGCTTCCTGTCCTTGCTTTCTTCTATTTGTCCGGGCTGCCTCAAACTACTCTGGGCAACCGCGTATGAATTCGAGGTCGGGTCTATATACCGCTTCTGACGCGGCGTCAAGAGTTGAAGGCCAGAAAACTTAAGGGATCGCTGGCCTTCACCCCTGCCTCTCATACCATCAGCAGTTTTTGAACTGCGGCTGGCGTTTCTCGATAAAGGCGTTCATGCCTTCTTTCTGATCTTCAGTCGCGAACAGCGAATGGAAGGCGCGGCGCTCAAACAGCAGGCCTTCTGCCAGGCTGGTCTCAAGCGCACGGTTGGTGGCCTCCTTGGCAAGCGCAACGCTTGGTGCTGAAAGTCCCGCGATACCGCTCGCAATTTCCATTGCTTTGTCGAGCAAATCATCCACCGGCACGATACGGCTGATAAGGCCGGAGCGTTCGGCTTCTTCGGCATCCATCATCCGGCCTGTCAGCATCATGTCCATCGCTTTTGACTTGCCGACAAGACGTGTCAGGCGCTGGGAACCACCAATCCCGGGAATCACCCCAAGCTTGATCTCGGGCTGGCCAAATTTTGCCGTGTCGGCCGCGACGATAAAGTCGCACGCCATGGCGATTTCGCAACCACCACCAAGCGCATAGCCCGATACCGCTGCTATCACCGGCTTGCGGACCCGCGCAAATGCATCGTTGATGCCACCAAACAGGTCACTTTTCGCCACATCTGCGAATGTCAGCTCCGCCATTTGCTTGATGTCGGCACCTGCTGCAAATGCTTTTTCGCTGCCGGTGACAACAATCGCACCCACATCTTCGTCTGCATCCAGTGCCAGCAGCGCTTCACCCAGCTCACTCAAAAGAGTGCTGTTAAGCGCGTTAAGCGTATCGGGGCGGTTGAATGTAATCAGTCCAACCCCTTCCTGCTTGTCGAGCAGAATCGTTTCAAAAGTCATTAATCAGCCTTTTCTTGATCTGACCGTTGGTCGAGACTCCTACTGCTCTTGGGCCGGTTTGAAAAGACCTTTATATAAAGCACGCCGGGGCCCGCCATATATGGTCATTCCACCGGCTCGAGGCGCAATATGATGCGGTGGTCGTCGGCCTCATTTTCAGCTTGTGTGAAAACCAGCCGATTCTCCTCGCGGGCGCAGGTCATTACATACGCTGCTTCAGTACAGGCCCAGCCGAGCCCCGTCAGTGCAGAGTTATAAGCGGCAATCGCCTCATCGCTGGTGGTTGAGACAAGCAGTCTATACTCGGCCACCGTCCCGGCGGGTGTGTCGAAGATAACCGGTTCCCCCTCGATGGCGGTGACCATTTCGAGCTGCGGTACATCGGGCAAACCGTCGAGGAAAACATCCTCGTCAGCGTGAAGGTGCCCAGTCATGAACAGCTGCACAGATATGGCACATATCAGGGCTTTTTTTGCACACTCTTTGCTCAAATTCGGCACTCCGGATGGTTCATTCTTGGCAGGTGCTGCAAAAGAAGCTGGAGCGACCCTGCTGGACGATTCGCTCTATTGTACCACCACAATCGGGCGTGGAACAGGCTTCTCCTTCACGACCGTAGGCCTTGAAACTATGCTGGAAATACCCAAGCTCGCCGCTGGCCTGAACATAGTCCTTCAAGGTGGAACCTCCGGCAGCTATTGCTTCTGTCAGCACGTCTCGGATGATGGGGACAAGGCGCGCCGCGCCGTCACCGGCCACGCTAAGGGCTTGCCGAGACGGGTGAATTCCCGCGCGCCACAGGGCTTCGCAGACATATATATTACCAAGCCCTGCCACCAGCTTCTGATCCAGAAGAGCGGCCTTGATGCTGGACTTGCGTCTCATGAGCCCAGCGTTGAGCACATCCACATTGAATTCGTTCCCCAGCGGTTCAGGGCCGATGTCACGGATCAGCGGATGATCTGCAATTGTTTCCCGGTCACTGAACAGGATCAGGCCGAAGCGCCGTGCGTCATTATATATAACATGCGTGCCGTCTGCTGTTTTCAATTCCACATGGTCGTGTTTTGCAGGCGCCACCGGAAGGCCGTCCGCCTTGTGGATCGTCACCCGGCCCGACATGCCAAGGTGCAGAATCACCATCAGGCCGTCCGCGCATTCCATCAGGATATATTTGGACCGCCGTGTGAGCCGCTCAATGCGGTTACCGGTGAGCCGTGCGCTGAAATCCTCAGGGATCGGGAAGCGGAGCTTGGACACCCGTGCGGTGGCCACAGCGATCGTCGCGCCTTCAAGGGCGGGCGACAGGCCACGCCGGACCGTTTCAACCTCAGGCAATTCGGGCATTTTGTCGCGTTCCCCTCAGCGGCATAAAGTCATACAGATAAAAGGGCGCTGGCAATCCTGCCCCTTGCTGGGCTATGGTCCGCCGAAATCGCCGCATCACAAGCAACAGGGCCGATGACATGATGTCAAGCAGCAAAGACGAGAAAACCGGCGCAGCCGCCACCGAATCGACTACTCACTTTGGGTTCAAGACCGTGCGGGAACAAGAAAAAGCGTCCATGGTGCGCGGGGTGTTCAATTCGGTTGCCGACCGCTACGACGTCATGAACGACGCCATGAGTATGGGCGTGCACCGGGTGTGGAAAAACTCGCTCATCAACAGCATCAACCCGCGTCCCGGTATGCATCTGCTGGATGTGGCGGGCGGCACCGGCGACATTGCTTTCCGCTTCCTGGACGCCAGCGAAGGCGGACAGGTGACGGTATGTGACATCAATGCCGAGATGTTGCGGGTTGGCCGTGAGCGCGCTTCGGATAAAGGCTATGCTGGCCGCGCTGAATTTGTATGCGGGGACGCGCAGAAGCTGCCGTTCGAGGACCGCAGCAAGGATGCCTATACCATCGCTTTCGGGATCAGGAATGTAACCCGGATAGAGGAAGCGCTGGTGGAAGCTTACCGCGTGCTGAAACCGGGCGCGAAGTTCTTCTGCCTTGAGTTCAGCCCACAAGTGGTGCCGGTGCTGCAAAGCACATATGACAGCTACAGCTTCAATATGATTCCCAAAATGGGCAAGGCGATCACCGGTGACGCCGACAGCTACCAGTATTTGGTCGAATCTATCCGCCGTTTCCCCACGCCAAACCGGTTTGCTGAGATGATCAAGGCTGCGGGTTTCAGCCGTGTCGGCTACCGCACCATGTCGGCTGGGGTGGTTGCCATCCACAGTGGTACACGTATATAGGGGCCGCGCGTGCTTACGCTTCGCTATCTCATACAGCTATATCTGCTGGCAACCGGGCTGAGGCGCTACGGTGCCATTCGCGCGCTCGCCAGCATTGAGCTGGTACCAGCCTGGGCGCCGAAGCTTCTGCGGGCGCTGACTTTTTATATCCCGCGTCGGCGCGGGTTGCCGGGTGCGGATGGCGAGCGGCTCGCCCTTGCGCTTGCCGGCATGGGTCCCGCTTACATCAAGCTCGGGCAAACGCTCGCGACCCGACCGGACCTTGTGGGACGGCCACTGGCCGAAGGCCTCACTACCCTGCAGGACCGCTTGCCGCCGTTTCCCTTTGCCAAGGCAAAAGAAACAATTGAGCGTGAACTGGGCGGCAGCCTGACAGACCATTACAGCGCGTTTGAAGAGAAACCAGTGGCGGCGGCTTCCATCGCGCAGGTCCATAAGGCGGTAACGACGGCGGGGTTGCCTGTTGCGGTTAAGGTATTGCGCCCCGATGTGGTGGCGCGTTTCACCCGTGATCTCAGGCTTTTTGAATGGCTGGCCGACTTGGCTGAACGTCATGTGCGGGAGGCACAACGCCTGCGCCTTACCAAGGTTGTGGCAAAGGTGCGCGAGACGGTGCTCAGGGAGATGGACCTGCGCCTTGAAGCGGCGGCAGCGGCTGAGCTTAAGGAAAATATGGCCAGCGAAAGTGGCTACCGCTTGCCGAAAATCGAGTGGGACCACACGACCAGAAGTGTGCTGACACTTGAATGGGTGGAGGGTGTGCGTCTGGCAGACAGTGCAGCACTTGAAGCCGCCGGGCATGACCTGACTGCCCTTGGGGCCCGTGTTGTGCAAGTATTCCTCACACAAGCGCTGAGGGACGGGTTTTTCCATGCCGACCTGCACCAGGGAAACCTGATTGTGCAGGCAGACGGCACCATTGTTGCCATCGACTTTGGCATTATGGGCCGCCTGTCAAAACCGGAACGCCGGTTTTTGGCCGAGATACTGTATGGCTTTATCCGACGGGATTACCAAAGGGTGGCGCAGATCCACTTTGATGCGGGCTATGTATCGAAGGACCAGAGCCTTGAAGAGTTTGCGCAGGCGATGCGCTCGATCGCTGACCCGATTATGGATCTACCAGTCGAAGAAATTTCCGCAGGCCAGCTTCTGGCACAGCTTTTTGCCACCACTGAACGTTTTTCGATGCAGACGCAGCCGCAGCTTCTTTTGCTGCAGCGCACGATGGTGATGGCGGAAGGCATGGCCCTGCATCTCAACCCGCGCGCTAATATGTGGCAGATATCCGAACCGGTGATCGAGCGCTGGATCAGGGGCAATCTGTCGCCTGAAGCCCGCTTTGCTGACGCCATCAACAACCTGCCGCGCCTTCTGGACCGTCTGCCCGCAAAGCTTGAGCGCTGGCTGAGCGATGATGAAGTGCCGGTGGTGGCGATGCCTGAGCCCGCGCCACAGGTTGGGCAGAAATCAAGCCTTTTCCCGTTCGCGCTAGGGCTGGTTGTTGGCGCAGCTATCCTCAAAATCCTCGCACTTTAAGTCTGCTTGTGGATTTTCCCGTTTTAGGCGACACTGGTTTCTTCCATTAGGGGAGGGAACCATGGAAAAATTGACACCTTATGCACATCTTTTGGGCCGTGTTCTGCTGGCGCTTATCTTTGTGCTGGCAGGCTTTGGCAAAATCATGGGTGATCCGTCAGGTACCATGCAATATATGGAAGCGCAGGGCATCCCTAGCTTCCTGTTCTGGCCTGCCGCGCTGTTTGAGTTGATCGCAGGGCTTGCTATTCTTGTTGGCTTTCAAACACGCATTGTTGCGTTTTTGCTCGCAGGCTTTTGCGGTTTGACCGCCATTATGTTTCACGCCAATTTCGCCGACCAGATGCAAATGGGCATGTTCATGAAAAACTTTGGCATGGCTGGTGGTTTTCTGGTGTTAATGGCCGCCGGCGCCGGGCAATACAGCCTTGACGCTAAAAAGTCTGCTGCTGTCTGATTCTCGCATACGGGTTTTGGGTTTAGTGAAGGGCGCTTGACGGTTCTGCCGGGGCGCTCTTTTCGTATGGTTGTTTGCCTCAAAGATTGCGGGCCCGGCGAAAGAACCCTATATGTCTGGGGCAAGTTTAACGGGATGAGAGAAGCGTGATGCTGGCAAACAAACGCATATTGCTGATCATCGGCGGCGGAGTTGCGGCCTATAAGGCGCTTGACCTGGCGCGGCGCCTGATGGAGCGCGGCGCAAGCGTGCGCGGTGTGCTGACCTCAGGCGGGCAGGAATTTATCACACCGCTGTCGGTCGCCAGCCTGACGGGTGACCCGTGTTACACGGATCTCTTTTCCCTCAAGGACGAAGCCGAGATGGGGCATATCCGCCTCAGCCGCGAAGCCGACCTTATTGTTATTGCCCCCGCGACCGCTGACCTGATGGCCAAAATGGCGGGCGGGCTCGCCAATGATCTTGCGGCGACCATCTTGCTTGCCACCGACAAGCCGGTTCTGGTTGCCCCTGCAATGAACGCGCAGATGTGGGACCATGCGGCTGTGCGGCGCAATGTGCGCCAGCTTGGCGAAGATGGCGTGATGATGGTGGGGCCTGATGCCGGGCTTCTGGCGTGCGGCGAGGTTGGCTCGGGCCGACTTGCTGACGTGATGGACATCGTTAACGCTGTTGAGGCTTTTTTCAAACGTGGCAGCGGGCCGCTTTCGGGCAAGCATGTCGTGGTCACGGCTGGCCCGACACATGAACCGATTGACCCCGTGCGCTATATCGCCAACCGTTCCAGCGGCAAGCAGGGTTTTGCGCTTGCAGGTGCGCTGGCAAATCTGGGCGCCAAGGTGACGCTTGTGACTGGCCCTGTTGAGCGTCCCACCCCTCTTGGGGTTGACCGTGTGGACGTTGAGACTGCGCTTGAAATGGAGGCCGCCGTCAAGGCTGCCCTGCCAGCCGACGCCGCAGTATGTGTTGCCGCCGTCGCGGACTGGCGCGCCAGCAACAGCACGGATCAGAAGCTCAAGAAATCAAAGGACGGTCTGCCCGCCCTCAGCCTGACGGAAAACCCGGATATCCTGAAGGGCCTGGCATCCATGAAAAATGGTCGGCCGCGCCTTGTGGTTGGCTTCGCCGCGGAAACCGAAAATGTTGTCGACTACGCCACAGCCAAGCGCGCGCGCAAGGGCTGTGACATGATTGTCGCCAATGATGTCTCCGCGACCGGCGGTGCCATGGGCGGAGAGACAAACGAGATTCATATCATTGAAGAAAGCGGCTGTGAGAGTTGGCCGCGCCTCGACAAGGCTGAGGTTGCCAAACGCCTCGCAGCCCGCATCGCCGACAAACTCAAAGACTAGATTTCAGGGAAAACAAACATATGACCAGTGCAAAAGTGGCGATCAATGTGGTGAGGCTGCCGCACGGGGCCGACCTCAAGCTGCCGAAGTATGAAACAGAACAAAGTGCAGGCATGGACCTTTATGCAGCGCTCGGCGAGGGTGAGGCCGTGACCCTTGGCCCGCTAGAGCGCACCATGGTGCCCACCGGCCTCGCCATGGCACTCCCGGCGGGGTATGAGGCTCAGGTGCGGCCGCGCTCAGGCCTTGCGGCCAAGAATGGTATCTCGGTTCTCAATACACCGGGCACCATTGACGCCGACTATCGCGGTGAAGTGAAGGTTATTCTGGTGAACCTGTCGAATGAGCCGTTCACCATTGAGCGCGGCATGCGCATCGCGCAGATGATCATTGCGCCTGTCACACAAGGCACTTGGGTAGAGGTTGACACCCTTGACGAGACCGCTCGCGGCGCAGGCGGTTTTGGTTCCACCGGTATAAAGTAATTATGGATTTTACCGACGAACAGCTTGAACGTTACGCGCGGCATATCATCCTCAAGGAGGTTGGTGGAACGGGGCAGGCGAAGCTACTTGGTTCAAAGGTGCTGGTCGTGGGCGCAGGTGGGCTTGGCGCGCCGATGCTGATGTATCTGGCGGCGGCGGGTGTGGGCACCATTGGCATCATTGACGACGATGTGGTGGAGCTGTCGAACCTGCAGCGGCAAGTCATCCACACCACCGAGAATATCGGCAAGGCAAAGGTGGAAAGCGCCGCTGAGGCGATTCGCGCGCTAAACCCTGATGTGAATGTTAAAGTATATCAGCACCGTATCACGCTTGCCAACGCCCGGCAGATCATCGCGGATTACGACCTTGTGGCTGACGGCTGTGATAATTTCAAAACCCGGCTGATTGTCAGTGATGGCTGTGTTGCGCTTGAAAAGACGCTCGTCTCCGCAGCGCTTGGTCCCTATGAGGGACAGGTGGCGACCTTCAAGCCTCATGCGGGCGAGGGTTTGCCGTGTTACCGCTGTTTCCTGCCCGAAGCGCCGCCTGAGCGGGAAGCGGGCACCTGTGCTGACTTTGGCATATTGGGTGCGGTGGCCGGTATGCTGGGTACCATGCAGGCGCTTGAGGTGCTGAAGGAAATCACCGGGGTAGGTGAAAGCCTGGCGGGAAAGATCTTGCTGGTGGACACACTTGACATGACCACCCGCAAGATAGGCCTGCCAAAGGACCCAAAATGCCGTGCCTGTGGCGAGGGAAGGTAACATGCCAGCTAAGCGGCCAATGACCCTGTTAGTGATCTCTGGTGCAGCAGAGCGTATCCATATGGCGCTGATGACCGGCGCAACAGCGGCGGCGATGGGGCGACCAGTGACCTTCTTTTTCTCGAAAAGTGCCGCTCGGTTCCTGACCCGGGCTGGCTGGCAAGCCATGCAGACATCGGACGGTGAACCCGCGCCAGAGATGGACGCGGCGCTTGAGGCTCGCGGCGTGGCGGATAGTGCCGTGTTGCTGGACGGCATCGCCGCGCTGAATGTGCGGTTTGTCGCCTGTGACAGCGCGCTCAGGGAACATGACATCGACCCTGGCACACTCATCACGCGCCCGCATGTGGAAATCGGTGGCCTCGCCGAGATGATCGAGAAGGGTGAAGGCGGCGACTGGCTGACCTTTTGACTTTAGCTTCGGCATTTATCTGGCGGTTTATTCGTGTTTACGCAGCACATGGCCTGCGCCTCAAAAACCTCATATCCTTGTCACCAGAAAGTTACCATGGTACATAGGTAATATATTCAACGGCCACGGTGTAACTATGACAAAGATTGAGAGAATCCAGACAGGGGTCCGTATGGAAAAGCGGCTTGTAAAGGTGCTGAAGGGCACTGCGGAATATCTCGATATGTCGCTGGGAGACTTGCTGGAGGGTATTGTGCTGCATGCCTTTGATGGCAAAAGCCCGGTGTTTTCCGATGAGACGCGGTCCAAAATTGCGACGTTGAAGGTCGTTTATGGATGTGAGCTTGATGCGACCATGAGCCACAATCTCTCAGAGTAAGGGGAAAACGATGAATGACCTTGACCTTTTTCGCGCTTTCGAGAGCGGAGCGCTGCCGCGTGAGGCTTTCAGCCACCGGGTCCATGTGCGCCTGGGGTGGATCTATGTGGGGCGTTTCCCGCTGACGGAGGCGATTGAGCGCTTCGCAGCGCGGTTGAAAAGCTGGGCGCGCAGGCATGAACTGGACGGTCTCTATCATGAAACCATCACCTGGGCGTATCTCATGATCATCAACGAACGCCGCCACAAACACGCATGCGATGACTTTGACGTGTTTATCGCCGCCAATGCAGACCTGCTTGGTAAACCTTCCGTGCTTGACGATTATTACACGCGCGAGACGCTCGACAGTGACCATGCGCGGCAATCCTATGTGATGCCAGACAAGGCTATCGCGCTGAAGGCCGCTTAAATCTGAGCGGTTGCCAGCTTCACCGCTGCTTCAGCATGCAAGCTCGCGGTATCAAGGAGTGGGACGGTGGTATGCCGCTCGTCAACCAGCAGACCGATCTCGGTACAGCCAAGGATGATACATTCTGCGCCGGCCTGGGCGAGCTTGTCGATGATCTGCACATAGGTATCGCGCGACTGGCTGCTTAAGTGGCCAAGGCACAGTTCTTCGTAAATAATACGGTGCACGGTTGTGCGGTCTTCCGCGTCCGGGACGATGGTCTCGATACCATGATGATCCTGCAGGTGGCCTTTGTAAAAGTCTTTCTCCATCGTGAAACGCGTTGCGAGCAGGCCGACTTTTTTGATGCCCTTGGGTTTAATAGCGTCAGCGGTGGCGTCCGCGATATGAAGCAGCGGTATGCGAATGGCGTCTGCGATCTGCGGTGCCACGATATGCATGGTATTGGTGCCGATCAGCATAAAATCGGCCCCGGCACGCTCCAAGCCTTTTGCTGCTTTTGCCAGAAGTGTACCGGCTTCCTCCCACTGGTTCGCGTTCTGCAACTCGGCGATGACGGCGAAGTCGACACTGTGCATCAGGATATCAGCGCTGTGCAAACCGCCTAATGCCGCTTTCACGCCCTCATTGAGCAGGCGGTAATAAAGCGTGGTCGATTCCCAGCTCATGCCGCCCAGAAGGCCAATGGTTTTCATGCCGCCTCTCCTCAACACACGCCGCGTTTGCGCTCCTGCGGATAGGTGCCCAGCATGCGCACCCGTTTTGTATGAAATCGCAGCTCATCCATTGCGCGGGCGACATTCTCCATGCCTTCGTGGCCTTCAATGTCGGCGTAGAACTCTGTCGCGGTGAAGCTGTCCGATTCGTAATAACTTTCAAGTTTGGTCATGTTGACGCTGTTGGTGGCAAAACCACCCAACGCCTTATAAAGTGCTGCCGGGATGTTGCGCACCTCGAAGGTGAAACTCGTCATGACAGCTTCATCGTAGTCTGTGGCGGTGGTGGCATCTTGCGACAGCACTACAAACCGCGTCGTGTTGTTGCCTTCGTCCTGATAGTTTTTGCGCAATATCCTGAGGCCATATACCTCCGCCGCCAGTTCGCTTGCGATAGCGCCCAGGGTGGGGTCGGCGGCTTCTGCGACATGTTTTGCGGACCCGGCCGTATCGGCAAACGGGATACGCTCAAGCCCCATGGCGCGCAGGTTTTTGCGGCACTGGCCAATGGCCTGCACATGGCTTGTTACGCGTTTCAGCGTTTCTTCACTAGCGTTTGGGCTGCACAGCAGGCAGTGGCGGATGGCTTCAAAATGTTCTCCCACAATATGCAGGCCGCTGTCGGGCAGCAGGATATGGATGTCCGCGACCCGGCCTGCAGTTGAATTTTCGATCGGGATCATCGCGAGGCGGGCAGCGCCGCTTTGAACGGCGGCCATGGCGTCTTCGAAGCTTGGGCAGGGCAACACGTCCATATGGGGAAATTTGGCTACACACGCCATGTGGGAATATGCACCCAGTTCACCCTGAAAGGAGATCGTATTGGCGGAATCGCCGCCTGAGCGTTTTTTTTGCCCTGTCATGATATTTTACTCATCGAACGATTTTTGAAATAAATGAACAAACCTTGTGCCAA
This sequence comes from Kordiimonas sp., assembly GCF_048260245.1. Classification (GTDB taxonomy): domain Bacteria; phylum Pseudomonadota; class Alphaproteobacteria; order Sphingomonadales; family Kordiimonadaceae; genus Kordiimonas. Next base: position 9,464 of record NZ_JBLXGZ010000014.1, on the reverse strand, counting down.
TGGCGACGGGGCAAGTCAACGCGCGAAGTGACATAAAAGCCATTCAGATACCCCTGCGCGCATATGCCTCATGGATATGAGAGCAAAAAAATGCTGTTTTTTGCCGCTAGAAGTGAAAATCATGCAAATGACGACTTGAAAATCAGTCATGTGAGCGGCTATTGTCCGCCCGAATTACCGGTCTGCGTCTGTCAGGGTTATCAGGGGGTGGGCCATTGTTATCCGGATTGCTCGCCTGCAAGGAGAAGAGCCTGTGTCCTTAGAATCGAATAAAGTTTTTGCGGCCATCCTTTCGTCCGCACTGTTGATCATGGTTATTTCAATGGTGTCGGAAGGCGTGTTTCATGAAGAACACAAGAAGCCGGCGTTCACCATTGAAGTGGCGTCCGATGATGCCGCTGAACAAGTGGTTGAAGAAGGCCCGTCGCTGGCCGAACTGCTGCAGAGCGCAGATGCTGGTAAAGGCGCGCGTCAGTTCGCCAAATGTAAAAGCTGCCACACTGTCGAAAAAGGTGGCAAAGATGGTACCGGTCCGCACCTTTACGGTGTGATCGGTCGCGGGATTGGTGGCGTTGACGGCTTTGGTTACTCCGGTGCGCTCTCCGGCCAGGATGGTGTCTGGACCTATGAGGCGCTGGATCAGTGGCTCGCAAGCCCGAAAAACACTTTCCCGGGTACGTCCATGGCTTTTGCCGGTATCCGCAAGGAAGATCAGCGTGCTGATCTGATCGCTTACTTGCGTACCTTCCATGACAACCCCCCGGCGCTGCCTGAGGTTGTGGCTGAAGATACGGTCGTTGATGCTGTGACTGACGCTGTGGACAGTGCCGTGGACGCCGCAGCGGAGGTTGTTGAGGAAGTTCAGCAATAGATATTGCTTCTCTCAAGGGAGCAGAGACGGTGCACCTCAGCGGGTGCGCCGTTTTTTTATGCCTGTCCTGCCATGCTTAATCCAGACGCCGGAAACCGCTGAAGGGCGGGGTTGTCTTCCCTTTGCGCTCAAGATCCTTCTGCACCCAACAGGTAACCTCACTTACCGGATCAATGGTGACAGACATGTGCGTTGCGTTGGCGTGCAGCAGGTGCACGCCGTCAATCATCCAGCCGACATGCCCGGGGAAAAACGCGAGGTCTCCCCGCACCGGTTTTTCCTCAGGGCCAAGCAAACGGCCCAAGCTGCGGAACTGAGGGCCGGTGTCGCGCAATACCCGAAAGCCAGCGTGCGCTAGCGAGACCTGCACAAGGCCGGAGCAATCGATGCCCAGTTTGGAGCGTCCACCCCAAAGGTAGGGGGAGCCGATAAACTGTTCAGCGATGGAGACAGGGGCTTCGGCGGGGTCGGCGCTGCCAACCGGGGTAAGGTGTTTTTTATAAATCCAGCCCTCAAGTGCGGTTTCAGCAAAGCCGTTTTCTTCCAGTCCCGGCAGGCTCACGAACGCACCCATGGGCAAAATCAACTCAGGCTCAGACTTGAGGTCGGGCTCTGAGTAGACATGTGTCAGGGGTGCTGTAACTCTGTGGGTTGGCAAAAACTCATAGTCTGCGATGGCGCTTTCTGAAACCCAGCCCATATAGCCATCAATGATAGAGACGATATGCCACCAGCCCGGAGCTTCAGTTATCAGCTGTACGGGCTCCCCATACAGCGCCTCGCTCAGGGTCTCTGACGCGGTGTCGGGCCCAGACTTTAGCGGGGTTATCGGGCGGCCGGTGATGCCGTCAATGCGGCTGGCATGTGTTAGATTCTTGTCCCCTTCAATGATCCGCTCAGGATCATGAAGCGGTGGCAGGCCAAAGGCATGCAGGAGGTCACTCATAATCGCCTTCGTTCTGATCGACGATTTTCTCGGCGGCAAGAATGCGGTCAGATACCTCGCTCAGGTACACCGCCCCTTTCACTGTGCGTTGCACCAGCACGTTACGGCGATCCTTCTCATCCCGTTTGCGTTTGACAAGCCCTATACGGCCTAATGTATCAAGCGCACGAGTGATCACCGGTTTGGTGACATTCATCTTGGCGGCCAGACCGCGCACGGTGTGTGGATCTTTGGTCATGTAGACGGTGAGCAGGAGGGTCATTTGCCGCATTGTCAAATCCGGCTCATCGGAGCGCACACCGTTGAGGTTGGCTGTGTGCCAGATTTTCAACATACGAGGGTTGGTTTTCTCGGCCACTGTTTCCGTTCCTTTGCCGGAATGATCCCCGAAAACGCTACACGGGCTTGCGTAAAAGACTGCCCTCTGTTGGCTTAATCGTCAAGCGCCAAGAATTTTTTGACGGCACCAAAACAGGCTCGCAGGCCTTGAGCCTCGCCGCCCTTGGGCCGTCCCGGTTTTGCACTTGGGCACCAGGAATAGACATCAAAGTGCGCCCAGGGTGTTGCGCTGTCCACAAAACGTTGCAGGTATAGCGCCGCGGTGATTGAGCCACCGAAAGGCCCTTCCGCTGTGTTGTTGAGATCAGCGATGTCGCTTTTGAGCATGGTGTCATAGGGGCTCCATAGTGGCATACGCCACAGCGGGTCTTGCGCTGTCCTGGCCTGTGTTTCCAGCGCGGTCCAAAGCGCATCATTATTGCTGTAAGTGGCTGGCAGGTCAGGACCAAGCGCTACGCGTGCTGCACCCGTAAGTGTGGCGAAATCCATCAGCAGGTCTGGCGTGTCCTCGCCTGCCAGCGCCAGCGCATCGCACAGTACAACACGGCCTTCGGCGTCGGTGTTGCCAATCTCCACACTCAGACCCTTGCGGGTCATCACCACGTCGCCGGGGCGATAGGCGTTACCGTCTACCGCATTTTCAACGGCCGGTATCAGCAGGCGAAGCTGAACTTTAAGGCCGGTCGACATAATCAGGCGCGCAAACGCAAGCGCATGAGCGGCGCCTCCCATGTCTTTTTTCATGATCAGCATGCCGGACGCGGGCTTGAGATCGAGGCCGCCGGTATCAAAACACACGCCTTTGCCAACAAGGGTCAGTTTCGGCCCTTCATCACCCCAGTTAAGGTCAATGATTCGTGGCTCCCGCCCTTCGGTGGCGGCGCGGCCAACAGCATGGATGGCGGGGAAATTTTCGTCCAGTAAGTCGTCACCGACGATGGTTTTGCAACTGCCGCCAAATTCTTCGGCCAGTCCCTCGGCGATATCCTGCAAGTGCGCGGGTCCCATGTCTTCTGCCGGGGTATTTACAAGGTCGCGCACCATGGCGGATGCGTCGGCGAACGCTGCGGCTTGGGCGGCAGGCGTGCCTTCAGGCAGGATAAGGCTGCGCGGCTGGGCCTCAGTGTCTTGGAGGTAGCGCCCAAAGCGATACTGCGCGAGGCACCAGCCAACCGCCAAAAGACCGGCATTTTCCGGCGATGCGTTTTCAAGGCGATAATCACCTTCCGTGAGCGCGGCTGCAGCTTCGGCCAAGGTCCACGGGGTGATGGTCGCGTCCCCTGTGCCAACAAGCACCAACAGTGCTGCTCCGGCGTCGCCTGGTACAATCAGGAACTTGCCTGCATCAGCTTCAAAGCGCATGGCCTTGGCCCAGGCGCGTTCCTTCTCCCCAAGTGTGCCTAGCTCGCTGGGGCCTATGAGCCGGAGCGGGATGGCGTTTGGTTTTTCACCAATGGAGAGAAGATCTGACGCTGACATTATTGTCTGCTCCTGATTGAGAATTTGTAGGGTTCAAGCTTCCGGCGCGATGGTGACGGCGAGGCCGTCCATTGAGCCGTCCACCTCAATCTGGCATGAGAGGCGCGATGCACCGTCACGGTAATGTTCGCTATCTTCCAGAAGATATTGCTCGTCATCTTCCATGGCAGGCAGATCGGTGAATTTGTCACCTTCCACATATACATGGCAGGTGCAGCAACTGCAGCAGCCGCCACAGATGGCCGCCAGATCGTCAAAATCATTGTTGCGGATGTTCTCCATCAGCGAAAGGCCTTCTTCCGCTTCGATCATCCGGGTCTGACCCGCGAGGTTGGTCACAGACACTTTTACCATATGTAATTCCTGTTCAGTTCAACGTTGGCCCTTGGTTTGTTTCCATATAGCACTTTGTGGGCAATAAAAAAGGGCCGATCCCGGTTGGGATCGGCCAGATTACACCCGTTATAGTGGACAGGTGTGAGGGACAAACTTTATTCAGCAGCTTTAAACTGGGCGGTTTCGGTCGATTCACCCATGGCTGTGGTTGATGCGGTGCCGCCGGTGATGGCTTGTGCAACAGCGTCAAAATACCCGGTGCCAACTTCGCGCTGGTGACGTGTCGCTGTGTAACCGTCTTTCTCCGCGCCGAACTCGGCTTGCTGCAACTCTGAGTACGCCGCCATGCCGCGGTCGCGGTAGCCAGTTGCCAGTTGGAACATGCCGTGGTTGAGGCTGTGGAAGCCAGCCAGGGTCACGAACTGATATTTGTAGCCCATGGCGCCGAGCTCGCGCTGGTACTTGGCGATGGTTTCCTTGTCCAGATTGGCTTCCCAGTTGAAGGACGGTGAACAGTTGTAAGCCATCATCTTGCCGGGGAATTCCTTCTGGATGGCTTCGGCAAATTTCTTCGCGTCATCAAGGTTCGGTGTGGATGTTTCCCACCACAGCAGGTCAGCGTGTTTTGCAAACGCGAGACCGCGGGCGATACAGTGGTCAACACCAGCATCAAGGTGGAAGAAGCCTTCCGAGGTGCGGCCTTTGTCCTTCTGGATAAAGGCGTGGTCGCGCTCGTCGATGTCGGACGTGATCAGCTTGGCTGATTCGGCGTCGGTACGCGCGATGATGATCGACGGCACGCCGCAGATATCAGCCGCGAGGCGGGCGGCCTGCAGGTTTTGCTCATGCTGTTGTGTCGGGATCAGAACCTTGCCGCCGAGGTGACCACATTTTTTCTCAGCTGCCAGTTGGTCTTCAAAGTGAACACCGGCAACACCAGCCTCGATGAAAGCTTTCATGATCTCAAACGAGTTCAGCTTGCCGCCAAAACCAGCTTCGGCGTCGGCCACGATCGGCGCGAACCAGTCACGCTTGGCACCGCCTTCGGCGTGTTCGATCTGGTCGGCACGCTGCAGTGTGCGGTTGATGCGGCGGGCAAGCTCTGGTGCTGCATTCGCAGGGTACAGGCTCTGGTCCGGGTACATGGCGGAAGCGGTGTTACTGTCGGCAGCTACCTGCCAACCGGAAAGATAAATAGCCTTCAGGCCAGCGCGCACCATCTGCATGGCCTGGTTGCCGGTCATGGCGCCGAGCGAATGCACATAATCTTCGGTATTGAGGAGGTCCCACAGTTTGCGTGACCCGTGATCAGCCAGCGTGTAGTCGATCTTCAGGCTACCGCGCAGACGTTCAACATCGGCGGGCGTATAGTTGCGCTCAATGTACTTGTAGCGGTCTTTCGGGGTGTTCGGGATCAGGTCTTCAAATGTCTTACTCATGGGTACTCTCCTTCTTCATGGCTGTCCCGGGGCGGCTGGGACAATGTCTTTCGTGTGTATTGGCATGTCGGTTTGGCTATTTGATCAACTCGTAGGCCGGGGTGGTGAGGAACTCCTCAAGCTCATGCTTGAAAACAAGGTCGAGGAACAGCCGACCGGCGTCAGCCAGCCGGCTGTCCTCGACAAGGTCCTGGCCTAAGGACTTGGTCAGTTTCTTCATCTCGTCGTCATAGAGGTCACGGACCAGATGATCTGTGACGGTGCGGCCGTCGCTCAGCGTGGCTTTCAGCTTCAGCTGTTGCCATATCTGGGTGCGGCTGATCTCGGCTGTGGCCGCGTCTTCCATCAGGTTATAGAGCGGTACGGCGCCGCGGCCCTGCAGCCAGGCCGCAATATACTGGATGCCGACGCGGATGTTTTCGCGCAAGCCTGCCTCGGTGCGTTCACCCTCGTGTGGCTCCAGCAGGTCTTTCTGGCTGATCTCGATGTCCAGGCGGGTGCGGTGAATCTGGTTCTGGTGCGGCATAAGGCGGTCGAAAACCTCTTTAGCCACCGGTACGAGCGCCGGGTGCGCTACCCAGGTGCCGTCATGGCCGAAACTGGCCTCCCGGTCCTTGTCTGCGCGTACCTTCTCGAACGCGGCCTTGTTGGCGGCTTCGTCGCCCTTGACCGGAATTTGCGCCGCCATGCCGCCCATAGCGTGTGCACCACGGCGGTGACAGGTGCGGATAAGCAGCAGCGAGTAGGCCTTGAGGAAGGCGCTGCCCATGGTCACCTGCGCGCGGTCCGGCAGCAGGTAATCCGGATTTTTGCCGATACGCTTGATGTAGCTGAAGATATAATCCCAACGACCGCAGTTCAGACCAACAATGTGGTCCTTCAGGGCAAACAGGATTTCATCCATTTCAAAAGCGGCGGTAATGGTCTCGATCAGCACGGTTACCTTGATGGTACCATGTTTGAGACCAAGCTCTTTTTCCGTGAAGGTGAATACATCATCCCACAGCGCGGCTTCCTTATGGCTTTCCATCTTTGGCAGATAGAAGTAGGGGCCGGTGCCGCGTTTCAGCAATTCCTGAGCGCTGTGGTAAATATAAAGCCCAAAGTCGAACAGTGACGCAGAGACAGCTTCTCCGTTCAGCATCGCATGAGCCTCGGTCATGTGCCAGCCGCGTGGGCGAACCTTGAGCACGGCCGTCTTTTCACCCATGGCATAGTCTTTGCCGGATTTGGGGTCAGTGAAGGCAAGCTGGCCGCGAGCGTAATCATAAAGGTTGATTTGCCCGTCGATCATGTTTTCCCAAACGGGCGCGCTGGCGTCTTCAAAATCGGTCATGAAGACATTGGCGCCGGAGTTGAAAGCATTGATCATCATCTTGCGGTCAACAGGGCCTGTGATCTCAACCCGGCGATCCTGAAGGTCATCAGGCGTGCCAAGGATTTTCCAGTTGTCTTCGCGAATGGCTTTTGTCTCGGGCAGGAAGTCGGGCAGTTCGCCAGCATCGAAACGTTTCTGGCGTTCCATGCGGGCCTGCATCAGGGCCTTGCGGCGCGTGCCAAACCGGCTTTCAAGGTCAGCCACAAATGCAAGTGCGCCTTCGCTGAGGATGGTTTCATAGCCCTCGTTCATGTGGCCAATGATCTCAAGCGACGGTGTATCCGCCTGTAGTTTTGTCGCTGCTGACATGGTCTGTCCTTCCCAAAACAAGTAACTTTATTGCGTTCAGCAGCATTCATATTTCACATTATTTCGGGACTTCAAACAACAATTGATACAAAAAGTGTTCTGTTGTATGCTTTTGTAAATGTCAAAATGTTGATATGTAAAGTTTGTAAATATTCGGATTAAGCTATGGTTGAGACAGCAACGAAGAAGATTTTTGCCGGGCCGCGCATAAGGCGTCTCAGGCGTGAACTGGGGCTTAGCCAGTCACAAATGGCATCGGAGCTTGGTTTCTCCACCAGTTATCTCAATCTGGTGGAGCGCAACCAACGCCCTGTTTCCGCACAATTTTTACTACGTCTTGCCGAGGTATATGATATTGAGCTAACGGCGTTTGCCGGCACCGATGAAGCCCGGGCCTTTGCAGACCTTTCCGAGGTGCTGGCCGACCCGATGTTCAAAGGCATTGGCCTCGCGCGCAGCGAAATGCAGGATATGGCGGACGCGGCCCCGAAGGCAGTTGAGGCTTTTACACTTCTTTACAAGTCATTTGAGCAGGCCCGGCAAAACGCGAAGGAAATATCCAGCCAGTTCGCTGAACGCGAGGGTGGTGAGGTTGAGGCAACCTTCCCGGTGGATGAAGTGCGGGACTATATCCACGACCGCAAAAACTATTTCCCCGAACTTGATGAAGCCGCCGAAGTGTTGCACGACGAACTGGGTCTTAACCGGGAGGACGCCTTCATGGTGCTTTCGGGCAGGCTGGATGAAGAGCACGGCATCCGTGTACGGGTCATGCCCCATGAGGTGATGCCGGAAACGCTGCGCCACTTCGATTTGCACCGGCGGCAACTGCTGATCAGCGAGATGCTGGATGCGCCTGCGCGCGTGTTCCAGTTGGCGTTCCAGCTTGGCATGCTTGAGTTTCGGCCGATGATCCACCGGCTTGGCGACACGCACAGTTGGCAAACTGAAGAAGGACGGCGGCTGGTGCGTATTAGCCTCGCCAATTATTTTGCAGGTGCGCTCCTCATGCCCTATGGCCGCTTTCTGACCACGGCCAAGGCGCTCAAGTATGATATTGAACACCTGGGTCGCCGCTTCGGCACAAGCTTTGAGCAGGTATGCCACCGGCTGACAACGCTCCAGCGGCCCGGCGAACGTGGTGTGCCCTTCTTTTTCATTCGGGTCGACAAGGCGGGCAATGTCTCCAAACGTTTTTCGGCCGGGCGTTTTCATTTCTCGCGCTTTGGCGGCACCTGCCCTTTGTGGAACGTGCACGATACTTTCTCGAACTCTGGCAAAATCGCCACACAGATCATTCAGATGCCGGATGAGACGACATATTTTTCCATTGCACGCACGGTCAGGCGGGTGGGGGCGGTCTACGGCCAGCCAGACCAGCAACTCGCCATAGGCCTTGGTTGCGACATCGCTCACGCGCGCGACCTGATCTATTCCAAAGGTCATGATCTTGAGACATTGGACGCCACGCCCGTGGGCCCAAATTGCCGCCTGTGTGAACGCCCGGCCTGCCCGCAGCGCGCCAATCCGCCGCTCACGCGTAATCTGGTGCTTGATGAACGCTCACGCGGCATTTCTGCCTACCGCTTCACGCAGGAATAACGCTGACAGATACAATGTTTTGGCATTGAGTAATAATATTTCACGATTTTTCGGCTGTTTTCTGTAGTTAATTCGATCTTTGAAATAATGTTGCTCATAATTTCGCCATTTGGCGTTGCCAAAATGCGGCGTCACACGTAGCGTGTGCCGCGAGCGAACAACAGCATTCCGTAAGGGCTAAAACGACCATGAGTACAAGTGTTCTTGATCTCTTCAATATCGGCATCGGGCCGTCGAGTTCCCACACCGTGGGGCCGATGAAAGCGGCGCGTGAATTTGTCGAGAAACTGGACGAGGACGGCCTTCTCGACAACACCGAGCGGCTGGTCACCAAGCTTTATGGTTCGCTTGGGGCTACAGGGCGTGGTCACGGTTCTGACGGTGCGGTCATCCTTGGCTTGCTGGGTGAATGCCCGCGTGAAGTGGATGTGGAAAATATCCCATCCATCATCAAGGACGCGCGAGAGACCAAAACCGTCAAGCTCATGGGTAAAAAGGCTGTAAAGTTCGAGGAAGACACTGACCTTCAGCTTCTGCCGCGCGAACAGTTGCCGTTTCACCCTAACGGCATGGAATTCTGGGCTTACGGCGCGGACGGTGATGAGCTTTCCCGTGCGATCTATTATTCCATCGGCGGCGGCTTCATTGTGCACGAAAAGGAAGCCAAGAAGGACAAATTCATCGAGGAAAAGGTGAAGCTGCCTTACCCGTTTAAAAGCGGTGCGGAGCTTCTGGAACATTGCACCAAAACCGGCAAGCCGATCT